>DASSUI010000022.1:0-15341 GCA_035707105.1 Gaiellaceae bacterium | reverse complement strand
CCGAGCCTCTCCTACGTCGCGCTGCGCGACAGCCACGCACTGTCGGTCGCGAGCTTCTTCTCGTCGGAGCGGCTCGGCTATCCGCCGGGGAAGGCGCAGCGGGGACGGTTGCTCTCACGGATCGACGCGCTGCTCGCGGTCTCACCCGAGACGGCCGCGGCGGCGGCGCTCCGCTTTCCCGGGGACTACCGCCTGACGCCGCTGGGGATCGACACGGAGCTCTTCCACCCGGTCGAGAAGCGCGACGTGATCGTCTGCGAGTGGCGACCGGGCGAACGGCTCCTCACGAAGGGGCTGTACTCGATCATGAAGGAGCTGCCGGGCTGGGAGCTCACGCTCCTGCGCACGAAGGCGCTGGCGGGCCGACCCTCGATCCCGTCTGGCCTCCGGGGCCGCGTCCATGTCCGTACCGCGCGCTCAGGCGCCACCCGCGCGCCGATCCTCAACGAGGCGCCGATCTTCGTGCCGGCACTCGCGGGCCTCCGCCGGGTGACGCTGGAGGCGACGGCGGCCGGGGCCGCAGTCGCCTCGCCGCCGGGCGTCCTCGACCAGCCCGCGCTCGCCGCGGCCGCCGTCGCCAGGCTCGCCGAGAGCCCCGAGCTGCGCGGGGAGACCGCCGCCGCGGGACGGCGCGCCGCCGAGGGCGAGAGCTTCGCCGCGCTCGGGCGCGACCTGGACGAGCTCTACCGGTCGCTCGCCGGCAGGAGGCGCCTCCCGCGCCCGGCCGACCCCCTCGCCGACCGCGAGTGGATCACGTGCGACCTGCACATGCACACGTCGTCCTCCCACGACTGCCGGATCGAGCCGGCCGAGCTCGTTCGGCATGCGGTCGCCGAAGGCCTCGGCGCGATCGCCGTCACGGACCACAACGCGTTCGACGGCGCACTCGCCGCGGTCGAGGCGGCCCGCGGCACCGGCCTCGTCGTCATCCCCGGCGAGGAGGTCAAGACCGACGGGCAGGGCGAGGTGATCGGGCTCTTCCTCGAGCGCGCGATCCCGCGCGGCATGTCCTTCGCGGACACGATCGCCGCGATCAAGGAGCAGAACGGCGTCGTCTACCTCCCCCACCCGTTCGACCGCATGCACGCGATCCCGAGCGCGCGGACGATCCACCGCCACCTCTCGGCGATCGACGTCTTCGAGGTCTACAACGCCCGGCTGCTCTTCGAGGTCTACAACGACGAGGCGCTCCGCTTCGCCCGCAAGTACAACCTGACGATGGGCGCGGGCTCCGACGCGCACGTCCTGCAGGGCGTGGGGACCGGCGGGCTGCGCATGCGCGCCTTCCACGACAAGGAGGAGTTCCTCGCCAGCATCCGCACCGCCGAGGTGCTCCGCCGCCCGCGCTCGCTCGCCTACCTCCAGGCGCTCAAGTGGACCGCCCAGGTCAAGGAAAGGGTGTTGGAGAGCAGAACCTGATCCATGCGGACCGTGCCTGCCACCGACGAGATCCACGAGCGCTACCTGCAGAAGGCGATCACCGAGACCAACGAGCTCGGTGACGAGATCCGCCGTGCCGGTGAGGGCAGGGTGCCGGCCATCGGCTCGGGGCATCCGCTCGCCGACATCTTCCTCCTGAAGTTCCGGCCGCAGCACTCGGAGATCCAGGAGGGCGTCGCGTTCTTCGGGCGCGCCGGACAGGCGCTCGTGAAGTCGCTCCAGCGGCTGAACATCGACCCGCTGGCGGTCTACGGCACGAACTGCTTCAAGTTCGACGGCGGCGACGAGGAGCAGGCGGCGGGATGGCTTCTGCGGGAGCTGCACATCGTCCAGCCGAAGCTCGTGGTCGTGATGGGAGAGGACGCGCTCGGCTTCCTCAACGAGCTCGACTTCCCGCTCTCGTCGGAGCTCGATGCGAAGCCGGGCGAGCTCCAGCAGTGGACGCCGACGATCGAGGCGCTCTCAGTCCCCGACATCGACGCCTCGCTCGACGAGCAGGCGGCGAAGACACGCTTCTGGCGAGCGCTGAAGACGCTCGGCCCCTGGTGGGCAGAGCTGCCGCCCTACTGAGCCCGCGGGTCGCGGCGTTCGCCGTCCTGGCGGCCGCGCTCGCGGCGTACTACACGTGGCACGACGACGTCGTCGATCTCTCGACGTGGTGGGACGTCGCGTTCCTCGCGCTCTGCCTGATCCCGGCGATCTTCGCGCTCGTCTACCTCGCGCTCCCGTACCGGCACGCGCACGGGCTGCTGCTTCTCGCCGTCGCGCTCCTCGTGCTGACCGTGCTGCTGGAGGCGGCCGACCTGGAGTCGCTCTCGAGCTTCTCGAAGCTCGCCCTGATGACGACGGTCGGCTTCTGGTTCCTCGGCTACTTCGAGAGCGTCCTGTGGGTCGCGCTCGTCGCGCTGATCATCCCGTGGATCGACGCGGTCTCCGTATGGCGAGGGCCCACCGGGCACATCGTCGAGGAGAAGCCGAGCCTGTTCGACCGCGTCGCCTTCGAGTTCCCGCACCCGGGGGAGTCGAGCGCGGCGCTGCTCGGGCCGCCCGATCTCCTCTTCTTCGCCCTCTTCCTCGCCGCGGCCGCGCGGTGGAACCTCCGGGTCGGGTGGACCTTCGTCGCGCTGACGCTGTCCCTCGGGCTGACGATGGTGATCGGCGTCGTCTGGGAGTCGGCGGGCCTCCCCGCCCTGCCCGGGCTCGCGTTCGGCTTCCTGATCCCGAACGCCGACCTCCTGTGGCGTGAGTTCCAGGCGTGGCGCCGGAGGCCGAAGGCAGCGTCCGCGTAGTCCCGGTCTCGCCCGCCGAGGCATGTCTCGGGGTCAGACCCGCGGCCACGTCCGGTTCGGCCGGAGCTCCGCATGGCAAAGCCATCGCCCGTACTCGGCCGCCGGCCGTGTTCGCCAGCCGGGCCATGGCCTGGGGTCAGACCCCAGGACGGGCCCAAAGGAGACCTGCGCGGCGGCGCCTCCTCGGCTCAGCTCCGCTCGAGGAGGGCGACGCATTCGACGTGCGGCGTGTGCGGGAACATGTCCACCGGCCGGGCTCGCTTCAGCTGGTAGCCCCAGTCGTCGCGCAACTGCTTGACGTTCCCCGCGAGCGTGGTGGGGTTGCAGGAGACGTAGACGATCCGCGGCGCGCCGATCCGGCCCAGCCGACGCACGGCCTTGCTCGACAGGCCGGCCCGTGGCGGGTCGACGACGACGACGTCGGGGTCGCCCGACCGGTCGCGGAGCTCCTCGATCGCCTGCCCCACGTCGCCCGCGAAGAACGCGGCGTTCGCGAGCCCGTTCAGATCGGCGTTCTCGAGCGCGCACGCGATCGACTCCTCCGAGACGTCGACGCCCCAGACGGTCAGCGCGCGCGAGGCCATCGACAAGCCGATCGTCCCGATCCCGCAGTAGAGGTCCCAGACGGTCTGCTCGCCCGTCAGCCCGGCCGCCTCGATCGCGAGGTCGTAGAGCCGCTCCGCCATCTCCGTGTTCGTCTGGAGGAACGCGTTCGGCCGGACGCGGAAGCGCAGGCCGAGCAGATCCTCCTCGATCGCGTCCTCCCCCCACAGGAGCGCGGTCGGCAGGTTCGTCACCTCGGCCGGCCGGTCGTTGACCGAGTGGTGGATCGAGCGCACATCCGGGAACCGGCGAAGTGAGGAGACGAAGCCGTCCCGGTCCCACTGTCCCGGCGCGGTGACGAGTTGGACGAGCATCTGCCCGCTGTTCCGTCCCTCGCGGACGACGAGGTGGCGGAGGAACCCGGTTCCTTCGGCCTGGTCGTAGGCCGGCAGCCCGCTCTCGCGCGCCCACGAACGCACGGCCTCGCGAACGCGGTTGCCGAGGTCCGTCGTCAGCCAGCACTCGGCGACGTCGATCACCTCGTCCCAGCGGCCGGCCTTGTGGAACCCCAGCACCGGCCCGGACGGGCCGGGTGCAAACGAGTACTCCAGCTTGTTGCGGTAGCGAAAGACGGACTGCGCCGGAAGGATCGGCTCGAGCGCCGGCTCGGCGAGGCCGCCGATCCGGGTGAGCGCGTCGCGGACCTGCTCCTGCTTCGCCTCCACCTGCGCGCCGTAGTCGAGGTCCTGGAAGCGGCAGCCGCCGCAGGCCGGGTAGTGATCGCACGGCGCCTCGACGCGATTCGCGCTCGGCTCGAGCACCTCCACGGCCAGCGCCTCGGCATGCCGACGCTGCACCTTCGTCACCCGCGCGCGAACGCGGTCGCCCGGCAGTCCCCGGCGGACGAAGACGACGAACCCGTTCAGGCGCGCGACGCCGTTCCCGCCGTAGGCGAGCGACTCGATCTCGAGCTCGAGCTCGTCGTCCCTGGCGACCGGGGCAGCCACCTGCCCAGGCTAGCGCCTGCCCTCGGCGCTAGACGTCGCGGCGGAGCACCATGACCGTGCCGAGGGCCGCGAGCCCGAGTGCGTAGGCCGCTGCCAGCGCCAGGGCGGTCGCCCTGCTCAGATGCTCGGGCGCACCGACGCTCGCGAACTGCGTGAGCGCCTGTCCCGGGAGGTAGTAACCGATGTCCCAGATCCTCGACCCGAGGCCGACGAGGATCTGTTCGACGACCAGGAACCAGATGAGCGCCGAGATCAGCGCCCCGACCTGCGTCTGCAGCGTCGCACCGAGTCCCAGGCCCAGAACGGCCCAGAGGCCCGCCCCGGCGACGATCCTGCTCGCCTGGGTCCACTCCTCGTCGGTGAAGTGGAACACGTCGCCGAGCCACACGTTCGCGATCACGATCGCGAGGGTCAGCGCGAGAACCGCGAGCACGAGGCTGAGGACGATCGCCGTGACGAGCTTCGCCGCCATGACCCGCTCACGGCGGGGTGCCGCGAGGAACGTCTGCGTGATCGTCCCGTGGCGGTAGTCCCACGTGACGATCAAGATCCCGAAGATCAGCGTGAAGATGGTCGAGATCCCGGCCGCGTCGATGATGTCGGACTCCGGATCGGCCGTGATCCCGTTCTCCGCGTCGTTCGAGATCCCGGCGGCGGCGAGGGCCATGATCGCGAGGAGCGCCAACACGAGCGTCACCGTCGTCCACGGCGCGGTCCGGATCTTCGTGAGCTCGGCGTGAAGGAGCCTCATGCGACCGTCTCACCGCCCGTGAGCTCCATGAACGCCTCTTCGAGGGTCGCCGTCTCCGGCGAGAGCTCGTGGAGGACGATGCCGTTCGCCGCGGCGAGCTCTCCGACCTGCTCGGCGGTGGTGTCCCCGACGGCGAGGCCGCCATCGTCGAGCGGCTCCACCGCGGCGCCCTGGGCCACGAGCAGCTCACGCAGCCGCTCCGCCTGCGGGCTCCGGACGCGAACCCGGGCGGCCGCCCGGGCGGCGAGCTCGGCGGTCGACGCCTGCGCGACGAACTTGCCGCGGTGGATGACGATGACGTCGTCCGCGATCTGCTCCACCTCCGCGAGCAAGTGGCTCGACACGAATACGGTGCGGCCCCCGGACGCCAGCGAGCGGAGCAGGTCGCGCAACCAGCGGATCCCGGCCGGATCGAGCCCGTTCGCCGGCTCGTCGAGGACGAGCACCTCCGGATCGCCGAGCAGCGCAGCGGCGAGTCCCAGCCGCTGCCGCATCCCGAGCGAGTAGCCCTTCACGCGCCGTTTCGCCGAGCCCTTCATCGCCACGAGCTCGAGGACCTCCTCGACCCGCGAGTGCGGTATGCCGGCCGCCGCCGCGAGGACGCGAAGGTGGTTCCGACCCGAGCGACCGGGGTGGTAGTTCGACGTTTCGAGCACGGCGCCGACGCGCCGAAGCGGATCGGCGAGCTCGCGGTACGGCTTGCCCTCGATCATCGCGCCTCCGACCGTCGGCCGCGCGAGGCCCAGGATCACCTTCAGCGTCGTCGTCTTGCCGGCGCCGTTCGGCCCGAGGAAGCCGGTGACCCGCGCCGGCGCGACGCGGAAGCTGAGGTCGTCGACGGCGACCGTCTTTCCGAACCGTTTCGTGAGACGGTCGACCTCGATCACGAGAGCGGAGTCACCAGGACCTTGCGGTCCCGCGGCCCGTCGAACTCGCAGAAGAAGATGCCCTGCCAGGTGCCCAGCGCGAGGCGGCCGTCCTCGACGGGAACGACGACCTGCGGGCTCATCAGGGCGGCGCGGATGTGCGACGGCGCGTTCTCCTCGCCGGCCTCGACGTGCTCCCACCCCCACTCGTCGCCGACCATGCGCTCCAGCGCCCGCTCGAAGTCGCGCGCGACCGCGGGGTCGGCGTGCTCGTTGATCGTCACGCCGGCGGTGGTGTGCGGCACGAAGACGAGCGCCGCTGGGGCGTCGACCCCCTCGAGCGCGGCCTGGACGTCCCGCGTGATCTCGAGCAGCTGCGTGCGCCGCTCGGTCCGGACGGAGATCTGGCGCACGCGACTATCCTACGGCGGTGGCCAGCGCTCCTCCGACCAGCCGTGAGCTGGACACGTACCGCGAGCGCATCGACCGGTTCGTCGCCGAGCTCGACCAGGAGTACTACCTCCACTACGCCGGCCACAAGGACACGCTCGACCTGAAGCCGCTCTACGACGCGTACCCCGACCTCTCCGAGCTGGAGCAGGCGCAGGCGCTCGGGCAGGCCGCGGAGACCGATTCCGGCGTCTCGGAGCTCTGGCGCTTCGCGTCCGAGAACTACCTCGCGGAGCTGACGCGCGAGCACGCCGAGAAGAGCGCGACCCTGGAGGCGCAGCTCGAGACGACCGTCGACGGCGAGACGATCGGCTACCGGATGATCCGGCCGACGATCGCGAACGAGGACGACCGGGCCCGCCGGCAGCGCCTGGAGGACGCGCGCAACCGCCTCACCGAGGAACACATCAACCCGATCCACGTCGACGGGATCGCGATCCTCAACGAGGCCGTTCCGCGGCTGGGCGCCTCGACCTACGCCGACCTCTACCGCCGGTTCGGATTTCGGCTCGACGAGCTCGCCGACCAGTGCCGCGCCGTGCTCGGGTCGACGGAGTCGCTCTACGAGACGGAGGCGGACAAGCTGTTCCGCACGCGCGCCGGCGTCGGTCTCGGCGAGGCGCAGCGCTGGGACGTCGCACGCGTCTTCCGCGCTCCCGGCTGGGACGAGGCGTTCCCCGCCGAGAAGATGATCCCGGCGCTCGAGGTGAGCCTGGCCGACCTCGGGATCGACCTCCGGTCACAACAGAACGTCGAGCTCGACGTCGAGCAGCGCCCGAAGAAGAGCCCGCGCGCGTTCTGCGCGCCGATCGAGGTTCCGGGCCGCGTCGTGCTCGTCATCCAGCCGATGGGCGGCGCGGACGACTGGCGCGCGCTCTTCCACGAGGCCGGCCACACCGAGCACTACGCGCACGTGAACCCAGACCTTCCGGTCGAGGCGCGCCGCCTCGGCGACGTCTCGGTCACGGAGGCCTGGGCGACGCTGATGGAGCACTTCCTGCTCGAGCCCGGCTGGCTCGCCCGGCGGCTCGACTTCCCCCGGCCGGACGAGTTCGCAGCCGAGGCCGCCACCGGCTCGCTCTACCTCCTCCGCCGCTACTGCGGGAAGCTCCTGTACGAGCTCGAGTTCCACGCCGCGAGCGAGCTGGACGAGAAGGCGATGTCCGCTCGGTACGTCGAGATCCTCGGCGACGCGCTCAAGATCGAGCCGAGCCCCACCGACTACCTGGGCGACATCGACCCGAGCTTCTACGTCACCGGCTACCTGCGCTCGTGGGCGCTCCAGGCTCAGCTGCGGAACCACTTCCGCGACCGCTTCGGCTCGGACTGGTTCGCGAGCCGCGAGGCCGGCAGCATGCTCCGCGAGCTCTGGGGCGAGGGCCATCGCCTGAACGCAGACGACCTGCTCGCCGACGTCACCGGCGAGGAGCTCGAGATGGAAGCCTTCGCGCAGTCGCTGCGCGAACAGCTGCGCTAGATGCACATGCCGGAGACCCGGTTCGCACGGAGCGGCGAGGTCAACATCGCCTACCAGGTGTTCGGCGAGGGGCCCGTCGACCTCGTCTACATGCCCGGCTTCATCTCCCACGTCGAGCTGAGCTGGGGGCTGCCCGGGCGGCGGAAGTTCCTCGAGGCCCTCGCCTCCTTCGCCCGCGTCATCCAGCTCGACAAGCGGGGCACCGGCATGTCCGACCGGGTCCGAGATCTGCCGACCCTCGAGACGCGGATCGCCGACGTCTGCGCCGTGATGGACGCGGCCGGGTCCGAGCGGGCGGCGCTTTTCGGCGTCGACGCCGGGGGCCCGGCGAACATCCTCTTCGCGAATCGGCATCCCGACCGGACCCTCGCGCTGATCCTCTTCGGCACCTCGGCGCGGTTCCTGCGCTCCGACGACCACCCGTTCGGCCCCACCGAGGAGCAGTACTGCGCCGCCATCGAACGGGACATGCGCCGCTGGGGCAGCCTGGAGCACGGCGTAGACGTCATGAGCCTCTACGCGCCGAGCCTCGCGGCGGCCGGCGACGACGTGGCTCGCGACTGGGCCTCCTACTTCCGCGAGAGCGCGAGCCCCGAGACGTTCGCCGACTTCCAGCGGATCAACATGGAGATCGACGTCTGCGAGCTGCTGGACGACATCCAGGTGCCGACGCTCGTCCTCCACCGGACCGGCGACAAGGTTGTCGACATCGGCGCTGGCCGCTTCCTCGCGGAACGGATCCCGGGCGCGGAGTTCGTCGAGCTCCCTGGCGGCGACCACACGCCGTTCACGGCTGACGTGGCGCCGCTGATCGAGGCGGTGCGCGAGTTCCTCTCGCGCGTTGCTGTCCGCGTCTAGAGGGCGCCGCCGGCGGCAGGCGGTGCGCCTGCCTCGAGCGGGCTCGCCTCTCCCGCGGTCCGGCCCAGGATCTCCTCGACCAGCAGGAGGTTGTCGCCCGACCGCTCGACGGTCGGGAGCGGGTGGGCCGCATGGAGTCGTCTAGAGGCTCTTGAGGTACTGGACGAGGTCTGCCTGCTGCTGCGGCGACAGCCCGAGGCCGAAGCAGCCGTTGTAGTGCTCGACGACCGCATCGAGGGTGGGGAAGCGTCCGTCGTGCCAAAAGCCGCCCTTCGCGTGCGCGAAGAGCCCCTTGAGCGGGGTTGTGCGGTACATCCCGGTCGGCGAGCGGTCGGACTGGAAGGAATCGGTGCAGATCTCGGCGGGCTGGTGCAGGTTCTGGCCTGGCTCGCTGAAGAGCGGCGGCACGTGGCAGCTCGCGCACCGGCCGATCCCATTGAACACCTTCTCCCCGCGCTGTGCAGCGGCTGCGTCGAAACTGGCTCTCGGGGGCCGCGGGGCCTTGAGGGCGAGTTGGTAGACGTGGAGAGCGGCCAGCTTGGGGGTGATGAGATCGGGCGTATTGCGGACGTTGGCGAAGCCGTTGGCGGCGGCGATCGGGAACTTCGCTGGATCGTTGAGGCGGGGGTCGAAGAAGCTGCCCTTGCCATGCATCTCGAGGTTGGCAACGAATGCGTTCCAGTACGGCACCGAGCCCCAGCCCGTGTACGTGTGGAGATTGACTCCGGCGAGGCCGAAGGCTGGAGGGATCAGCACGGCCGCCGTCCTGCCGTCGGGACGGAATCCCTTCCCGTCCAGGAACAGCTCCGCGTCGAACCTGCCCGGCCCCCACGCGGCGAGTACACGGTTCAACGTCGTCTCATCGACGCCGAGCAGGCTGGTCAGCGGCGCCTTGTTCGGGGCCAGGGAGACGATCGCGCCGACGTTGAGGTCTCGATTCGGCCAGCCGTCGAGGCGCCTCCCGATGCCGGCACCGAACGTGTCGTCGACCATCGAGTGACAGAGGCCGCAGGTGATCCCCACAGAGCCCAACGTGCCCGCACTGTTGAAGAAGCCCTTGAGCCCGACAACCGCATTCAGCCTCAGCAGGGCAAGGGTCGTCGCGGGATCGTCAAGGTCCACCTGGCCGGCGGCGAGCGCCTGCTTGAGCGACTCCGGTAGCGCCTGCGAATCGACCTTTAGGCCGACCGCCAGGGCGGTTCTCGGGCTCACACCGGGTCCCACGCCGCCAAGCTTCTCGCCCTCGATCGCGCGGTGTAACTGCAGTGAGCCGCCCCAGAAGGCCTCGTCCCCAAAGGTGTCGAAGCGAAAGACCCCCTTGCCCTGCTCGAAGAGCTGTTGGACGGCGGTGCTATTGGCCGCATCCGGATCAGGGTTGCCCGAGGCGGTGACGGCGCTCACGGTCCCGTTCACGATCACGAGCCCGACGTAGAGGAGCAGCCCGACGGCGCTGACCATCGCCAACCGGCCAAGCGCCTTCGCGATCAGACTCATACGAGACCGCCTTTCAGTGGGCCCGATCGTAGGACGGCCGCAGTGCCACAGCGTGTGATCACTCTCACATTTGGCCGAGCAACTCTTCAGGCTTCACGAGCAGGCGGTACGTATGTCCTCGGCGGGCGACGAAGCCGGTCCGTTGCAGCTCGTCGAGCGCGCGCGTCACCGTCTCACGCGACGAGCCGACCATGTCCGCGAGGAGCGTGTGACTGACCGGGAAATCGAGCCGGATCCCGTCGCGCATGACGCGCCCGTAGCGCTGCGCGAGTTGCAGGAGCTTGCGTCGCACCCGCTCGATGTGCCGCGTGTGGGCGAAGTTCCCGAGAGCCTCGTGTTCTTGCGAGAGAGCGATCTCGAGCTGTTCGACTAGCGCGAGCGCGGCGACCGGAATCTCGAACAGGCGATCTCGCGCCTCAGCGGTGATCCCGACCAGGCGAGACGCCGTCAAGCCGCACAACACCTCTTGATTAGTCGGTGGGAGTAGCACCCGCCCTGGGCCCGCCTCGCAGGTGACGATCGAACGCGCGAGGCCCTCGGGCGTACTGCGGACGACAACGAAACCGTGTTCGACGGCAAGAAGCTTGGTGCCGAGAAACGATCTTCGGAAATGCGGTTCGCTTGCGGTGAGCTCGAACCTCGGACAGCCCGCGAGGATCTCGCCGGCCTCGTTCGCGTACGCCTGCACCCCGCCGAGCAACAAACTTCTGGGATTACCGAGCGGCCGCTTCTCCACTCCGTGTTTCGTGTCGCGGCGGCAGCTGATTCTTACCGCTGGCCTCGCCCACCGGCCGAGGCCACCGCCGCCAGGACGGTCAGCGATCCTCGGTTCGATCGCCAAGGACCGCAGGGCGGCCTGGACAAGCTCCGGTTGAGATCACGAGCCCCGTGCCCCGGAAGACGTGAGTCCTAAAGCGCCCCGCCTGCTGCGGGTGGCGCACCCGCCTCGGGCGCTCCTTGATCGCCTACGGTGTTGCGGGCGAGGAACTCCTCGGCCAGCAGGAGATTCGTCTCGGCCGCGCGCTCCACCAACGCCAAGAGCGACGACATGCTCGCAAGTTCTTCTCGCTGTTCGGTCAAGAACCAGTGGAGGAACTGCTCGCCGACGAGGTTGCCCTCCTCCCGGGCGAGGTTGACGAGGGCCACGATCTGGTCGGTCACGCGCTTCTCCTGCTCGAGGGCGAGCGCCACGGGCGCGCGGGCGTCGGAAAAGTCGGTCTTCGGCGCCTCGACGCCCGGGATCCGCACCGCTTCGTCCGCGTCGAGGAGGAACTGCACCATCATCATCGCGTGGTTCCGCTCCTCGACCGCCTGGCGGTAGAAGTGCGAGGCGAGCTGGGGCAGCGATTCCGCGTCGTAGTGCACGGCGATCGCGATGTACTGCTGCGACGCGGCGTACTCGTAGGCGATCTGCTCGTTCAGCGCGTCGGCGAAGCGGGGCACGGCGGGACTCTAGCCATCGGCGTCGTCCTGGAAACTGAATAGGCTCTATTCATGGATCGAAGACGCGTGGTCATCGTCGGCGCCGCGGGCCGCGACTTCCACAACTTCAACCTCGTCTACCGCGGCCGCGAGGAGTACGAGGTCGTCGGCTTCACGGCGACCCAGATCCCGAACATCGAGGGCCGCCGCTACCCGCAGGAGCTCGCCGGCCATCTCTATCCGGCCGGCATCCCGATCTACCCCGAGGAGCAGCTCGAGGAGCTCGTGGGCGAGCACGACGTCGACGAGGTGGTGTTCTCGTACTCGGACGTGACGCACGAGCACGTCATGCACGTCGGCTCGCGTGTGCTCGCCGCAGGCGCGACGTACACGCTGCTCTCGCCCGAAGGGACGATGCTGACGTCGTCGAAGCCGTGCGTCGCCGTCTGCGCCGTCAGGACCGGCTCCGGGAAGAGCCAGACGACCCGCCACATCGCGAAGCTGCTGCGCGAGACAGGCAAGCGCGTCGCTGTCCTCCGGCACCCGATGCCCTACGGGGACCTGACGAAGCAGGCGGTCCAGCGGTTCGCCGACTATCGGGACCTGGACGCCGCCGACACGACGATCGAGGAGCGCGAGGAGTACGAGCCGCACATCGCCGAGGGCAACGTCGTCTTCGCCGGCATCGACTACGCCGCGGTCCTCGACCGGGCGGAGCAGGAGGCGGACGTGATCCTCTGGGACGGCGGCAACAACGACACGCCGTTCGTCAAGCCGAATCTCCATGTCGTCGTGGTCGATCCCCACCGTCCGGGCCACGAGCTGCGCTACCACCCCGGCGAGACGAACCTCCGGATGGCGGACGTCTGCGTCGTGAACAAGGTCGACACGGCGCCGCACGAGGGCGTCGAGCAGGTGCTCGCATCGATTCGCTCGGCAAACCCGGGCGCCGAGATCGTCCAGGCCGCCTCGCCGTTCCAGGTCGAAGGCGGCGGTGACGAGATCCAGGGTAAGCGGGTCCTCGCGATCGAGGACGGGCCGACGCTGACGCACGGGGAGATGGCGTACGGCGCGGCCGTGCTCGCCGCGAAGGACCACGGCGCGGCATCGCTCGTCGATCCGCGGCCGTTCGCCGTCGGCTCGATCGCGGAGACGCTCGGGGAGTACTCCCACGTGACCGAGCTCCTGCCGGCGATGGGCTACGGCCGGAAGCAGATGGAGGAGCTGAGGGAGACGATCGCCCGCTCCGATGCCGAGCTCGTCCTGATCGGGACGCCGATCGACCTCCGGCGGATCGTCAACTTCGACAAGCCGGCGCTGCGCGTCACCTACCGGCTTCAGGAGCTGGGCGAGCCGACGCTCGCCGGCCTGCTCGCGGAGCACGGGATCCTCACCGGGGACGCCGAAGCCGCCCTCGCTTGACGATCGTCGTCGCGCTCGGCGGCAACGCGCTGATCCGCGCGGGCGACAAGGGCACCGCCGCCGAGCAGTCGGCGCGGCTACGCGAGACCGCCGAGGCGCTCCGGCCGCTCCTGAGCGACGGGGACGTCGTGCTCACACACGGCAACGGGCCGCAGGTCGGCAACGAGCTGCTGCGGCAGGAGCGCGCCGCCGACGAGGTGCCGCCCCTGCCGTTGTATCTCGCCGTCGCGCAGACGCAGGCCGAGATCGGCTCGATGATCGAGACGGAGGTCGGGCCGGCGGCGGATAGGCCCGTGACGTGCCTGATCACGCACGTCGTCGTCGCTCAGGACGACCCGGCGTTCGAGCGGCCGACGAAGCCGATCGGCCCTTTCTACTCGAGCGAGCAGGCGCGCGCGCTCGAGCAGGAGCGCGGCTGGCAGGTCGTGGAGGAGCTCGGCCGCGGCTGGCGACGCACTGTGCCGTCCCCGATCCCGCTCGAGACCGTCGAGGTCCGACAGGTCCGCGCGCTGCTCGAGGCGGGGTCGATCCCAGTCGCCTGCGGCGGCGGCGGGATCCCGGTCGTCCGGAGGGGCGGAAAGCTGCGCGGCGTCGACGCCGTGATCGACAAGGACCGGGCGTCGGCGCGGCTCGCCGCCGAGCTCGGTGCCGAGCGGCTGCTCATCCTCACGGACGTGACCGCCGTGAAGCGCTGGTTCGGGACGCCGGCCGAGGAGGAGATCCGCGAGCTGACGACCGACGAGGCGGAGGCGCTCCTGATCGACCTCGCAGAGGGCTCGATGCGGCCCAAGGTCGAAGCCGCGATCGCGATGGCCCGGAACGGCGGCGAGGCGATCATCACCTCGCTCGACGGCGTCGAGAACGCGCTCGCCGGCCGCGGCGGCACGCGGGTCCGGCCCTAGCCGAACCGGCCGGCTCCAGCCCTCAGAACAGCGAAGGGCGGCCTCGGGGCCGCCCTTCGCGCGTCCGAAGCGCTACTTCTGCTTCGAGGAGCCCTCGATGGTCGCCTGATCGGCCGACCCGATCTGGATCCGGCGCGGCCTCGCGATCTCGGGCTTCGGGACGTGGATCTCGAGGACGCCGTTCCGGTAGTCCGCCTTGATCCCCTCCTCGGTCACGCCCTGCGGCAGGCCGACGGTGCGGGAGAAGGATCCGAACCGGCGCTCGTACCTGTAGAAGCGGTCACCCTGGACCTCGTCGGTGCGCTCGCGCTCGCCGCTGACGGTCAGCGCGCCGTCGTCGTACTCGACGGAGATCTTCTCCTCGGGGATGCCCGGAAGGTCGAATGCATAGACGAGCTCGTTCTCGCTCTCCCAGACGTCCACCGCCGGCATCCACGACCGCTGGCCGTTCTCGCCGCCCGCCTGATCCTGCCCGAGGAACGTGCTCATGAGGCGGCCCATGTCGTTCTGGAGGGCCGCAAGCTCACGGAAAGGCTCCCAACGAACCACTGTGGCCATGTTCTTACCTCCTGGTCACGAGATTGACTCGACTACCAATATAAAACCTGAGCGTCGATCTGTCAAGTCGATCAGGCCCGTACGATGCGCGCGTGACGCGTCTCGAGGGAACCGTCGACGCCGCCGCGCCGGCGGGCGACCGCTAGCCGCCGGCGTCGCGTGTTCCCGATCAAGGACAACGTCCCGACGCGGTCCTTCCCGCTCATGACGGTGCTGCTGATCGCGGCGAACGTCGCCGTCTTCGTCCTCTACGAGCTGCCCGACTTCGACCACGCCGTCAGCCGGCTCGCGTACCACCCGTGCGAGGTGACGCGCGAATGCCCGATCGTCGGCGAGGACTGGCCGCTCACCGCCTTCACCTCGATGTTCATGCACGCCGACTGGCTGCACCTCGGCGGCAACATGCTCTTCCTCTGGATCTTCGGGAACAACGTCGAGGACACGATGGGCAAGATCCGCTTCCTCGTCTTCTACTTCCTCGCCGGATTCACGGCCACGGCGCTGCAGACGTTCGTGACGCTCGGGTCGCAAGAGGGAGCCGAGACTGCGATACCGAACCTCGGCGCGAGCGGCGCCGTCTCCGGCGTGCTCGGGGCGTACCTGATCCTGCTCCCGACCGCGAGCGTCCTGACGATCGTCTTCTACGTGCTCGTGCCGGTGCCGGCGTTCCTCTTCCTCGGCGTCTGGTTCATCTTCCAGCTCTGGTCCGGCGGCCTCTCGCTGACGGTTCCGGAGGCGGGCGGCGGGGTCGCCTTCTTCGCGCACGTCGGCGGCTTCGTCTTCGGGCTGCTGACGGTGCGCGCGTTCGCCCAGCGCGAGCGCCTCCGTCCGGTCTACCGATGAGCGTGACGTTCGAGGAGCA
>DASSUI010000021.1:0-64192 GCA_035707105.1 Gaiellaceae bacterium | reverse complement strand
TCGGTCGACCACGAGTCGTCGTAGATCACCGCGACCTCCGGCTCGGCGCCGAGCTCGCGCACCTTGTCGGCCATCTGGTCCCGCATCACCTCCAGGGCCGGGCAGCCGAGGAACGTCGGCGTGAACTCCACCCGCACGCGGCCGTCTTCCACCTCGACGGCGCGGACGACGCCGAGATCGACGAGCGAGATGACCGGGATCTCGGGGTCGGGGATCTCCGCCAGCGCGTCCCAGACCTGCTGCTCGGTCACCATGTCGCACCGACGACCGAGCGCCGCACCTCGGTCATCTCCTCCCACAGCTCTGCGAACTCGGGTCCGGGCTCGCCGCGCTCCTCGAGGAACGGGCGCAGCTCGTCGAGCGCCTGGACGAACCGCGGCTCGTCCTTCAATCGGTCGGCCCACATCTGGGCGTGCATACGGTGGTACGCCTCCTCGCGGTCGATCTTCGCGGCCAGGCCCGCGACCGCCTCGTCCGCGGACTCCTTGAGCCCTTCGAGCCGCCGAGTGTCCGCTTCCTCGTAGAGCACGTGACGGGCGATCGTGCGCGCCCAGTCGGGAACGAGCCGGAGCACGACGAGGCGGGAGCACCGGTACTCCTCGGGCGGGCGGTCGAACGCGAGCTCGTCGGCCGTCGTCTCGAGCTCGTCGGCGACGAGCTCGTACAGCGCGCGCGCATGACCGATTTCGTTCTGCGCGATGGACGAGAACGCCACGTCCTCCTCGAGGAACGGGGCGATGCCTGTCCACTCCGAGTTGCGCCAGCCGAGGACGAGCTCGTCGTCAGCGATCGGCAGGAGCAGCCGTGCCCGCTCGCTCACGCGCCTGAGCACGGGGAAAACCATGTTTCCCCCGTGAGCCCCCTTCTTCGCGTCGACGGCGAGAGGGCCGATCCTCGGCTCCCGCCGGGCAGAGCCCGGCTCCGCCGGCGGATCGCAGTCGACCTAGTCGGCCTGTCTTGCATGCGTCCCTGCTCGCTCTCGGGCTCTCGCCAGCTTCTCCTTCAGCGGGTAGCCGTCGACGCGGTGGTAGTTGCGCTGCAGCTCGTCGACGAACTCCTCGACGTGGAGCACCGAGTCGCGCGGGACGACCCAGAGCGCGACGGACTCCCCGCGCCGGCCGTACTGCTCGCGGGCGTACGCTTCGGCGAAGTGCTCGTCGGGCGCGACGATCGAGCCGGCGTGCTGGAACGCCTGCCCCTTCCGCTCCTGGCGGAACACTTCCCAGACGGCGGTCACGCCGCTTCGGCGAGGACGGTGCGCCGGACCCACTCGGTCTCGGCCCGGGTGGCCTCACGCAGCCCCAGCCGCTCCTGCGTCATCGGGCCGTGTCCGGTGACCACGTGCTTGAGCTCGTCCCAGTCGGGCTCGGTGAACTCCCAGACGCCGTCGTCGCGCTTCCGCAGCTTCGGGTCGGGAACGCTGAGCCCGAGCTCCCAGATCTGCGGGACGTAGCCGTCGAGGAACTGCTGGCGCGCCTCCTCGTTGCCCTGGCTCTTGATCCGCCAGAGGTACATCGGATCCTCGTCCTTCGGGATCGGGTTCCCGTGGAACTGCATCAGCGGGCCCCACCAACGGTTCAGCGCCTCCTGGACGAGCTCGCGCTGCTCGTCGGTGCCGTTCATCATCGTGAGGATCACGTCGCGGCCGTGGAGGATGTGGAACGACTCCTCCCAGCAGATCTTCTTCATGATCCGCGCGTACGGTGCGTACGAGCACTTGAGGAGCGCCTTCTGGCTGATGATCGCGGCCGCGTCGACGAGCCACGCGATCACGCCGACGTCGCCCCACGTCCTCGTCGGGTAGTGGAAGACGTTGTGGAACTTCGACTTGCCGGAGATCAGGTCGGCGAGGCACTGCTCCCGCGGCTTGCCGAGGTCCTCGACGACGCGGTAGATCAGCTGCGCATGGCCGACCTCGTCCTGGACCTTCGCGGTGAGGGCCAGCTTGCGCTGAAGCGTGGGCGCGCGGAGGATCCACTCCCGCTCGGGCAGCACGCCCATGAGCTCGGAGTTGCCGTGCATCTCGATGAACTTGATCAGCTTGGCCCGGTAGTCGTCGGGCATAGGGTCGTCGGTCTCGACCTGGCCGCCGGACTGGACGTACTCGAGAAACTCCTGGTCGGTCATTCGTGTTCCTTCCGAACGATCGTTAGCGTATCCACAGTATGGCCGGGATCCACCGAGAAGAATCACTCTAGGACGCGTAGCGTGGCTACCCGGAAGACGGAGCTCACGCGCCTCGCAGCGCGGCTCTTCGCCGAGCGAGGCTACCACGGCACCTCGATCGGCGACCTCGCGAAGGCCCTCGGCGTCCAGAAGGGCTCGCTCTACGCGCACATCGAGTCGAAGCAGGACCTCCTCTACGAGGCGATGAGCGAGGGCGCCCGCGCATTCCACGCGGCGCTCGACGCGATCCCCGACGACCTGCCGGCGACCCAGCGGATCAGGCTCGCGCTGCAGGCGCACCTGCGCGTCGTCGCGGAGCAGCTCGACGTGGCCACGGTCTTCATCCGGGAGTGGCGCTACCTCGAGGGCGATCGGGCGGCCGAGTTCCTCGCAGAGCGCCGCCGGTACGAGGAGCGGTTCCGCGCGCTCTTCCGGGAAGGGCGCGAGCTCGGGGAGCTGCGGACCGACGTCGACGACCAGGCGGCCACGCTGCTCGTCCTATCGGCGGCCAACTGGGCCTACACCTGGCTCCCGGAGGGCGCCGACACGGACGAGCTTGCCGACCGCTTCTACGCGATCCTCGTCGACGGGATCCGCGGGTACTCGACCCCCGTCCAACGCTGACGTGCGGAGGGGGCCGTCGGGCCCCCTCCGCGGTGATTCGCGATGCGCTGCTTCCTACTTGCCCTGGCCGCGTGGAGTCGCCACGGCCGCGAGGGCGTCGACGATTCCGTGGCCGTAGAAGCCGTTGAACTCCGATGTGCCCTCACAGAGGGCGTTGAAGCTCGCCGGCCGCAGCTTGTCTGCGTAGCTGTGGAGCGGGGGATCCGGGCAGGGCGTGTCCGTAGCCGTGTCCTGGAGGATCTCCTGCACCGCGTGCGGATCCATCGTGATTCCGCCGCCGCGCTTGTCGCCGTACTTGGAGACGATCAGCGAAGCGACGCCGACGGCGTGCGGTGACGCCATCGACGTGCCCTGGATCCACTGGTAGTACGCGCACGTCGAGCCGCGGCAGTCGCGAACGACGGACGGGGTTTTCGGCGTGCCATCCGGGTTGAGGACGCCTCGGGCCTCGGCGACGTTCTTCGGGAAGGCCGCGAGGATCTGGTTCGGAATCCCGGCGAGGTTCCGGACCGCCGGCGGATCCGATGCCTTCCAGAGGGGATCGTCGCGGAAGAAGCCGCCCGGGGCTGCAACCGTCGTCTGCTCGAGGCCGTAGTTCGAGTAGTCGGCCTTGCGCTTGGACGGACCCACCGAGCTCACGCTCATCACGTTGTTCCCCTCGGTGGGGAGGACGAGGCAGCTGTTGTCGACGTTGCGGGTGTACGCAGTACCCGGCGGGAAGTCCGGGCTGAGCACGTCCGTGGTGGGCTTTCCGAGGTCGGTGTGTTCGTTCCCTTCGGCCGCGATCAGCGTGACGCCGTGAGCGTGCGCGTAGTCGAGCGCGCGCTGCGTGGCCGCGATGATCGTCCGCTGTTCGAGCTGCTGAGTCGGCGAGTCGGCCGGGTTGGCCGCGCAGTTCATCCACCAGGGGTCGATGAAGTAGCTCATGTTCGCGACGTCCACTCCGATGTCGCCCGCGTACGTCAGGGCGTCCACCGACGGCTGCAGGAAGAAGTAGCCCGAGTCTTGACCGGCTCGGATGTTCACGATCGTCACCTGGGGCGCGACGCCGGCCATCCCCAGCCCGTTGATCGGCGAGGCAATCGTGCTCGCGACGTGCGTGCCGTGCGAGTTCTCGTCGACGTTCGCCGGGTCGGAGCACGATCCGTCGGGCTCGTTGGCGCAGGGGCCGTCCACGAGTGGTACGTCGGTCGTGAAGTTCCTGCTGAGCGCATTCGAGAAGTTCGGGGCGATGTCGGGGTGCGTGCCGTCGACGCCCGTGTCGAGGATGCCGACCAGCACCTTCTGGTCGCCCCGCTCCACCTGGTACGAGCCGGTGGGCGTCGCGTGCATCATCTGCATGTCCCACTGCAGACCGGCCAGCGGCTCGGCGTCTCGGTGGGACCCCGCGAGCTTGAGTCCACGCATGGTGCGTACGCCTCGCAGCGCCTTCCGCAGCTGCCGCTCCTGTGCGGCGTCGATCTTCGGCTCCACACGCGGGGCGATCCGGCCGACAGGGCGGTTCCTCGTCGCACCTAGGATGGCCGCGTCGCTCGAGACCTCCAGCAGGAAGGACGGGTTCTTGGTGACGACCGTCGCTACTCCGACCTTCGCGTTCTCGCGGACGACCGTGCCGTCGGCCGCGCGGATCGCCGCTCGAGCAGACGCCTTCGAGACCCCGGTCTCGTAGACGACAACGTACGTCGCCGCCCGAGGTCCGGCGGGCCTCGCAGCCGCGAGCGCGGCGACGGTCAGCGCCGTCATCGCAGCGACCGCGACGATGATTGCTCTTCGCACTGGATCCTCCTTTGTCATCGCGCGCGGGGCTCCCCTCCCCAGGCAGCATTGCCCGCGTCGCGGGCGCGATCATGGCACGTTTTCGGGCAGGCGGGAGATCCGGCGACGGAAAGCGGCGCGAAAATCGAGGGAATATAGATTTTTCTATTTTCACCGCCCGTAGGGGAAATCCACCGGCAAAGTCGCTTGACTTTCCTCGATAGGGGTTTGAAGATCGCTCTGTTCTCCTGCGGCGGGAACGTCGTTTCTTCGGAAAAGGGGAGGGAGATGCTATTCAGGGCTCTAGGAGCGGCCGTTTCGATTGCCGCTCTAGGCGTGATCCTCCTGCCCGGCTCCGCGCTGCCGGTCGCGCAGATCTCCGACGATGTGTCGGCGAACGCGGACTACGACAGCCGGAGCGGGGCGGTCGCGCCGACGAAGCTCCAACGTGCGCATGCCAAGAGAATCAAGGCGAACGTGCGCTGGGGTCAGTTCGGAACCCCGGCCTCGGTCTCGAGGCGCGGGAAGTTCCTCGCCCGCGGCGTCCGCGGCAAGACGGCGGCCGACGCGGCCCGGTGGTATCTGAACCGCCACATGGCGCTCTTCGGCCTCGGCTCGCTCGCGGGCCTCAGGATCGAGAACGTCAACAGGCTTGTCGGGAGCCGCGGCTACGCCGTGAACTTCCGGCAGGTTTTCGGACAGCTCGAGACCTCGGAAGGAGGCCTGGTGACCATCGGCGTGGCCGGCACGGCGAACCGCTGGAAGGTCGCGTACGTGTCCTCGTCGCTCACGCGTGACCGGGCGCTCAGAGGCACGGTGCGGCTCTCGGCCGCCGGCGCCTGGGCCGCGGCAGCGCGTAGCGCCGGGCTGACGAAGACGATCGCGAACGTGCTCCGTCAGAAGCGGGCACGCGGGTGGACGCAGCTGGGCGTCGCGGGGATGCAGGGCAACCAGCTCGTGAAGCTGGTCGCGTTCCCGACGGTCCGCGACGGCGTCCTCCGGGCGTACGAGACGATCGTCCTCGACGCGAAGGCGCCGCTCGCGATGCGGACGTTCGTGGACGCGAGCTCGGGCAAGGTGCTCGCCCGCGCGAACCTGGTCGACAACGCAGCGAGCGGAAGGATCAAGCTCGCGGCGTCGGAGTCGTTCTCGTACAGCGGCGAGCTGACGGCGACCGACGGCGTCTGCAACACGCACGGCCCGTTCGCGATCGGCACCGGGAACCGCGCGCTCGACGGCTTCGCGGCCGCCACGGTGCCGACCAACGACCTCGTGCTCGAGCTGGTCAAGGACGGAACGGTGCTCGTCCACGCGGACACGCTGTTCTCGCCGGAGCAGTTCCACTACGAGCCCGCAGGCGGGGTCCCGGCCGGCGACTACACAATCAGGGTGTGCGACTTCGACGATCCGCCGGCCGGTCCGGGAGGGCCCGGGTGGGCCGCCCCGCGGACGTACACGGGTACGCTCACCGGCGACGCCACGCCGGCTCCTCCCGCGTACCTGGCGCGGTGGAAGGTGTTCCCGAACCTGCCGCAGCTGTACACGCTGAACCAGGATCCCTGGAACATCCCGAGCATCGACACCCGCGAGACGTGGTGCTGGATCGAGGCTCCGGGCTGCGACCGGCTCGCCGGTGGCGCGTTGACCTCGCGGGGGCCGTGGGATCACGACCATAAGGCGAACGCCTCGACGCTCACCACTCGCGGCAACAACGCGAAGTCGGCGACCTCGTGGATGCACAACCTCGTCCCGAGCCCGCCGCAGTACATGCCGACGAGCGCGACTCGGGACTACAGCTACCCGTGGACGAACAGCTGGTACGCGGACGACTGCGAGCCGACCCCGAACGGGCCGCCAGGCTCCACCTGGGACGACTCGGCCGCGACCGTGAACCTGTTCATGGCGCATAACCGGATGCACGACTGGTCGTACCACCTCGGCTTCACCGAGCGGAACTGGAACGCCCAGGACTACAACTTCGGCCTCACCGAGCGGAGGCAGGAGAACGACCCGATCGTCGGCGACGTTCAGTCGGGCGGTCTGACGACCACGCGCGACAACGCGAACATGATCACGCTGCCGGACGGGACGGCCTCGATCACGAACATGTACTTCTGGCAGCCGCTCGCCGGCGCGTTCTACGCCCCGTGCGTGGACGGGGACTACGACATGGGCGTCATCGGCCACGAGTACGGCCACATGATCGAGAACCGGATGATCGGCAAGGGCAACGTCCGGTCCGGTCACCACGCGGGCGCGATGGGCGAGTCTCACGGCGACCTGTTCGGGATGGAGGTCGTCAACGAGTACGGCTTCACCCCGGTCAACGACGAGAACCGCTACGCGGTCGGCGTCTACGACACCGGCAACAAGCAGCGGGCGATCCGCAACTACGGGATGAACTTCCCGACGTCCGGCGGCGTCCCGCAGCCGGGCGAGCAGCTCATGATCGACGCCCTCAACTTCAGCGACATGGGCTACGACGTCACCGGCCCGCAGGTGCACGCGGACGGCGAGATCTGGAGCAAGACCAACTTCGCCATCCGGCAGCTGCTCGTCGACAAGTACAACGGGCAGTTCCCGTACGGCGACGAGGAGCTCCAGCGCGAGTGCGCCGAGGGCTACCTGCAGGCGAACCGATGCCCGGGCAACCGGCGCTGGATCCAGCTGGTGTTCGACGCGATGCTCCTCATGCCGACGAACCCGACCATGCTCCAGGCGCGTGACGCGGCCCTCGCGGCCGACCTCATGCGGTTCGGCGGTGCGAACCAGAAGGAGCTCTGGCTCGGGTACGCGCGGCAGGGAATGGGCATCAACGCGGCGAGCTCCAACACGAACGCGAACACCGACACCGACCCGACGCCGGACTTCGAGCCGATGTTCACCACACCGGCGACCGTGAAGTTCGACGTCGAGGGTGCTGACGGAACCGACCTGAAGGCGAGGATCTACGTCGGTCACTACGAGGCGCGTGTCTCGCCGATCGCGGACACCGACCCGGCGACCACCGGGTCGAGCAACCTCGACGACGCGGCGAAGTTCGCACCCGGAACCTACGAGCTGATCGCGCACGCGCCCGGCTACGGGTTCCACCGCTTCCGCCGGACCTTCAAGTCCGGGAAGAGCTACGACCTCGAGATCGAGCTGCCGACGAACTTCGCATCGCTCGCCTCGGGGGCGACCGCGTCGACCACCGACGGGGCCGCAACCGTCAACAACCTGATCGACGACACCGAGGGCACCAACTGGAGCGCTCCGGCGACGAACGTCGGCGGCGCGATCTCGGTGGACGGGAAGACTGCAACGATCAACCTCGCCGGGACCGATCCGGTGCGGGTCCGGTACATCCAGGTCAGCGCGATGCTCGGGCCGGGCAACAACCGGTTCTCGGCGCTTCGCGCGTTCGAGATCTGGGCGTGCAACGGGAAGTCGGCCGACTGCTCCATCGCCGGCGGCTTCACGAAGGTGTACACGAGCCCCGCGGACGCCTTCCCCGCCAACCCGCCGAGGCCCGTCGCACCGCACCTGATCATGCGGCAGTTCGACGTGCCGAACTTCAGGGCCACGCACGTCAAGTTCGTCGTCAAGACGAGCCAGTGCACCGGCGGTCCGGCATTCCAGGGCGACCAGGACGCAGATCCGGGGAACGATTCGGACTGCGACACGAACGTCGCGGCGACCAGCACGCGCAGCCTCGTCCGCTCGGCCGAACTGCAGGTCTTCCGCGGCCAGATCGACGTCGACGACTAGGCCTCCCGTCTAGACGACGCGCAAGAGGGCCGGCATCGCCGGCCCTCTTCGCATTGGCTTCCTTCGGACCCCTAGGGAGGGGAGGGAAGCCTGCTTGACTTTCCTCTATCAACGTTTGAATATCAAGCCGGAATCCTCCGAAGGAGGGAGGAATTTCTTCTCAGAAGGGGAGGGAGATGCGACGCAAGTTCCTTTGGGCGGCCGCCCTGATGGCCGCTCTCGGCGTCCTCCTTCCCGGCTCCGCGCTGTCGAACGTCAGCCTGGACAACCAGTCCGAGGGCGTGCAGGAGTTCGACAGCAGGGTCGGGACGGTCGCGCCGACCAACGTCCAGCGCGCGCACGCCAGGCGTCTGAAGGCGAGCGTGACCTGGAGCCAGTTCGGGACGCCCGCCACGCTCGTCCGGCGCGGCAAGTTCCTGGCCAGAGGCGTTCGCGGGAAGACCGCGATCGACGCGGCCACGTGGTACCTGAACCGCCACCGGGCTCTCTTCGGGCTCCGGTCGCTGGCGAGCCTGAAGTTCCGCACCGCGAACCGGCTCGGCACCAGCACCGGCTGGGCCGTGACGTTCGTGCAGGTCTTCGACGGGCTCGAGGCGAGCCAGGGCGGGCTCGTCACCGTCGGCGTGACGGGGACGCGGGCGCGCGGCTGGAAGATCGTCTCGGTCTCGTCGGCCCTCACGCGCGACACGGCGCTCGCCGGCAGCGTCCGGCTCTCGGCCGCGACAGGCTGGGCGACCGCGGCGAGGCGCGCGGGTCTCACTCGGTCGGTCGCGAACGTCCTTGCCCGCAAGCGCGTGAACGGCTGGACGAAGTTCAGCGTCGCCGGGCTCCAGGGGACGCAGCTGGCGAAGCTGGTCGCATTCCCGACCGTCCGCCAGGGCGTGCTGCCCGCGTACGACACGATCGCCATGGACGTGAAGAGCGCCGTCGGGATGCGCACGATCGTCGACGCGCGAAGCGGACGGATCCTCGCCCGCAGCAGCATCGTCCAGAACCTGAACCAGGGCTCCTCGAAGCTGAAGCTGGCGGCCGCCCGCTACACGTTCAGCGGGACGGTTCCCGAGGGTGACGGAGCCTGCGACACCGACAAGGGCCCGTTCGCCGTCGGCGCCGGCGTCCGCGCGCTGGACGGCTTCGCCGCAGCGACGGACCCGACGAACGACATGGTGCTCGAGCTCGTCAAGGACGGGACCGTCCTCGCCCACGCCGACACCCTGAACTCCCCCGAGCAGTTCCACTACGAGCCCGCCGGCGGCGTCGCCCCGGGCGACTACTTCATCCTCGTCTGCGATTTCGACAACCCCGGCGCGGGCGCCGGCTGGTCGCGGCCGGGCACCTACGACGGGACACTGTCGCTGGACGACTCGCCGCCGCCGGGCGCGTACCTCGCGCGGTGGAAGGCGTTCACGAACCTCCCGCAGCTGTACACACTGAATCAGGATCCGTGGAACCTCCCGAGCACCGACACGCGCGAGACGTGGTGCTGGGTCGTGGCTCCCGGATGCGACCGGCTCGCCGGCGGCGCTCTCACCTCGAGGGGGCCGTGGGACTGGGATCACAAGACGAACGCTCCGACGCTGACGACGACGGGCAACAACGCCCGGACGGCGGTGTCGTGGTTCGACGCCAACTTCCCGAGTCCGCCGCAGTACCGGCCGACGAGCACGACGCGGGACTACGTCTACCCGTGGACGAACGACTGGGCGAACCGCGACTGCGAGCCGACCCCGGGCCCGACCGTCTGGGACCAGGACGCGGCCACGACGAACCTGTTCGTCGCCCACAACCGGATGCACGACTGGGCCTACGACCTGGGCTTCACCGAGAGGAACTGGAACGCCCAGGACTACAACTTCGGCATGACCGAGCGGCGGCAGGAGAACGACCCGCTCGTCGGAGACGTGCAGTCCGGCGCCTTCGCCGGCGGCCGTGACAACGCGAACATGTTCACGCTGCCGGACGGCTTCTCGTCGATCACGAACATGTACTTCTGGCAGCCGCTCGCGTCGGGCTTCTACGCCCCGTGTGTGGACGGCGACTACGACATGGGCGTCATCGGCCACGAGTACGGCCACATGATCGAGAACCGGATGATCGGCAAGGGCGTCGCCCGGTCCGGCCACCATGCCGGCGCCATGGGCGAGTCCCACGGCGACCTGTTCGGCGTCGAGTACGTGTTCAGCAACGGCTTCGCCGGCGCAGGCGGAGAGAACCCGTACTCGAACGGCGCGTACGACACGGGCAACAAGCTCCGTGCGATCCGCAACTTCGGCATGAACTACCCGATGTCGGGCGGCGTGCCGGAGCCGAGCAAGCAGCTGCAGGTCAACACGCTCAACTTCAGCGACATGGGCTACGACCTCACCGGACCGACGCTGACGTCGACGCAGCAGGTGCATGCGAACGGCGAGATCTGGAGCGCGACGAACTTCCGCGTGCGCCAGCTCCTCGTCGACAAGTACGACGACAAGTACCCGTACGACGACAAGGCCCTCCAGGCCGAGTGCGCCGAGGGGTACACGCCCGTCCATCGGTGCCCGGGCAACCGGCGGTGGATGCAGCTCGTGTTCGACGCGATGCTGCTGGCCCCCGTCAATCCGAGCATGGTTCAGGAGCGCGACATGATCCTGGCCGCCGACATGGCGCGGTTCGGCGGCGCGAACCAGAAGGAGCTGTGGCTCGGGTTCGCGCGGAGCGGTCTCGGCGTCGGCGCCACCAGCACGAACAACTCGCTGGCGGAGAGCGACACCGACCCGGTGCCGGACTTCGAGCCGGCCGGGACGACCCCGGCGACCGTGAGGTTCGTCGTCAAGAACCTCCACGGCGAGACGCTTGCGAACGCCCGGATCTTCGTCGGCCACTACGAGGCGCGCGTCTCGCCGATCGCGGACACGAACCCGGCAACGCCGGCCGCGGGTTCCCCGGCGAGCGTCATCAACCTCGACGACACGGCGAAGTTCGCCCCCGGGCAGTACGAGCTCCTCGCGCAGGCGCCCGGGTACGGCTTCGCTCGATTCCGGGGTCGGTTCCGGGCCGGCGAGCACGAGGTGATCAAGATCCGGATGTCAGAGAACTGGGCATCGGCCGCCTCGGGCGCCGTCGCGTCGGGTGACGGCGGCACCACGCTGAACAACCTGATCGACGACACCGAGTCGACCGTCTGGACGGCGGAAGCCGCCCGCGTCGGCGGCGAGATCGTCGTCGACGGCAAGAAGGTCACGATCGATCTCGGCGGGACCGAGGCGGTCAAGGTCAGGTACGTGCAGGTCAGCGCGATGCTGCGGAACGGCCTGAACCGCTTCAGTGCCCTCCGTCAGTTCGAGGTCTGGACGTGCGACGCGAACAGGGGAGCGAACTGCTTTACCGACGCGGGCTTCACGAAGCGGTACACGAGCCCGGCGGACGCCTTCCCCGGCGACCCGCCGCGTCCGGTCTCGCCCGTGCTGATCCTGCGCCGGTTCGACATTCCCGACACGAAGGCCACGCACGTGCGCTTCGTCGTGCGCTCGACGCAGTGCACTGGGGCGTCGGCCTTCCGGGGCGAGCAGGATGCAGACCCCGCGAACGCGACCGACTGCGCGACGGCGCCCCCGTCGGGCAGCGATCCGGCATTCGCCCGAGCGGCGGAGTTCCAGGTGTTCCGGTCGAAGCCGGACATCGACGACTAGCGCCCCGCGCACGATGACGAGAAGGGGCCGGTTCTGCCGGCCCTTTCTCTTTCTGGCATCGTCCGCCGCGATGCCGGAGGTCCTCCTCGTCGTCAACCCGCAGGCGAGTGCGGTGACCGACGAGTTGACCGACCGTGTCGCCCGGGCCTTGGGCCCCAACGTGATCGTCGTCCGGACCGGGCGCCAGGGGCACGCCGTTCGGCTCGTCCGCGAGGCCGACGCCGGCGCGGTCGTCGTGTTCGGCGGCGACGGCGCGTTCAACGAGGCCCTCAACGGCCTTCGCCCCGGCGTGCCGATCGGGCTCGTGCCCGGCGGCGGCTCGAGCGTCCTCCCGAGGGCGCTCGGGATCCCACGGCGGCCGGACGACGCGGCCCGCCAGGTGGCGGACGCACTGCGCGAACGGCGTTCGCGGCTCATCTCGCTCGGCTCGGTCAACGGGAGGCGGTTCGGGTTCGCCGCTGGCCTCGGGTTCCCGGCGGAGCTCGTCCGTCGCGTGGACGAGCTCGGCCGAGACCGGCACGGGAGGCGCCCGCCCGACAGGGTCTTCCTCCTGAGCGCGCTGCAGCTCCTCTGGGAGCGGCGCGGCAGGATCCCGCCGGAGATCGAGGTAGCCGGCCGAGGGCGCGCCGCGTTCGCCCTCGTCGCGAACGGCGATCCGTACACGTACCTCTGGCGCCTTCCCGTCCGGGCGACGCCGAAGGCGCGGTGGACCGCCGGCCTGGACGTCGCCGCGCCGCGGAGCGTGGGGCCGTTGTCGATCCCGCGCCTCGCATGGGCCGCGCTCTCGGGCCGGGCGGCGCGGGCGCGCGGCGTGCTCTACCTCCACGACGTCGACGGGATCGAGCTTCGGGCCGACCGGCCGCTACCCCTCCAGGTCGACGGCGAGGATCTGGGCGACACCGAACGCGCCACGTTCACGGCCGAGCGGAACGCGGCAGCCATCCTCATCTAGGACGAACACGTCTAATAAGGGAATGCCCGCACCCCCCAGGGACACCGGATTCGACCCGCTCCGCGCCGGCGGCGCGGTCCTCGCCGTGCTCCTGCTGCTCGCCGTCGTCGCGCTGGCCGCGTCGGCCGGGGGCCCGGCCACGGGCGGCGCCGACCGCGACCTCGCAGATCCGCTCGCGACGCTCCTGTTCGTCTTCGGCGGGATCTGGGTCGCGGCGCTGCTCGTCGCCTCGCCGATGATGTCCGGCCTGACGCTGACCGGCGGCGAGCCGAAGCCGCGCCGGTGGCAGGGCAATGTCCTCGCCGGGATCCTCTTCTTCTCGCTCGTCCTCGCGGCGATCGCGGTCGTGCGAAAGCTGCGCCCGGGCGACGGCGGCGAGGTCGGGCCGGCGCCGGGGTCGCGGCAGACGCCGACGACGCCCGACGACACCGCGCGCGTGCCGGTCATCGACCCGGCAACGATCGACTGGCTCGTCGTCGGGCTCGTCTTCTTCGCGGCGCTCGTCGGGTTCGCCATCCTCGCCGCCGTCCTCGTGCGGCCGAAGGGCCGCTCGCTCCCCGAGATGGAGGCGCGGAGGCAGCTCGGGCAGATGCTCGAGGAGACGCTCGACGACCTCTACCGGGAGCGGGATCCCAGGCGCGCCGTGATCGCCGCCTACGCGCGGATGGAGCGCTCACTCGGCACCTACGGGCTGCCACGGCGTCCCGCCGAGGCGCCGCTCGAGTACCTGGGTCGCGTGCTCGCCGAGCTCACGGGGAGCGGCGCCGCGGCGAGGCGCCTGACGCGGCTCTTCGAGCGCGCGAAGTTCAGCGAGCACACGGTGGACGCGCGGATGAAGGAGGACGCGATCGCAGCCGTCGCCGCCGTGCGGGACGAGCTGCGGGCGCTGACGGCTGTATGAAGCGCAGCCTCCTCCCCATCGTCGGCTTCGGCCTGTTCGCGACGCTGTTGACGGTCGTCGCGCTCGTCGCGGCGCCGGAGCGGCGCGATCTGATCCTCGACCTCTACGTGTTGGCCCTGGGCGGGATCGCCGTCATCCGCCTCGTCGGGCTCACCCGCCGGCGCCTCGAGCCCGGCGAGCGCTCGGAGTTCGACGACGCGCTCCACCGGTCGGCGCAGCGCCCCGTGCGGATCGGCGAGCGGGACAAGCTGGCGCGTGAGGTGCAGCTCGGGATGCACACCGCGTTCGACTTCCACTTCCGGCTGCGACCCACGCTCGTCGAGATCGCCCGCAACCGCCTCGCCGGCCGCGGCGTCGAGCTGGAGAGCGAGCGGGCGCAGCGCGTCCTCGGCGAGGAGGCATGGGAGCTCCTTCGGCCGGACCGCCCGCCCCCGCAGGACCGGAACGCCCCGGGAATCCGAGCCGATGAGCTTGGACGCGTTGCGGCGGCGCTGGAAAGGATCGGATGAACGGCGGCGACTTCGGCGAGCGCTGCGACCTGATCGTCCGGGAGATCGAGCGGGCGGTCGTGGGCAAGCGGGACGCGCTCGAGCTCATCCTCCTCGGCCTGCTCGCGGACGGCCACGTCCTCATCGAGGACTACCCGGGGCTGGCGAAGACGTTGATCGCGCGTTCCTTCGCGCAGGTGACGAGCATGGAGTTCGCCCGCATCCAATTCACGCCCGACCTCATGCCGTCGGACGTGACGGGCGCGTCGATCTTCGACCAGCGCACCGCGGAGTTCGAGTTCCGTCCCGGGCCGATCTTCACGAACCTCCTCCTCGCGGACGAGATCAACCGCGCGCCGCCGAAGACCCAGGCCGCGCTGCTCGAGGCGATGCAGGAGCGGCAGGTGACGAGCGAAGGCGTCACGCGCCCGCTCGACCGGCCGTTCCTCGTGCTCGCGACGCAGAACCCGATCGAGTACGAGGGCACCTACCCGCTGCCGGAGGCGCAGCTCGATCGCTTCCTGCTCCGGATCGGCGTCGGCTACCCCTCGCGGGACGAGGAGCTGCAGATCGTCGAGCGTCGCGTCGAGCGGGAGACCGACGAGGTCGTGCTCGGGCCGGTCGTGAGCCGCCAGGAGCTCCTCGAGCTGCAGGGGGCGCTCGAGGGCGTCCACGTCGCCGAGTCCGTCGGCTACTACATCGTCGACGTCGTCGCGGCGACGCGGACGGCGGCGGCGGTCGAGGTCGGTTCGAGCCCGCGCGGGACGCTGGCGATCCTCAAGCTCGCGCGCGGCCACGCGCTCCTTGACGGCCGCGACTTCGTCACGCCCGACGACGTGAAGGCGGTTGCGGTTCCGGCGCTCGCCCACCGCCTGACACTGCGGCCGGAGCTCTGGGTGCAGCGGATCCCGGCGGAGCAGGTGGTGCGCGACATCCTCGAGCAGGTGCCGACGCCGGCCGCGGAGGACGTCACACGCGTGGCGGAGTGAGGCGCACCACCGCTCCGAAGCTGACGGCCTACGCGGGGCTCGCCGCGTTCGGCCTCCTCGCGGCGGTCGCGCTCGGGCGTCCGGTGCTCGCCGTGCTGGCCGCGCCCTTCGCGCTCGTACCGGCCCTGGGCCTGGCACTTGCGCGCGAGCCCTCATTCCGAACCTGGTCGACGGTCGGCGCCGAGCGGACGGTCGAGGGCGGCGCGGTGGACGTGGAGCTGGAGCTGCGCTCGGACGCCGGCGTGCCGCACGCCGAGGTTGCGGTCGTCCTGCCGGAAGGCGCACACGTCGTCGACGGCCTCAGCCCGGCGCTCGTCCGGCTGGGCGCCGGCCAGAGCGTCGAGCTCGCGTGGCGGGTCGAGTGCGACCGGTGGGGTGCCTACGACCTCGGCGAGGCGGTCGTTCGGAGCCGGGACGCGCTCGGGCTCTTCGTCCACGAGCAAAGGGTCGGGCGGCCGCAGCCGCTCAAGGTCTACCCCTCAGCCGAGCGGCTGCGATCCGTGCTCCGGCCGCTCGCGACGCAGCCCTCGGCCGGCAATCAGGTAGCGCGCGAGCGCGGCGACGGGATCGAATTCGCCGACCTCCGCCCCTTCGTCCACGGCGACCGGCTGCGGCGGGTCAACTGGCGCGCGACGGCGAAAACGGGCGAGCTGTGGGTCAACGAGCTCCACCCGGAGCGGAACACGGACGTCGTCCTCTTCCTCGACACCTTCGTCGAGGCCCGCCGGGAAGACGCCGGCACGCTCGACCTCCAGGTCCGTGCGGCCGCGACGCTGGCCGAGCGCTACCTTGCGCACCGCGACCGGGTCGGCCTCGTCGTCTTCGGCGGGATCCTGAACTGGCTGACGCCGGCGACGGGGATCGTCCAGCGCTACCGGATCGTGGACGCGCTGCTCGACGCCGAGATCATGCTCAGCTACGCCTGGAAGGACATCGACATCGTTCCCAGGCGGACGCTCCCGCCGCAGGCGCTGGTGGTCGCGCTGTCGCCGCTGCTGGACGACCGCGCGCTCGCGGCGCTGTCCGATCTCCGACGGCGCGGGTTCGACGTCGCCGTGATCGAGATCTCGCCGGTGAGCTTCGCGCCGCCCCCCGACGAGGAGACCGACCCGCTCGTCCAGCGGCTGTGGCTCCTCCGCCGCGCCGCGAGGAGGACGGCGTTCCACTCGCTCGGCGTCCCCGTCGTCGAGTGGCGGGAGCACGATTCGCTCCAATCCGCGATCGAGGAGGTGGCCGCATTCCGTCGGGCCGCGCATCTCGCACGCCGCTAGCCACGGGGCTCGCGGCCGTCGCAGGCGCCGCGGTCCTCGGCGCCTTCGCCGTCCTCTCGTCGGACGACCTCGCCTCCCTCGCGGCCGGCCTGTCGACAGCCGCGACGGCCGTCCTCGCCGCCGGTCTCTGGCGGCGGCGACCGGTCGTCGTCCCGTGGACGCTGCTCGCGCTCGGTGCCGCCGCGGCGGTCTCCTTCGCGGAGGACGCAGACCCGGCCCGCTCCCCGCTCTACGCGGCCGGGCTGCTCGCCGTCGGCGAGCTGAGCTACTGGTCGCTCGAGACGCGCCTCTCGCGCCCGGCGGTTCCGGGGATCGCCGCCCGCCGTCTCGCGCTGCTCTCGGGCCTCGTCGCGGGCTCGATCGCGGTCGGCACCGTCCTCGTCTCGGTCGCGAGGATCGACGCCGGGGAAGGCCTGCTCCTCGAGGCGGCCGGCGTGGCCGCGGCCGTCGCGCTGGCCGCGGCCGTGCTCGCGCTCAGCCGCCGCACCGCCTGACCGCGGCGTCCTCGTCGTCCGCTTGCGTCCGGCCGGGTGGTCCGGTACCAATAGTCCCCTAAGGACTAGTCCTGTGAGGAATATCACGCCCACCGAGTGCGCCGTCCTCGGGCTCCTCTCGTTCGGAGAACGGTCCGGCTACGACCTGAAGAAGCTGGCCGACCACAGCGTGGGGTACTTCTGGACGCCCGCCAAGAGCCGGATCTACGCGACGCTTCCCCGCCTCGTCGAGGCCGGTCTCGTCACGCGTCGCGACGTCGCGCAGGCGGGCAAGCCGGACAAGCAGCTGTACCGGCTGACGTCTGCGGGCGAGGAGGCACTCCGGCGCTGGATCGCCGAGGCGCCGCCCGAGCCGGAGACGAGCCGGAACACACTGCTCGTGCGTGTCTTCTTCGGCGGGCTCGTCGATCCCGACGCGATCGTCGCGCGGGTCCGGGAGCATCGCGCCGCGGCGGAGAAGCTGAAGGCCGAGCTCGAGGCAATGGAGGACGGCGGCGCCGGCGACCTGTTTCCTCGGCTGACTCGTCTCTACGGCCTCGAGTACGCGAAGGCCGTGATCCGGTGGGCGCAGGCGGCCGAGCGCGACCTCACCGGCGTCGAGGCGGCACGGTGACGGCGCGCGCGCTGCTCGTCGCGGTTCTCGGCCTCGTGCTTGCGCTCCCGGCGAGCGCGGCATACCGCAATCCGACGGCCGGCAGCGCGCTCGCCCTCCAGATTCCAGGGATGCATCGCGCCCAGGTGACACGCGGAGTCGCGTACCGACACATTGGCCGGAGGGTCCTGCGAATGGACCTCTACCGACCGCGAGGTGCTCCCCGGTCGCGGCAGCTTCCCGTGGTGCTGATCGGAGGGCCGTCGCTGACGGGTGCCGGGCGCCTGTCCGGGCAGAAGGTCGGCTGGGGTCAGCTCGTGGCCGCGTCCGGCCTCGCCGCCGCAGTGTTCGACATCCGGTCCGACAACTACCTGCGAACCCCCGCCGCGCCGTCCGCCGACGTCGCGGCAGCGATCGGCTTTCTGCGGGCGCGCGGCGCCCGCCTGGGAGTCGACGCCGGGCGGATGTGCACCTTCGGCTTCTCGCTCGGAACGGCTCCGTGGCACCTGCATGCCGCGATGCGCCAACCGCTGCCGTTCATGCGGTGCAACGCCGTCTACTACGGAGCGTTGGACTTTCGGGAGCTTGCAGAGCGGTACGGCAGGGATCCCCGCGCGCTGGAGCCGTTCGAGGCTGCTGGATACCTTCGCGAACGCGGAGCCTCGATTCCTCCAATGCTGATCGCCCAGGCCGGGGCCGACGACCCTGCGATCAACAACTCGATCGACCGCTTCCTGACGGCTGCCCGTTCGGCCGGTGCTCCCGTCGAGCTCTTGACCCACCGTGGAGGGGGCCACGGCTTCGACGTCGATTCGCACACGGCGAGGTCGCGCGCCATCGTCAGACGCACACTCGCCTTCTTCCGTGAGCGGCTGCTCGTGCCCGCGCTCGCCTCGGCTCCGGCGCGGCGCCCGAGACCGCTGCGCCTCCTCGAGACCTGCGTCACGCGCGCCGAGCGCCGCCAGGTCGTGCGATTCCGCGCCGCAGACGGGATCCGACTGATCGGCGTGTTGCTCGGCCGGGGGCCGAGGGCGGTCGTTCTCGCGCACCAGGGCGGAGGAGGCGGCGCCGACCTCTGCGTGTGGATGCCGTACGCCCGGCGCCTCGTGACGTCGGGGTACCGCGTTCTCGCCTTCGACCACCGTGGCCACGGCTCGTCGGGGCAGGCTCGCGTGAACTCGAGGCTGACCCGCGTCGACTTCGACGTGCTCGGCGCGATCCGGGTTCTCCGGGGACGGGGGGCCATCGGGATCGTCCTTGCCGGCGGCTCACTCGGGGGCGCCGCCGTGATCGGCGCGGCGGCCCAGGCGACGCCTCCTGTCCAGGGCGTGATCAGCTTCGCCGCGCCGACGAGCTTCGGGCTCGTCGACGCCCTCGCGTTCGCACGGACGCTCCGGGTCCCCTCGCTCTACCTCTCGGGCGATCACGACGAGGGCTTCCCGGAGTTCGCCCGGGCGCTCTACGAGGCAACGCCTGCCGGGGACAAGCGGTTATGGATCTTCCCGGGCTACGCGCACGGCGCGCCCGTGCTTCGCGATCCGGCCGTCAGGCAGACCGTGGACGCCTGGATTCGCGACCATCTGACCCTGAGGTAGATTCGCCGCTGCAATGGCGCAAGTCTTGCCCGACGAGCGGGAGCTCCGCCGCGTCATCGGCGACGGCGAGAGCATCCCGGACGGGGAGGTCGAGGGACTCGACGAGAGTGACCTGATCGAGCTCTACCGCTGGATGGTGATGCTGCGGACGTACGACGAGCGGTCGCTCGTCTACCACCGCCAGGGCCGGATCGGGACGTACGCGATCTTCTGGAACCACGAGGCGATGCAGGCGGGCTCCGTCTATGCGCTCGATCACGAGGACTGGATCTTTCCGAGCTACCGGGAGTCCGCGGTCGGGCTCCTTCGCGGGATGCCCGTCTCCACGGTCCTCTCCTGGTGGCGCGGCCATCCGGCCGGCTGGTGGAACCCGCTCGACTACAACGTGGCGTCGATCTGCGTCCCGATCGGCACCCATGTGCCGCACGCGGCCGGGCTCGCGTGGGGAAAGAAGCTCAAGGGCGAGCGGGCGGTCGCGATCGCGTACTTCGGCGACGGCGCGACGTCCGAGGGCTCGTTCCACGAGGGCGCGAATTTCGCCGGCGTCATGAAGGCGCCCGCGATCCTCTTCTGCAACAACAACCAGTGGGCGATCTCGACGCCCGTTTCGGCGCAGACCGCCGCCGACACCCTCGCAGAAAAGGCCGCCGGCTACGGGATGCCGGGCGTGCGTGTGGACGGCGGCGACGTGCTCGCCGTATACGAGGCGACCCGGGCGGCGGTCGACCGGGCGCGGGCCGGCGAGGGCCCGACGTTCATCGAGGCCGTGACCTACCGCGCCGCGCCGCACGCCACGGCCGACGATCCCACCGCCTACATCGACCCGGCCCGGGTCGAGGAGGAGAAGCAAAACGAGTGCCTGGGCCGGTACGAACGCTATCTCCAGCGGCTCGGGGTGCTGACCGACGAGCGCGCCGGTGAGATCCGCGCGGAGGCGCTCGAGCGGATGCGCGAAGGCATCGCCGCCGCCGAGGCCGAGCCGCCTGCCGATGTCGATCTGCTCTTCCGACACGCGTATGCGAGCCCGCCCGCCTCGTTCGTCGAGGACCTGACGGAGCTCAGGAGGATCCTCGGTGGCTGAGAAGCTCCTCGTCGAGGCGATCAACGACTGCTTCCACGTCGAGCTCGGCCGCGACGAGAGCGTCATGGTAATGGGCGAGGACGTCGGGCGGGCCGGCGGCGTCTTTCGGGCGACCGCCGGTCTCCGCGACCGATTCGGGCCCGACCGCTGCGTCGACACCCCGCTCGCCGAGGCCGGGATTCTCGGCACGGCCGTCGGTCTCTGCATGGCCGGCTGGCGGCCGGTCTGCGAGATGCAGTACGACGCGTTCAGCTACCCGTGCCTCGACCAGCTGATCACCCACGTTGGGCGCTACCGCTGGCGCACCGGCGGCGCGATGGAGTTCCCGGTCACGATCCGGATGCCGTACGGGGGCGGCGTGCGCGCGCCGGAGCTCCACGACGACTCGCCCGAGACCTACTACGCCCACACGCCGGGCGTGAAGGTCGCGATCCCGTCGACGCCGGCCGACGCGAAGGGGCTGCTCGCCTCGGCGATCCGCGATCCGGACCCCGTCGTGATCCTCGAGCCGAAGCTCCACTACCGGACCCTGCGGGGCGAGGTCCCGGACGGCGAGTTCACGGTGCCGCTTGGCCAGGCGAGGATCGCCCGCGAGGGGACCGACGTGACGCTCGTCGCGTACGGGTCAATGGTGCCGCTCTGCGAGCAGGCGGCCGACGCGCTGGCGGGCGAGGCGAGCGTCGAGGTGCTCGACCTGCGGACGCTGAAGCCGCTCGACGAGGACGCGCTCCTCGCGTCCGCGGCGAAGACCGGCCGCGTCGTGATCGTGCAGGAGGCGCCGCGGACGGCCGGCTTCGGCGCCGAGCTGGCGGCGATCCTCGCCGAGAAGGCGATCCTCGATCTCCGCGGCCCTGTGCTGCGCGTCACGGGCTACGACGTCCCGTACCCGTACTGGCAGATCGAGGACGCGTACATGCCGTCGGTCGAGCGGGTCGTCGACGCCGCGCGGAAGCTGCTCGAGTTCTAGCCGTCGTGACTCGGACACTCGTTTGGTCGGGCCTCGACGAGCCGAGGATGGAGATCGCATACGTCGAGCACGACGGCGCAGAGTTGTGGGCGCACGGCACGCAGATCGGCGTCACCTACGAGCTGCGGTACGAGCTCGAGCCCCGGCGCTTGCGGGCCGAAGTTGTCGGAGGCTCGAGACTGGACATCGGCCTCGAGGACACGGACTTCTTCGACCTCGCAGCATCGCCGCTCCTCAACTCGCTGCCGGTGCTCGCCGGGTTGGACGGGCCGACGGACTTCGTGATGACGTTCGTGGACGTTCCGACGCTGGAGGTGTCGCGACAGGCACAGCGCTACGAGCCGGTCGGCGACGGCCTGGTTCGCTTCCGGTCGGGAACGTTCGTCGCGGACCTCACTTTCGACGCCGACGGGTTCGTCACGCACTACGAGGGCCTCGCCGAGCGGGTGGGCTAAGCGGTGGTCCACGAGCTGCCGTGCGAGCCGTGGGCGCTGCACGGGCACTTCTCGCCCGCCCTCGAGCCGGTGCTGACCGTGGAGCCCGGCGACTCGGTGCGGATCTCCGTGCCGAACCACGCCTGGGACGTCGAGCCGGACGAGCGGGTCGCTGCGCGAAATCCGAAGGCCGACACCGGCCATGCGCTCGCCGGGCCGATCGAGGTCAAGGGAGCCAAGGCCGGACAGACGCTCGTCGTTCGCATCGAGGAGGTTCGCCCGGCCCACTGGGGCATCACGCACGCGGGTGACGACCACGCCGTCTACTGGGACCTCCGCGCCGGCATCGGGCGAGCGCTCGAGCGCGAGCTCGTCCTGGCCCCGTTCCTCGGCGTCCTCGGCATGCCGCCGCCCGAGCCGGGCGTCCACTCGACGATCCCGCCGCGGCGCTGGGGCGGGAACATCGACTGCAAGGAGCTCGTCGCGGGGACGACGCTGTACCTGCCGATCCCGGTCGACGGCGCGCTGGTCTCCGCCGGCGACGGCCATGCCGCGCAGGGCGACGGCGAGGTCTCCGGCACGGCGATCGAGACGCCGGTGCAAGCTCGGCTCGCGCTCGACGTCGACGCGGATCTCCGGCTCGAGTGGCCGGTCGCGCGAATCCCGGGCGCCTGGCTCGCCTTCGGGATGGACGAGCACCTCGGCCGCGCCGCGAGGATCGCGGTCGACGGGATGGTCGCGCTGATGGGCCGCGAGCTCGGCGTCGCCGGCGGCGACGCGCTCGTCCTCGCGAGCGTCGGCGTCGACCTGCACGTGACCCAGGTCGTGAACGGGACTATGGGCGTCCACGCCCTCCTGCGCGACGACGCCTTCCGGGCGTGACCGAGCGGCTGCGGCTCTGGCTCGAGCGGGGCGCTTCCGGCTATCACATGCGCGATGCCGCGACCGGTGAGCCGGTGCGCTGGGAGGACGAGCGCATCCGGGTCGTGCCGGCCGCGGGCGTGTCCTTCCGGCCCGAGTCGCTGCCGGACCCGTCGTTCGACCCCGGCCGTCGCCTGGCGCTCGTGCCGGAGCCCGAGAACGAGCACGACCCGAACGCGGTCGGGATCTGGAACCAGGAGCGGACGCTCCAGGCGGGCTACGTCCCGCGTGAGGTCGCGCCCGAGCTGCGCGGCGACGAGCAGGCGGTGTCGCTGTGGCGCGTCGAGGGCGGCCTGCGGGTGCTGATCGCGCCGGCCGACGCCTGGATCGGGACGCCGCGCGCGTGAAGCTCACGGTCCGCCCCGCGTCCGCCGAGACGTTCGCCGAGATGGAAGCCTGGCGCTACGGGCCGCCGTACGACTTCTACGACGGCGACGTCGATCCCGTGCTGAACCCGGAACGGTTCTACGCGGCCCTGGGCGAGGACGGCGGGCTCGTCGGTTTCTACTACTTCGAGGAGAAGGGCGACGCGCTCGAGATCGGCCTCGGGTTGCGGCCTGAGCTCACGGGGCGCGGGCTCGGGCTCGAGTTCTTCCGGGCCGGCCTCGCGTTCGGCCGGCGGCGGTTCCGGCCGGCCCGGATGATCCTGAACGTCGCCGCGTTCAACGAGCGCGCGATCACCGTGTACGAGCGCGCCGGCTTCCGCGAGACGGGGAGGCATGTTCGCCACTTCGAGCGGTGGGGCGACGTCGAGTTCGTCGAGATGGAGGAGCAGGCGAAGCCCCGGTAGGTTTCGCGCGCCATGGCGTACGAGTTCAAGCTGCCGGACCTCGGCGAGGGCCTGACCGAGGGGGAGATCGCGCGCTGGCTCGTCCAGGAGGGCCAGGAGATCGCAGAGGACGATCCCCTCGTCGAGGTGCAGACGGACAAGACCACGGTCGAGATCCCCTCGCCGGCCGCCGGCAAGGTCGCCAGCATCCTCGTCGAGGAGGGAAAGGTTGTCCCGGTCGGCACCGTCCTCGTCGTGATCGGCGACGGGGTGGCACCGGCCGTCGACGAGGAGCAGCCCCGCGCGGAGCCGGCGCCGCAGCAGCAGGCGCCCGCGCCCGACTCGACGAAGGTTCGCGCGACCCCGCTCGTGCGGAAGATCGCGCAGGAGCTCGGGGTCGACCTCGCGCAGGTCGAGCCCGGCGGCCCGGGCGGACGTGTGACCGAGGAGGACGTCCGTCGGGCGGCCGGCGGCCCCGGCGAAGGGCGGCGCGTGCCGCTCCGCGGCGTCCGCCGCCTGATCGCGGAGCACATGGCGCGGGCGCACCGGGAGGTGGCGCCGGTCACGTGGGTCGAGGAATGCGATTTCGGCGACGTCGACCTGACGCTCCTCGTGTCGACGGTGCTGAAGGCGTCCGCGGAGGCGCTGAAGGAGTTCCCGGAGCTCAATGCGCGGCTGGAGGGCGACGAGATCGTCTACCTCGACCGCTACGACCTCGGGTTCGCCGTCCAGACCGACGAGGGCCTCGTCGTCCCGGTCGTGCGAGACGCCGACTCGCGCTCGCTCGACGAGCTCGACGCGGAGGTGCGCCGCATGGCGGATGCGGCCCGCTCGGGCTCGCTCAAGCCGGAGGAGCTCCGTGGCTCTACCTTCACGGTGACGAGCGCCGGCAAGCTGGCCGGCCTCTTCCAGACGCCGATCGTGAACCACCCGGAGGTGGCGATCCTCAGCATCGGCCGGGTCGCGGATCGTCCGGTCGTGCGGGACGGCGAGATCGTCGTGCGGCCGGTCGGCTACCTGGCGCTCACGTTCGACCACCGTGTGGTCGACGGTGCCAGGGCGGCGGAGTTCGGGCTCGCCGTCCTCCGCCGCCTGCAGGCACCTGCCGCCACTTAGCTACTCGTCGTCGTGCTCCGCGAAGAGCGGCGGACCGGTGTACTCCTTCTGGTCCCGGTCGTTGATCTGTCCGCGGATCTCACCGCCGGGGAACTTCGTGCTGTGGACGTTCGCGTACGCGTGTCCGACCAGCACGGCGGCCTTGAACTCGGCCCAGTTCCCGGCCTCGATCCCGCGATCGGGGTTCCCGAGGATGATGTCGTTCGGGGTGATGGTGCCGCTGACCGTCCCGCCCGTCGCCGGCGGGCAGACCGGAGGCGTCTGCGCCGGCGGACCCGGCGGGTTGGGCGCTGCGGCGGGATCGCCGTCGCACAGCCAGACCTGGATCGGCCCGTTCGCGGCCCGCTGGGCGAAATGGATGTGCGACTGCGTGACCGGCGTCTCGATGTCGCGGTAGCTCAAGACGTAGTCCGCGGTGTCGTTCTTGTTGAACTTGATGTGGAGGCTGCCGAACCCGGTCGTCGAGATCGACGTCACCTCCTGGTAGCCGTTCAGCCTCGCGCCGTTGTGGCTGCTGCCGTCGTCGTCGTGCGCCGTCGCCACGGCGCCGGCCCCCAGGACGCCGATTACGACGAACGCGAGGGCTGCGACCTTCCTCATCTCCCCTCCTTGGTCGGTTAGGGGGAGATACGGGCCGCGCGCCCGAACAGATTGCGGAACGGCTCCCTGCGGCTAGGAGCCGCCCCGCATTCCCTTACGTCCCGCGTTTCCGAGGGCCCGAAACCTGCGCGCGTACACTGGCCGCCTGATGGCCGCCGTCTACTGGATCGGCGTCTACCTCGGCCTCGGGCTCGGGATCGGCGCGGCGCTGGCGGGCCTGCTCGGCGCGTCGCGCGCGGGCATGCTCGTCGCCGTCGGGCTCGCTGCGACCCTCGGTTTCGCGGCCGGGATCGTGCTCGGCGACGAGACGGAGGCGGCCGCCGCGGCGCTCGGCGGGATCTTCGGCGCCGTGTCGACGGCCGAGCTCGTCCGCGGCGCGCTCAGGCGGGGCGGGATGCGCGCCGCGACCGCACTGTTGGTCGCGGGCGGAGGCGCCGCGCTGATCGCGCTGGCGCTCATCCCGCTCATGGGCTACATCGAGGCCCTCGCACTGCCGCTGCTCGCCATCCGCATGCGGCGCCTGCAGCCGGAGCGCTACGCGGGGCTCCGAACCCTCGCGCGTGACTAGGTCGCTGATCCTCGTCGTCATCGACGGCCTCACACCGGAGGTCTTCGAGGACGCGGTCGAGCGGAAGACGACGCCGACGCTCGCGGCGCTGCACGAGGCGGGGAGCTACCGCCGGGCCCAGTCCACCTTCCCGTCGCTGACGCCGGTGTGCATGGCGACGCTCGCGACCGGCGCGCACCCGGACGTCCACGCGATCCCGCATCTCGTCTGGTACCACCGCGCCGAGGGACGGCTCGTCGAGTACGGCTCGTCGTTCGGCGCGATGCGCGCGGCCGGGACGCGGCGGACGATCAGGGACGCGATTGTGGAGATGAACGCGCGCCACCTCTCGCGGGACGCCGTCACGGTCTTCGAGTCGCTCGAGGACGCAGGGCTTACGGCGGCGGCGGTCAACACGCCGTGCTACCGCGGGCGGACGCGCCACGTGCCGACCGTCCCCGGCTTCGTCCGACCGGTCGAGGGCCCGCGGCGGTTCTTCTACTTCAGCCTCTTCGAGTCGGATGTGACCGGTGCCCCGCTCGCCGTTCGCACCCGCTCCGGCGGCTCGATCGACGCGTACGCCGCCGCGGTCGGCCGCTGGCTCGTCACCCGCGACGGCTTCGACTTCCTCTTCTACTACCTGCCCGACTACGACTACGCCTCGCACGCGCTCGGCCCGGCCGGCGCGCAGGAGGCGCTCGGGCGAAGCGACCAGGCGGTCGGCGCCCTCGTCGAGGCGGCAGGTGGCATGGACGAGTTCCTGGAGCGGTACGCGGTCGTCGTGTGCTCCGACCACGGACAGACGCCGGTCGAGCGCGCGGTGCGACTGCAGGACGAGCTGCGGGATCTCCCCGCGGCGCTCGTCACGGCGTCGAACCGGGCAGGGATGGTCTACACGGCCGATCCGCGCGAGGTCGCGACGCGGCTCGCCCGCTCGGACGGCGTCGACGTCGCGCTGTTCCGGGAGGACGGCATCGGCTTCGCCGTCCGCGACGCGAGCGAGCTCCGCCTGGATCCGTCGGCGGGCGGCTGGCAGGGCCGCGCCGTCCGGGCGCTCGCGAACCCGAACAGCGGCGAGGTGATCGTCTCGGCCGCGCCGGGCGTCGAGTACGCGGACCTCGGAGGCCGCCATCACGTCGGCGGCGGCTCGCACGGGTCGCTCCTCGACGGGGATTCCCTCGTCCCGATGCTCGCGGTCGGCACGGGGGAGCCCCCGCCGGACATCTCCGGGGTCGCACCGCTCGTCCTGCAGCACTTCGGGGTCGAGGCTCCGGCCTATGCCCGCGCCGCCTGAGGCCCGTCGTCGCCGCATGGTCGAGGAGCAGCTGCGCGGCCGCGACATCGTCGACGCGCGCGTGCTGCGCGCGATGCAGCAGGTTCCGCGGGAGCTGTTCGTGCCGCCCGACCTCGGGCGCCGCGCCTACGACGATGCCGCACTGCCGATCGGCGAGGGCCAGACGATCTCCCAGCCGTACATGGTCGCCCGGATCCTCGAGGAGGCCGGCCTCGACGGCGACGAACGCGTCCTCGACGTCGGCACCGGCTCGGGGTACCAGGCGGCCGTGCTCGCCCACCTCGCGCGCGAGGTGCACTCGATCGAACGAATCACGGAGCTCGCCGAGCAGGCGAGGCGGAACCTCGAGGCGGCCGGCATCCGCAACGTGGAGGTCCACGTCGGCGACGGCTCGCGGGGGCTCGAGGAGCATGCGCCCTACGACGCGATCGTGGTCGCCGCAGCGGCGCCGGCACTCCCCCAGGCGCTATACGAGCAGCTGATGCCGGGCGGGCGGCTCGTCGTCCCGGTCGGCCGGCGGCACGGCCAGCGCCTCGAGGTGATCGTGCGGAGCCCGGAAGGCCCCGCGGTCGTCCGCTCGGTGCCGTGCCGGTTCGTCCCGCTCGTCGGTGAGGAGGGCTTCCACAAGTGACCGCGGCGCGCGCCCGCGTCGTCGTGAGCGGACGTGTCCAGGGAGTCTTCTTCCGCGCCGAGACGCGTGACCGCGCCAGCTCGCTCGGCCTCGCCGGCTGGGTCCGGAACAACCGTGACGGCACGGTCGAGGCGGCGTTCGAGGGCGACCGCGAACGCGTCGAGTCGATGGTGGAGTGGTGCCGCCGCGGTCCGGCGCTGGCCGAGGTCGAGCGGGTCGACGTCGAGTGGGAGGAGCCGCGGGACGAGCGCGGGTTCGCCGCCTCCTGACGCGGGGAATATGTCGGTAGCGATGGAAGAGCTGCTGCAGCGGCCGGTGAGCCTGCACGGGGTCCGCATCGGTCACGTCGTCGGCGTGATCCTCGACGCGTCCGAGGAGCGGGCGATCGGCCTCGAGGTCCACTGCCAGGACGGACGGCACAGGTTCCTGCCGACGGCCGCGGCCTCCCCGGTCGGCGAGGAGGTCGTCGTCGACTCGCCGTTCGCGCTGCTCGATACCGACGAGCTCGAGTTCTATCGCAGCCGCGGCTTCTCGCTTCGGCGCCGACGGGAGTCGGCCGCCTAGCCACGCTCGCGCCGGGCGCATTCGGTAGCCTCGCCGCCGTCCCGTGTCGCGCTTGTTCTCTTCCACGCTCGCCGCCACCGGCGGACGCACCGGTGCGGCGCTGCGCCGGCCGCACAACTGGGTCCAGCTCGCGAAGTTCTGCACGGTCGGGGCCTCGGGGTACGTGGTCAACCTCGCCGTCTTCTCCGCGCTCGTCCTTTGGGCCGACTGGCACCACCTGGCCGCAGCGACCGTCTCCTTCCTCGTCGCCGTCACGAACAACTACACGTGGAACCGGCTTTGGACGTTCCGCGGACAGCGCGGTCATGTCGCCTACCAGGGAATCCGCTTCCTCGTCGTCGCGGTGTGCGCGCTCGGCGCGAATCTCCTGATCCTGGAGGCGCTGATCGCGCTGGGGCTCGACAAGATCCCCGCCCAGGCCGTCGCGATCATCTTCGTGACGCCGCTCAACTTCGTGGGCAACAAGCTCTGGAGCTTTCGCCGAAAGTCCTGACGGGCTTTCGCTGCGGAGGAGGGGCCCTTGCGCCTTGTCGTCGTCCTCCTTGCCGCCCTCTTCGTGGCCCCCGGCGCCGTCGCGGCCGACGCAGGGCTGAGCGAAGCCGAGGCGACCGCGGCCTTCCTCCGCCACCCGAAGGTCGCGGACTGGCTGGACCGCTATCCGGTGCAGGGCCGCGTCCAAGACGCGGACCTGGACGAGAAGTCCGGGCAGTGGACGGTCCAGGTCTGGTGGAAGGAGGCGGGCGAGATCGCCAACGGCAAGGTGGATGCCGAGACGGGACGGGTGACCGAGGCGTGGACCGGCCCGCAGGTCGCGTGGAAGATGGCCCGCGGCCACGACCGGGCGTTCGGCGAGCGGTCGATCAACCGCGTCGAGGTCTGGCTCGCGTTCTGCGCCGTCTTCCTGCTCGGCCTCGTCGACTGGCGGCGACCGCTCACGCTGCGGACGCTCGATCTCGTCGCGCTGCTGTCCTTCTCCGTCGCGCTCTGGTTCTTCAACGACGGCAACGTCTTCGCGAGCATGGCGCTCGTCTACCCCCCGCTCGTGTACCTGCTTGCGCGGATGGTCCTGGTCGGGACGACGCGGCGGTCCGCCCGGCCGGGCTCTGTCGTCTGGCCGGTCTGGGTGCTCCTCGCGGCGACCGTGTTCCTCGCCGGCTTCCGGATCGGCATCAACTACCGGGACTCGAACGTGATCGACGTCGGCTATGCCGGGGTGATCGGCGCGCACCGGATCGCGAACGGTGAGATGCCGTACGGCCACATGCCCGCGCAGGGGAACCTGAAGCACTGCGGGCCGGCGGACGCCGAGGGGGAGGTGCGGGACCGGATCCAGACGAACGGGCGCTGCGAGTCCTCCAACGAGCGCGGAGACACGTACGGGCCCGTCGCGTACATCGCCTACCTGCCGGGGTACGCCCTGCTCGGTTGGAGCGGGAAGTGGGACGAGCTGCCGGCGGCCCACTTCACGTCGATCGCAATGGACCTGCTCGTCATGCTCGGCCTCGCGCTCGTCGGCCGACGCTTCGGGGGGACGCGCCTCGCGGCCGTGCTCCCGTTCGCCTGGGCCTCCTACCCGTTCACGCAGTACGTCTCCAGTTCGAACACGAACGACGCGCTGCCGGCGCTCTTCCTCGTCTGGGGCTTCTGGCTGGCGTCCTCCAACTTCGCCCGCGGTGCCTTCAGCGCGCTCGCGGCGTGGACGAAGTTCGGGCCGCTCCTCGTCGTCCCGCTGTGGGCGTCGTACCCGGACGGCCTCCGCCGGCCGCGCCCGGTGGCAGTCTTCGCCGCCGGGTTCGCTGCCGCGACCGCCGCCGCGTTCTCGATCCTGCTGCTCGAGCCCGACGTCCTCCACGCGGCGCGCGTGTTCTGGGACCGGACGTTGGGCTGGCAGCTCGGCCGGGAATCGCCGTTCTCGATCTGGGGCTGGGGCCAGTACCACGCCGCGGGCATCCCAGACCTGCATCTCGTCCAGCTGCCGCTGATCGCGCTCGTCCTCGCCGGGTCGGTCGCCGTCGCGTTCTTCCCGCGCCGGAAGTCGCCTCTGCAGCTCGCCGCTCTCACCGCCGCGCTGCTGATCGGCTTCGAGCTCGTGCTGACGCACTGGTTCTTCCTCTACATCCCGTGGTTCTTCCCGTTCGTCGCCTTCGCGGTGCTCGCGCCGTCGGTGCGGCGCGAGCGCCAGGAGGAGGCGGTCGAAGCTGGGCGCCCGGCTCCCGACCCGGTCGCGGTGGGCTAGCGGCGCGGCCGGCGTCGCGCTCTTCCTCGTCTCGTGGGCGCTGCTCCACGAGGGGTTCTACGCGCGCAACGACATCGTCGACACGCCGGTGTACGAGCGCTACGGCGGCGCAATGGAGGACGGGCGCGTCCCCTACCGCGACTTCGCCGTGGAATACCCGCCCGCCGCCCTGCCGGTGTTCCTCGCCCCGGCGCTCGCCGGCGGCGACTACCGCTCGCGCTTCGAGGGACTGATGGCCGGACTCGGAGTGGCGACGGTGCTGCTCGTCGCGGCCACGGGGCCGTGGTGGGCGCCGCTCTTCGCCGGGATCGCACCGCTCCTCCTCGGGTCGGTCGTGCTGACGCGCTTCGACCTCTGGCCGGCCGCCCTCGCCGTCGGGGCGCTCGCACTCGTCCTCGCCGGACGCTTTCGCCTCGGGGTCGGCGTGCTCGGGTTGGCGGCCGCCGCGAAGGTCTACCCGGCGCTCCTCCTGCCGTTGCTGCTCGCGCACGCCTGGCGGACGCGCGGCCGGCGGGAGGCGCTCGCGTGCGGCGGCGTGTTCGTCGGCGTGGTCGCCGCGATCGTCCTGCCGTTCCTCGTCGTCTCGCCGGGCGGCGTGTGGGACGCCTTCTCGGCCCAGGCCGGCCGCCCGTTGCAGATCGAGAGCCTCGGCGCGGGAATCCTGCTCGCGGCGCACCAGGCGTTCGGCGTCGACCTGACGATGGAATCGAGCCACGGGTCCCAGAACCTCGTGGGCGGCGCGGCGGACGCCCTCGCGACGGTGACGACGCTCCTCCAGGCCGCGGCGGTGATCACGATCTGGGTCTGGTACGCCCGCGGCCCGGCCGACGGGCGGCGCCTGATCCGCGCCAGCGCCGCCGTCGTGTGCGCCTTCATCGCTTTCGGCAAGGTGCTCTCGCCGCAGTTCCTGCTCTGGTTGATTCCGCTCGTCCCGCTCGTGGGCGGCCGGCGCGGGCTGCTCGCGTCCGGCGTCCTCGCGGCAGCGCTCGTTCTGACGCAGCTCTGGTTCCCGTACCGGTACTGGGACCTGGCGCTCGAGTTCGACGTCGCCGCGTCGTGGCTCGTGCTCGTTCGCGACCTGACGCTCGTGGCGCTCGTCGCCGTGCTCACGCTTCCAACGAGCGCCGAACGAGCTCGCAGCGCATAGCCCGGCCGGCGTCGTCGCACTCGACCAGGCATCCCTCGAGCCGGACGTCACCCTGCGCGGTCTTGAACCGGACCGGCATCCCGGTGCGCATCTGCCTGACGGCGAGCTCGGTGACGACGCCGATGACCGAGTCGTGCGGGCCGGTCATCCCCGCGTCCGTGACGGCCGCGGTCCCGGCGGGCGTCACGCGGGCGTCGTTCGTCTGGACGTGGGTGTGCGTTCCGAGGACCGCGGTCACCTTCCCGTCGAGCTCGGCCGCCATCGCCACCTTCTCGCTCGTCGCCTCGCCGTGGAAGTCGACGATGATCACCGGCGTCCTCCGCCGCGCCTCCTCGACGAGGTCGTCGACCACCTCCCAGGGGCCGTGGGGCGGCGCCAGGAACAGCTGGCCGAGGAGGTTGATGACGGCAACCGTCGTCCCGTCGCGGCCTTCGCCGAACGCGAGGCCCTTGCCGGGAGCGAAGCGCGAGAGGTTCGCGGGGCGGATCACCCGGTCCGACTCCGACAGGTAGCCGGCGATCTCCGGCCTGCGGAACGCGTGGTTCCCGAGGGTGACGACGTCGGCGCCGGAGGCGAGCATCACCTCCGCGAGGCGCGGCGTGATCCCGAGCCCGTCGGCGGCGTTCTCCCCGTTCACGACGCAGAAGTCGACGTCGAACTCCTCACGGAGGCCCGGCAGCAGGCGCTCGACCGCCCGCCGGCCCGGCGCGCCGTTGACGTCCGCGACGAAGAGGACTCTTGTTATTGGACGCTCAGCGTGGCGGCGGGGTGGACCTCGAGCGACACGTGGTTCCCCGCGTCCTGCGTGTAACGGGCGAGCGCCTGGCGCTCGTACCGCGAGAAGTCCATCACGGTGCCGAGCTTCGAGCTCGACGCCGTGACACCGGCGCCGACGGTCAGCGTCGGATCCGGCCGGAGGTGCGTGAGCGAGACGACCAGCGAGGGCTCGCTCGACGGCTGCAGGTCGATCCGGGAGCCGAGCCGCCGGCCGCTGATCACGTAGTCGCTGATGCCGACGACGACGCCGTCGACCGGTGCATAGACGTCCGTGCCCGGTGCTGCGCCGACGTCGAGTACGGCGTTCGCGGGTCCGTCGCCGCCGAGCTGGTACCAGGCGAGCCCCGCCTCGTCCCGGCCTGCGAGCCGCCGCACAAGCCGTGCGAAGAGCCCCTTGTTCGCCTGCTCGCCGACCGCCTTGAGCGGCAGCGCGCCGTTGTCGACCGCGTGGTAGCCGATGGCCGTGATCCGCTGCTGCGCCACCGGGACGCGCAGCTGGAGGGAGTTGTGGACCGCCACGACCTGCGGCTGGGGCGGCCCGGTCGGCAGGAGCCGCTGGGCGGGCGCAGGCGCGGACGACACCGCCGGTGCGGTCGTTCCGGAGCCGAACGCCGTCAGCAGGAGGGTCGCCACGACAGCCGCCGAGGCCAGGACGAGCACCGCGATCCGCCGAGCGCGATGCTGTCCGGTCGCGCGGCGCCGGCGGGCGCGGCGCGCCTGCTCGACTGCCCTGCGGGACGGCATTGGGCGGACACTAACCGACGGGCGGTCGCGTCTGGCTCTCAAGGCTTGTGACACGGCGACGGGCGATTCTAGAGCCAAATCCGTCGAAGGTTCGTGACGTGCCAACGCGAGGTTCCCATCTTCCGCAAAGTTCCAGTCCCAGGCCGGCGGCCTGAGCCGGACAACGCTCGCAGTACGATCACCTCGATGCCGCCGGGTCACGCCAAGATCGAGATCCCGCGCTGGATTCAGCTCGTCGGCCTGCCGCTGGCGCTGCTGTTTCTGTGGATGGTTGCGAGCACCGTCGCTCACGTCGTCTTCCTCTTCATCGTCGCAGCACTGATCGCGCTCCTGCTCGACCCGCTCGTCCGGGCGCTCGGCGCGCTGCGAATCCCGCGCGGATTCTCGATCGCCGTCGTCTTCCTGAGCTTCGCGACTGTGCTGGTGATCGGCGTGATCGCCATCGGCGTCGTAGTCGTCGACCAGTCTCGTGAGGCTGCGGACCGGATCGACACCTACCTTACGGTCGAGGACGGACGAACAGGCCAGACTGACGCGGAGCGCGACGTCGACCGGCTCCAGGCCTGGCTCGACGACCACGGGCTCGAGCGCATCCAGGTGGAGAAGCAGGGCCAGGAATTCGTCGACTCGCTACGCGACGCCGACCCGCAGGAGTACACATCGCGCGCCATCGACTTCCTCGAAGGCGCGGCGCTCTCGATCTTCGAGGTGCTCTTCTCGCTCGTCCTGATCGTCGTCGTCTCGATCTACATGCTCCTGGACATGGGCAGGCTGTCGGCGGCCGTCGACCGTCGCTTCCCGCCCCGGCCCGACTCGGGATCGCTGATCCCGCGGATCGAGCGGGCGCTCGCGGGCTACGTCCGCGGGCAGGTCCTGCTCTCGCTGATCATCGGCGTCAGCGCCGGGGTCGGGCTCTGGGTGCTCGGGACACTCGGCTGGGCCGAGGGTATGGACCAGTACGCGCTGCTCTTCGGCGCCTGGGTGGGGGCGATGGAGTTGATCCCGTACCTCGGCCCGTGGCTCGGCGCGATCCCGCCGGTGATCTACGCGCTCATCGTCGACCCTGTCTCGGCGATCTGGGTGACGCTGCTCTTCCTCGCAATCCACCAGATCGAGGGGCACATCGTCGTGCCGAACGTCATGGGGAGTGCGCTGCGGCTGCACCCGCTCCTCGTGATCTTCGGCCTCCTCGCAGGCGGGGAGATCTACGGCCTCGCCGGGATCTTCGTCGCGCTTCCGCTGCTCGCCGTCGTGCGTGCGATCTGGGAGTTCGTCGGCGAGCGGGTCGAGCTCGAGGACTGGAAGGGCGAGGGGCCCGTGCCCGTGGAGGTGGAGATCGAGCCGCCGGTCCAGGAGGCGCCCGTCCCGCCACGGGCTAACGTTGGCCCGTGAGCACGTTCCCCGTCACCCGCCTGCGGCGGCTCCGCAGCAGCGGCGCGCTCCGCTCGCTCGTCCGGGAGACCCGGCTCGACCTCGAGTCGCTGGTCTACCCGCTGTTCGTCGGGCCGGCGACCGAGCCGAACGAGGCCTTGCCGGCGATGGGGAGGCTCTCGCTGGAGGACCTCGTCCGCGAGGCGGAGGACGTGGCGTCGCTCGGCGTCCCCGCGGCGATCCTGTTCGGGATCCCGGAGGAGAAGGACGACGAGGGGTCCGGCGCCTGGGACGACGAGGGCGTCGTCCAGCGGGCGCTTCGCGCGCTCCGCGCGTCGGTCCCGGGCCTCGTCCTGGTCACGGACGTCTGCCTCTGCGAGTACACGTCGCACGGCCACTGCGGCGTCCTCGAAGGCGAGCAGGTGGCGAACGACGCGACGGTCGAGCTGCTGGCGCGCACGGCGGTGAGCCACGTGGAGGCCGGAGCCGACGCGGTCGCGCCGAGCGACATGATGGACGGGCGGGTGGCGGCGATCCGCGGCGCGCTCGACGACGCGGGCTTCGAGTCGACGCCGATCCTCTCCTACGCGGCGAAGTACGCGTCGGCGTTCTACGGGCCGTTCCGCGAGGCGGCCGGCTCCGCTCCCGCGTTCGGTGACCGCCGCGGCTACCAGATGGACCCGGCCAACGTCCGGGAGGCGCTCCGCGAATGCGAGCTCGACGTGGCCGAGGGGGCGGACCTGCTGATGGTCAAGCCGGCCTTGCCCAATCTGGACGTCATCCGGGCGGTGCGCGAGCGCTTCGACGTCCCGGTGGCCGCCTACAACGTCTCCGGCGAGTACGCGATGCTCAAGGCCGCAGCGGCCGCCGGCTGGATGGACGAGCGCCAGGCCGCGCTGGAGTCCCTCACCGCGATCAGGCGGGCAGGGGCCGACGTGATCGTCACCTACTGGGCGAAGGACGTCGCGCGGTGGCTCTAGGGGTGCGCTCGGAGCTCTGGGCCCGCGCGCAGCGACTGATCCCGGGCGGCGTCAACTCGCCCGTACGCGCCATGCGTGCCGTGGGGCTCGACGAGCCGATCTTCGTCCGGCGCGGCGAGGGGGCCTACCTCGAGGACACCGAGGGGCGCCGCTACGTCGACTGGGTGCAGTCGTGGGGCGCGCTGCTCTTCGGCCACGCGGACCCGGAAACGGTGGAGGCAGTGCGTGAGGCCGCGCTCGACGGCACGAGCTTCGGCGCGGCGACCGAGCGCGAGGTCGAGCTCGCCGCGGAGATCGTCGACGCCGTCCCGTCGGTCGAGATGGTCCGGCTCGTGTCCTCGGGCACCGAGGCCGCGATGACCGCGATCCGGCTTGCGCGCGGTGCCACCCGGCGCGACCGGATCCTCAAGTTCGCGGGGTGCTACCACGGGCACGCCGACGCCCTGCTCGCCGAGGCCGGCTCGGGCGTCGCCACCCTCGGCATCCCCTCGTCGGGAGGCGTCCCCAGCGAGGTCACGGCCCACACGATCGTCGTCCCGTACAACGACCTCGACGCGGCTGCGGCGGCCGTCGCCCGCTACGGCGAGGGGCTCGCCTGCGTGATCGTCGAGCCGATCGCGGGAAACATGGGCGTCGTCCCGCCGGCGCAGGGCTTCCTCGAGGGGCTTCGCGCGCTCTGCGACGCGAGCGGCGCCCTCCTCATCTTCGACGAGGTGATCACCGGCTTCCGCGTCGGACGCGGAGGCGCGCAGGAGCGGTTCGGCGTGCTGCCGGACCTGACCATTCTCGGCAAGATCGTCGGCGGAGGCCTCCCGCTCGCGGCGTTCGGCGGCCGGGCCGACGTGATGCAGGAGCTCGCCCCGCTCGGCCAGGTCTACCAGGCAGGGACGCTCTCCGGGAACCCGCTCGCGACCGCGGCGGGGCTTTCGGTGCTCGGGCGGCTCCGGGACGCGTCGGTGTACGAGGAGCTCGAGCGGCGCGGCGCCCGCCTCGAGGCCGGGCTCGCCGCCCGCGGAAGGGTCGAGCGCGTCGGCGCGATGGCGACGTTCTTCGCGGAGGACACCGAGCGCTACGCCGCGCTCTTCCGGCACCTGCTCGAGCGCGGCGTCTACGTCGCGCCGTCGCAGCACGAGGCGATGTTCGTCACGCTCGCGCACGGGGACGAGGAGATCGACCGGACGGTCGAGGCGGTTGCCGGTTTCGGCGGCTGAGCTCGCGGGCGTCCTCCGGGAGCCCGCGGACGGCGAGCTCGAACCGGTGTTCTCGCCGATGGCCGCCGGGCGGTACGCGCTCGGTCTCGAGACGATCTACGAGGGCTACCTCGTCCACTACGGACGGCCGCGGCTGCTCGAGCCTGCGGACGAGGACACGGCGCTCGTGCTCGGCGACTACCTCTACGCCCAGGGCCTTGCGCGGATCGCCGCGCTCGGCGACGTCGACGCCGTGAGGGACCTCGCGGAGCTGATCTCCCTGTGCGCGCAGTGCCGTGCGGAGGGCGGGGCGGGGGACGGGGCGGCCTGGGCGGCCACGGCCGCGCTGCTCGGTGAGGGCGGGCTCGCCGATGCGCGCGCGGCGCTCCGGGACCGCGGCGACGCCGGGCCGCTCGAGCGGCTCGCGCGGGACGCGGCCGGCGCCGGACCGGTCGCGCGGGCCCTCGAGTCGCACGCCCGCAGGGTCGGCTAGAGTCGCGCCGTGGCCTCGCTCGCCGTCACGCTCCTCTCGCTCTTCGCCGCCGTCGCCGAGGAGAAGCCGTCGGCGGCCGAGGAGGGGCGGAAGGTCATCTACTCCATGCTGGTCGTGGGCCTGATCTTCATCGGCGTGATCGCCCTCGGGCAGGCTTCGAAGTGGCTCGGACACCGCCGGCACGCCCGGCGCCCGCGCGTCTACTAGCCCGAACCCCGGCGTACGCTTGAGGGGCGTGCGCGAGCTTCCGACCGGCACCGTCACCTTCCTCTTCACCGACATCGAGGGCTCCACGCGGCTGCTCGCCGAGCTCGGCGACGGCTACGCCGAGGTGCTGGCCGAGCACCACCGGCTGCTGCGCGAGTCGTTCGAGCCGCGCGGCGGCGCGGAGGTCGACGCCAGCGGCGACGCGTTCTTCGTCGCCTTCCAGCGGCCGGAGGACGCGGTCGACGCCGCCTCGGCCGCGCAGCGGGCGCTTGCGCCGATCGGCCTGCGCGTTCGCATGGGCATCCACACAGGCTCGCCGCTGTTCGTCGACGGGACGTACATCGGGATGGACGTGCACCGCGCCGCCCGTGTGATGGCGGCCGGCCACGGCGGACAAGTGCTCGTCTCGGAGCCCACGCGCGAGCTCGTCGGCGAGCGGTTCGAGCTCCGCGACCTCGGCGAGCATCGCCTCAAGGACCTCACGGAGCCGCTACGGCTCTTCCAGCTGGGGGACGAGGACTTCCCCCCGCTCCGCAGCCTGGATCAGGCACGCATCCCGGCGGACCTCGACCCGCTCCTCGGCCGCAAGCGCGAGCTCGGCGACCTGCTGCGCCTGCTCAAGAGCGAGCGGGCCCGAATGGTCACCCTGCTCGGGCCGGGCGGCATCGGCAAGACCCGGCTCGCGACGGCGGCCGCCCAGGAGCTCGTCGAGTCGTACCAGGACGGCGTCACGTTTGTCGATCTCGCCTGGATCCGCGACCCCGCGCTCCTGCTGCCGACGCTCGCCGAGGCGCTCGCGATCGAGGGCGACGTCCTCGCGGAGGTGGGGACGCGGAAGCAGCTGCTCGTCCTCGACAACCTCGAGCAGGTGATCGACGCCGCGCCGGACATCGGCCGGCTGCTCGTCGCCGGGCCAGGGCTGGCCATCCTCGCGACGAGCCGCGAGCCGCTCCGGATCGCCGGCGAGCGGGAGTTCCGGCTGCGTCCGCTCTCGGAGGCGCCCGCGGTCGAGCTCTTCCGCCAGCGCGCGCAGGCGGCCCGGTACGACTTCGAGGCGGACTACCACCAGCTCGCCGCGATCTGCGCCCGCCTCGACAACCTGCCACTCGCGATCGAGCTGGCGGCCGCGCGGATCAAGGTGCTGACGCCCGAGGAGCTGTTCTCGCGCCTCGAGCAGCGGCTCCCCGTCCTGACCGGTGCGAAGCGCGGCGCGCCGCCGAGGCAGCAGACCCTGCGCGCGACGATCGCCTGGAGCCACGAGCTCCTGACGCCGGAGGAGCGGCGGCTGTTCGCCGACCTCGCCGTCTTCCGCGGCGGCTGGACCACCGACGCGGCGGAGGCGGTCTGCAATGCCGACCTCGACCTGCTCACCTCGCTGGTCGACAAGCACCTCGTCCGGGAGGACGGCACCCGCTTCGGGATGCTGGACACGATTCGCGAGTTCGCCGTCGAGCAGCTGGGCATGAGCGACATCGCGGCGCTCCGGCGGCGTCACGCCGAGTTCTACGCCCGTCTGGCCGAGACCGCGTCGCCGTACCTCCGCGGCCCGGGCCGCGAGTGGCTGGACCGCGTCGAGGCCGAGCACGACAACTTCCGCGCCGTCCTCGCGTGGAGCCTTGGTGAGGGCGACCTCGAGCTCGGTCTCCGCGTCGCCGAGTGGCTCCGCCCGTTCTGGCACGTCCGGGCCCACCATGCTGAGGCGATCCGGTGGCTGGAGCGCGCCCTCCCCGCCGTCGACGCGCTCGTGTCGCCGTCGGCCCGAGCGGGCGCGCTCAACTCGCTCGGGACGCTGCTCTTCTTCCAGGAGGAGTTCGACCGCGCGGCCGAGGCGCTCGAGGAGAGCCTGGCGATCTACCGGGCCGCCGGAGACCTCCCGTGCGTGCTCGACGTCGTCAACAGCCTCGGCAACGTGACGTGGGCGCTCGGGGACAAGCGGCGGACGTCGAAGCTGCGCGACGAGGCGCTGACGCTGGCGCGCCAGCTCCGGGACGCGTACGGCATCGGGCGGACGCTCCACTACATCGGCGAGGAGGCGCGGGACTCGGGCGCGCGCCTGCGCGCCAGGAGAGCGTTCGAGGAGAGCATCGACGTCATGCGGGGGCTCGGCGACGACTCGTTCGTCTTCGCGTCCTTCCACGGCCTCGGGGACCTCGACCTCGACGCACGCGACTACGACGCCGCGGAGAAGAGCTATTGCGAGAGCCTCTCCGGCGCGACCTCGTTCGGCATTCCGCGGCTCGTCGTCTCGACGCTTGCCGGCCTGGCGTCCGTGGCGGCCGGCAAGGGACAGCTCCACCGGGCAGGCCGGCTCTGGGGCGCCGTCGAGACCCTCGAGAAGAGCCGGGCGATGCGGATCCTGGACTTCGAGCGGCGGCGGTACGAGGCGGCCCTCGGACAGCATCGAGCGGACCCGCTGTTCCTCGAGGGCCTCGCCGAGGGACGGCGGCTCACGCGCGCCGAGGCCGTCGCCGAGGCGCTCGGGCGGCACTAGACCGCCGCATCCGAACGCGCTTCACTGGAGCGACTGTGGCGCTCCCGACCGGGACGGTGACGTTCCTCTTCACGGACATCGAGGGCTCGACCCGCCTGCTGGACGAGCTGGGCGACGAGTACGCCGGGCTGCTCGCGGAGCACCATCGGCTGATGCGGCAGTCGTTCGAGCCGCGCGGCGGCGTGGAGGTCGACACCGCGGGCGACGCGTTCTTCGTCGCCTTTGAGCGCGCCTCGGACGCGGTCGCCGCGGCCGCCGCGGTGCAGGAGGCGCTCGGGCCGACGGGGTTGAAGGTCCGGATGGGGATTCACACCGGCCAGCCGCTGGTCGCCGAGACGGGCTATGTCGGCATGGACGTCCACCAGGGCGCGCGCGTCATGAGCGCCGGTCACGGAGGTCAGGTGCTCGTCTCGGACGCGACTCACGGGTACCTCGACGGCTCCGTGTCGCTGACGGATCTCGGCCTCCACCGGCTGAAGGACCTCACGGAGCCGCAGCGGCTCTGGCAGCTCGGTGACGCGGAGTTCCCGCCGCTGAGGACGCTGTACCAGACGAACCTCCCTGTGCAGCCGACGCCGCTCGTGGGTCGCGGGCGCGAGCTGGGTGAGGTCCTCGCCCTCTTGGGCCGCGAGCGGCTCGTGACGCTGACCGGTGCCGGCGGGTCGGGGAAGACACGGCTCGCGCTCCAAGCTGCCGCCGAGCTCACAGACGACTTCAGGGACGGCGTCTGGTGGGTTTCGCTGGCCGCGTTACGCGATCCCGACCTCGTCGAGCCGACGATCGCTCACGCGGTCGGCGCCAAGGAGGACCTTGCCGACCATCTGCGCACGAAGCGCACGCTCTTGCTGCTCGACAACTTCGAACACCTGCTCGATGCCGCAGCGCTGGTCTCCTCGATCCTCGCGGAGGCGCCCGACCTGCGTGTGCTCGCGACGAGCCGGGAGCGGCTTGGCCTCAGCGGGGAGCACGAGTACCCGGTTCCGACGATGGTCGTAGACGAGGCGATTGCCCTCTTCACCACGCGCGCGCGGCAGCTGCGGTCGGCGTTCGAGCCCGATGACACCGTGGGTCAGATCTGCCGCCGGCTCGACGGCCTCCCGCTCGCGATCGAGCTCGCGGCCGCGAGAGTCAAGCTCCTGCCGCCCGATCAGATTCTCGATCGTCTCGGTCGTAGCCTCGACCTCCTCGCCGCCGGGATGCGCGACGCGCCGGAGCGGCACCAGACGCTTCGAGCGACGATCGCGTGGAGCTATGAGCTGCTCTCCGAGGAGGAGAGACCTGTCTTCGCCTGCGTCAGCGTGTTCGCCGGGAGCTTCTCGGCCGAGGCGGCCGAAGCGGTCTGCGGAGCGGACCTCCGGACGCTCGGCGCGCTGGTCGACAAGAGCCTCGTCCGGCAGACGGACGACGGCCGCTTGTTCGTCCTGGAGACGATCCGCGAATACGCCGCCGAGCGGCTGCGCGAGGGGGGAGCGGACGATCTCGTCCGCCGCAAGCATGCGGAGTACTTCCGAGACCTCGCAGAGTCGCTGGACCTGGCCGTCGAGGCGTACGAGCGCGGCGCCCGTCCGAGGTACGACGTGGCGCTGCTCGAGCAGCAGAACTTCCGGGCCGCACTCGACTGGGCCGCGGCGGAGGATCCGGTGCTCGGTCTCCGCCTCGCAGTCGCTGTCGAGCAATTCTGGGTCTCCGAGGGCCCCGACGAAGGGGCGCGGAGGTTCGAGACGCTGCTCGCGGGCATGACGGACGTTCCCGTCGCGCTTCACGCACGGGCGCTCCGCTGCCACGGCGGTTCGCTGACGCTTGCCGGCCGATTCGAGGAGGCGAAGCCGCTCTACGAGGAGAGCCTGGTGCTCTTCGAGGGCCTGGATGACGAGTGGGGGGCGGTGCACATGAGGCACCGCCTCGCTTCGAACGCCGTTTCGCGGGGAGAATGGGAACGCTCGCGTGACCTGCTGGAGGAAAACCTCGTCCGGGCGCGAGCACTCGGGTCCAGCTATCTCGAAGGCGAGGCGCTCAGCGTCCTCGGGCTCGTCGAAGATCACGACGGGAACACCGAAAGAGCGTTCGACCTGGTCCGGCAGAGCCGCCAGCTGGCGCGCGACGCGGGCTTCGATTGGAGGGAGGCGATCGACCTCCACAACCTCGCCGAGCTTGCGCTCAAGCTCGGGCGCGTGAACGACGCAGAGGGGTACGTGTCGGCGGCGCTCGAACTTTCGCGGGCGATGAACGACCGGCAGACGACAGTGCTCGCACTCGCGATGTTCGCGCGGGTTGCGTGCGAGCGCGGAGACGCCGCTCGGGCGGGTCGGCTCTGGGGCGCGATCGAAGCGGAGGCCGCGCGCGCAACGCTGGGGCGGTGGGGCCTCGACCTGGACGATCTCGCCGCTTCGCTCCGGCCAGTCGCCGGGCCCGTGTTCGAACGTGCGAGAAGCGTCGGTGGACAGGATTCCCTCGAAGAGGCTGCGGAGTTCGCGGCGTCCGTACACTCGGACGCGTGACCCCGCCCGCCGATCTTCGCTCCTGGATCGAGCTGCTCGAGGGCGAGGGCGAACTCATTCGCGTCGACGCCGAGGTGGACCCGCACCTCGAGGTGACCGAGATCGTCGACCGGACGGTGAAGGCCGGCGGGCCGGCGCTCCTCTTCACGAACCCGAAGGGCTCGAGCCATCCGCTCCTGATCAACCAGTTCGGGACCGAGCGGCGGATGTGTCTCGCGTTCGGCGTCGGGCGGCTCGACGACGTGGCCGGGCGGTTGGAGGAGGTCCTGGAGATGCAGCCGCCGCAGGGACTCGTCGAGAAGGTCCGCGGCCTGAAGCGGCTGAAGTCGATCGCGGACTCGATGCCGAAGACCGTCCGCTCCGGTCCGGCGCAGGAGGTCGTTCTCCAGGGCGAGGACGTCGACCTCGGCCGCCTGCCGGTGCAGACCTGCTGGCCGGGCGACGGCGGGCCGTTCATCACGCTCCCCGCCGTCATCACCAAGGACCCGAAGACCGGGACGCGCAACGTCGGGATGTACCGGATGCAGATCCTCGACGAGCGCTCGACGGCGATGCACTGGCAGCTACACAAGGACGGCCGGATGGACTACCTGGCGACGGACGGCCGCCTGGACGTCGCGGTCGCTCTCGGCCTCGACCCGGTCACGGCCTACTCCGCGAGCGCGCCGCTCCCCAAGCACATCGACGAGCTGATGCTCGCCGGGTTCCTCAAGGGCGAGCCCGTTGAGCTCGTCCGCTGCAGGACCGTCGACCTGGAGGTGCCGGCGAACGCGGAGATCGTCCTGGAGGGCTACGTCCAGCAGGGAGACGAGGCGCCGGAGGGCCCGTTCGGGGACCACACGGGCTACTACACGGGCGTCGAGCCGTTCCCGGTCTTCCACGTGACCGCGATGACGATGCGGCGCGACGCGATCTACCCGTCGATCGTCGTCGGGAAGCCGCCCCAGGAGGACGCCTGGCTCGGGAAGGCGACCGAGCGGATCTTCCTGCCGGCGATCAAGATGACGGTGCCCGAGATCGTCGACTTCGACCTGCCCGTCGCCGGCGCGTTCCACAACTGCGCCATCGTCTCGATCCGCAAGCGGTTCCCCGGCCACGCCCGGAAGGTCATGCACGCGATCTGGGGGCTCGGGATGCTGAGCCTGACGAAGGCGATCGTGGTGGTCGACGAGCACGTGAACGTGCACGACTACGCCGAGGTCTTCTTCTACGTCGGCGCGAACGTCGATCCCAAGCGTGACGTCGTCCTCTCGGAAGGGCCGCTCGACCACCTCGACCACGCGCCCACGATGCAGTTCTTCGGCGGCAAGATCGGCATCGACGCGACCGCCAAGGGACCGCTGGAGGGGACGCGCGAATGGCCGCCCGAGATCGAGATGACCCCCGAGGTGAGGGCGCTCGTCGACGCCCGCTGGAGCGAGTACGGCCTCGACGAGGTCAGCGCCCCGCAGGACGGGCGGCGCGGCGCCTTGCAGCGATTGTTGCGTCGTTGACACCGTGAGGCACCCGCCGGTCTAATCGGTTTCGTAGACTCGCCGCGGACGAGCGCGAGGGAGGGCTTCACTGGATCCGCACGGCGGAGAGAACAAGCCGCATCTGCCAGCACCGAGCATCTGGCCGGTCGGGTTCGCCGTCGGCATCGCCTGCGTCCTCGTCGGTCTCGTCGTCAGCCGTCCCGCGGTGGTCGTCGGCGTCGTCATCACCCTGATCTTCGGGTTCCTCTGGGCGCGCGACGTGATGGCGCCGAGGCGTGAGGGCGCCCCGGCGGCGCCCGCGCCGCCCGCTCCGACGGAGGACGGCGAGGTCGACCGGTACCCGCGGAACACGTTCCTCGAGCTGACCACGCTGGGCCTCGGGGGCGTCATCGCCGGGATCGTCACGCTGCCGATCCTCGGCTTCGCGGTGCTCCCGGCCTTCACGGGCGAGGAGCTCTCGGGCATCGATCTCGGACCGCTCGACAACTTCCCCGAAGGGGAGTGGCGCGAGGTGACGTTCCTGCTCGACCCGGCCGTCGGAGAGGTGTCCCGGCGGACCGCCTTCGTCCGGTACAACGGCGAGAGGGACGGACAGCCGAGCATGACGATCATCTCGAATCGGTGTGCCCATCTCGGCTGCCCGGTGCAGGCGGGCGGCCCGCGGGAGGAGCAGCAGCGGGAGACGGTCGAGACCGACCAGGCAGAGCTCGCCCTCACGCCGATCCAGCCGGCGAACTTCAGCTGCCCGTGTCACGGCGGCGCCTACGACACCGAGGGCAACCGGACGGCCGGCCCGCCCGTCCGGGGGCTCGACCGCTACAAGTACGCGATCGTCGGCGGGAATCTTCACCTGCTCGAGACGTACAGCGTCGGCAAGGTCGAGGGCGAGGGCGCCGAGGCGCAGATCACGGCCTACGGCCTCCAGGGCCCGGGCGAGCACGTCGACGGGCTCGAGGCGTTCCTGTACCCGATCCAGCCTCAGGACCTGGACTAGCCGATGGCGGTCGTCCCTCCTCCGACTCGGCGCCGCAAGCGGCGGATGGACAAGGTCGTCCACGCCATCAACGTCCCGCTCGACTGGCTCGAGGAGCGTTCGGGGCTCGTCGGCGGCGTCAAGTACTTCCTCTTCCGGAAGGTGCCGTCCGACACCAACTGGTTCCACACGCTCGGGTCGGCGACGCTGACCGCGTTCCTGGTCCAGCTCGGCACGGGCGTGATCCTCGCGATGTACTACAAGCCCACGCCGGACGAGGCGTACGAGTCGGTCCGTCACATCACGCATGACCTGACCCTCGGTTGGCTCGTCCGCGGCATGCACCGCTGGGGCGCGAGCGTCTTCATCATCCTGCTCTTCCTCCACATGGGGAGGGTGTTCCTGTTCGGCGCCTACAAGTACCCGCGCGAGCTGAACTGGCTCGTCGGTGTGACGATCCTGCCGCTGGCGCTGCTGATGGGCTTCACGGGTTACCTGCTGCCGTGGGACCAGACGGCCTACTGGGCGACGGTCGTCGGCATCAACCTCAACGGGACGGGACCGTTCGTCGGCCCGCTGCTCGCGCAGTTCTTACGCGGGGGTGACGAGATCGGCCCGAATACGCTGACGATCTTCTACGCCACCCACATGCTCCTCCTGCCCGGGGCGCTCATCGGCCTGATCACGCTGCACATCTACCTCGTCATCCGCCTCGGCGTCAGCTCCCCGCCGTGGTCGGACGAGGCGGCCGGGCGTGACCGGCCCGAGCCCGAGCCGACCGGGGACGGCGGCCTGCTGAGGCCGCGGGCACGCGTGGGGAGGCCGCGTGGCGAGTAGGGCCGTCGAGGAGCGCCGGGAGCAGCACAAGCGCTACAAGGAGGACGTCGAGCGGCGCGGGAAGGCGTTCCACCCCTACGCGATGTTCCACGACACGGTCATGAGCCTCGTCGTGGTCACAGTCATCGTTGGCCTCGCCTGCGTCTGGTACCTCACGGCGGACGAGGCATCCGACCCCGAAGGCGCTTCGACCTCCGGCCGGCTCGGCGTGCTCTACGAGGAGAAGGCCGACCCCGGGACGACGAGCTTCATCCCGCGGCCGGACTGGTACTTCTACTTCCTCTTCTATCTCCTCCGGATCTTCAAGTGGCCCGAGACGGTCGTACTGGGAACGGTCGGTCTTCCCACGATCGCGCTCATCCTGCTGTACGCGCTGCCGTTCATGGACCGGCGCCGTGAGCGCCGCCTCTCGCGCCGCCCGGTGGCCGTGATCGCGGCCGCGCTGACGGTCGTGACGATGGGCGTCCTCACCTACAAGGGCGCGACGGCGGAGGAGGGGACCGGCGCGACCGGCGACGTGGCGCGCTGGATCGAGCAGAACAACATTCCCGAGGGCGCCGCGCAGGAGGGAGCGCAGCTCTTCGCGGAATCTGGCTGTACGAACTGCCACACGTACGCCGGCTCCGGCGTCGCGAACCTCGGCGCGCCCGACCTGACCGGGGTCGGCAGCCGCCTCGACAAGGCGCGCCTGCAGGCGTACGTCGCGAACCCGAGGCAGTTCGGCAACCAGGTGATGCCGGTCTACGGCGAGACCCTGAGCGAGGAGCAGCTCAGCCAGATCGCGGAGTTCCTCGCAGCCTCCAAGGGCTAGCGGGGGGTGCGATGCGCGTCTTCCTCGGCATCACCGGCGCGTCCGGCGCTCCGTACGCCGCACGCATTCTCCAGGGCCTAGTCGCGGCGGACTGCGAAGTCGGCGTCTCCGCGTCGGAGGCGGGCGTCGAGGTGCTCGCCACCGAGCTGTACGGGGATCCGAGCCTCCCGCGCGACGAGGTGCTGGCCCGCTTCACCGAGCACGGAGGCGACGCGGTGACCGTATACGACCCGCGGGACTTCTCCTCCCCGTTCGCGAGCGGCTCCGCGCCGGTGGACGGCTACGTCGTCTGCCCCTGCTCGATGTCGACCGTCGGGACGCTGGCCGCGGGAGCCATGGCGAACCTGATCCACCGGGCCGCGTCCGTGGCGGTCAAGGAGGACCGCAAGCTCGTGCTCGTGCCGCGGGAGACGCCGCTCTCGCTCATCCACCTCCAGGGGCTGACCACGCTGCGCCAGGCCGGGGCCGTCATCCTCTTCGCGGCGCCGGGCTTCTACCACCAGCCGGAGTCGATCGACGACCTCGTGGACTTCGTCGCCGGCCGCGCGCTCGTCCACCTCGGCATCGACTCCTCGCTGGTGAAGGCGTGGGGCGACGAGTGACGACGCGGACGGGAACGCTGCCGCCCGACGGCGTCCGCTCGATGTTCGACCGGATCGCACCGGTCTACGACTTCATGAACCACGCGATGACGGCCGGGCTCGACCGGCGCTGGCGGCGGCTGACCGCCGAGGCGGTCGTGGCACCCGGCGACCGCGTGCTGGACGCGTGCTGCGGGACCGGCGACCTCGCGCTCGCGGCCCAGGCGGCCGGGGGCTCGGCCACCGGGCTCGACTTCTCGGAGGCGATGCTCGTGCGCGCCCGGCGCAAGGCGCCGGAGATCCAGTGGCTGCAGGGCGACCTCCTCCGGCTGCCGTTCGCCGACGGCTCGTTCGACTCGGCGACCGTCGGGTTCGGGATTCGCAACGTCGAGGATCTCGACCTCGGCCTTCGCGAGCTGCGACGCGTGCTGAAGCCGGGCGGACGGCTGGCGATCCTGGAGATCGTCCGGCCGCGGGGGCCGCTCGCGCTCTTCTACCGGGCCTGGTTCGACGGCCTTGTCCCGGCTGCGGGCAAGGTGCTCCCCGGCGGCGAGGCGTACAGCTACCTGCCGGCGAGCGTCAGGCGCTTCCCCGGTCCGGACGAGCTCGGCGAGCGTGTCCGGGCGGCCGGCTTCCACCCGGTCGCCCACCGGCTCCTCGGCGGCGGGATCGTCGTCCTGCTCGTGGGGGAGGCGCGATGACCGCGCTCGCCGCCGTCAAGGCGACGCCGGGGCTCGACGCCTACATGGCCGCCCTGGAGGACCGGCTGCGCGAGACGGTCGCGAGCCACCCGGGCACGGTGGCCGACGCGGGCGCTCAGGCACTCGACGCCGGTGGCAAGCGCCTACGTCCCCTCCTCGTCTTCCTCGCGTCGCCGGCGGCGCACGATCCGTTGCCGGCCGGCGTCGCCGTCGAGCTCGTGCACATGGCGAGCCTCGTCCACGACGACCTGATCGACCGGGCCGCCCTCCGGCGCGGCCGCGAGACCGCGTGGCGGACTCACGGGTCGGTCGGGGCCCGCGCGACCGGCGACTACCTCTTCGCCCGCGCGTTCTCGGAGCTCGCCGCGACCGGCGACGCGGAGGGGGTCCAGCTGCTCGCCGACGCCGCGCTCGCGCTCGTGCGAGGCGAGGCGCTCCAGCACGCACAGGCGCACGAGCCGGACACGACGGAGAAGGAGTACCTCCGGCGTTGCACGCTCAAGACCGCGGAGCTCTTCCGCGCGGCCTGCCTGCTCGGAAGCCGCGACGAGGCGCTCGGCCGCTTCGGCCTCGCCCTCGGCATCGCCTTCCAGATCACGGACGACATCCTCGACTGCACCGGGACGACGATCGAGACCGGGAAGCTCGCCGGGAACGACCTTCGGGAAGGGACGCCCACGCTGCCGCTGATCCTCGCCGCACGGGAGGACCCCGTGGTCCACGCGGCGCTCGCCGGCGGCCCGCTCGACGGGGCGCTCATCCGCGTCGCCCAGACCGGAGCACTCGAGCGCGCGCGGGACGTCGCGCTCCGGTACGCGGCGGAGGCGCGGCGCCATCTCGAGGGCCGCGGGTACCGTCCAGAGTTGGAGGCCCTCACGCACATCGTCGTCGAGCGGAGGAACTGAGTCCTGATGGCAGTCGCGGTCAGCAGCGTGGAGACGATCGCCGAGAAGGTCGAGGCGGGCGAGCGGCTCGACCTCGAGGACGGCCTCGCGCTGCTCGAGACCGACGACCTGCTCGCCCTGGGCGAGCTCGCCGACCGCGCACGTCGCCTGCGCGGCGGCACCGACGAGGCCTACTTCGTCCAGAACCTGTACCTGAACCAGACGAACGTCTGCCGCGTGAAGTGCAAGTTCTGCGCCTTCGCGGTCACCCAGAAGCAGCCCGACGCCTACACGTACACGGCCGAGGAGCTCGTCGAGGACGCCCTGCGCCAACGGGAGCTGACCGGCTTCACCGAGATCCACATGGTCGGCGGCGAAAGCCCGCACGTCGATTTCGACTACTACGTCGAGATCATCCGGCAACTGAAGCAGGCGCTGCCCGACGTTCATCTGAAGTGCTTCACCGCGAGCGAGATCCACCATATGACGACCCTGTCCGGCCTGACGCACGAGCAGGTGCTCCGGGAGCTGAAGGACGCGGGCCTCGGCTCGCTCCCCGGCGGCGGCGCCGAGGTCTTCGCGGACCGGGTCCGCGCGCTCGTCGCGCCCGGCAAGGAGCATCCCGACATCTGGCTCGAGGTGCACCGGATCGCCCACTCACTCGGCATCCCGACGCACTGCACGATGCTCTACGGGCACGTCGAGACCTACGAGGAGCGCGTCGACCACTGGCTCCGGCTCCGCGACCTCCAGGACGAGACGGGCGGCTTCCTCGCGTTCATCCCGCTCGCCTTCCACCCCGAGAACACGGTCTTCGAGCAGCGGGGCTGGAAGCACACGCACGGCTCCGACGACCTGAAGATGATCGCCGTGTCCAGGCTCCTTCTCGACAACGTCGACCACGTCAAGGCCTACTGGATCATGATGGGGATGCCGATGGCGCAGGTCGCCCTGCACTTCGGCGCGAACGACGTCCAGGGCACGGTCGTCCGAGAGACGATCTTCCACGCCGCCGGCGCGCGAACCGAGACGGAGCAGAAGGTCGAGGAGCTCGTCCGCTACGTCAAGGCAGCGGGCCGCGTCCCGGTCCAGCGCGACACGCTCTACAACGAGGTCCGGCGGTGGCGGTGATGACGATGGCGGTCCCGATCATCCCCGCACGGGACACGGCCTCCAGCGCCGAGTGGTACCGCGACAACCTCGGCTTCGAGGTCGTCCATTCCGAGCCCGAGTACGCGATCGTCGAGCGAGACGACGTCGGCGTCCACCTCTGGGGGCCGAGCGGGATCCCGCCCGAGCGGTCGGACACCATGTACCGGATCCGCGTCGACGGCATCGACGAGCTGTACGAGCAGTGCCGCGAGCGGCAGATCGTCCACCCGAACGCCCCGCTCGAGGAGAAGCCGTGGGGCGCGCGCGAGTTCGCGGTCATCGACGGCGACGGGAACCTCCTCACGTTCTTCGAGCGGCGATGATCCGGCTCGGACGCATCTCCTACCTGAACATGGCCCCGGTCTTCTACGGGCTCGACGCCGAGGTCCAGGAGGTGCTCGGCGTGCCGACCGAGCTGAACGCGGCGCTGATGGACGGCCAGGTCGACGTCGCGCCGATCTCGTCGATCGAGTGGGCGCGGAACGCGCGCGAGCTGCTGCTGCTGCGTCGCCTCTGCGTGTCGTCGGAGGGCGCGGCCGGATCGATCCAGCTCGTGACCCCGACGCCGTTCGCGGAGGTGCGGACGGTCGCCGTGACGCCGGAGAGCGCCACGACCGTGGTCCTCGCCAAGGTCCTCCTGCCGTATGCCGAGCACGTCCCGCTCGGGGAGGAGGCCGACGCGAAGCTCCTGATCGGCGACGCGGCCCTCAGGAGCGCGTTCGAGGATCCCACGCCGCACTACGACCTCGGTCGGCTCTGGCTGGAGCGGACGGGCCTGCCGATGGTCTTCGCGGTCTGGGCTTGCCCGGACCCGCCGCCGGAGGGGATGCTCGATCTCGAGGCGGCGCTCGTCAACTCGGTCAAGCGCGCCCGCAGGGACGCCGCCCTCCTGGCGCGGAGGGCGGCCGACGAGTACGACTACCCCGCGGGCTGGGTCGCGCGCTACTTCGAGCAGCTCCGGTACAGCTTCGGCCCGCGCGAGCGCGCCGGGCTTCGCCACTTCCTCGAGCTGGCGAGAGACGCCGGCGAGCTCGACCGCGTCCCGCAGCTTCGCTTCGTCGACGACCCGGTGCCGGCGTGAGCGTCTCCGCAGTCCTCGACAAGGCCCTCGACGGCGGGCGGATCTCGGACGCGGAGGCGATCGAGCTCCTCGAGTCGCGGGACCTCGTCGCCGTCGGCAAGGCGGCCGACGAGCTGCGCCGGCGCCGCACCGACCCCGGCCGGATCACCTTCATCGTCGACCGGAACGTCAACTACACGAACGTCTGCTACACGGACTGCGACTTCTGCGCGTTCTACCGGCGCCCGGGCGACCGGAACGAGGGCTACCTGCTACCGAAGCCCGTGATCTTCAAGAAGATCGAGGAGACGCTCGCGATCGGCGGCACCGGCGTCCTCATGCAGGGCGGCCACCATCCCGACCTCGGGATCGACTACTACGAGGACCTCTTCCGCTCGATCAAGCAGCGGTACAAGGTGCACCTCCACGTGCTCTCGCCGCCGGAGGTCCAGCACATCGCCCGGCGGTCGAAGCTGACGATCCCGCAGGCGCTGACCCGCCTTCGCGACGCCGGCATGGACTCGCTGCCGGGCGGCGGCGCGGAGATCCTCGTCGACCGCGTCCGCAGGATCATCGCCCCGAAGAAGACCACCACCGGTGAATGGCTCGGCGTGATGCGCCACGCCCACCGCCTCGGGATCTCGACGACGGCGACGATGATGTACGGCCATGTCGAGACCCTCCCCGAGCGGGTCGAGCACATGCGCCGGATCCGAGAGCTCCAGGACGAGACCCGCGGCTTCCGGGCGTTCATCTCCTGGACGTTCCAGGACGACGGCAACCGGTTGGGCGCGAAGGTCCCGCCGGAGACGCGCCCGACCTCGTTCGACTACCTGCTGACCCAGGCGGTCAGCCGCATCTACCTCGACAACGTCGACCACATCCAGTCGTCATGGGTGACGCAGGGGATGAAGATCGGCCAGGTCGCGCTGGGCTTCGGGGCCGACGACCTCGGCTCGGTGATGATCGAGGAGAACGTCGTCTCGGCGGCCGGGACGACGCACCGGGCGACGACGGACGACTTCGTGAAGACGATCCGGGCGCTCGGCAAGACGCCGGTCCAGCGCGACACGCTGTACCGGGACGTGCGCGTGTTTCGTTGAAAGTCTCACGACTTTCAACGACCGTATGAAGGCGGCGCCGGTGACGCGGCGCGCGGCCCAGAGATCGATGCTCGACCTCTCTCACTCTGAACGCGAACTCCCCACGACCCCATGGGCCTGGTACCGCGACCCCGCGGTGCTGGAGCGCGAGGACGAGGCGATCTTCCGGCGCAGCTGGCAGTACGTCGGCGTGCTCGGCGAGCACAACGTCGTACCCGGCTGGGCGGGCCGCGTACCGGTCCTCGTCGTCCGCGACGAGGACGGCGCCGAGCGCGCGTTCGTCAACGTCTGCCGGCACCGTGGCTCCGTGGTGGTCGAGGAGCCCGGGCGCCGCCGGTCGCTCCAGTGCCCCTACCACGCCTGGACGTACGGCCTCGACGGCTCGCTCCGCTCGGCGCCGCGAGGCGAGGAGCTCGGCGAGCGCGACGACCTCGGCCTCGCCGAGGTCAGGCTCGGTGCCTGGGGGCCGTTCCGGTTCGTCGACGTCGGCGGCGAAGCGCCGCCCCTCGACGAGATCCTCGGGGAGGTGCCGACCATGCTCGCGGACGGCGGCATCGACGTCGACGGACTCGCCTTCCACCACCGCGTCGACTGGGAGGTCGGCGCGAACTGGAAGATCGCGGCCGAGAACTTCCTCGAGTGCTACCACTGCGCCGTCTCCCACCCGGGGTTCTCGGCCGTGGTGGAGACGGCGCCCGGCGACTACCGGCTCGAGGCGCGCTCGTGGCACCTGAGCCAGTTCGGCCGCCTCAAGGATCCGACCGGCGCCCCGCTTCCTGAAGGGCAGTTCCACCTGCTCTGGCCGAACACGGGGATCAACGTCTTCCCCGGGCGGCCGAACCTCTCGATCGGGCCGATCCTCCCGCTCGCGCCGGACCGGACGCGGCGAATCCTCGACTACCTCTTCGCGCCGGACGAGGACGAGGGCTGGATCGCCGAGTTCCTGGAGTTCGACGACCAGGTCGGCCGGGAGGACGCACGCCTCGTCGAGTCGGTCCAGCGGGGCGCCGGCTCGGGCGTTCTCGGGGAGGGTCGTCTCCTGCCCGAGAGCGAGCGGCTCGTCGCCGCGTTCCAGGCGACGGTACGCGAGGCCCTGGCCTAGGCGTTAGCCGCCGCCCGCCGCCTCCGCTCTGCGCAGCCCGCGGAGCGCCCAGACTCCGAAGAGCGCGAGGAGAAGGACGATTCCGCCGAAGGCAGCGCTGACGTGCTCGGGCTGTCCCGCGATCAGGCTCCGCCCCGCCTCGAGCATCAGCGTGACCGGGTTGAGCCGCGCGATCGCCTCGAGCCAGGAGGCGAGCAGCTCGACCGGCACGAACACGGGCGCGAAGAAGAGCGAGAGGAAGACCGGCAGCTGCATGAGCGGCGCCGCCTGGAGGGTCCGGAACCGCATCGCGATCCCCGCCGCCCACAGGAGGCCGGTCACGTTGACGAGCGCGGCGAGCAGGTAGAGCGCGAAGAGATCGACACCGTTGCCGCCGACCTCCATCCCGGCGAGGAACGCGACGGCGGTGAGGATCAGGGCGACGGCGGCCCAGCGGCCGAGCGCTCCGACGGCATAGCCGAGCAGGATGCCGCGGCGGTCCGGCGCCGCGACCATCAGGCGCCGCGCGAAGCCGGTCTCGAAGTCGCGCACGATTCCGAAGCCGACGAAGACGCCGGCGAACGCGGCCGACTGGAGCAGGACGAAGACGAACTGGAACGCGGTGTAGCCGACCGGGAACTGGAAGCCGGGCACGTCGTTCACCCGGGAGAGCCCACCGGCGAACGCGACGAAGAAGAACATCGGGAACGCGATCCCCGGGATCAGGAGCGACGGCGTGGTGAAGTTGTTGTGGAGCATCCGCCACCCCACAGCGCCCGCGACGCTGAGGACGCTCTTCACGTCCGCGCCATCCTCTCGCGCAGCGACAGGGAGGCCAGCGTCAGCCCGACCGCCGCCAGTGCGATGCAGATGCCGAACCCGAGCGCGAGCGCCTGTGCGTTCCAACCCTCGATCACGAGGCTCCGGATCGCCTCGATCAGGTACGAGACCGGGTTCAGCGAGGCGGCGACGCGGAACCACTCCGTCTCGATCAGGTTCCGCGGCAGGTTCATCGACGAGATGAACAGGAAGACGAAGAAGACCGGGAACAAACTGTGCACCGCCTCAGTGGACCCGGTGCGCAACGCGGCGAGCGCCCCGAAGGAGCCGAAGGCGAGGACGATCAGCACGGCGAGCAGGAAGATCACGAGCGCGCCCAGCGCGCCCGTCTCGAGCCGGACGCCGATCGCGAGTCCGACGGAGAGGTACCACGCCGCCTGGAGGAGCCCCGTCGCGACGACGCCGCCGAGATGCCCCAGGAGCAGTGCGGCGTTCTGCATGGGGGTCAGCGCCAGCCGGTTCAGGAACCCGGTCTGGATGTCCCGCGCCAGGTCGACGCCGGCGTTGACGGTCGCGAAGAGCGAGCCCTGGATGAACGGGAAGGCGAGGAAGAAGGCGAGGAACGAGTCGGTCGGGAACCCCGGCAGGTGGGTGGCGGCGTCGAGGCCGCCGGTGTTGACCGCCATCAGGGCGAGCGGGAAGACGAGCGGCGTGATCCAGTTCGCGGGCTGGCGGAGGGTGCGGAGAACCGACCTCCGCGCGAGATGGAGGACCTGCGCGGTCACGCCTCGCCGGGCGGGACGGGCTCCTCCGAGCCTTCCAGCGAGCGCCCGGTCTTCGCCAGGAAGACGTCGTCCAGCGTCGGGGCGTGGAGGTGCAGGTCGGCGACCTTCAGGTTCGCGGCGTCCAGCGCCCGGACGATGTCCGCGAGGTCGCCCTTCCCGTCCAGGAGGACGGCGACGCCGGCGGTGGAGGGCTGCAGCTCGCCGAAGCGGTCGAAGACCTCCTCGAGCCGCTCCTGCTCCGTCCCCTCGGTCGGCACCGCCTCCACGGTCGGCCGGCCGATCTCCGCCTTCAACGCCGCCGGCGTGCCCTCCGCCACGATCCGGCCGTGGTCGATGATCCCCACGCGGTCGGCGAGCACGTCGGCCTCCTCGAGGTACTGCGTGGTGAGGAACACGGTGACGCCCTCGTCCCGCTTCAGGCGCACGACCTCGTCCCAGAGCGCGCTGCGGCTCTGCGGGTCGAGCCCGGTCGTCGGCTCGTCCAGGAAGAGGATGCGCGGCCGGTGCCCCAGCGCGAGCGCCAGGTCGAGGCGTCGCTTCATCCCGCCCGAGTAGCCGCCGATCCGCCGGTCGGCCGCCAGGCGCAGCCCGACGCGCTCGAGGAGCTCGTCCGTGCGCGTGTCCCGCTTCGCGCGCGGGATCCCGTGGAGCGCGAGCTGCAGCTTCAGGTGCTCCCGTCCGGTGAGAAGCGGGTCGAGGGCCGCCTCCTGCAACGCGGCGCCGATCGTCCGCCGCACGGCGGGTCCCTCCTTCACGATGTCGTGGCCGCCGACCCGTGCCGAGCCCGCGGTCGGCGGGAGGAGCGTGGTGAGCATGTGGACGGTCGTCGACTTGCCCGCGCCGTTCGGACCGAGAAAGCCGTAGATCTCGCCGGGCGCCACGTCGAGGTCGATTCCGGCGACGGCGCGGATACCGCCCTTGAACTCGCGAACCAATCCGCGAACCTCGATCGCACGCTCCACCCCCGCACACTACCCGTGTACGAATGCTGTAAAGGCGGGCTTGACATTTCGAGGTTTTCGCTAGCCTCCGCCGGGGTCGATGCTGAGAAAGGCGCTCATTTTGTGCCTGCTCGCAGGCGTTTTCGCAGCGCCTGCGGCGGCTGCCCAGCGAACGTTGATGCCGGGCGTGACCTACGAGAAGCGGCTGCAGTTCACCCGCTTCGGACCGCAGACGTTCCACATCCTCAGGGCACCGAAGCCGGCCGGAGGACTGTACGGGCTGAAGCCCGTTCTCTCGAACGGCGCCGCGGTCGGGCGCGAGCGCGTGACCTCGATGCAGAAGCGCGCCGAGGCGAGTGCGACGGTCGCGGGCGTCAACGCCGACCGGTTCACCTGGGCCGACGGCATCCCCTCGAGCGGACTGATCCAGGACGGCGTCCTGCGGACGACCCCGCACCCGAGGCGCTCGATGGTGGGCGTCGACACGGCCGGAAACCTCCGGGTCGACCGGTTGTCGATGCTCGGCACCTGGCAGGGCTCGGGCCCCCGGCGTCCGATCCATCTGGTCAACCGTCCGCCCGGGCCGAACGGGACGACGCTGTACACGCCGTCGTACGGCTCCACGACGCCGTCGAACACGGGGGCGTTCGAGGCGGTCCTCGCGCCGTTTCCGTCGGCCACGCCGAACGCCGATCTCGTCGGATTCGTCTCCGAGAACCGTCGCGGCGGAACGCCGATCCCGCCCGGCGGAGCAGTTCTTTCCGCGCGCGGCACCCAGGCGCAGCGGATGGCCGTGGAGGCGGTCGCGGGTGACATGGTCACCGTCCGGCTCGTCCTCCGGCCGGAGTGGCGCGACGTTCCCGAGGCCGTCGGCGGAGGCCCCGAGCTGATTCGTCAGGGCAGGCCGATCTTCCGGCCCAACGAGGACTTCGGCACCGACCTCAACCGGCGCGAGCCGCGGACCGCGGTCGGGCAGACGGCGGACGGCCGGATCGTCATGCTCGTCGTCGACGGACGCCGGCTCGGGTACTCCTCGGGGATGACGAACTTCGAGCTGGCGCAGACGATGCTGCGCCTCGGCGCCGTCACGGCTTCCGGGCTCGACTCCGGCGGCTCCTCGACGATGGCCTTCGACGGACAGCTCCTCAACCGCCCGTCCGACCGCGGCGGCGAGCGCTTCGTCTCCGACGCGCTCCTCGTCATGTACTACGGCGTCCACGCGCCGGAGACCGAGCCGTCGTTCTCGCCGAACGGCGACGGCGCGGGCGACCGCCAGCGCATCGAGTACAAGCTCGTCAAGCCGTCGACGGTCACGGCGACGCTCACGGGACCGGACGGCGTCGCGCGGACAATCGACTCGGGCGAGCGGCGGCCGGGCCTCTACAAGTTCGCGTTCGCCGGCACGGCCCGGCGGAGCCGCTCCGCGCAGAGCCGGGCGAGGCGGGTCGCGGAGCCCGAGGGCCGCTGGCGCTGGTCGATCACGGCCGTGGACTCGGAGGGCCGGCGCTCGACCGCCGAGCGCTCGTTCAGCCTCAACAACACGCTCGGCTTCATCTCCGTCCAGCCGACCCGGGTCGTCGTGCGCAAGAAGCGGGGCGGGCGGCTGCTCGTCGGGTTCACGCTGACCCGGCCTGCGCGCGTCAGCGTCACGATCACGTCGAAGACGGGCCAGCTTCTCCGCGTCGTCCGCAACTTCAACGGGCGCGCCGGCAAGTTCGCGGTCATGTGGGACGGCAGGTACCCGAACCGGAAGCCCGTCTACGCGGGGACCTACGTTGCCCGGGTCGTCGCGATCAACAGCGTCGGCCGGGCCGAGCTCGCGCGGTCGTTCCGCGTTCGGCGGGCAGGCTGAGCGTGCCCTTTCGCGGAAGTCTCACGACATTCCGCGAGCCTTTTCGAGCCGGGCGACCGCTTCGCGGTCGCGCGGCGGAGCAGCCGAAGCGTCACGTCCTCCACCCGGTGCGGCAGGTGACGGAGCGGGCAAAGCCCGCCCCGCGGCGAATCTAGACTCGGACGATGCTCGAAGCTTCCGTCTTGTCGGCGATCACCGACGCGCTGACCGAGGTCGTCGGCGACCACGGCATCTACGCCGTCTTCGTCCTCATGCTCGTGGACGCCGTCTTCCCGGCCGCGAGCGAGCTCGTGATGGTCTACGCGGGCGCGGTCGCGGCCGGCGCGTTCGCGGGCCAGAACGTCGTCCTCTTCGGCGAGCGGATCGACTCGGAGCCGCTCGCGTACGTCGCTATGGCCGCCTCCGGGGCGATCGGGTACGTCGTCGGCTCGATGATCGGCTGGGCGATCGGGTACTACGGCGGCCGGCCGTACCTGGAGCGGCACGGGCGCTGGCTCCACGTCACGCCGCACAACCTCCACCGGGCCGAGGCCTGGTTCGACCGCTTCGGCGACTGGGCGGTCGCGATCGGGCGGGTGACGCCCGTTGTCCGCTCGTTCATCGCCATCCCGGCTGGCGTCTTCGAGATGCCGTTCGTCCGCTACGTCCTGCTCACGATCCCCGGCTCGGTCGCGTGGGCGTTCGCGTTCGGCGGTGCCGGCTGGGCGTTCGGATCGCAGTGGGAGGACTTCCACCAGCGCTTCCACTACGCCGAGTACGTCGTCGCGGGCGCGATCCTGGCGGTGATCGTCGCCGCGGTTGTCCGTCACCGGCGTTCTTCTAGACTGGGCGGCCGTGCCGAAGATCCCGCTGGTTGACGTCCAGGCCCAGTACGGGCCGTTGGCGGAGGAGCTGCGGAGCCGGTTCGAGGGCGTGCTCGAGTCGGGGCAGTTCATTCGCGGGCCGAACGTCAAGGCATTCGAGGAGGAGGCGGCGGCGTACCTCGGCGTCGAGCGGGCGGTCGGCGTGGCGAACGGGACCGACGCGCTCGTGCTCGTGCTCGACGCGATGGGCATCGGGCCGGGCGACGAGGTCGTCTGCCCGGCGTTCACCTTCTACGCGACGGCCGAGGCGATCGCCCGGCGCGGCGCGACACCCGTCTTCGCCGACATCGACGGCGCGACCCTCAACCTCGACCCCGAGGACGTCTCGGGCCGGATCACCGACCGGACGAAGGCGATCATGCCGGTGCACCTGTTCGGCCGTCCGGCCGCCCTCGCAGAGCTCTCGGCGTTCGGGCTCCCGCTGATCGAGGACGGGGCCCAGGCGTTCGGCGCGCCCGGAATCGCCCAGACCGGCGCCGCGTCGACCTTCAGCTTCTATCCGACCAAGAACCTGTTCTGCCTCGGCGACGGAGGGTTGGTGACGGCCCGCGACGAAGACCTCGCCGAGAGGATCCGCATGCTCGCCTTCCACGGCTCGCGCGACAAGACCACGTTCGACTTCGTCGGCTACAACTCGCGCCTCGACGAGGTGCAGGCCGCGTTCCTCAGAGTGTTCCTCGAGCATCTCGACGAGTGGACGCGCGGCCGCCGCGAGGCGGCGGCCCGGTACGTCGAGCTCGGCCTCGGCGAGCTCGTCGAGGTGCCGGAGGACGAGGCCGGCCACGTCTACCACCTGTTCGTCTCCCGCTCGCCGGAGCGCGACCGGATCCGCGAGGCCCTGTCGGCCGCGGACATCGCCTCGGCGACCTACTACTCGACGCCGCTCCACCTCCAGCCGGCGCTCCGGTTCCTCGGCTACGAGCCCGGATCGCTGCCCGAGACCGAGCGCGCGGCCGCCGAGAACTTCTCCGTGCCGCTCTGGCCCGGGATCGCGCCGGAGATCCAGGAGCGGGTCGTCGAGACCGTGCGCTCGGCCGTCGGCGCCCCGGTGTCCTGATGCTGCCGGTCAACCGGCACAGGCTCTGGCAGCTCGCCGCGGACGCGGGGCTCATCGCGCTCGCCTGGTGGCTCGCCTTCCAGCTCCGGTTCGACTTCGACGTGCCGGCGAACTTCCAGGACGGCTTCTGGAAGACGGTCGGGATCGTCGTCGCGATCAAGCTCGCAGTCTTCATCGCGTTCGGCTTCTACAACCGCTGGTGGCGTTACGTGTCCACGAAGGACATGTGGCGGGCCGCGCTCGGCGTCGTCGTCGCCTCGGTGATCGCCGCGAATGCCGTCTACTTCCTCGACCCGTTCGAGCGGCGCCTCCCGCGAGGGGTGGCCCTCATGGACGGCGTCCTCCTGCTCGGCCTCGTCGCCGGGTCCCGGCTTCTGGCGCGAAGCGTCTTCGAGCGGCCGTCCGCCTCGCGGCTCGTCGCCCGCGGCAAGGAGGTCATCGTCGTGGGCGCCGGAGACGCCGGCCAGCTGGTGATCCGGGAGATGCAGCGCTCCCGCCAGCTCGGCTACACACCGATCGGGATCGTGGACGACGACCCGCGAAAGAAGAACCTGCGCGTGCACGGCGTGCGCGTCCTCGGCACGAGCGAGGAGCTTCCCCACGTCCTGCGCGACAACAGGCCGGACGAGCTGCTGATCGCGATCCCGTCCGCATCGGGTGAGGAGCGCCAGAAGATCGTCGAGATCGCCCGCCGCGAGAGCGTCCCGGTGAAGACCCTTCCGGGGCTGTACGAGCTCATCGCGGACGAGGACAACCTCGCGGCGCAGATCCGGCCCGTGCAGGTCGAGGACGTGCTCGGGCGCGAGCCGGTCGAGGTCGACCTCGAAGCGATCTCCTCGTACCTCGCGGGCGAGACCGTGCTCGTGACCGGCGCGGGCGGCTCGATCGGCTCCGAGCTCTGCCGCCAGATCGCGCGTGCGAACCCGTCCCGCCTGATCCTCGTCGACCAGGGCGAGACGCCCCTCTTCGAGATCGAGCGGGAGCTCGTCGACGAGCGGCAGTTCACGGCGAGCATCCCCGTGCTCGCCGACGTCTCGAACCGCCGGAAGATCCGCCAGGTCTTCGAGCGCTACCGCCCCGGCGTCGTCTTCCACGCGGCCGCGTACAAGCACGTCCCGCTGATGGAGGCGAACCCGCTCGAGTCGATCCGCAACAACGTCCTCGGCACGAAGATCGTCGCCGACGCGGCCGTCGAGTTCGGCGCGAAGCGGTTCGTGCTCGTTTCGACGGACAAGGCGCTGAACCCCAAGGCGGTCTACGGGCAGTGCAAGGCGCTGGCGGAGTGGATCACCGAGGCGTACGGCTGCCGCGACGACATCTCCACCCGGTTCATGGCCGTCCGGTTCGGCAACGTCCTCGGGTCGGCTGGAAGCGTGATCACGATCTTCCGGCGGCAGATCGCGAACGGCGGGCCCGTCACGATCACGCACCCGGACATGACCCGCTACTTCATGACCATTCCGGAGGCCTCGTCGCTCGTCGTGCAGGCGGGCTCGATCGGCGGCCGCGGCGAGATCTTCGTGCTCGACATGGGCGAGCCGGTCGGCATCCTCGACCTCGCGCGGGACATGATCCGCCTCTCCGGCCGTGAGCCCGAGCGGGACATCCCAATCGATTTCATCGGCGTCCGCGCCGGCGAGAAGCTGCACGAGGAGCTCTGGGGACCGGACGAGGAGGTCGCGCCCACGACGCATCCGAAGATCAGTCGCGCGCGGCGCGCGCCGATCGCCGCGGGGTGGCTGGAGGCCGAGCTGTCCGAGCTCGAGCGACTCGTCGACGAAGGGGAGACCCTCGATGCCGTCTCGCGGCTCTCGAAGATGGTGCGCGCGCCGAAGCGGGCCGCTCCGTCGCCGCGGCTAGACCGGGAGCAGCAGGTCGAGCATCTCGGCGGGGTCGCGTCGGACTCGGGTCGCAGCGCCTGAATCCCGCTTCCCGACGACGAGCGCGCGCGGGTCGGTGATGGGCACGAGCCGCTTCTGGCGGATCAGCTCCTCGTCGACGCCTCCCAGCCGGCCGCCGAACGTCGTGTAGACCGGGACGCCGAGCGCCGCCGCCTCCCGGTTCATCGTCCCGCCGGCAGACACGACGAGATCGGAGAGGCCGATCAGGCTCTGGGCGTCGACCGCGCGGTCCGGGACGACGACGGCCGGCAGCTCGAGGCTGCGGACGTAGGCGCCCTGCTCGGCGGTGCGGGGCAGCACCACGACGTGGACACCGTCCTGGTGCCCGAGGTGGTCGAGCACCTGCGGGAAGAGACGGTTCGACGTGCGGTGGTAGAGCGAGACGTCGGGGGGCGTCCTGACGACGACGAGCGTTCTCCCCGCGTCCAGTCCGAGCGAGTCGAGCACGGATCGGTCCGGCTCGAAGTCCGAGAGGTAGTACTCCTCCTTCAGCCCCGGGTACTGGCGCAGCTTCGGCGGGTGGACGCCGTAGCGGCGAAGCCGGTCCGGCGGGATCGCCTCCGGCACGACCACGTACGTGGCCGCCCGCAGGCCGAGCTGGTGCTGGAGCCACGCGAACTCGTAGTCGAACGTCGTCGAGCACGGGATCCCGAGGCGGCGCGCGGTGATCGTGAGCTCGTGCGAGCCGTGCGCGAGCGCGGCGTCGAACCCGCGCCCTCTCGCCCAGCGCCGGAGCGCGCCCAGCCGCGAGGTGAGCGCCCTCGCCTTCCCGAGCCGGGAACGGCCGCCGTGAATGCCGAAAACCTCGGCCTCCATCCCGTGGAGCTCGAGGAGCTGGAGCGTCTGGGCGTAGTCCCGTGCGGTGATCTCGACCTTCGCGCCGCGCTCGCGGAGAATCCGCACCAGCGGCCGGAACACCAGCACGTGCGCCGGCGCCGTGATGTCGACCCAGACTCTCACATCCCTGGCCGGCTCGGTCTCCACCCGGCGAAGCCGGGCGCCGGCCGAGCCTGACGCCGCTCGCGGCACGATGCTTCGCGAGCAGCGCTTGTCCGTGCGTGGCTGCACTGTCCTGCGCGCTGCTCGCTCGCATCCTTTGCGAGCGCCGCCCCAGGAACGTGAGAGCAGACTCTCAAACGCCGACGGCTGCGGCGACGCGAGGCTGCCTGAGCGCGCCCGGCGTGCGCTCGACGTGGTGCTCGTGCCAGAGCGTGAAGGCGAGTAGGCCCCAGAGCTGCCGCGACAGGTCCTCCTCGCCCGCGACGTGCCGGTCGAGCAGTCGGCCGACCGGCTCGGGATCGAAGTAGCCCTGACGGCGGAGGGTGTCCGGGGCGAGGACCTCGCGCGCAAACGGCGCGAGCTCGCCGCGAAGCCAGGCGGCCGCAGGGATCGAGAAGCCGCGCTTCCGGCCGTAGACGATCCTCCGGGGGAGCAGCGGCGCGGCGGCTCGCCGGAGCAGCACCTTCTTCCGGAGCCCGCGCACCTTGTGGCGCGTCGGCAGCGCCAGCGCGAGCCCGGCTACCACCGGGTCGAGGTACGGCACGCGCGCCTCGAGCGAGTGGGCCATCGACGCGCGGTCGGTCTTCACGAGCAGGTCGTCGACCAGGTAGATGCCAAGGTCGACGTCCTGGAGGCGCGAGAGCAGCTCGGCGCCCTCGGTCTCGGCGAATCGCGCGCGGAGGAGGTCGACTGGATCGGCGGCCCCGCGTCCGGTCAGCTCGGCCCTCACGTCGAGCGAGAAGATCTCCTTCCACGCATGATGACGGTCGAGCGGCGGGAGGTTCGCGGCTCGGACGAAGCGCTTCGCCTTGTAGTCGAAGCTCGCCTTCCCGCTTGAGCTCGGCAGGCGCTCCACGAGAGGACGGACCGGCGGCGTCAGGCGCCCGACGCGAAGGGCAAGCAGGTCCGCGGCGTACGTGTAGTAGCCGCCGAAGAGCTCGTCGCCGCCCTCGCCGGAGAGCGCGACCTTGACGTTGCCGGCCGCCAGCTCGGAGACGAGGTAGGTCGGGAGCGCCGACGAGTCGGCGAACGGCTCGTCGAAGGCTTCCGCGAGTCGCGGGAGCAGGAGCGCAGCGTCGGGCCGCAGGACGAGCTCCTCATGAAGGGTCCCGTACATCGCCGCGACCGACCTGGCGTCGTCCAGCTCGTCGAACGACCGCTCCTCGAAGCCGATCGAGAACGTGTGCACCGCCTCGCCGCTCTCCTGCGCGGCCAGCGCGGCGAGCAGCGAGGAGTCGACGCCGCCCGAGAGCAGCACGCCGACCGGCACGTCGGCGATGAGGTGCGCGCGCACGGAGTCGCGCAGGCGCGCACGCAGCTCCTCCGCGAGCTCGGCCGCGCCCTGGTCGCGGACATCGGAAGCCGGAACCGGGGCCGGGCGGGCGTACCGCTCGACGCGCGTCGTGCCGTCCTCCCAGACGAGCATGTGCCCCGCCGGCAGCTTGCGCGTGCCGCGGAAGATCGAGTACGGCGCGGGCACGGAGTTGAAGGCGAGGAACGCCTCCAGCGCGTCGGGGTCGACCTCGCCGCGCGGAAGCGCGCGCAGCTCGGACGCAAAGGTGAGCTCCCCGCCGTGCTCGCGGTAGTAGAGCGGCTTGATCCCGAACCGGTCACGTGCGACGACGAGGCGGCGGCGGCGCGCGTCCCAGATCGCGACGGCGAACATGCCGCGCAGGCGCTCGGCGAACCCCTCGCCGGCCTCCTCGTAGAGGTGGACGAGCGTCTCCGTGTCGCTGCGGGTCGAGAACCGGTGGCCGGCCTGCTCGAGCTCCGCTCGCAGCTCGCGGAAGTTGTAGATCTCGCCGTTCTGGACGACGTGAACCGTGCCGTCCTCGTTCGCGATCGGCTGGTTCCCTCCCTCGAGGTCGATGATCGAGAGCCTGCGGACCCCGAGCCCGACCGGCCCGTCGATCGTCGAACCGTCGCTGTCGGGCCCCCGGTGCACGAGGCTCGAGGTCATCCGGGCGATCAGCTCGGGGTCGGGCGCCCGGTCTCCGGCGAGGGCGATCTGGCCGCAGATCCCGCACATCGGCCGCGAGTCTGGCAGACGGCC
>DASSUI010000020.1:0-5064 GCA_035707105.1 Gaiellaceae bacterium | reverse complement strand
CCGAGCCGGCGGCGGATCTCGCCGATCTCGTAGTACCCGCCGGCCGTGATCGACCGCTCGAAGTCGTGGAGCTCCTCGCAGGCGGCGACCGCCTGCTTCTCGGCGGCGGCGAGGTCGCCCCGAAGCCGCATCATCTCGGCGCGATGGATCCTGCAGGCCCCGGGGAACCCGGTGACGTCGAGCCGGTCGCACCAGCGGTTGGCCGCCTCGGTCCACTCGGCGGCGCGGCGGTAGTCGCCGAGGTCGTGGCACGAGCTGATGGTCATGCAGTAGACGAGACCCGCAGCGAACGGCCGGAGATCGCTGCACGACGCCGCCGCCTCGTCCACGAGCGACAAGCCCTCCTCGATGTCGCCGGCCTTGATCAGCGCCCGGCCCTTCGCGGCGAGGGCGAGGCCCTGGGTGTCGCGGTCGCCGAATCGCCGGGCAAGCTCGAAAGCGCGGTCGAACTCTTCTGCCGCCTTCGTCGGGTTTCCCTCCGCGAACAGCGCGGTGACGCCGCGGGTCAGGGCTAGCACGCCGTGAACGGCGGACTCCTCCTCGCCCTCGAGCAGGCGCTCGGCGTTCGCGAACCAGCCGTGTGCCACCGAGAAAGCGCCGCGGCCCGCCTGGTCGTCCGACAGGACGAGCGCGACTCGCGCCGCGTCGACGTTTCGGCCCGCCGACGCGTAGGCCGAGTAGGCGCGCTCGCGCAGGCCGATGGCCTCCTCGAGGTGACCGTTCCACCAAGCGGCCTCGCCGAAGCGCTCGAGGTCGTCGGCGCCCAGGTCCGCGCGGTCGACCTCGCCATAGGACGCATAGGCCGAGCGCCAGGAGTGCCGCTCCGCGGCGTCCCGTGCGGTCCGGAGTGGATCCGTGGTGGTCTCTGACACGGCGTCTCATTGTCACACCCGCCGTCAAGCCGCTGGCAAGCTTGAGCGATGAAGGACCTCCAAACGCTCGCCCTCTTCTGTGCGGCGTCGCTCGCGCTCGCCGTCGTGCCCGGGCCTGCCGTGCTGTACATCGTCACGCAGAGCGTCGACCAGGGACGCCTCGCGGGCTTCGTGTCGGCGCTCGGAATCGGCGTTGGCGGGCTCGTGCACGTCGCCGCGGCGACGATCGGCCTTTCCTCGCTGCTGGCGTCGTCGGCGACGGCGTTCGCGATCGTCAAGTACGCAGGTGCGGCCTACCTCGTCGTCCTCGGCGTCAGGCGCCTCCTGACCAGGGAGACGGCCGACGTGCTCGACCCGGCGCGGCCGCGCCCCCGCCGGCGGCTCTTCCTCGACGGGGTGGTCGTGAACGTCCTCAACCCGAAGACGGCGCTGTTCTTCCTCGCCTTCCTGCCGCAGTTCGTCGACCCCGACGGGACGGCGGCACCGCTTCAGATCTTCGCGCTCGGCCTGATTTTCGTCGTCATCGCGCTCACGTCCGACTCGCTGTGGGCCGTGACGGCCGGGACCCTCGGCGGCTGGCTGAGGCGGAGCCGGGCCTACCTCGCGCTGCGCCGCTGGGTGACGGGGACCGTCTTCGTCGCGCTCGGTCTCTCGGCGGCGCGAACGACGTGAGGATCGTCGACGGGCACGGGGAGGAGGCGATCCCCGATGTCCGCAGGCTCTTCGAGGAGTACGCGGACTCGCTCGAGGTCGACCTGTCGTTCCAGGGCTTCGAGGACGAGCTCGCGGCGCTTCCCGGCGACTACGCGCCGCCGGCGGGCCGCCTGCTGCTCGCCGTCGAGGGAGACGAGCCGGCCGGGTGCGTCGCGCTCCGTCCGCACGAGCCCGGCGTGTGCGAGATGAAGCGGCTCTACGTGCGACCGGCGTTTCAGGGGCGTGGCCTCGGACGGCAGCTGGCCGTGGCGATCGTCGAGGCCGGCCGCGCCGCCGGCTACGACTCGATGCGGCTCGACACGCTGCCGTCGATGACCGCAGCGCGCGCCCTCTACAGCTCGCTCGGCTTCGAGGAGATCGAGGCGTACCGCCCGAACCCGGTCCACGGCACGACCTACTTCGAGCTACGCCTTCGCTAACGCGCGCCCGCGGTCGAGCTCGGCCCACGCTTCGCTCAGCACCTCCCCGAGCACGGACGCGATCCGGTCGAACTCCTCCTGGCCCGCGACGAGCGGCGGCGAGATCTGGATCACCGGGTCGCCCCGGTCGTCGGCCCGGCAGATCAGGCCGGCGGCGAAGAGGCGCGGCGACAGGAAGCCGCGGAGGAGCCACTCGCATTCGTCGTCCGTGAAGGTCTCGCGCGTCTCCTTGTCCTTCACGAGCTCGAGCGCGTAGAAGAAGCCGGTCCCGCGCAGGTCGCCGACGATCGGAAGGTCGAGCAGCTGCGCGAGCGTGTCGCGGAAGCGGTCCTCGTTCTCCTTCACGTGCTCGACGATCCGCTCCCGCTTCATGATCTCGATGTTCTTCAGCGCGATCGCGCACATGACGGGGTGCCCGCCGAACGTGATCCCGTGCGCGTACATCGACGACCCCTGCATGAACGGCTCCATCACGCGCTCGGTGGCGACGACGCCGCCGATCGCGCCGTAGGCGGAGGAGAGCCCCTTCGCCATCGTCAGCAGGTCCGGCCGGATGTCGTACCGCTCCGAGCCGAACCAGTGGCCGAGGCGCCCGAAACCGGTGATCACCTCGTCGGCGCAGAGCAGGATGTCGTAGCGGTCGCAGAGCTCGCGCACGCCGCGCCAGTAGCCGGTCGGGGGCGTGAACGCCCCGCCGGCGTTCTGCACGGGCTCCATGATCACGAGAGCGACGGTCTCGGCTCCGAGCGCTTCGATCGTATGCTCGAGCTCCTCGAGCAGGAGCGCCGTGAACTCCTCCTCCGTCTCCTCCTGCGGCCGGTGGTAGCGGTTCGTGTTCCGGACGTGAGCGACTTCCGGCACGAGCGGCTCGAACGGGTCGCGGAGCGCCGGGATCCCGTTGATCGACAGGGCGCCCATCGTCGTCCCGTGGTAGGCGATGTGGCGAGAGATCGCCTTCCAGCGGCGTTCGTGGACGGGCTGCTCCTCGACCCGACCGCCGGCGATCATCCGATGGACGGCCTCGGCGCGCCGGTGCTCGCCGCGCGCCGCGTAGTGCTGCCGCGCGAGCTTCCACGCCGACTCGACTGCCTCCGAGCCGCCTGAGCAGAAGAAGACGCGGCCGAGGTCGGCCGGCGCGAGCTCGGCCACGGTCGCCGCGAGCTCGATCGCGCGCGGGTGGGCGTACGACCAGTTCGTGTAGAACGGCAGCTCCTTCATCTGCTCGTGCGCCGCGCGTCCGATCTCGTCGCCGTACGAGTAGCCGACGTTGACCGCGAAAAGCCCGGCCAGGGCGTCGAGATAGCGGTTCCCCTTCGAGTCCTCGAGGTAGCAGCCCTCCCCGCGGACGATGATCGGCATCTCGTCCTCCATGTAGCCGGCCATTCGGGTGAAGTGAAGCCAGAGGTGTTCGCGTGCTTGCTGCTGGAGGTCCGAGCTCATGCGGCTCCTTTCGCCTGCCGGCCGCGCCGGGTCTGGAGGAAGATGTTGGCCGCCATCGCCGCGAGCGCGATGACGAAGATCGCAGTGCCGATCACGTTCACCTGCGGTGGCGCGCCGACCCGCGCAGCGCCCCAGACGAAGAGCGGGAACGTCACCTCGGAGCCGGCGTTGAAGTACGTGATCACGAAGTCGTCGACGGAGAGCGCGAAGGCCAGGAAGAGCGCCGCGAGGATCGCCGGGGCGATCAGCGGCAGCGTGACCTTCCGGAAGGTCGTCCACGGATCCGCGCCCAGATCCATCGCCGCCTCCTCGAGATGCCGGTCGAAGCCGACGAGCCGTGCCTTCACCGTCACGACGACGTAGCTGATGTTGAACATGATGTGAGAGATCACGATCGTCGTGAAGCCGGTCGCGAACTGCAGGTTGAGGAAGAGCGCGAGCAGCGACGCACCGAGCACGATCTCCGGCGTCGACATCGGGAGGAAGATGAGGAAGTTCGTTGGGCCGCGGCCGACGAACCGGTGCCGGACGAGCGCGAGCGCGATCAGCGTCCCGAGCGCGGTCGCGACGAAGCTCGAGATCCCGGCGATCTGGATCGAGAGCAGGATCGAGTCGCGGAGGCCCGGTACCGCGTCCCAGTTGCGCCACTGGTCGAGCGTGAAGCCCTGCCAGATGTAGTTGAAGCGGCCCTTCGGGTCGTTGAACGAGAAGGCGATCACGACCGCGATCGGCAGAAGCAGGTACGCGAACGCCCCGATCGCGTAGACCGTCAGCGCGTGGTGCCGGATCGCCGCGAAGCTCATCCCGTCAGCCGCTCCGATCCGAGCGCCCTGCTGTAGACGGCGACGCCGACGAGGATGATTCCCATCAGCACGAACGACAGCGCCGCCGCGGCCGGGTAGTCGATCAGCTCGAGAAACTTCGACTGGATGACGTTTCCGATCATGTGTTGCTTCGGCGTACCGAGCAGCTGCGCGTTGATGAAGTCGCCGGCCGCGGGGATGAAGGTGAGGAGCGTCCCGGCGAAGACCCCGGGCAGCGAGAGCGGCAGCGTCACGCGGAGGAACGCCTTGGCGCGGCTCGCGTAGAGGTCCTCCGCCGCCTCGATCAGCCGCGGGTCGATCGCCTCCAGCGCGACGTACAGCGGCAGCGCCATGAAGGGCAGGAAGTTGTAGGTGATGCCGGCGATGACGGCGGTCCGCGTGGCCAGCAGCCTGCCGTCCTCGCTCAGGAGCCCGACCGTCTGCATCACGTCCACCACCGGCCCGTCGTCGGAGAGGATCGTCTGCCAGGCGATCGTCCGCACCAGGTAGCTGGTGAAGAACGGCAGGATGATCAGGACGAGCAGGAGGTTCTTCCAGCGGCCCGCCTTGAACGCGATGAAGTAGGCCAGCGGGAAGGAGATGACCAGCGCCAGCACCGTGGCCACGCCGGCGTAGAAGATCGAGCGGAAGAACTGCTCGGAGTAGTCCTCGAAGGCGGTGGTGTAGGTGTCCCAGTTCCAGGCGAACGTGTAGCCGGTCTCGAGCGTCCCCTCCTCCAGCGACACGTAGAACTGGTTGAGGGAGGGGATGACGAAGAAGATCAGCAGCCACAGCAGCCCGGGGGCGAGCAGCAGG
>DASSUI010000019.1:0-16945 GCA_035707105.1 Gaiellaceae bacterium | reverse complement strand
CGATCGACGTGGCTCTCTTCATCATCGTGATCGGCGGGTTTCTCGGCGTGACGATGAAGACGGGGGCGATCCAGGCCGGCATCGGGTCGCTCGTCCAGAGGCTCCGCGGCAGGGAGCGCTGGATGATCCCTGCCCTCATGTCCGTGTTCGCCCTCGGCGGCACGACGTACGGGATGGCCGAGGAGAGCCTGGCGTTCTACGCGCTCGTCATCACGGTCCTGATCGCGGCCGGCTACGACGCCCTCACCGGTGCGGCCGTCGTCCTTCTCGGTTGCGGGATCGGGACGCTCGGATCGACGATCAACCCGTTCGCGACCGGCATCGCGTCCGAGTTCGCGGGCGTCTCGATCAGCGACGGGCTCGTCGGGCGGCTCGTCATCCTGGTCGTCGGCCTCGCGGTCGGGATCGTCTTCGTCCTGCGCTACGCCGATCGCGTGAGGAACGATCCGTCCCGCTCGGTCGTCTTCGACATGAGGGAGGAGAACGAGGCGCGCTTCCGCGCCGAGGAGCAGGGCGGCGCGGTCGAGCTGACATGGACGCACAAGGTCGTCCTGGCGGTATTCGCGCTGTCGTTCGGCCTGATGATGTACGGGGTTATCCCGTGGGAGGACCTCGGCGTTGGGCTGCCGACGCTGTGGTGGTGGTTCCCCGAGATGACGGCGTTGTTCCTCCTCGCCTCCGTCGTGATCGGGCTGATCGCGCGCATGGGCGAGACGCTGATCGCGGAGACCTTCGTGGACGGCGCGCGCGACCTGCTCGGCGTGGCGCTGATCATCGGCATCGCCCGCGGGATCACCGTAATCATGAACAACGGCCAGATCACGGACACCGTCCTGCATTGGGCCGAGCTCGCGCTCGACGACGTCGGCGCCACCGGCTTCGCGGTCGTGATGTTCCTGCTCTTCCTGCCGCTTTCGTTCCTGATCCCGTCGTCCTCGGGGCTGGCGACGGTGGCAATGCCGATCATGGCGCCGCTCGCGACCTTCGTGGACGTCCCGGAGGAGCTCGTCGTCACCGCCTACCAGAGCGCGTCGGGGCTGATGAACCTCTTCATCCCGACCTCGGCCGTCGTGATGGGCGGTCTCGCGATCGCCCGTGTGCCCTACGACCGGTACCTGCGCTGGGTGTGGCCGCTCCTCCTGGCCCTCGCGGTGCTCACGGTGATTGTCCTCGGCGTCGGAGCGGCCGTGTCATGAGAGGAGGACGAGATGCCTGACGGCGTTCGGTGGGTGATCGCAATCGCGCTCGCGCTCGTCGTGATCGGTCTGATCGTGTACGCGCGCGGCGACCAGCACAAACGCGGCGACGAGGTCGGAGCGCTTCGCTCGACCCCGGTCGCCCTGGTGACCTGATGGCCGAGGAGGGCTCCCGATGGCTGAGCTGACGAGCAGGTTGGATGTACCCGGCGACGCGGCGCCTGCAACGGGAATGGCGACCGAGGCGCCGGTCTGGTATGGGCTGACGGCAGCGGACGCGTGCGCGCGCCTAGACGTCGATCCGAAGCGCGGGCTCGACACCGCAGAGGTCGAGCGCCGGCGTGAGCGGTACGGCACGAACAGGCTCGCCGAGGCGAAGAAGGAGCCGGGCTGGCGCGCGTTCCTGCGACAGTACCGCGACCTGATGCAGCTCGTGCTGCTCGGCGCCGCGATCGTCAGCATGTTCGCGCTCCAGGAGTTCAGCACCGGCATCGCCATCATCGGCCTGACCGTCCTGAACGCTGTCCTCGGCCTCAACCAGGAGGGCAAGGCGGCGGAGAGCGTCGCTGCGCTCCAGAAGATGCTCGTCATCAAAGCGCACGCCCACCGCGGCGGCGATGCGATCGACGTGCCGGCCGAGGAGCTCGTTCCCGGAGACGTCGTCTCCTTCGAAGCCGGCGACAAGATCCCGGCGGACGGCCGCCTGCTCGTCGCCGCGACGCTCGAGATCGAAGAGGCGGCGCTGACCGGCGAGAGCACGCCCGTCGGCAAGTCCGTCGACCCCGTCGAGGGCGACGACGTGCCGCTCGGCGACCGGGTCGACATGGCGTACATGAACTCCACCGTGACGCGGGGCCGAGGCGAGATGGTCGTGACCGCGACCGGCATGGAGACCGAGGTCGGCCACATCTCCGGGATGCTCGGGCACGTCCAGCAGGAGAAGACGCCGCTGACACGCCAGCTCGACCAGCTGACCGTCCTGATCACGATCATGGCTGGGATCGCGCTGGTAGCCGTGATCGTCATCGGCCTCATCCGCGGCGACGACTTCGACGAGCTCTTCCTTGTCGGGATCAGCCTCGCAGTCGCGGCTATCCCGACCGGGCTTCCCGCGGTCGTCACGACGATGCTCTCGCTCGGCACGCAGGCGCTGGCCGCGAAGGGCGCGATCATCAAGCGGCTGCGGTCGGTCGAGACGCTGGGCTCGACCTCGGCGATCTGCTCCGACAAGACGGGCACGCTCACGCTCAACCAGATGACCGCGCGCCAGCTGGTGATCGCAGGCCGGCGCTACTCGATCGACGGCCAGGGCTACTCGACGACCGGCAAGATCCTCCGCACCGCCGGCGAGACGGACACCGACCTCGAGCCGTTCCTCCTGCCCATGGCCCTTGCGAACGACGCCTCGGTCCACGACGGCGAGATCGTCGGGGACCCGACCGAGGCCGCGCTCGTCGTGCTCGCCGCGAAGGGCGGAATCGACGTGGACGAGACGCGCCGCGCATACCCGCGGGTGGGCGAGGTGCCGTTCGACTCGGAGTACAAGTTCATGGCGACGTTCCACGAGATGGAGGCGGACGGCCGGAAGGTCGTGCGCTGCTTCGTCAAGGGAGCGCCGGACGTGATCCTGGCCCGCTCGAGCACGATCCGCGACGCGGACGGCTCGTCGGCGCCGGTGGACGCGGGACGCGACCGCGTCCTCGCGGAGAACGACCGGCTCGCAGGCGAGGGGCTTCGCGTCCTGGCCGTCGCGTCCCGCGACATCGACACGGGCGAGTTCGACCCGTCGGGCACGCTGCTCGACCAGGTGCAGGGATTGACCCTCCTCGCGCTCGTCGCGATCGTCGATCCCCCGCGGAAGGAGGCGAAGGACGCGATCGCGCACTGCAAGGAGGCCGGGATCCGCGTCCGGATGATCACGGGCGACCACGCGACCACGGCCGCCGCCATCGCCGGCCAGCTCGGGATCGAAGGACGGGCGATGTCCGGAACCGAGTTCGCCGCGCTCAGCGACGAGGAGCTCGACGGGCAGGTCGGCGAGATCGGCGTCGTCGCGCGCGTCGCGCCGGAGGACAAGGTCCGACTCGTCGACACCCTCAAGAAGAAGGGCAACGTCGTCGCGATGACGGGCGACGGCGTCAACGACGCGCCTGCGCTGAAGCGGGCCGACATCGGCGTCGCGATGGGGATCACGGGCACCGAGGTGACCAAGGAAGCCGGCGACATGATCCTGACCGACGACAACTTCGCCACGATCGTGACCGCCGTCGAGGGCGGCCGTGGGATCTACGACAACCTCATGAAGTACATCCGCGTCCAGATGATCATGCTGGGCGGGTTCATCCTGACGTTCCTCGGCGCCGCGATCTTCGACATTGCCGGCGGAACGCCGCTGACGCCGCTGCAGATCCTCTGGGTGAACTTCGCCGTCGACGTGCTCCTGGCGATCGGCCTCGGCTTCGACGCGCCCGCTCCCGGGTTGATGCGACGCAGGCCGAGAGACGCAAGCGCGCCCGTCATCGACCGGGCCCTCGGCATCCGCCTCGGCGTCGCGAGCGTGCTCATGGCAGCGCTCACCCTCGTCGTCGTCGCGTGGGGCGAGGCTCGCTACGACAACCTGGCGATCGCGACGACGATGGGCCTGACGACGCTCTCGCTGATGCACATCGTGGCCGCCCTCGAGGCCCGCGAGCCGACCGAGAGCATCTTCACGCGCTACACGATCGCGAACCGCCGCTTCGTGCAGCTGATCGGGGCGGCGCTGGTGCTCACGTTCCTCGTCACGGCGCTGTCGCCGCTGCAGCGGATCTTCGACACGGTGCCGCTGACCAGCGCCCAGTGGGGGATCTGCCTGCTCGGCCCGCTGGCCTTCCTGGCCGCCGCTGAGCTCGGCAAGCTCTTCGAGAGGCGCGGCGACCGCCCGATGGCGCTTCCCGCGCCCGCAGGGACGTAGCGATGTGCCGTTGGCTCGCGTACTACGGCAACCCGATCCCGATCGACGCCCTCCTCCTCAGGCGGAAGCACTCGCTGATCGACCAGAGCCTCCACGCGCAGCTCGGTGCGACGACGACGAACGGCGACGGGTTCGGGATCGGTTGGTACGGCGACGGCGACGTGCCGGCGGTTTACCGCAGCGTCCACCCGGCCTGGAACGACCGAAACCTCCAGGAGCTCGCGGAGCACGTCTCGTCCCGCCTGTTCTTCGCGCACATTCGCGCGTCGACGGGCACGGCCGTCCAGGAGACGAACACGCACCCGTTTCGCCGCGGGCACTGGCTCTTCATGCACAACGGGCTCGTGCGGGACTTCCCACGCGTGAAGCGCGACATGCTGCTCGCGATCGACCCGTCCCTGATCCCGTCGATCGAGGGATCGACCGACTCCGAGCTCCTCTTCCACCTGGCGCTCACGTTCGGCCTCGAGGACGACCCCGTGGCGGCGCTCGAGCGGATGGCCGGCTTCGTCGAGGACCTCGGCGACCGCCATGGAATCGAGCACCCGCTGCAGATGTCCGTCGCGACGACCGACGGAGAGCGGATCGTCGCCGCGCGCTACTCGAGCGAGGGACAGTCCCGGTCGCTGTTCTTCAGCACCGAGGCGCGGGCGCTCAAGCAGATGCACCCGGAGATCGAGGAGCTCCAACACCTCTCCGACGAGGCGCGCGCCGTCGTCTCGGAGCCGCTCGGCGACCTGGTCGGCGCCTGGAACGAGGTGCCGGAGTCGAGCGTCGGAATCGTGCAGCCGGGCCAGGACGAGCTCAGGTCGTTCACGCCGCGCCGTGGCTAGCCCGGCGCAGCTCCCGGACGAGGAGATCCGGGAGCACGCGCAGCGCCTGCTGACTCGGCCCGCGTCGCGCGCAGACATGGCGCTGGCGTTCGCGGAGAGCACCGCCTCGTCGGTGGAGGTGCACGTCGAGGGACGCAACTTCTACCCGCCGATGCTCGCGGACATCGGGGCGGCGACGTCCTCGATCCACATCAACCAGTTCGGCTTCAGGCCGGGAGTCGTCGGCGACGCGTTCGCCGACGCCCTGATCGCGAAGCGGGCGGACGGCGTCCGCGTCCGGCTCGTCGTCGACCGGCAGGGATCCGACCCCGAGCAAGGCTCGCAGGCGCTGTACGACCGGCTCACCCGGGCGGGCATCGAGGTCTGCGTCGTGCGGGCGACGAAGCCCCGGTCGCCGGCCGGGACGCTCGGTTCCGGCGGGGCGATGCGCTGGAACCTCCGGGGGCTCGGCCACATCGACCACCGCAAGGTCGTGGTCGTCGACGGCCGGATCGGCTGGGTCGGCGGCGCCGGCATCGAGGATCACTTCCAGGACGGCCGCTTCCACGACCTCTTTCTTCGCGTCGCCGGACCGGTCGTCTCGCAGCTTCAGCTCGTCTTCCTCGCGAGCTTCCGCTGGCTGGGCGGGACCGTGCCGGCCGCAGAGCTGGACCGGCTCTTCCACGTGTTCCCGTCCGAGCCCGGGGCCGTTCCGGCGACCGTTCTGCACAACGCGCCGGGCCGCTTCCGGCCGATCACGGACGCGATCGCGCGCCTCCTCGAGGGCGCGAACGAGACCCTGGACGTCGTCAACCCGTACGTGACCGACCGCGGGATGATCCGGCGGATCGAGGAAGCCGCGCGCCGGGGCGTCCGCGTCCGCCTGTTCGTTCCGGCGGACGCGAACAACTGGGCCTGCGCGGCCGCACAGCGCTTCCACCACGCGAAGCTGCTGGACGCCGGGGTCCGCATCCTCGAGTACCCGACGATGCTTCACGCGAAGGCGTTCGTGCGAGACGGTGAGGAGCTCCTCGCAGGAACCTGCAACCTCGAGGCCTGGAGCCTGAAGCGCTTCTTCGAGATCGACCTGCGCGTTCGTTCGACCGCGGTCGCCGGCCAGTTCGAGGAGCGCTTCGCGGCGCCGGCCGAGACCGTGTCCTCCGCCGGGCGGGCGCTCGACGGCTTCAGGGACCGGGCGAGGGCCACCGCCTTCGCCGCTCTGTCGCCGTTGCTGTGACTCGGCGGGCGTTCATCCCGCGCGGATGATGCGTCCCGCGCGCCGATCGGCGAGATTTGGCGTCATGACCGAGCCGCGGAAGCACATCTCCGTACTCGGAGCTGCGTTTCTCGGGATCGGCTCGATGGTCGGCGCGGGCATCTTCGCGCTGCTCGGCGAGGCGGCGGTCGTGGCGGGCTCAGCCGTGTGGCTGTCGTTCCTTCTCGCAGGGCTCGTCACTGCGCTCATCGCCTACAACGTGGTGAAGCTCGGCGTGCGCTACCCGTCCTCGGGCGGGCTCATCGAGTACCTCCGGCAGGGGTTCGGGAACGGACGGCTGCTCGGGATTGCGTCCTGGCTCGGCTACTTCGCCGCCTTCGTCATCGTGACGGCGATGGTCGCGGTGTCGTTCGGGAGCTACGCGACCTCGCTCTTCGTCGGAGACGACGCCTGGAGCGGCTGGGACAACGTCTTCACGTCGGCGCTGGTGGTCGCGATGGCGTCGATCAACATGATCGGCGCGCAGTTCGTTGCCCGGGTCGCGTCGGTGATGTCCGTCGTCCTGCTCGCCGTGTTCGCCGTGTTCGTCGCGGTCACGCTCGCCGACCTCGACCTCGACCTGCTCGCGTTCAGCGGCTATCCGTCCTTCTCCGACATCGTCGCGAGCATCGCGCTCACGTTCTTCGCGTTCCTCGGCTTCGGCGTCATCACCTTCGCGGTCGGCGACCTGCGCGATCCCGCCCGCCAGTTGCCGAGGGCGATGTTCCTGGCACTGGGCGTGACGACCACGACGTACGTGCTGATAGCGCTGGGGGTGTTCGGAACCCTCACGGCGGAACAGGCGATCCAGTACGGCGAGACCGCGATCGCCGAGGCGGCGCGCCCGGCCCTCGGCGAAGCCGGCTTCACGATCATGGCGGTCGCCGCGCTGATCGCGACCGCAGGAGCGACCAACTCGACCTTGTTCGCGTCGTCGAACCTGACCGCCTCGCTCGCCGACATCGGCCAGTTTCCTCCGTTCTTCGGACGCGGATCGAGACTCGGGGCGCACGCGGGCCTGCTCATCACCGCGGGACTGGTCCTGATCGTCGCCAACCTGGTCGACCTCTCCGCGATCGCGTCGGTCGGGAGCGCATGCTCGCTGCTCGTCTTCATGCTCGTCGGCGTCGCCGGCTATCGGCGCCGCGCGGAGACCGGCGCGCGCGGTTCGATCGTGGTGCTCGGTCTGGCCGTCACGGCGGTGGTCCTGGGGTTCTTCGCCGTCGACACGCTCCAGACCGCTCCGGAAACCTTCACCGCCATGCTCGCCATCGCCGCGCTGGCCGTCGTCCTCGACGTCGTCTGGAAGCACCTGCGGAAGGAGACGGCGGTGTCCGCTCCCCCGCAGGCGACCCCGTCGACATGACGACCGCCAGCGAAGCCGCGCCGAAGGCCGCGGCCGGCGCGGCGACGCTCGTCCTCTTCACCCTCGCGTCCGGCCAGTTCCTCATGACCCTCGACAGCTCGGTCATGAACGTCTCGATCGCGACGGTCGCGAAGGACGTCGGCACCACCGTCACCGGGATCCAGGGCGCCATCACCGCCTACACCCTCGTCATGGCGTCGCTGATGATCACCGGGGCGAAGATCGGCGCGCTGATCGGCCGCAAGCGGGCGTTCGCGGTCGGCTGTCTGATCTACGGCGCGGGCTCGTTCACGACCGCCATCTCGCCGAGCCTCCCCGTGCTCCTGTTCGGCTGGTCGCTGCTCGAAGGGATCGGCGCGGCGCTGATCCTCCCTGCGATCGTCGCCCTCGTCGCCGGCAACTTCCCGAAGGAGCGCCGGCCCGCCGCCTACGGGCTCGTGGCCGCCGCCGGCGCGGTCGCCGTCGCGGTCGGCCCGCTGATCGGCGGCTTCTGCACGACGTACTTCTCGTGGCGCTGGGTCTTCGCCGGCGAGGTCGTCGTCGTGCTCGTGATCCTTGCTCTGACCCGCCGGATCGCCGACGCGCCCGTCGAGGAGCGCCCCAGCCTCGACCTGGTCGGCACGCTGCTCTCGGCCGCCGGGCTGGGGCTGCTCGTGTTCGGCGTGCTGCGCTCGAGCGAGTGGGGCTGGTTCCAGCCGAAGCCGGACGGGCCGTCGTGGGCTGGTTTCTCGCCCACCATCTGGCTGATCCTCATGGGGATCTTCGTCCTGCGGATCTTCTCCCGCTGGGAGGTTCGCCGGGTCGGCATGGGGAAGGAGCCGCTGGTTCGCCCCGGGTTCCTGCGGAACCGGCAACTGAGTGGCGGCCTGCTGATGTTCTTCTTCCAGTTCCTCGTGCAGGCGGGCGTGTTCTTCGTGGTGCCGCTGTTCCTGTCGGTCTGCCTCGGGCTCTCGGCGCTCGCGACCGGTGCCCGGCTGCTGCCGCTCTCCGTGACACTGCTCGTCGCCGCGATCGGGATCCCGCGCTTCCTGCCGAACGTCTCGCCCCGGCTGATCGTCCGCATCGGCCTCTTCTCGCTGCTCGCAGGGACGGTCGTCCTGATGGCCGGGCTCGACGTGGATGCGGGCCCAGAGGTCGTCTTCGTCCCGATGCTCCTGCTCGGCCTCGGGATCGGCGCCCTCGCGTCGCAGCTCGGAAGCGTCACCGTGTCCGCCGTTCCGGATGAGGACAGCCCGGAGGTCGGCGGCGTGCAGAACACGATGACGAACCTCGGCGCATCGCTCGGGACCGCGCTCGCCGGCTCGGTCATGATCGCGGCAGTCGCGGCGTCGTTCCTCACCAACATCCAGCAGAACCCGGCGATCCCCGCCGAGGTGAAGTCGCAGGCCCAGGTCGAGCTCACGGGCGGGGTGCCTTTCATCTCCGACGCCGACCTCGAGCAGGCGCTCGACCAGGCAGGCGTCGACCAGCAGACGAGCGAGGCCGCGCTCGGCGACTACCAGGAGGCCCGTATCGACGGGCTCAAGGACGGGCTCGCGATCCTCGCGCTGCTGGCGTTGATCGCGCAGTTCTTCGTCCAGCGGATCCCGACGTCTCAGCCGGGCCGAGCGCCCGCCGCTACGTCATGAGCCTCCGAGCATCGCCTCGAGGTTGACGAGCGTCCGCCGGAGGGCCCTATCGACGCCGCGGCGAACGATCGTGCGGTCGAGCAGACCGCGGAGGCCGCCGCGCGGCTCGTACTCGACGACGATCCGATAGGCGAAGCCACCCTCGACCTGCCGGAAGTGCCGCTCGTGGCGCGCGTCCGGCAGGCCTGCCTGAACGCTGTCGTATGCGACGAGACGATTCGGGACGAGCTCGCGAAGGGTCATGTCGAGCTCGACCTCCCGGCCAAGGAGGTGAAGGATCAGCCGTGCACGGTCGCCGGGAGCCCGCCAGCGCGACCCCGGCTGCACGCGCACGAGTCCGGGCCAGTACGCCGGCCAGTTGTCGATCTCCGTGATCGCAGCGAACCCTCGCTCCACCGGCGTCGGAAAGACCTGCTCCCGCTCCACTCGAACCATCGTTCTCGCCGGAGAGGACATCATTCCTGCCGTGACCGAGCAAGCGACGAAGGCCGCGGCGTTTCGCGAGCTCCACACCGGCGACCCGTTCGTGATCCCGAACCCGTGGGACGGCGGGTCGGCGCGGCTCCTCGAGGCGCTCGGGTTCCGGGCACTCGCCACGACGAGCTCCGGGTTCGCCTTCACGCTCGGACGTCTCGACGGCGGTGCCACACTGGACGAGGTCGCCGTCCACATCGCCGAGCTGGACCATGCGACGGCGCTTCCCGTCTCGGCCGACCTCGAGAACGGGTACGGAGCGGATCCCGAGAGCGCAGCGCGCGCGGTGCAGCGTGCCGCCGAGGCTGGGGCGGTCGGCGGGTCGATCGAGGACTACGATCCGGCAGGCCATCTCTACGAGCTCTCGCACGCAATCGCGCGCGTTGAAGCGGCGGTGGAAGCCGCGCGCGGCCTGGAGTTCCCGTTCATGCTGACCGCGCGGGCCGAGAACCACCTCCGCGGCAACCCCGACCTCGACGACACGATCCGCCGCCTCCGGGCCTTCGAGGAGGCCGGGGCCGAGGTGCTCTATGCCCCGGGCCTCGCGACCGTCGACGAGATCCACGCGATCTGCTCGTCCGTCTCGAAGCCGGTCAACGTCCTCGCCCGCCGCGATCTGACGTTCGCCGAGATCGCCGAGGCCGGCGCGCAGCGCATCAGCCTCGGCGGCAGCCTGACGTGGACTGCAGTCGGCGCGGCGGCCTCGGCCGCACGGGACATCCTCGACCGGGGCGACTTCTCGTCGCTCGGCCCGAGCCCGCCGCTCCGCGACTGGTTCGGCTAGGCGGCGGCGCCGGAGCGCTGGGTGATCACGTCGTCCAGGAAGCTGCCGATCGCGGCGGCCGGATGGGCGCCGACGAAGCCCGAGGCCGGCTCTCCGTCGACGAACACGGCGACGGTCGGGATGCTCTGGACGCCGTAGCGAGCGGCGAGCGCCTGCTCGGCGTCGACGTCGATCTTGGCGAGCTCGATCTTGCCGGCGCGCTTCTCGACCTCGGACTCGATGACCGGGGCGAGCATGTGGCACGGCCCGCACCAGGCCGCCCAGAAGTCGACGACGACGGGGACCTCACGCGAGCGCTCGATGACGTCGCGCTCGAAGGTGTCGGTGGTGACGTTCATTCGGATGTTCCTCCTCTTCAGATCCTGGATCCGTCGACGAGCGCGGTCAGCGACGCGAGCTGGGCCTGGACCGAGCCGCAGACCTGCTCGCACAGGCCGAGGACGCCCTCGTCGACGATGCGGTAGTACACGCGGTTGCCGTCCTTCCGGCGGGCGACGATGCCCATTCCGGCCAGGACGGCCAGGTGCTTGGAGACGTTCTGCTGCGTGGCGCCGAGCTGGTCGGCGAGCTCGTTCACGCTCGCCTCGCCGTCGCGCAGGCGGTCGAGCAGCCGGACGCGGGTCGGCTCGCCGATCGCGCGGAAACGCCCGGCGATCAGCTCGGCGAGATCTTCGGGGATGGGATGCGGAAGCACGTCAGCTAGTCTCCTCTACAACCAAGTGCTTGTATAGTACATTATCGCTCGATCTCTCCGCAAGTCCCGAAAGGAGCGCCGCGTGGCCGTTCTCGAACTCCCTGTCCCGACCACGCCGACCGACCGCAGCCCGGTCGTCGGCCCCGTCGGCCGCCTCGGCCGCTGGGCCGCCGGTCACCTGCGGCTCGTCGCGGCCGTCTGGGGCGTCGTCGCCCTTGCGCTCGCCGCGTTCGCGCCGCAGGTCGAGACCGCCCTTTCCGGCGCGGGCTGGCAGGCGAACGGCTCGGAATCGGTGGAGGCGCGGACGGCCGTGGAGCGGGCGTTCGGCGGACTCTCGAGCTCGGCGCCGGCGGTCGTCCTCCACTCCCCCACGCTCACGGCCGACTCGCCGTCGTTCCGCGCGACGATCGCGCGGGTCGAGCGCATCCTCCGCGCGGACGAGCGGATCTCCACGGTCGTGCCGCCGCGACCCGGGTCGACGGTCTCCCCGGACGGCCACACGGCGGTCGTCGTCGCCGGCGCGCGTGGGAACCCGACGGCGATGGTTGCCGCCGCGGATGAGCTCAAGCCCGCACTGAAGGACGCCGCCTCGGGCGACCTGACCGTCAGCCTGACCGGCGCCTCCGGCATGTGGAGCGACTTCAACGAGGCGAACCGCTCGGCGATGATGAAATCGGAGCTCGTCTCGTGGCCGGTGACCCTGGCCATCCTCGTCGTCGCGTTCGGCTCGCTCGTCGCCGCCGGGCTGCCGTTGCTCCTGACGATCCTCGGCCTGGTCGCCTCGGCCGGGCTCCTCGCCCTCCTCACCAACGGCTTCGACATCTCCATCTGGGCGATGAACTTCGCGCTCATGTTCGCGCTCGCCCTCGGCGTGGACTACGCGCTCTTCGTGGTCCACCGGTTCCGCGGCGCGTTCTTCGGCTCGCGGCTTCCCGTCCGCGACGCGGTCGCGGTCACGATGGACACGGCAGGAAAGGCTGTGCTCTTCTCCGGCGTGACGGTCTTCGTCTCACTGTCCGCCGTCATGCTCGTCCCCAGCCCGGCATTCCGCTCGATGGCGCTCGGGATCATGCTCAGCGTCGCCTTCGTGCTCGCCGCGACGCTCACGCTCCTGCCCGCGGTCCTCGCGAAGCTCGGCCCCCGGGTCGATGCGCTCGCGCTTCGATGGGTGCACTCGGGCGAGCACAGGTCGCCGGCCTTCGCCCGCTGGGGGGAGCGGCTCTGGCGCCACCCCCACGTCTTCGGCCCGGCCGCGACGCTCGCGCTGGTGCTCCTCGCGCTGCCCGTGTTGGGCCTGAAGACCGGCATGCCGTCGATCGCGGTCGTCCCGAAGGAGGACGGCTCCCGCGTCGGCTACGAGCAGATGCAGCGGGCATTCGGCCCTGGGGCCCCCGGCACGCTGCAGATCGTCGCGCCGCGCGTCGACGCCGCCTCAGTCGTGGCGGCGGCGCGGGGGGTGGAGGGCATCGCGCGCGTCGCGCCGCCGCAACCGGGGAGGGACGGCCTCGTCCTCGTGCAGGCGACGCCGACAGACGATCCATCCAGCACGGCGGTCGGCCGGACGATCGAGCGCCTGCGATCCGCCCTTCCGGCCGGTGCGCTCGTCGGCGGGGCCGCGGCCGAGAACCACGATCTGGAGGATGCCCTCGCCGCGAAGACGCCGCTCGTCGTCGGCGTCGTGCTCGCGCTCGGCTTCCTGCTCCTGCTCGTCGCGCTGCAGGCGCCGCTCATCGCGGCCCTGGGCGTCCTCACCAACCTCCTCGCGACGGGCGCGGCGTTCGGCGTCGGCCGCCTGATCTTCCAGGACGGCCACGGCACCGGCCTGCTCGGCTTCGAGTCCCAGGGCTACATGAACGCCTGGGCGCCGGTGTTCTTCTTCGCGATGGTCTTCGCGATCGCGATGGACTACACGGTCTTCCTGCTCTCGTCCGCGAAGGAGCACTTCGACCGCTCCGGCGACCCGCGAGAGGCCGTCGTCGGCGGTCTCGCCCACTCTGGCCGCGTGATCTTCGCGGCGGCCGCGGTGATGATCGCGGTGTTCTTCACGTTCGCCCTCTCCGGGCCGTTGCCCCCGAAGGAGATGGGCGTCATCCTCGGCATCGCGGTCCTGCTGGACGCGATGCTCGTTCGCCTCGTCCTCGTCCCCACCCTGCTGCGGGTGTTCGGCCGGTACGCCTGGGCGCAGCCACGCTGGCTCGACCGGGTGTTGCCGGACGTCCGCTTCGGCCACTCCTAGGAGGAACCCATGGTCACGACCGACTACACGCTCACCGCCACCACCGACCGCCCGTTCGCCGACGCCGTCGAGCGCGTGCGAGCCGAGCTCAAGGAGGAGGGTTTCGGCGTCCTCTGCGAGATCGACGTCCGGGCGACGCTGCAGGAGAAGCTGGGCGTCGACCGGGAGCCGTACCTCATCCTCGGCGCCTGCAACCCGCCCCTCGCGCACCAGGCGCTCGACGCGGAGCCCGACCTCGGCGCTCTCCTCCCGTGCAACGTCGTCGTCTACGAGCTCGCGGGCGAGACGATCGTCTCGGCCGTCGACGCCGAGCGGATGCTGTCCATCGTCCCCAACGAGGCGCTCGAGCCGATCGCCGCCGACGTCCGCCGTCGCCTGGCCTCGGTCGTCGAGCGCGCGGCCGCCTAGTGGACTGCGACGAGGCAGCACGCCTCCTGGAGCGCGGCGAGGCAGTCGCGGTCGACGTCCGGGAACCGCGCGAGTGGGACGCCGGCCATCTGCCCGGCTCGCTCCACATCCCGATGCGCGAGCTCGCCCGGCGCCGGGACGAGCTCCCCGCGCGAACGACGATCGTCGCCGTCTGCCGAACGGGCAACCGGAGCGGGGTGGTCACCCGCGCGCTCCGCGACGCGGGCTACGAGGCCGAAAACCTCGAGGGCGGGCTGAAGGCGTGGGTTCGCCTCGGCCTGCCGCTCGACCCGCCCGGCGGGCGCGTCGTCTAGACCCTCAGTAGTTCGACGCAGCCCGATCCGGCATCTCGCGGATGTGCCCGCGGGAGGCGGCCGCGAACATCGTCACATTCCGCACAGGAGGTGACTCGATGACCACCGCCCTCGCCGCCCCCGGTACCCACGTCGCGCAGGCCCTGCGGGTCGGGCGCCACCTGCTCGAGATGACCGTGGCGATGATGCTCGGCATGTTCCTCTACGGCCTCGCAGTCGGCAGCATCCTGGCCGCCGCCGGCACCACGCTCGAGGCACAGCGCCTCGAGCGCCCGGAGCCGTTCGCGCTGGGGATGGCGTTCGCGATGAGCGTCCCGATGGTCGCCTGGATGCGCCACCGGGGCCACGCGTGGCGAAACAGCGCGGAGATGTCGGCCGCGATGTTCGTCCCGGTGGTCGGGCTGATCGCCTGCTATCGCGTCGACGCCGTGGCGGCCGGATCCATTTGCCCGATCGCGTGCACCGCCATGATCCCGGCGATGCTGGTTGCGATGCTCGTTCGGCTCGACGACTACACGAGCCACCCGGTCGGCGCGCGCTAGCCGGCCACCGGCTCGCCCATAGCCTGCGCGACGTAGCCGCGCACGTCCGCGGCCGGTTCGCTGTACGCGTCGCCGAGCGCCGCCTCCACGCGCCGCATGTAGTCCTTCGTCCAATCCGGGAGCTCCGTGTCCATGACGGCGAGGAACTCGAGCGTGCAGACGAGCCGGATGTCCGCGATCGACGGGCTGTCACCGCCGCCGATGAAGCCGCCGTCCGTCCCGTAGAACTGCCGGTACGTGTCGAGCACGCGCGGGATCGCGTCCTCGGCCGCCTTGCGCGCGGCTTCCTTGTCCTCGTCGGGCGCCTCGGTCGCCGCGACCTCGCCGGGATAGCCGGGGAAGCTCAGGCGCGGATACGTCGCGCGCGCAACGAGCGGGTAGAGGATGCTCATCGTGTAGAAGTTCGCGCCGTCGACCATCGCGCGGCGCTTGAGGTCGGTCGGGTAGAGGTCGTCCAGGCCCTCCCGGCTCGCGAGGTACATCATCACCGCACAGCTCTCGCCGAGGACGCCCTGCGGCAGCTCGTCGGACTCGATGGTCGGGGTCAGGCCGGCCGGGTACTTCGCCAGGTACTCCTCTCCCTGGGTCTGGCCCCAGACGTTCTCCTCCTCGTACGGCAGTCCGGCGGCGCGCACGAAGACGCGGACCGACATGTTGTTCACGCTGGGCGGGAGCATGTTCAGCTTCAGGGACATGACCGAACCTTTCTCTCGAGCTACGCGGTCAGGCGAGATCTTCTCGCACCAGCTGTGCCCCGGCAACCATCGCCGAGAGCTTGCGGAAGGCCAGCTCGCGCGAGAGGTACTTCATCCCGCAGTCGGGGGCGACGACCAATCTCTCCGGCTCTACGACCCGGAGCGCGCTCCGGATTCGGTTCGCGACGACCTCCGGCGTCTCCGCTTCGTTCGAGCCGAGGTCGAGCACGCCGAGGACGATCGTCTTGCTCGGGAGGTCACGCAGCACCTCCGGATCGAGCCCGGGCTGCGCCGCCTCGATCGAGATGTGCGTCGCCGCGCACTCGTCGAGCTCGCGGAGGAACGGGTAGCCGGCGAGCCGGTCGTGGACGATGTGCGCGTAGCCGAAGCAGGTGTGGAGGACGGTCTCGCCCTCGATCCCCTCGAGCGCCCGGGCGATCGCCTCGAGCGCGTACTCGCGCGCGGCCTCGGGCCGCGCCTGGAGGTACGGCTCGTCGATCTGCACGACGTCGGCGCCGGCCGCCTTCAGGTCGCGGAGCTCCTCGTTCACGGCCTCGGCGTAGGCGAGGGCGAGGCTTCGCCCGTCCGCGTAGTGGTCGTTCTGGGCCTGCTGCGCCATCGTGAACGGGCCGGGGACGGTGATCTTGATCCGCCGGTCGGTAATCGAGCGGAGGAACTGGACGTCGCGGACCTCGACGGGGCGGGCGCGCCGGATCGGCCCGACGACCCGCGGCACCGGGTTCTCGTGACCGGTGCGGTCGAGCGCCACGCCGGGCTCGTCCAGGTCGATGCCGTCGAGCGCGGTCGCGAAGCGGTTCGAGTAGCTCTCCCGGCGCATCTCGCCGTCGGTGACGACCTCGACGCCCGCCCGCTCCATGTCCTGGACGGCCAGCCGCGTGGCGTCGTCCTGGGCCTCCTCCAGGAACGGCTCGGCGACCCGCCAGAGCTCTCTGGCCCGTACGCGCGGTGGCAGCCGGTCGCCGAGCCGCTGCCGGTCGATGAGCCAGTCCGGCTGCGGATAGCTGCCGACGACGGTGGTGGTCAGCATCACCGCTCGACGAGCGTCGACTTGTACTCGCTCCGCCGGAGTCCGCCCCAGGGGACGAGCTCGACCCGGGTCTGGACGACCAGCGCCTCTCGGATCCGCTCGCGGATCGCCTCGGCGAGCGCGTCGTCGCCATCGGCGTCGGGCGCGAGCTCCACCCTGACCGGCAGGGGTGGCTGCTGCTTCACGCCCTCCGCCTCCGGGCGAACGACCACGTGCCCGCTCACCCGGGGCGCGAATGCCGCCACGACCTCGCGGACGGCCGAGGGGAAGACGTTGACGCCGCGCACGATCAGCATGTCGTCCGTCCGGCCGACGCAGCGGATGCGCGGGCCGGTCCGGCCGCACGGACACGGGCTGGTACGGACGACGACGTGGTCGCGGGTGCGGAAGCGAAGCAGTGGCGCCGCGCGGTGGCGGAGATGCGTCAGGACGAGCTCGCCGGCCGCGCCGTCGGCCATCTCGATCGCGTCGCCCGTCTCGGGCTCGATCAGCTCGGCGTGGACGAAGCCGCGGGCGCCGAGGTGCATGCCGTCCTGCTCC
>DASSUI010000018.1:0-32674 GCA_035707105.1 Gaiellaceae bacterium | reverse complement strand
AGTCCCAAAATGTACCCGTCTCGTACCCGCGAAGTGTCGAAATCTCGCCATCGCAGGCAACAATATATACCCATTTGCAGGGCTTTGTGCCGAAGCCCTCTGACGGACTCGAACCGTCGACCCCCTCCTTACCATGGAGGTGCTCTACCAACTGAGCTAAGAGGGCGCACTTCCTAGGTTAGCGGCGGGTCCGCGTGAACGGGAACCGCGGCGCGCGCAGTGCTCGACGGGATGCCGCACCGACCATTCTCACCCGGCGGCGTAGACTCGGTTGTGGTGACCTGATGCGTCCCGTCGGCCTGGTCAGACGTCTCGCGACTGTTTGGGCGTTGCGCACCGAACGTGCCGACGCCGCCGTGTCGGATCCCGCCTGGCAGCTTCGGCGGGCGGCGCAGATGGCCGCGGTCATGTGGACTGCGGGCGGGCTGATCGGCCTGCTCGTTCTCGTCCTGCCCGGGGAGCCGGGGTTCCCGCGGCACGGGGTCGGCGTCCTGATCCCCTCGCTACTGGCGGTTCTCTACGGCCCGGTCCTCTATCTGCTCGCGGGCCGGATCACCCCGTGGATGCATCGGGCGAACACGCTGGCCGGAATCGCTCTGATCGGGACGGCTGCGTTCTCGGCCGGGGCGCTGTCGCTGGGGATCGCGACGCTCTTCGTCTGGGCCGGCATGTTCGCGTTCCTCTTCTTCGGTCGACGAGAGGCGGTGGCGTACAACGGACTGATCGCGCTCGTCTGGGGCCTGGTCGCGTACGCGTCCGCGGACTACGGCGAGGCGACGCTCTCCCGCTGGCTGATGATCGTCGCGACCGTCGTCGTCACGGGCGTCCTGGTCAGCTGGCTGATCGAGCAGCGGCAGGCGGCCGAGCGTGCGCTCCGCGAGGCCCGCGCCGAGGTCCAGCAGCTTCGCATCGAGATCGACGAGGCGCGTGCGGCCGGCAAGGCCGCCGAGATCACGGAGACGGACTACTTCCGTGACCTCGAGCGGCGAGCCGCCGAGCTTCGGCTCGGCGGGAGCGGCTGACTCGACGGAGCGAGAGCTCCGTCAGGCTCAGTCGAGCTCGAAGCCGGAGATGGTGATCGCGTGGGGCCGACGGCCGGCAGGAATGGGTACGACGAGCGTGCCACTCGCCCGACGCTGCTCGGTTTCCGAGCCGACGTCGACACGGAGCTCCCCCGCGAGCGGCCGAGATCGGCCGTCCGCAGCCACCCGGTGTAGCCAGACCTTCAGCGACGCCGCGCGGGAGGGTCGAAGCGGCAACGACAGCGAGCGAACGGCCTGGAGCTCGAGAGCACTCACCGAGCCCGTCCGGAAGCGGCGCCGTTCTGTCGCACACACGACCTCGACCTCCGCGTCCACGCGTCGTCCCCCGTCCGTGACGTTGACGATGGCCCGCTCTCCCCGGTCGTCGGTTCGGAGCTCCACGACGAGCTGCGGCCGGAACGCGCCTGCGGCGATCGAGCGAGCGGTCATGCCGAGAAGGACGAGGCCTGCCGCTCCCGCGACGAGGCGCGGCACCGGATCGTCCCAGAGCACGATCGCGTAGGCGAACATCATGGCCGTGAACAGCGCGTACAACGCACCGGACACGACGGGGTGGTTCAGAAGACCCCAAACCCGACCCGGCACGTAGTCGCCTTTCCGCCGGCTCGCCGCCAGCAGAAGGATCGGAAACACTCCGCTGAGGGCGGGACCGGTTACGGAGTTGACGAACCCGATCGCGCCCGTGAACGACGCTCGATCGGTGACGAGCAGCCACTCGGCCAGCGCGAAGAGCGCGACCACCGGAAGGACTCCGGACACGAATCGCACGCGTTCGGTGGCCTCCGGCGGCAGCCATTCGTGGACGTGGTAGAAGAGCGCGAGCGACATCGCGATGGAGCCCAGCCCCATCGCGAGGACGGCGAAGAGGCCGCCGAGCAGATGCACGGCCGGCCCGCTCACGTCGGCGAGCGGTGCGAGGCCGGTGCCACGGTGGCCGACGAGCGCTTCGGGCGCAACGGTCCCGTTGACGGCAGCGACCCACAAGCACGACAGGACGGCGGCCGCGCCCAGCCCGGCGATGCCGCCTCGGACGAGCGATCGGCCGCTCGGATCCCGCGGCAGGACGACCTTCGCGGCGCCGCCGACGGAGATATGGCGCGCGTACACGCCGAGCGCAACGCCGAAGAGCAGACCCAGCGCCGCTGCGTCGGGCGTTCCGTCGGCCGTCCTCGGCAGGTGGGCGTACGAGAGTCGTTCGGCTCGGACATGCGGAAGCGTCAGCAGCGAGAGCCCCAGGATCACCGCGACGTTGACCGCGCCGATGGCGAGCGTCGCAGCGAGCGTCGACTCGAAGGTGCCGCGGCGGAGGTAATAGAGATTCACGACGAAGAGGAGGGCGGCCCACGCCGCGGCGGGCACCGCCGTGCCGGCGCCGAGGGTCGCGGCGAAGCCGAGAAAGCGGACCAGCAACGCGAAGACGATCGCGGCCAGCGCCATGAGCGTGAAGATCGACGCCGCCGAGCTGCCGAGAAAATCGGCGACGAGTCGCCCGAGGTAGGAGCCGCCATAGTGCATCGGCCCGTTGCGCGTCACCGCCTCGCTCATACCGACGAGCGTCAGCGTCGTGACCAGCGCGAGGGCGACGAGGGTTGCCACGCCGGCCGCTGGGCCGACGGCGGCCGTCGCGATCGGGACTGCGAGCGTCGTCGTTCCGACGGTACCCGTGAGGGTGAGCGCGAACGCGGTCCAGAACGGCGGCAGATCCTCGAGCCAGGACGCGATCCGGGCCCGCTGCCAGCGCATGCGCTCGCGCAGCGGGACACGAACGGCGTACACGGCTTTCAGGTCGATGTCGTAGAGCCGGCGATACGCGGCCCGAACGGCCGGATCGTCGGCGCCGAGCGCTTCTCGCAAGGCGGGCACGCGCGCGGCAGGGAGGAGGAACCGCTCCCCGAGGAGGCGGAGCGCCGCAGCGCGGATCGAGGGATCCGCGGGCACGAGCTCCCGCCATCCCGGTGCGTAGCGCTCCAGGTCCTGCACGGTCGGTCCTGCAGAGGCGTCGCGCGCCTCGGAGAGCGCCGCGAGGAACGCGTGCTCCCGAGCCTCCGCGCTCTCGCGAGTCAGTATCAGCGCGGTCGCCTGGCGCGAGCGGGCCATGAGCTGCGCGGTGCGGTTCCGGATCGCGAAGACGAGCATGTTCGCGCGACGGGCGGGGAGCCCCGCAAGGAGCTCGTCGCCGGAGATGAAGTCCGTCATCAGCCGACCGGACGTGACGGCTACTGGGCCGTGATCCTGGTCGCGACCGTCCTGAAGAGACCGCTCAGCGGGTGATCGGGGAACTCGAGCACGAAGACGCCGGCGCTCGCGAGGTTCATCATCTCCTCCGAGTGCGGCAGCACGGCGACGACGTCGCATCCGTACGCCTCCTCGACCTGCGCCTTGACCGCCCCGTGGTCGAGCACCGCCGGGGTCTTGTTGACGGCGAGCAGCATCCGCGGAACCTGGAGTCGGCGGGCGACGCGCACCGTGATCCCGGTCCCCTCGTAGTCCTGGTGATCGGGGCGCATCACGATCAACACGGTGTCGGAGATCGCGAGGGACAGCAAGGTCTCCTCGTGGAGGCCTGGGTGGGTGTCGATGATCAGGAAGTCGAGGCTGAGGTCGCCGATCAGGCGGCGCAGGCCGTCGGTCAGCCGCTGGGGGTCGTAGCCCTCCCGCAGGGCGCGCGTGATCTCGCCGGGCCTCGTGCTCGACGGAATCAGGAAGATCCGACCCCGTTGCGTCGCTCCGTGGCTGGCCAGGCCGACGGCCTGGGCGACGCTCGCGATCTCGCCCCCGTCCCAGAGGTAGTCGTTGAGCGCCCAGGTGATCTGCTCACCCGACAGGCCGAAGAGCACATGGAGCCCGGGCGACTGGATGTCGGTGTCGATGACGCCCACCCGCCGGTCGCCTGCCGCGATCACGGCCGCGAGGTTCGCCGTCATATTCGACTTCCCGGTGCCGCCGCGGAACGAGTGCACGGAGATGATCGACGCCACGCTGCCCCCCTTCTCCGCCGTAGCTAAGCATCACGGGCATGCCCCGGTTGGGGCCTGGTGGGTCTAGGCCGGCACGAGGCTCACGCGCTCGCCGGGAGCGAGGCACGGGATCGTCCGCATGTCGTGCGGATGGCGGAGGACGATCGTGGTCCCGTCGGGGAGCCTGATCTCGTTACGGCAGCGGGAGATCATCTGCGCGTCGGGCGTGCAGTCCGTGTCGGTCATCACCTCGCCGGTCATCGGGCCCGAGGGCATGGTGCCGCGCTCGAGCTTCGCCGAAAGCTGATCCGGGCTCTCGGACGGCGCCGGCATGGTCCCGGAGACGAGCACGGTCCGTGCCGTGGCCGGCACGTCGACCGGGTGCTCCGACACGTATGCAGGCGAGGACCCGCCTCCATCGGAGCCGAAGACGGCCCATGCGGCTGCGCCTCCCAGCAGGGCGAGAGCGGTGACGAAGACAAGACCCGTACGCACGATTCCTCCTCGGTTCGACCGGACTCGATCGTCGTGCACTTCTCGACCGAGCGCGCCCGGTCGAACCCGCAAGGTCGTTGCGGGCGGCTACTGATCGTTCCGCACGTCCGCGACGACCTCGGCGATCGCGGCGAGCACCACATCGGGCCGGTCGCGCATCACGTGGTGGCCGCTGCCCTCTGCAAAGACCGCTCGCCGTCGAAGTGAGGCGGCGACGAAGTCGCGATGGGCCTGGCGGATGGCACTGATCTCCTCCGGCGTCTCGACCCACGTGCGCTCGGCGACGATGTCGATGACCGGCATCGCGGCGGGGAGGTCGACCCGGCGGAGCCGTTCGACGGTCGCGGGATAGGCCTCGATCACAGGGATCATCACCCGAGCCAGGTCGGGTGCCTCCTCTTGAAGGGCCGCGAACTGCGGCCGGTAGGTCGCGTCGAGCCGCGCGATCTGCGCGTCGTCGAAGAAGCTCGCGAGGTTGGCATCGACGAGGACCGCGCCCGCAATCCGCGGATCCTCGGCGGCGACGATCGTGGCGACGAAGGCGCCATAGGAGTGGGCGACGAGGACGATCGGCGCGCCGATGCCGTGGCGGTCGAGCTCGCGGCGCAACGCCCGGGCCTCGTCGTCGATGCGGTACGGGGGCGGTGCCGGGGCGCTCCGGCCGAGGCCGGCGCGGTCGTAGACCATCGTTCGCACGCCGTTTGAGCGGCGCACCTGCGGCTCGAGATCGGCCCAGACGGACGAGCCCTCGCCGCCGCCCGCTTCGAAGACGACGGTCGGCGAGCCCGCTCCCCGGACCGACGCCCAGAGCGCAGGCGCGTCTACCCGCGGGAGTCGAGGCGGATCGTCCACGGCTCGATCGTGTCGACGACGAGGTGGGATTCGCTCCACGGGTCCGCGGCGAACCTCGCCCGGACCGCCTCCTCGGACTCCGCCTCGACGGCGTGCACGACGCGCCCGTCGTCCGTCACCGGGCCGCCGAGGACGAGGAATCCATCGTCGACGAGCCCGTTCATGAACGCCGCGTGCGCAGGCCAGTCCGACTGATCCTCCATGGGCTTCGCCGGTTCCCACTCCGGTCCCGATTGCCGGAGCACAACATGGAACATCGGCACTATGTCTCGCCGTCCTCGTACTCGTCGTGCCTCCGCCACCAGTCGTACGGCGGGCCCTGCGGGTAGCCGGACGGCGAGTCCTCCCACGTCTCCTGCCGGCCGAGCGGGGTGAGATCCAAGAACGTCCAGACCGGGCCCAGCGCCTCCAGACCGCGTCCGGACGTGAAGTACGTGCGATACACCTCGTCGCCCTCGCGGAAGAAGACGCTGAGGCCGAACGACTCGCCGTCCTGGTAGAGCGACGGGTCGGGTGTCTCGAGTCCCCGCCCGAGGTCGACGTTGAAGTCGCTTCCGAAGGACGAGTACCACGGGATGTTCCAGCCCATCCGCTCGCGGTACGCCTCGATCTTCTCGAGCGGCGCGCGCGACACGAACGCGAAGGACGTGCCGCGGGCGTGCAGGTGGGCGAGGTGGCAGACCTGGTCGGCGAACATCGAGCAGCCGTCGCAGCCGACCTCCTGGTGCGGCCCGAACATGAAGTGGTACAGGACGAGCTGGCGACGGCCTTCGAAGACGTCGACGAGGCGTGCCTTCCCCTCGGGGCCGTCGAAGTCGTAGTCCTTGTCGATCCGCACCCGCGGCAGCCGTCGCCGCTCGGCGGCGAGCGCATCGTGCGCGCGGGTCAACTCCTTCTCCTTCACGCGCACCGCATCGAGTGCCGCTTGCCATTCGCTCTCCGAGACGACGGGCGGAAGCTCCATCCGCACCTCCATCAGTCCGGGTACTCGTCGTGCCGGCGCAGCCAGAGCTCGGGCGGATCGCCTTCGTTCCGTCCCAACGGTGCGCGGTCGAGCCACTGGTAGAAGCCCATCAGGACGTCCAGGCCGCGTGCGTACGCCGAGTAGGTGTGGTGGACGACCCCGTCCAGGAGCGCGAACGCGCTCATCCCCGGCGCCTGACGCATGTAGCCCGCGGGGTCGGTCCCGGTCGCGGCCGCCTGCTCGGCGATCGGGCCGGTCTCGGCTTCGAAGAGCGGCTCCATCGTCGGAAACGCGCGGAAGTTGTACTCGGCGCCGTGGCGTTGCTGCTGCTCGGTGAACGAGACGGCGAAGTCGGCGTTGAAGTCGCTGTCGTGCGACGAGACCCAGGGGAACCGCCAGCCCATGCGGCGCTTGTAGGCCTGGAGCTTCTCGAGCGGCGCGCTCGAGACGCACAGCATCGTGACGTTGTGATGCGCAAGGTGGACGACGAACCCGTCGAAGGAGTCCGCGATCGCCGAGCACGTCGGGCAGCCCGCCGTGTACTCGGGGCCGAACATGAAGTGGTAGACGAGCAGCTGCGAGCGCCCCGCGAAGAGCTCTGCCAGCGTCTTCGTCCCCTCGTCCGTCTCGAAGCGGTACTCCTTCCCGACAGGCACCCACGGCAGCTGTTGCCGCTTCCGCGCGAGCTCGTCGCTGCGACGCGTCAGCTCCTTCTCCTCCGCCAGGAGCGCCGTTCGGGCGGCCAGCCACTCTTCTCGCGTTCCGACCCTCATGACTCCATCTCCATGGTCGGCATCTCGCCCGGCTCGGTCAGTGCCGGAACGCTTCCCGGCGCGGCCGCGACCCAGATCCCGAGCGCCACGAGTGCGAGGGCCACACCGCGCGAGAGCCGGACGCTGCCCGGCAGGACCTTCTCGGCGAAGATCGCGGCGGCCACGAGCGCCATCCAGAAGAGGCTCATCACCCCCAGCGCGAAGAGGGCGACCATGAGGCCCGCGGACGAGCCGACGCAGTCGACGCCGTGCCCGACGCCGCTCCGGAAGGCGCCGCCCTCGCCACCGGGCGCGCGGCACCGGCGGAGGCTGCGCTGCTTCAGCGGCGTGAGCTCGTAGATGCCCGCGGCGACGAGGAGGCCGCCGGCGACGTACGGCCCGGCGTCCTTCCACGCGAGCCAGTCTGCGTCGAAGGAGGTCGCGAGCTGGACCAGGCCGTACGCGGCGAGCCCGAAGGCCGTCCAGACGGCGAGGTAGCCGGCGGCGAACCGGACCGTGGGCGCGAGCCGGGCGACGCGCCGCGCGGCGGGCACGGCCGAGGGCAGCATCATCGCCGCCATCATCGTCACCCAGACACCGAGGTACCAGCCGAGCCCGCCCAGGTCGGTGCCCGGGCCTTCGTCCATGCCCTGCATCCGCTCGTAGGTCACCACCCAGCCGACTGCGGCCGCGGCGAGCAGGAGCGCGGTCGTGCGGTGTCGGGCGAGCGCGCTCACGATTCGGGGTACTCGTCGCCACGGTACGCCACGAACTCGTCCTGCCGTCCCTTTGGGGTCTGGTCGAGCAGCTGGTGATAGTAGGGAACGACCAGATCGCGGTCCGGCGCCATGCGCGTATACGTGTGGTAGACGGCTCCGTCCTCTCGGGCGAAGACGTTCCAGCCCGGTCCCTCCCTGAGGCCGGTCGGGAGGTCGGTGCCGACCTGCTCCGCCCAACGCTCGAGCCAGTCCGGCGGCTCCTCGATCAGCGTCCGGAACTCGTCGGCTTCCATCTGCTCCTCGGTGAACGCGAAGCCGAAGTCGTAGTTGAAGTCGCTCCCGTACGACGAGACCCACGGAAAGGTCCAGCCCATCCGCCGCTTGTACGCCTCCAGCTTCTCGAGCGGCGCGCGAGAGACGCACAGGAGCGTGACGTCCCGGTGGTTCATGTGCACGACGCCGCCGCTCAGGTGGTCGGCCAGGTTCGTGCAACCGGGACAAGCGCCCGTGTAGTCGGGGCCGAACATCAGGTGGTAGATGAGAAGCTGGGACCGCCCGTCGAAAAGCTCGGGCAGCGCCTTCTCGCCGTCGTCCGTATCGAATCTGTAGTCCTTGTCGACGCGGACCCACGGCAGCTTGCGGCGGCTCTGCGCAAGCGCCTCGCTCCGTTCCGCGTGTTTCTGCTCCTCCTCGAGGAGCTCCTTGCGGGCGTCCAGCCACTCTTCTCGCGTCACGACCGCGTGCTGCGTCATCGGCTCCTCCTTCCCCAGGACTTCTGTTCTTTGTGACCCGCCGCAGATCAAGAACTCATCGGTACGTGACACTGCGAAAAGCACGGCGGGCTCAGGGCCGCGCGTGCGGAGCGCGCGCAGCCGGAGGCCGGCCAGGCAGAGGACGCATCCGCGGCCGAACCGGTACGAGTCGCCGTCGAGGGACTCGAGCTCGAGGACGCCGCTCGCGACGACGACGAGCGCGTCGCGCCACTCCCGCGCGTTGTAGATCCGCTCGATGCCGGCCTCGACCGTGATCGCCCGGAACCGGAAGCCGGGCGGAGGGTCCACCTAGACGGTGCGCGGAAGGCCGAGCGCGTCGAGGAGCGGCTCGAGCGGGAACGCCGTGATCTCCGCGACGGCGTCGCCCTCGATCCGGAGGACGTCGAGGGCGAGCGGGCGGTACTCCGTGTCGCCGGCACGCTTGACGTAGCAGGCGACGGCCGGCTGCCTGTTCGCGCCGCCGGTGATGAGGCAGCGGAGGTGGCCCCACGAGTCGTCCCCGAAGCCGCCCTTGACCCACGCCTCCACGATGCTGTCGCGGCCGATCCACCACTGGGGGCTCGGCGGCATCGCGCAGAACGCGTCCTCCCGAAGCAGCTTGACGATGGCGGCCGGGTCGCCCTTGTCGGTCGCCTCGATGTAGCGCTCGAGCAGGGCGCGCTCCTCCGGGCTCGGCTCGTCGGGCGACCAGTCGACGCGGCGCCGCGGGAGATGCTGCTTCATCGTCGCCCGCGCGCGCTGCAGCGCGCTGTTCACCGAGGCGACGCTCGAGCCGAGCAGCGTCGTGCTCTCGGCGGCCGACCAGCCGAGCACGTCGCGTGCGATCAGCACTGCCCGCTGCCGCGGCGGGAGGAGCTGGATCGCTGCGATGAACGCCAACTCGATCGTCTCCTTCGCGACGACCTCCACGTGCGGCTCGTCGTCGCCCGCGGGGATCTCCTCGAGAAGGCGGTCGGGGTACGGCTGGAGCCACGGAACCTCGGCGAGCGGCTGAGCACCCTCCCGCCGGCTCGGGACGCGGGGGCGTCGCTGGAGCGCGTCGAGGCACGCGTTCGTGGCGATCCGATAGAGCCAGGTGCGGAACGACGAGCGGCCCTCGAACGTCTGCCGGTTTCGCCAGGCGCGCAGGAAGGTCTCCTGGACGACGTCCTCCGAATCCTCGAGCGAGCCGAGCATCCGGTAGCAGTGCAACTGGAGCTCTGGGCGGTACCGCTCCACGAGCGACGAGAACGCGGACTCGTCACCGCGTCGCGCTGCGGCGACGACCCCACCCCCTTCGACCTCGGTTCGTGCCATCGATGTCTATGACGCCCGAGCGGCGAAAACTCATCGGCGTGGTTCAATCGTGGGCGTGGCCGCAGTCACCGCCGAGCTCCCGATCCGCCGGAACACCGTGCTGCTCGGGGCGATCATGGCGGTCAACTCGGCCGTGCTGCAGCTCGTCGCGGCCGTCTCGTCGCTGACGTTCGTCCTCGTGACCGGCTTCGACTCGCTGCTCGGCCTCGGGCCGGCGATCTTCCTCACCGCTTCCGCACTCGCCGCGTTCCCGGCCGGCTGGGCGATGGACCGGTTCGGGCGCGTCCCGATCATCGCGGCCGGGTTCGTCGGCGGCGCAGCCGGCTGCGCGCTCACGGCGCTCGGGACCGCGACCGAGCAGGCGGTCCCGGTGATCACCGGCTTCGCGCTGATCGGCTCGTCGGGCGGCGTCTCGCTCCTGATCCGCACCGCGGCCGGCGACATGTACCCGCCGGCGCGGCGCGCCCGGGGGATCGCCTACGTCCTGAGCGGCGCCGTCGTCGGCGCAATCCTCGGGCCGGCGGTCTTCAGCCCGATCTTCTCGGGCAAGGAGGAGCTCGATGCGAGCGTCCTCACGATCCCCTGGCTCGGCGCGGGCGTCCTGTGCCTCGTCGCTCTCGTGCTCGCGCTCAACGTGCGGCCGGATCCGAAGCGGATCGGCGAGCTGATCGCGCCCGCGGAGGACGGCCCTGCGCAGCCGGCGGCGCCGCTGCGGGAGATCATCCTGCGGCCGGGCGTGATCCCCGCGCTGCTCGCCGGCTTCGCGTCGATGGCCGTGATGGTCTCGGTGATGAACCTGACGGGCTACGTCGTCGTCGAGCACCGCCACCACGCGCAACACCTCATCTTTCCGATCATCGGTGCCCACGTGCTCGGGATGTACGCGCTCGTGCTGGTGATCGGCCCGGTGATCGACAGGATCGGGCGTACGCGCGCGCTTGCCACCGGCCTCGTCGTGATGGCGGTCTCGTGCGCCGGGATCCAGGTGTTCGAGGGCGTCGTCATGACGGCGATCCTGCTCTTCGGCCTCGGGCTGGGCTGGAACGTCTCGTTCGTGGCGGCGACGGCTCAGCTCGCCGACCGTTCGAGCCCGGCGGAGCGCGGCAAGCTGCTCGGCTTCAACGACCTCGTCGCGGCGCTGCTCGGCGCCGCGCTGGCCCTGCTCGGCGGTGCGGTGCTCGAGTGGCTCGGCGTCGCGGCACTCGCATTCGGAGCCGCTGCCCTCGTCTTGCTGCCGATCGTCTGGATCTACCGGCTGCGCGAAGTGGGGGCGGGAGGATTCGAACCTCCGAAGGCAGAGCCAACGGGTTTACAGCCCGTCCCCTTTGGCCACTCGGGAACACCCCCAGGCGAAGGAAGATAGTAGCGATGGAGCGCTTCGACGCCCTCGTCGTCGGAGCCGGCCCTGCCGGGTCGCTGACCGCGTTCCACCTCGCGCGGGGCGGCGCCCGCGTCCTGCTCGTCGACAAGGCGCGGTTCCCGCGCGACAAGCCGTGCGGCGGCGGGATCACCGTGCGCGCGGGGCGACTGCTCCCGTTCTCGATCGACCCGGTCGTCGAGGACGAGGTGAGCGATTTCGTCCTCCGCCTGCGTTACGGGCGGCGGTTCACGCGCCGGACCCGGCAGCCGCTGATCCGGATGACGCAGCGCCGGCGGCTCGACGCGTTCCTCGTCGACCAGGCGCGCGAGGCCGGAGCCGAGTTCCGCGACGGCACCACGGGCGACGGGGTCGAGGCGCGAGTGGTGATCGGGGCCGACGGCGCGAACGGGACGACCTGGCGGAAGGCCGGGCTCGACAGTCACCTGCGCACCGTCGCGCTCGAGGGCAACGCCGCGGTGGACCCGGCGCCATTCGCCGGCCGCGTCGCCGTCGAGTTCTGCATCGTCCCGGGCGGCTTCGGCTGGGTCTTCCCGAAGGCCGACCACGTGAACGTCGGGGTGGGGGGCTGGCGTGAGGAGGCGCCGACCCTTCGAGCGCACCTCGAACGCCTGTGCCGGGCGCACGGGATCCCGCCGGAGACGCTGACCAACGTGCGCGGCCACCACCTGCCGCTCCGGCGTCCGGGCGCCGTCCCTGCCCGCGGCCGGACAGCCGTCGTCGGCGACGCGGCCGGGCTCGTCGACCCGGTGTCGGGCGACGGGATCTACGAGGCCCTTCTGAGCGCGGAGCTCGCTGCGGCGAACGCGCTCGACATCCTCGCCGGCCGGGCCTCCGACTTCTCGCTGTACACCGCGGAGCTGCGCCGGCGCCTGGCGGTCCAGGCGGCGGCGTCCTGGCGCGCGAAGATGGTTCTCGAGCGCTTTCCGCGTACGACGTTCGCCCTCTTGCGCGCGCCGCTCGCCTGGCGGGGGATCGAGGCGTTGCTTCGCGCGGACGCCCATGAGCCCGCGCAGATCGGCGGCGCTTCAGGAATGGCGCTGCGCATCGTCGACAGGCTTGCGCGCTTCGACGTCCCCAGACAGGAGTTCGCCTTCGCGGCGCGCGAGTGGATCGGCTAGCGTCGGCGGGGGCTGCCCCCGCCGAGCGGCAGGTCCGGCCGCCTTTGACCGACCTCGTAGGCCGAACCACTCGAGCTCGGACCCGAAACGGGCTCGCGGCACGATCGCCACACACAGTCGGAAATCCGTTCCTACGCGCTCCACCGTGCTCCGCGAGCTCGTCGACGGGGCGCTCCTCGGCGACTTGACCTTTCGGGGGACGGTGCCGATCAGAAGGAGGCATGGAGTTCGCTCTCGTCTCGCTCGCGCCGGGTCTCGCGCTCGGCGGCTTCCTGAACGTCGTCGCCGCCCGCGTCCCGCAGAGGCGGTCGATCGTCAAGCCCCCGTCGACATGCATGTCGTGCGGATCGCGGGTCGCGGCGCGCGACAGCGTCCCGGTGCTCTCGTGGCTGCTCCTCCGCGGCCGCTGCCGGCACTGTGGCGTGCGGATCAGCCCGCTCTACCCGGCTGTCGAGCTGACGACGGCCGCCCTCGTCGCGGCGTGCGTCCTCGCCTTTGGCGTGAGCGGCGAGATGCTCGTTGCGGCGTTCTTCTGTGCCGTGCTCGTTGCGGTCTCGGCGATCGATCTGATCCACCGGATCATCCCGAACCGGATCGTCATTCCTGCCTTCGTGGCCGTCCTCGTCGCCCAGACCCTCCTACAGCCCGGTCCTGAGTGGGCACTCGGCGCCCTCGGCGCCGCGGGCTTCCTGTTCCTCGCGGCGCTGGCGTACCCGGCGGGCATGGGCATGGGGGACGTCAAGCTCGCCCTGCTCATGGGCGCCGCGCTCGGGAAGGCCGTGGCGGTTGCCCTGATGCTCGGCATGGTGTCGGCGGTCGTGCCGGCCGTCTTCTTGCTCGCCCGCCACGGGTCCAAGGCGCGGAAGATGGGGATTCCGTTCGGCCCGTTCCTCGCGCTCGGCTCGGTCGTCGCGCTGTTTTGGGGCGATGCGCTGCTGGGCGCGTACCTCGCGTTCCTTACGTAGGGCCAAGGCGTTCAAGCGGCACGTTCAAGGGATTCCGCTGCCCTGCCGATTACCTCGTTCGGGTTATGAAGGTGGACCGCCCGGCTCAACTGCGCACGACTGCGTCTCGGAATCGGCGGAGCTCGCTCTCCGCGCGTCGGGCTGCCGGAATCACCTCGCCGGAGGAGCTGAGCCGTGTCGTTGTCTGACCCGGGCGTCCCCCGTTCGAGGGACGGCGTGCGCAACTGGGCCGCCGATACGGATCCGGTCGCGCCCCACCAACCTCGACGAGAGGAAGGCATGTCCACTGCGGAGTTCGGAGACCACGATCTCGGCCAGGCCCCCGCGTCTGCGCCGGAGGTTCCCCTCGCCCCACCGACCCTGTCGCCCGTTCCCGTCTCCGAGATGCGGGACGTCCCGCTCGGCACGCTCATCCTCCGTGAGGGCCTGTTGACCGAGGAGCGGCTCGACGAGGCGGTCCAGGACGGCATCCGGCGCGGCAAGCGCCTCGGCGAGGTGCTAGTCGAACGCCGCTTGGTCTCCGAGAACGACCTGGGTCGGCTCCTCGCCGGCCAGAAGGGCCTCCCGTTCGTCGAGCTCGACGCGGCTGTGATCGACCCCGCCGCCGTCCAGCTCCTGCCGGTCGAGAGGGCGCGTCGGTACAACATCCTCCCGATCGGTTTCCGGGACGGCCTCCCGGTCGTCGCCGTCGCCGACCCGACGAACAGTCTCGTTCTCGAGCACATGCGGCGGTCGCTGAACTGCGACCCGCACCTCGTCGTCGCCGCCCGCGACGCGCTTCAACGCGAGATCGAGAGCGCGTACGGTGCGGTGCCGAATGTGCAGCCCGAGCCCGGCCCCGTGGCCCCGCCGGCGGTCGCTGCCGCGACCGAGGCCGAGTCGGAGGCGCCCCTGACACCGCAGGAGACGCTCGTTCCGCCGGCGATCGAGCCGGTCGAGCCCGTCCTCGCCGAGCCGCGCACGTCGGGCGTGGCGGCCGACCCGGAGACTGCCGTGCCGCCGGAGGCGGCTGAAGCACCGGAAACCCCGCCGGTCCGCAAGCCGGAGCCGGTCCTCGCGGTCGAGCCCTTGCAGCAGCTTGCCGCTCCAGCGGCGGCCGCCGAGCCCCAGGCCGCCGTCCAGCCGGAACCCGCGCCTTCCGAGCCGCTCTCGGTCTCACCCACGCCGCTCGACACGGCGGCTACCGAGCAGCCTCCGGCCGACGTGGCGGACCGGCCGGTTGCCGTCGCGGACGAACCCGCTTCGACCGCGGTCACCGAGGCACTACCGGCTGCCGAGGAGCCCGAGCCGTCCCCCGAGGAGCAGCCCGTGTCGACGTGGTACGTCGTCCTCCGTCTCGCCGACGGCGAGCGGCTCGACATCGGCGCCTTCGACTCGAGCGCAGACGCGAAGGACCACGCCGAGAACGTCGTCGAGCGGATCTCCTCCGACAGCGGCTGGCCGTTCTTCGACGGACGCTTCCTGCGCCCCGAGGCGATCGTCTCGGTCGACCTCGTGGAGCCCGAGGGCCGCTGGCTGGGATCAGCCGCGCGGCGGGCCTGGGCCTCGCAGGACTAGGCCCCGGTCGGGACCGGCCCCGCCGCCCGGTGCACGTCCGAGAGCGCCGGCGCCCACGAGCAGAGCGGCGAGACGTCGCCGTCGCGCCCGTTGAGCCGCCGGAAGCCGAGCGCGTGCTCGGCCTGCATCATCTTGTGGATCTGCGTGGTGCCCTCGTAGATGATCGGCGCCCGCGCGTTCCGGAAGTACCGCTCGATGCCGTACTCGGCGGAGTACCCGTAGGCGCCGTGCACCTGGATCGCGAGGTGCGCGGCCCTGAACGCCGACTCGGTTGCGTGCCACTTCGCGAGCGACGTCTCGCGCGTGTTCCGCCGGCCCTCGTTCTTCATCCACGCCGCCTGCATCACGAGGAGCTTCGACGTCTCGTAGCCGAGCACCATCTCCGCGATCATGTCCTGGACGAACTGGTACTTGCCGATCGGCTGCCCGAACGTCTCCCGGCCGCGCGCGTACTCGACCGACCGCTCGAGGCAGGCACGGACGACGCCGCAGGCTCCTGCGGCCACCGTGAAGCGGCCCTGGTCGAGCCCGTACATGGCGATCTCGAACCCCTGACCCTCCTCTCCGACGAGGTTCTCGGCAGGCACCTCGACGTTCTCGAAGAAGAGCTCGCCCGTGGAGCCGGCCCAGACGCCGAGCTTGTGCTCGGTGTCCGCGGCCGTGAAGCCCGGCATGCCCTTCTCCAGCACGAACGCTGAGATGCCCTTGTGCTTCGCGCCCGGGTCCGTCTTCGCGAACACGAGCGCGTGGTCGGCGACGGTCGCGTACGAGATCCAGTTCTTCGACCCGTTGAGGACGTAGACGTCGCCTTCGCGCCGCGCGCTCGTCTTCATCGAGGCGACGTCGGAGCCGGCGGCCGGCTCGGTCAGCCCGAAGCAGGCCAGTTTCTCGCCGCGCGCCTGCGGCGCGAGCCAGCGCTGCTTCTGTTCCTCGCTCGCGTAGCGGAGCAGCGAGAGCGAGTTGAGCCCGACGTGGACCGAGATGAGCGTCCGGAAGGCGGCTTCGCCGCGCTCGATCTCCTCGCAGGAGAGTGCTTCGGCGACGAAGTCGAGGCCGGCGCCGCCGTACTCCTCCGGGATCACGATCCCGAGGAGCCCGAGCTCGGCCATGCCCTCGATCACGCTCATGTCGAGGCGGTGCTGAATGTCGTTCTCGACGGCGTTGGGAAGGACCTTCCGGTCCACGAAATCGCGGACCGTGTCCTGGATCAGCCGCTGCTCGTCGGTGAGCTCGAAGTCCATGCCGGCGGCAGTGTACGGGTCGCCGGGCGGCGCTACTCTTTCTTGACTGACGAGTCAATCAATCCGAGGATGAGGCCGTGACCGCGATCGAAGAGGCGATGTCCACCGCGACCGGAATCTCGTTCGCGCTCAGCGACGAGCAGCGAGAGCTGCGGCGGCTCGCGCGGGAGTTCGCGGAGAGGGAGATCCGCCCGAGGGCCGCCGAGTACGACGAGCACCAGACGCACCCCGCCGACGTCGTCGCCAAGGCGCACGAGGTCGGGCTCATGAACCCGCACATTCCCGAGGCGTACGGCGGGCTCGGCCTGCCCGGCTTCGACGGGATGCTGATCGGCGAGGAGCTCTCGTGGGGCTGCTCGGGGATCGCGGTCTCGATCGTGGCGAACACACTCGGCTCGGCCCCTGTCGTGCTGGCCGGAACCGACGACCAGAAGGCCCGCTGGCTGCCGCCGCTCGTCGAGTCGCCGATCCTGTGCTCCTTCGGCCTGACGGAGCCGAATGCCGGCTCCGACGTCTCCGGGATCCAGACCACCGCGGTCCGGCACGGCGACGAGTACGTCATCAACGGCTCGAAGATGTTCATCACGAACGCCGGCCACGCCGAGTGGCTGGTCGTGTTCGCCTCGACGGACAAGGGCAAGGGGCACCGCGGCCTCTCGGCGTTCGTCGTCCCGACCGACCTCGACGGCGTCGTGGTCGAGAAGCACCTCGACAAGATGGGCCAGCGAGCGACCGATACGTCCGCGATCGCGTTCAGCGACGTGAAGGTGCCCGCCGAGAACCGACTCGGCGAGGAGGGCGAGGGCTTCAAGATCGCCATGCGGACGCTCGACTTCACCCGCCCGGGGACGGCAGCCGGCGCCGTCGGCGTCGCTCAGGCCGCGTTCGACTACTCCGTGGAGTACGCGAAGACCCGCGTCCAGTTCGGCCAGCCGATCGCGATGAACCAGGGCGTCAACTTCCTCGTCGCCGACATGGCGACGGAGATCGAAGCGGCCCGGCTCCTCGTCTGGCAGGCGGCGTGGCTGCTCGACCTGGGAGAGCGGGCGACGCTGCAGTCGTCCTTCGCGAAGCGGTTCGCCGCCGACACGGCGATGAAGGTGACGACGGACGCCGTCCAGATCTTCGGCGGCTACGGGTACATCAAGGAGTACCCGGTCGAGAAGCTCATGCGCGACGCCAAGCTCTTCCAGATCTACGAGGGAACGTCGCAGATCCAGCGCCTCGTGATCGCCCGGGAGATCTTTCTCCCACGTGACGATTGAGATCGACCTCTCCGGGCGCGTCGCCCTTGTCACCGGCGGTTCCCGCGGGCTCGGGCGGGCCGACGCGCTGACCCTCGCCCGGGCCGGGGCGGACGTCGTGATCGCGGACATCCTGGTCGAGTCGGACGACTCGGCCGCCGCCGACTACGGCCCGCTCGCGCAGGCGGCCGCCGCGCAGGGGCTCGTGCAGACCGAGGCCACCGCAGCGGAGATCGAGTCGCTGGGCCGCCGCTCGCTCGCGGTCAAGTGCGACGTGACGGACTCGGCCCAGGTGGACGCCGCGGTTGCCCGCGCCGTCGACGAGCTCGGGTCGGTCGACATCCTCGTCAACAACGCGGGGACGCTCGACCACCTGGGCCAGCTCGAGAACCAGGTGCCCGCGCTCTGGGAGCGCGACCTCCGGGTGAACCTGACCGGCGCGTTCAACTGCTCACGCGCGGTGTGGCCGCACATGAGGGAGCGGGGGTGGGGACGGATCGTGAACATGGCCTCCGTGGCCGGCACGCTCGGCGGGTTCGGGCAGGCGAGCTACTCGACGACGAAGGCCGGCCTGATCGGCCTCACGAAGACGCTCGCACTCGAGGGCGCCCGCCACGGGATCACGGCGAACGCGATCGTCCCGGGCATCATCGGCACGGAGGCATTCCACTTCGGCAACCCTGACATGAACAAGCGGATGGTGAAGAGGACGGCGCTCCGGCGCACCGGCGAGCCGCAGGACATCGCGAACGCGATCGCATTCCTCTGCTCGGATCTCGCCGGGTACATCACCGGCGTCGAGCTCAACGTGTCCGGCGGCATCGAGCTCTTCACGTTTTGAGGCTCTGGGGCGCCACCGGCGATTCGATCGTGCGCCTGGACGAGCGGGACGGCGTCTGGGACGTCGCGGTCTCGCTGGACGCGAGCAGCGCGCAGTGCCTCGCCGTCGACCCGTCTGACCGCGACACCGTCTTCGCCGGCCTGCGGGAACACGGGCTCAGGCGGACGCGCGACGGCGGCGCGACCTGGGACGACGTCCAGCTCCCCGAGCCCGGCGTCTTCTCCGTCGCAGTCTCGCCTGCCGACGGCGCGGTCTACGCCGGCTGCGAGCCGAGCCGCCTGTTCCGGAGCGATGACGGCGGCGACTCCTGGCGGGCGCTGGATGCGCTGCTCGAGCTTCCGTCCCGGCCGACGTGGAAGTTCCCGCCGCGCCCGTGGACCTCGCACGTCCGGTGGATCGCGCCGAGCCCGCACGACGCCGGCCTGCTGCTCGTCGGCATCGAGCTCGGGGGCCTCATGCGCTCGACCGACGGGGGCGAGACGTGGCAGGACCACAGGCCGGGCGCACAGCGCGACGTGCACTCCCTCGCCTGGCACCCGCGGGAACCAGGGCGCGCCTACGAGGCGGGCGGCGGCGGCTCGGCCTGGAGCCACGACGGCGGCGCCACCTGGCACCCGGCCGACGACGGCCGCGACCGGCACTACACGTGGTCGGTCGCGCCCGATCCCGCCGACGCCGAGGTCTGGTTCGTCAGCGCCAGCACCGGCCCCTTCGCGGCCCACGGAGGGCGCGACGCGGAGGCCCGGATCTACCGGCGTCGGGGAAGCGAGCCGTGGGAGGCCGTCGCCGACCCGGGCCGGGCGATGCCGTACGCGCTTGCGTTCGCGCCGGACGGCCGGCTCTTCGCGGCGCTCTCCGACGGACGGATCCTCGACGGATCGGACTGGAGCCCGCTCGAGCTCGCCGGCGCCCCGGTCGAGCGGCTGCACGCGCTGGCAGCGGCGGCGTGATCGGCTTCCAGCCGTCGCACGAGCAGCGCGAGCTGCAGCGGCTCGCCCGCGCGTTCGCCGAGCGGGAGCTCCGGCCGATCTCGCGCGAGTGGGACGAGCGCGAGGACTTCCGCCGGACCTGCTCGCGAAGGCCGCGCGGGCCGGACTGACCTCGTACGCGATCCCCGAGGAGTACGGCGGCGGCGTCGACGCGGTGACGGGAGCGCTCGTCGCGGAGGAGCTCTCCTCGGGCTGCGCCGGCCTCGCCGCGACCATCCAGGCGACGATGTTCCCCGTGCGGCCGCTGCTGCAGGCGGGCACGCCCGAGCAGCGAGACCGCTACCTCCGGCGCCTCGCTTCGACGGACGGGGTGCTCGCCGCCATCGGCTTCACCGAGCCGCACGCCGGAAACGACCTGGCGGCGATGCGGACGACGGCGCGCCGCGCCTCGGGTCGTACGCGAAAGCGTATGCGGCGGACGTCGCCATGCGGGTGACCACCGACGCCGTCCAGGTCCTCGGAGGAGCCGGGGTGATGCGCGACGACCTCGTCGAGAAGTGGTTTCGCGACGCCAAGGTCTTCCAGATCGTCGAAGGAACGTCTGAGATCCAAAGGGAGATCGCGGCGCGCCGGATCGCAGGATTGGCCAACCAATCGCCTGGGTAGACTGAGCCTCCTTGTACGCTGAGGCCGGGTCGAGGGCGGTGTATCTCCGTCGGAAGCGTGCTGCCCGACGGCGGCTCGCCGTCCAGTGGTCCCTCGTCGTCGCGGCGGTCCTCGTGCTGGCCGCGATCGCCGTCGGCTTCGTCTTCGCAGGCTCGGCGCGGAAGCTGCCGGAGGGCGCGACCGTTGCCGGGATGCCGGTGGGCGGGCTGACTGCTGCCGAGGCGGTCCGAAGGCTCGAGCAGCGGTACGCGCAGCTGCGCCAGGTCCCGGTCGTGTTCACGGCGGGGCCGCGGACGTTCGAGGTCCGGCCGAACGAGGTCGTCCTCGACGTCCACTGGAGGGCCGCGGTCGAGACGGCGCGCGACCGCGGCGACGGCGTCGGCCCGATCCGCGGGCTCCGCCGGCTCGAGCAGCGGTTCTTCGGCGGCGACATCACCCCGCCGTCCCGTCCGTACGACGCACTGCTCACCCACAAGCTCTCCGCGCTCGCGCGGCGCATCGACCGGCCGGAGCGCCAGGCCGCGATCCGGCTTCGCGGGCTGAATCCAGAGATCGTCCGGGGGGCGACCGGGAGAGTCCTCGACCGCGAGGCCGCGGCCGCCGTGATGATGGACGCCCTCGTCGGGCTCGACCGTGAGCCGGTCGCGCTGCCCGTGGAGATCAGGCAGCCGGACGTGGCCGCCGAGGACCTCGCGCCGGTGCTCGCACAGGTCCGCACCGCGGTCTCCGCGCCCGTCCGCCTCGTGCGCGGCGAGACGCGCTGGCGGCTGCCTCGGTGGCGGATTGCCAGGCTGCTGGACCTCCCGGCCCGCGGCTCGCGGACGCTCGCGATCGGCGGCGCCGGGGCCGAGACGTACTTCGAGAGGTTCCGCGACCGCGTCGGCCACCCGCCGCGCGACGCCGAGTTCGTCGTCAACGGCGACCGGGTGACGGTCAAGCCTTCGCAACCGGGGATCCGGCTGGACGTCGCGGCCGCGAAGAAGGCGATCCTGGCCGCCGCGCTCTCGACGACCGACCGGACCGCACGGCTGAGCGTCGAGAAGGCCGCGCCCGACCGCACGACGCGCGAGGCGCGCGCGATGGGCATCACCGGCCTGGTGGGCGGCTACACGACGGTCTACGGCGGCGATCCGAACCGCCTGCACAACGTCCGGCTCGTCGCGCAGCTCGTCGACGGCGCGCTGATCCCGCCCGGCGCGGAGTTCTCGTTCAACCAGACCACGGGCGAGCGCTCCCCCGAGCGCGGGTTCCGCGAGGCGCCTGTGATCATCAACGGCGAGCTCGAGAACGGGATCGGCGGCGGCGTCTGCCAGGTCTCGACGACCGTCTTCAACGCCGCGTTCGAGGCCGGACTCTCGATCACCTCGCGGACGAACCACGCGCTCTACATCTCGCACTACCCGCAGGGTCGCGATGCGACGGTCGACTACCCCGGCCTCGACCTGAGGTTCGAGAACGACACCGAGAAGTGGCTGCTGCTCCGCACCTTCGTCGGCGCCTCCGAGCTGACCGTGAACCTGTACGGCTCGCCCGTCGACCGGCGCGTCGAGGTCGAGACCGCGCCGCTCGAGGTCACCGGCCCCCCGACGGTCAAGCGCATCCCGGATCCCAACATCTGGGAGGGCGAGACGGTGACCGAGGAGGTCGGGCAGCCCTCGCGGAAGACGGCCGTGACGCGGAAGGTCTACACCAAGGAAGGGAAGCTCCTCTACGACACCACCTGGTCGTCGTACTACCGGGCCGAGCCGACGGTCGTCGGCTACGGGACGAAGAAGCGGCCGGCCCCGCCGCCCGAGCCGAAGCCCAAGAAGAAGAACCCACCGCCACCGCCTCCTCCGCCGCCGGGCGAAGAGCAGCCTACGGAGCTTCCGCCTCCGACGCAGTAATCGCCTCGACCAGCCAGGGCGGCACCCGCGTCGGCCGGAGGGTCGCCGCGTCGACGCACGCGTGGGCGGTCCACGCCTCGGCGACCGTCTCGCCGTCTCGTTCGACCGCGTACTCGAACCGGAAGCGCGCGCCGCGGATCTCGCCGCAGCGAGTGCGGACCGTCAACCGGTCGTCGAAGGCGACGGGCCGGACGTAGCGGACGTAGACCTCGGACGTCGTCGCCTCGACGCCCTGTTCGCGCAGCCTCCGGTAGCCGCCGTCGAAGCGGCGCAGGTACTCGATCCGTGCGGTCTCGAACCAAACGAGGTAGGCGGCGTGATGGGCGATGCCCTGCGCGTCGGTCTCCGCGAAGCGGACAGTGAGGTCGAGGTGGAAGCCCTGGTCGGCGATGGCGAGACTCTACGGGTGGAGATCGAGCGTCTCGCAGACCTGTTCCGCAGCCGCGGCCCCGCCGTCGTGCTGACCGGCGCCGGGATCTCGACCGAGAGCGGGATCCCGGACTTCCGGTCGCCGACGGGGATCTGGGCGCAGTACGACCCGGCCGAGTACGCGACGATCGACGCCTTCAGAGCCGACCCGTACAAGGTCTGGAGCTTCTACTCGCTCCGGCTTCGCGTCCTCGTCGAGGCCGTACCGAACCAGGGCCACGTGGCGCTCGCCGAGCTGGAGCGGTCGGGACGGGTCTCGGCGATCGTGACGCAGAACATCGACGGCCTGCACCAGCGGGCGGGTAGCCGCGAGGTCGTCGAGGTGCACGGCTCCATCCGGAGCTCGACGTGCCTCCGGTGCGGTGCCTCGTACGAGCTCGACGAGCTCCTCGACCTGCTCGACGGCGCCGAGGCGCCGATCTGCACGAACTGCGGCGCGGTCGTCAAGCCCGACGTCGTGATGTTCGGTGAGCTGCTGCCCGAGGCCGCGATCGACCGTGCCTACGACCTCGCGCGGTCCACCGGGCTGCTCCTGGTCGTCGGATCGTCGCTCGACGTCTGGCCGGTCTCGCAGCTCCCACACGAGACCCGCCGCGCAGGCGGCGCGGTCGCGGTCGTCAACAAGGGGCCGACGTCCTGTGACGGCATCGCGGCCGTCAAGAGCGATAGCGCTGCCGGGGAGACGCTGAGAGCGCTCGTGGAGGGGTTGAGCTAAGCCGCTGCGCGGCGGAGGGCGCGCTCCGAGATCACCGTGCGGCAATCCCGGCAGACACGCTGCTCGACCTCGTACGGCACGCCCGCCCGCTGGCGGATCACGTGGGTGGTGACCTCGTGATGCCGGTGTGATCTTGTCCTACGAAGCATGTTCACTGTTGCCTTCATTCGGCCCGACGGCCATATCGCTTAAGGGGTTGCCCTCGAAATGACGAAAGAAACCTTCGTGCTGATCCGTCTACTCCCTGCGACGGTAGCGACAGCCACTTGTTTGACCGCTGCACTCGTCTTCACAACCTCCATACAAGCTTCCCGCAACGGCCGGACGGCGTCAGAGTGCGCTGCCGGGACGACGAGGAGCCTCGTCACCTCGAAGCGGTCGTATGCGGTCGACGTGCGCGGTCTCGTCCGCGTCCACCGGCGGCCCGGCGGGCGGGCGTTCGCACGGTTCGGGCGGCTGAACGTCAACAACGTGCCGACGGTCTTCGCCGCGCTCGAGTCGGTCACGGGTGCCCGCTGCAAGGCGGCCTGGTACCGGGTCATGCTGCCGCTGAAGCCGAACGGCCAGACGGGGTACGTGCGCGCGCGGAGCGTCCGGCTCCGCCCGGTGCAGACGCGGATCGTCGTCGACCTGTCGACCCGGAGGCTGAGCCTCTTCGAGCGCGGGAGGCGGAAGCTCGCGGCGAAGGTCGCGGTGGGCGCGCGGGCGACGCCGACCCCGACCGGCCTCTTCTACGTCAACCAGCGATTCCGGGCCGATCCCTCCGGGCCGTACGGCTGGGCGGCGATCGGCATCTCCGCCTTCTCCGAGGTGCTGCACGGCTGGCCCCAGGGCGGCCCGGTCGCGATCCACGGCACGAACCGGCCGTCGCTGCTCGGCCTCCCGGTCTCGAACGGCTGCATCCGGGTCAGCAACGCGACGGTGAAGCAACTCTGGCGCCTGGCGCCGACCGGGACACCTGTGCTGGTGCAGGTGTAGGTCTGCGAGGCCCGGGTATGGTTCTCCGCATGGCGAAGGCGAGGCAGAAGGACATCCTGAACCGGCTGGCCGACGCGGGCGAGGAAGCGTTCTCGCGCGTGGCGGGCTCGCAGACGACCTCGCGTCTGGTCGAGGGCATGACCGGCCTGCGCGAGCGAATGGACGACGTCCAGCGGAAGATTCGAGGTCTCGACGCGCTGGAGCGACGGGTCGCGCAGCTCGAGAAGCAGGTCGCCGACCTCCAGAAGCCGAAGACCACGCGGGCCCGATCGTCGTCGAGCGGCAGCTCGGCGGCGCGCAAGCGCACGACCGGGTCGTCCACCCGCAAGAAGCCGTCCGGCTAGCTCGGGACGCGAAGGCGGATCGCCGCCGGGGCGATCTCGAAGCGGACCGGTGCCGTCCCGGGCTGCTCGCCGTCGAGCTGGACCGGCAGCGGCGCCGGCGCGATCACCTCGACGGCGCGGCCGCGAAGGACCTCCGCTTTGGGGTGGGGGAGGAAGGTGCCCTTGTAGATGCGGGGGATCTCTCGTAGGACCTCGAGCCTGGTCGCGTCCTTGATCAGGAGGACGTCGAAGAGGCCGTCGTCGGGCTCGGCATCGGGCGTGACCATCATCCCGCCCGCCTGGTAGCGGCCGAGGGCCACGATCACGTCCTCCATCAGCCCGCGCCGCTCCTCGTCGTCGACCTTTATGACCAGCTCCACGTTCTTCCAGCGCGAGAAGACGGCGCCGAGCGCGATCAGGTACGAGGCCTTCCCGCCGAGTGCCTTCGTCGTGCCGTTCGCCTTCGCCGCGACAGCGCCGCTCATCCCGACGCTGCCGGCGTTCGCGAACCAGGCGGATCCCTCGCCGCCGTCCACGCCGTAGGTCGCCCGGCCGAGGTCGAACGGCCGTGCCTCGCCCTCGACGGCGACGCGCAGGGCGTCGGCGAGCCGCTTGGGGATCCTGTGCCCGCGGGCGAAGTCCCAGCCCGTTCCGCGCGGGACCACCGCCAGCTCGACGTCCTCGCGGCCCGCGATTCCCTGGACGACCTCGTGGACGGTCCCGTCGCCGCCGAAGATCACCAGGAGCTCGGCTCCCTCGTCGGCAGCTTCCCGCGCGAGGTCACCGAGCTGGCCGGGCCGCTCGGAGAAGATCGCCTCGCCCCGCAGCCCCGCGGCGTGCGCAGCGCGCGCCAGCTCCGGCCAGCGGCGTCCCGTCTTCCCGTTCGCAGAAGCCGGATTGACGAGGAGCGCGGCCTGGACGGTCAGATCGTCCGCAGCGCGAGCTCGGTCATGGCGTCGACCGCCTGGCGCATCTCCTCGTCGGTGATCCGGACGAACTCGCCCTCGACGACGACGTCGCTGACCGTCAGCAGGCAGCCGGCCGCGACCTTGCGAAGCGCGCCGATCGTGAAGAGCACGGCGGCCTCCATCTCGACGGCGAGGATCCCGCGCTCCGACCAGCGCGCGTACTGGCCGTCGTCGGGGTTGTAGAAGAGGTCGCTGGAGACGATGGGGCCGACCCGGACGCCGGCGCCGCTCTCCTTCGCCGCGTGGACGGCGGCGTGGACGAGGCCGAAGTCGGCGGTGGGCGTGTGCGGCTCGAAGTTGACGAGCTTCTCGACCGTCCGGTCGGAGGCGACCGCGGTCACCGCGACGATCAGGTCGCCCAGCGCGAGGTCCGGCTGCAGGCCGCCGCACGTGCCCACCCGGATGAAGCGCTTGACGCCCAGCTGGACGAGCTCCTCCATCACGATCGCCGCGGAGGGACACCCCATTCCGGTCGCCTGGACGGACACCGGCTTGCCCTCGAATGTGCCGGTGTACCCGAGCATTCCCCGCTCCTGGTTCCGCTGCACGGGCTCGTCGAAGAACGTCTCGGCGATGTACTTCGCCCGGAGCGGGTCGCCCGGGAGCAGGCAGGCGTCGGCGTAGTCGCCGGGGTCGGCGCGGACGTGGATCGGCATGCGCGGAGGCTACTCCGTCGTTAGCGAGCGTTGCGCGGCGTAGCGGCTCTCCGCCCGGCGGTCGCGAACGGCGCGCAGGACGAAGAAGCCGACGACGAACGCCACGCCGCCGCCGATGATCACGGCGGGCAACGCGAAGTACGCGTAGCTGAGGCGGCTCCGCGCGCCGTTCGGCGCCGAGCCCGACGCGGCCGGCACGAGGTCATACGTTGAGATCACCGGGCCCCGGTTCCCCTGCGGCGGCAGCGGGGCGAAGGTCGCGACCGGGAAGATCCCGTCGACAAGCCACTTCCGGTGCATCCTGCGCAGGTCCAGTGTGAGGGCGACCGGCCCGAGCGTCGCCCGGTTCCTGGACGGCATCACCAGCAGGTCGACGTTCAGGTGGTTCGGCTGCGAGTAGTTGATCGTCCAGCCGTGGAACTTCTCTCCGAGCGCCGGGTACGGGTACACCGGGATGTCGCCGCGGCGCCACTCCGCCCGCGTGCCCTGGCTCCGCAGGTTCGGCGTCGCGATGTCGTAGATCGCTTCGGGGTTCTCGCGCTTGACGCCGGCGTTCATCAGGAGGTCGATCGTCTGGTTGACGCGCTTCCGGTCCGCGCGCGTGAGCCGGACGGCCCTCTCGTGCGCGCCGACGTTGTAGGCCTGCTGGTTCCCGAATACCTCGGGCGGGTCCTCCTTCGCCTGGGGCAGAAGCTCGACCCCGGCGAGCACGAGCGCGACGAGCGCGAGCGGGAAGCCGAGCGCCCACGCGAGACGCCGCCGCTTGCGCGGGGAGCTGAGCATCCCGATCACGGGGCCACCGCCTGCGCGCGGAAGCGCTTCGTCTTGGTCCGGTTCCCGCAGACAGACATGGCGCACCAGCGGGAGGACGAGTTGCGCGAGCGGTCGTAGAACACCCAGCCGCAGACGTCGCGCGGACAGGCCTTCAGGCGCCGCCACGTCCCGGACACCATCGAGGAGTAGACGATCGCCAGGATCCGGCCGAGCGCGCCGCTCAGCGTCGATCCCTCGGCGGTGAGCTCCGCGCCGTCCCGCCTGAACCGCAGGGAGAGCGCGCCGGCCGCCCCGGTGCGGTCGAGGAGCCCCAGCGCCACCGGGTCCGGCGCGAGCCCGACGTTCGCGTGCAGGAGGTTGCGCAGCGCTTCGCGAACGGCGAGCGCGCGACGGAGGTCGGCGAAGGTGAGCGGAGGCGCTCCCTCGTCGAGCGCGCCGATACGCGTCAGGATCGCGTGGAGACTCTCGGGATCCGTCAGCTCCTCGATCCCGTTCTCGACGTCCACCGTGTTGACGAATGCCTGCACCATTCGAAGCGGCTCGGGAGCCGGCTCCCTGTTCCCGGGATCGGGCAGCATGCATGGAGAGTAGCGAAGGTTGCAACCAGTGTAAAGGGTTTGATGGTTTCGGAAACGAGACGCCTCGTGGAGCCCGGCCTGGAGCAGGTCCTCGCCTTCTGCGCCGAGGACCCGGTCGAGCGTGTCTACCTCGAAGACGCGGCGCGGCGCGGCCCGGGGCGGCTCGTCGCCGCCGTCTCCGGCGACAGGGTCACGGCGCTCTGCCACATCGGCGCAAACCTCGTCCCCTCCGGCGAAGGGTGCGGGCTCTTCGCCCGGATCGCGAAGGCCGCGCGGCCGAGGATGTTCATCGGGAACGAGGCCGCGGTGTCGGACCTCTGGGACGCGGTGCGTCTCCGGATGCCGGCGCCGCGCGAGGACCGGCCTGGACAGCCGGTCTTCGCCATCTCAGACCCGCCTGAAGCCGGCGACACGGGGCTCCGCGAGGCCGAGCGCGACGACTTCGACGTGCTCCTACCGGCGTGCGCGGCGACGCACGAGGGCGAGCTCGGGCTCGATCCGATGGCGACGGATGCTGAGGGCTTCCGCCGACGAACGCTCCAGCAGATCGACGACCGCCGCTCGTGGGTCTGGGCCGAGGACGGGACGATCCTGTTCAAGGCCGAGGCCTCCGCGTGGACGCCGGGCGCCGTCCAGCTCCAGCAGGTCTGGGTCGACCCCGACGTGCGCGGCCGTGGCTACGCGCAGCGGGGCCTTTGCGACCTGATCCGCCTCTTGCTCCGACGCGCGCCGCGCGTCTGCCTCTTCTCGCGCGCGGACAACCCAGCCGCGATACGGGTCTACGAGAAGATCGGGATGGACCGGGTCGGGAGCTACCGGAGCGTCCTCTTCTAGTGGAGCGCGCGATCTTCGTGCGGCACGGCGAGAGCGAGTACTCCGCCCGCGAGCTCGTGAACGGCGACCCGTCCGTCCTCGTGGGGCTGACCGAGGTCGGCCGCGAGCAGGCCCGCTGGCTCTACGACCGGCTGGAGAGCGAGCCGATCGACCTCTGCGTCGTGACCGAGTTCGGACGTACGCGTGAGACGGCCGACCTCGCCCTCGGCGACCGGCGGGTCCCGCGCATCATCGTGCGCGACCTCAACGACCCGTTCTACGGCGCGTTCGAGGGAAAGCCGCTCGCCGACTACCGCAAGTGGGCCGGGTCGCACGGCCCGCTGGACGTTCCGCCCGGGAACGGCGAGGCGCGGGCCGCGATCGCCAGGCGGTACGCGCGCGGCTTCCGGCTCCTGCTCGAGCGGCCGGAGGAGACGATCCTCGTCGTCTGCCACTCGCTGCCGATTGCGTTCGCGATCGCTGGGGCGGACGGCCGCCGGCCCTCGGCGAAGATGCCGCTCGTGACGCCGGCCGAGCCGCACGTCCTCTACGAGCCGTCGCTCCGGCAGGCGGCCGAGCGGCTCGAGGACTGGATCGACGACCCCGTCTACCCGTGAAGCGGCTGCTGCTGGCCGCCGTCGGGCTCTGGGTCGCCCGCTGGGTCGTACTGATGGCGGCCGCGTACCTCGAGAACCGGCTGCCGGCGAGGGCACCGGTGAGCAGGGCGGCGCCGAACGCCGCCCTCCGTCGACGTGACACCGGCCGCTGACGAGTCGACGGGCGCGAGTACGCTGCGCGGGAATGGACACGGACGCCTTCGTCGCTCGAGTCGAGGAGCAGATCCGGCGGCACGACCTCATCCCGGCCGGCGGAGACGTCACGTGCCTCGTGTCCGGCGGAGCGGACTCGACCGCGCTCTGGCACGTCCTCCGCGAGCTCGGCTACGCCGTGTCCGCGCTCCACGTCGACCACCGGCTCCGCGGCCGTGAGTCCGACGAGGACGCGCGGTTCTGCGCCGACACGCTCGGCGCCGAGGTCGTCGTGGCCCCCGGGACGACCGAGGCCGAGCTGCGCGACCTCCGGTATTCGTTCGCCTCCGACCGCCTGCGCGCAACCGGGCACACGGCGTCGGATCAGGTCGAGACCGTCCTCTACCGGCTCGTCTCCAGCGGGAAGCCCGGCGGGATCAAGCCGGAGCGCGAGGACGGCGTCGTCCGGCCGCTGCTGACCGTCTGGCGCCGCGAGACGGAGGCGTACTGCCGCGCCGTCGGAATGCCGTTCCGCGTCGACTCCACCAACGCCGACACCAAGCGCGGGCTCATCCGGGAGCGGATCATGCCGTTGCTGCGCGAGCTGGACGAGCGGGCGGAGCGGAACCTGCTCGCACTGGCCGAGGGCCGTCCCAGCCGGTTCGAAGCGCTGCTGGAGGACGCCGTCGGATCCGCGCGGGTCGACCTCGGCGGCGGCGTGCAGGCCGTCCGTGAGTACGACCGCGTATGGCTCGAACGCGGCCCCGTCCGGCTGGACGGCGAAGTACGCTGGGGCGCTTGGCGGATCTCGTCCTCCCTCCCGGGTCTCCACGTTCGCGGCTGGCGGGCTGGCGATCGCCTCGCGGGCAGGCGCAAGAAGCTTCAGGATGTGTTCGTGGACGCCAAGGTGCCGCGTTCGGAGCGAGAGGCCTGGCCGCTCGTCGTGCGCGGCGACGAGGTCGTAGCCGTACCGGGAATCGTCGAGGCGGAGGGGGTCCTGGTTGAGCGCGTCTCAGACTGAGGTCGAGCAGGGGATCTCCGAGATCCTGATCGAGGAGGAGGCCCTGCGCGAGCGGATCGCCGAACTCGGTGCCGAGGTCTCCGCCGACTACGCGGGGAAGGACCTGCTCCTCGTCGGCGTCCTCAAGGGCGCGGTCTTCTTCATGGCCGACCTGATGCGCCACATCACGGTCCCGTGCGAGGTCGACTTCATGGCGATCTCGAGTTACGGCGCGTCCACCGACTCCTCCGGCGTCGTCCGCATCCTCAAGGACCTCGACGAGACGATCGAGGGCCGGAACGTGCTCGTCGTGGAGGACATCATCGACTCCGGCCTGACCCTCTCGTACCTCACGCGAACCCTCGGCGCCCGCAACCCGGCGTCGCTCGAGATCTGCGCGCTGCTCACGAAACCCGAGCGCCGGGAGGTGGACGTCCCCGTCCGGTACACGGGGTTCGAGATCCCGAACCGCTTCGTCGTGGGCTACGGGCTGGACTTCGCTGAGCGCTACAGGAACCTGCGCTACGTCGGCGTCCTGGCCGACGAGGCCGCGGCCAGCGTGCACTGATGACCCCGTTTGGGGCAGGTTCGGGCCTTTAGGACGCTGCTACCCTGGCGATATACCGCCCATGAACCGGTTCTTTCGCTCTGCCCTCTTCCCGCTGATCGTCATCGTCCTGCTCGTCTACCTGGCGAGCCAGACGCTGATGAAGGGCGAGCAGAAGGAGAAGGTCACCTACTCGCAGCTCCAGCAGCAGGTCGCCGCCAACGGGAGCCAGTTCAAGGAGATCGTCGCCAACCCGAACAAGCAGCAGCTGACCGTCGAGTACCAGCCGACGAACGGCGGCGACGAGGGCCGGAAGATCAAGGTTGCCTACCCGAGCCCCGAGTCGCTCGTCGGTTTCGAACGGCTGCTGAAGGACAACGACGTCAACTTCGACTCCAAGTCGGTCGGCGGGTCGCCGTGGTGGTCGCTGCTCACGTCGCTCCTGCCGTTCGTGATCCTGATCGCGTTCTGGATCTTCCTGATGAACCAGGTTCAGGGCGGCGGCTCGAAGGTGATGTCGTTCGGAAAGTCGCGCGCCAAGCGCATGACGCCCGACTCGCCGAAGATCGGCTTCAAGGACGTCGCCGGCGTGGACGAGGCGGTGGAGGAGCTCCACGAGATCAAGGAGTTCCTCGAGAACCCGAAGAAGTTCCAGGCGCTCGGCGCCCGGATCCCGAAGGGCGTGCTGCTCTACGGCCCGCCCGGCACCGGCAAGACGCTGCTCGCGCGCGCCGTCGCCGGTGAGGCGGGCGTTCCCTTCTTCTCGATCTCGGGCTCCGACTTCGTCGAGATGTTCGTCGGCGTCGGCGCCTCGCGCGTCCGCGACCTCTTCGAGCAGGCGAAGCAGGCGGCGCCGTGCATCGTCTTCATGGACGAGATCGACGCGGTCGGCCGCCATCGCGGCGCCGGCCTCGGCGGCGGCCACGACGAGCGCGAGCAGACGCTGAACCAGCTCCTCGTCGAGATGGACGGGTTCGAGCTGAAGGACAACATCATCCTGATCGCGGCCACGAACCGGCCCGACATCCTCGACCCGGCGCTGCTCCGCCCGGGCCGCTTCGATCGGCAGATCGTCGTCGACCGCCCCGACCGAAACGGCCGTCGCAAGATCCTCGAGGTGCACGCGAAGGGCAAGCCGCTCGACCCGACGATCGACCTCGACACGCTGGCTGCGGGAACCCCCGGGTTCACCGGCGCCGACTTGGCGAACCTCGTCAACGAGGCGGCGCTGCTGGCGGCACGCCGGGGCAGGAAGACGATCGGCCAGGAGGAGCTCGAGGAGGGGATCATGCGCGTCATCGCCGGGCCCGAGAAGAAGACGCGCCTCTTCTCCGAGGAGGAGCGCAAGATCACGGCCTATCACGAGATGGGCCACGCCCTCGTCGGGCACTACCTCGAGCACACCGACGAGGTGCACAAGATTTCGATCATCAGCCGCGGGCAGGCGCTCGGCTACACGATCTCGCTGCCCCGCGAGGATCGCTACCTGACGACCAAGAGGGCGCTGATGGAGCAGCTCGCGATGACGCTCGGCGGGCGTGCCGCGGAGGAGCTGGTCTTCAACGAGGTGACGACCGGCGCCGCGAACGACCTGGAGAAGGTCACCCACACCGCCAAGCAGATGATCATGCGCTACGGCATGAGCGAGAAGCTCGGCCCGCGCGTGCTCGGACGCAACCAGGACATGCCGTTCCTGGGTCGCGAGATGTCGGCCGAGCCCGACTACTCCGAGGAGATCGCGCGCGAGATCGACGACGAGATCCGCCGCGTGATTGAGGAGGCGCATTCGCTCGCCCGCCGTGTGCTCGAGGAGCACCTGAACGACCTGCACCGGATCTCGGGGATCCTGATCGAGCGCGAGACGATCGACAAGGATCAGTTCATCCGCCTGCTCGAGGGCGAGGCCGAGGAGGCCGTCTTCGGCGACGAGACCGCTCCGGCCGCCGACGAAGGCACCGCCGAGGAGAAGAAACGGCGGGCCCCGAAGCCGCGGCCGTTCCCGCTGCCCGGCGCGACGATGCAGCCGCCGCCGCCCGAAGGCGCCAAGGGCTAACGCCCTCGCCCGCGCGCCCGCCTTTCACGATCTCGGCACGCTCCCGCGACACAGGCGTGCGCCGACCAGGGCTAGCGTGAGCCCCGGCGGGGGTCTAGGGGTCCCCCAGCACACGCGTCAACCTCTCTAGGGGCGCCCCCGATGCACGGATTGCATGGCACCGCTGCTGAATCGCGATGGTTCCGGGCCCAGCGTGCAGGCACGCTCGGCCGATGCGCCGACACCTTCCATCGCTCCCGCGCGCAGCCTGGCAGCTGCTCGCCGCAGGCTCGCTCTCTGCGGTCGCCAACGGGCTGACGTACCCGTTCCTCGTCGTCTACCTGCACCGCGTACGCGACCTCTCGCTGGGGACGGCGGGTGTGGCGGCGGCGACCATCGCCGCGGCCGCCATCGCCGTCAACCTCGCGGCCGG
>DASSUI010000017.1:0-8432 GCA_035707105.1 Gaiellaceae bacterium | reverse complement strand
CGCTCGCCGAAGGAGCTCAGACGGGTATCCAGCGCCGCGGCGGACGCTTGTCCGCGTTACCGCCTGGCAGGTTCTTGCATCAACGGACGAACGTGGCGCGTCCCGAGCCCGAACCGTGCGCGACGGTTCCGGCCTGCGATTGACGACGCGCCGGGTCTCGAAGAGGCATTTGCCGAACTCCCAGAGTGTGGGGGGCCGCCGAGGGTCAGGGGGAAGGCAGCCCCCCACTTAACCCGCAGAACGCCTGGATTCGACGATCCCCGAAGGCTTCCTGCGCGGGCCGCACGATCCCCAGCGGCCGTCGGCCGCGGACGCATTCGCCGGTCACCACCCGCGTTCCGGCAGGCGTAGAGGTTTGCGCCCGGTTCGGCTCCTGAAGCCGGGTCGGGGCTCGGCCCGCGACCGAGCCGCACTTCGGTGCCTCCTACGCCCCCGGGAGCGTCACCGTTCCCGTGTAGGTGTCGAGTACCCCGGCGGGCGCGCAGGGCTCCGTCCCGCCGTAGGAGATCCCCGTCAGCTGACCCTGGCCCGTCATGCCGGCGAAGAGGGACAAGGTCACCGAATCAGCCGGGCGAGTACCCCGCCAGGCGCTCCGCCACCACGGCATGGGCGGCTGCGTGCGCCGCCTCGTGGCCCGTGACCGCTGCGAGGAAGTCCTCGCGGCTCAGAGCGAAGAGCCGGGTCCGGACGACGGCCTTGACGGTCGCGGTGCGAGGTACGTCACGCAGCAACGCGATCTCGCCGAAGTAGTCGGCGGGGTGGGCGGTCTTGCTCGTCCCCGGCGCCGAGATCTCGAGGGCGCCGTCTCCGACGATGTAGAAGCGATCGCCGACCTCCCCGGCACGGATGACGAGCTCGCCCGGCTCGACGGAGACGGGGACGAGGCGTCCGGCGATCCGCTCCTTCGCGGCGACGGACAGCGGCGCGAACATCGGCACCTGCTCGATGAGCTCGAGCTCGGGCGCGGGAGCGACGGCGCGGTCGATCTCGGCAAGCCGTCGGTACGCCGCGAGCGACAGCAGCGGGAGGATCGCGCCGATGGCAATGAACGCCGCTCGCGGTCCGACCGCCCCGACGAGGGCCGGTGCGGCGATGGAGCCCAGGGCGACACCGCCCATCGCCAGGCTCCAGGTGACGCCGAGGACGCGGGTGAGCGTCTGGTCGGGGACGAGTCGCTGGAGCAGTGTGAAGCCGGCCACGTCTTCGACGCTGTTCGCCGCTCCGACCACGGCGAGCAGGATGATCGCCGGCACCAGCTGAGGCGACGGCCCCATGAGCAGGATCGGCAGTCCCCAGAACACGAGCGCGAAGCCGAACGCGATCGCAAGTCTCCGCCCTCCGAGCGTCATCGCTCCGATCGCGCCTAGAAGCCCGCCGACGCCGATCGCGGCGGTCATGTAGCCGACCTCCTCGGCGCCGCCGTCGAAGACGCGAAACGCTGCGACGACGATCAGGACGTTGAGGCAGCCCCGAACAAAGGTCTGCGAGACGATCAGGCCGACGATCAGGCGGGCTCGCGGAGCCTGGGCGATCGTCCGGAATCCGGCTGCGAGAACCTGCCGCGCGCCTCCCTCGTCATCGGCTCGAACGAGAACGGTGGAGCCGACGACCCTGACCCGCAAGAGCAGCGCTGAGGCGAGAACGAGCGTCCCTGCGGCGATCGCGAAGACGACGCCGGCATCCGCCCAGGCGACCAGCACGCCCGCGAGGATCGGTCCCGCCAGCGTTCCGAGGCTCTCGACCGTCGAGGTCGCGGCGTTCGAGGCGATCAGCTCCGCGGGCGTGCGGGCGAGCGACGGCAAGAGCGCCTGCAGGGCGGGTCGGATGAGCGTGACGGCGAGGCCGAGCAGGGCGGCGAACGCGAAGACCAGCACGTCGGCGCCCGCGAAGAACGCGGCGGCCGATCCCCCGAGGGCGGCCGCCGCAAGGAGCGTCATCACGAGGAGGAAGCGCTCGCGCGGGAAACGGTCGCCGAAGGACGCGGCAAACGGTGCGACGACCGCAGCGGGCAGCAGGCGGACGAGCCCCGCGATCCCGACGCCGGAGGCGCCGCCCTGCTCGTACGCGAACACGCCGAAGGCGACGAAGTGCGCCCACTCCGCGGCGATCGCCGCGCCCCACGCAAGCTCGACCCGCCGGATGTCCGGGTTCCGGACAGCGGACGCCACGCTCGAGAATGCGTAGCGGGAGGGAAGCACCCAGCGATTGAAACTCGTTTCCGCCGGCCGAACAAGCTCTGGCCCGACCCGGGCGTCCGGAGCTCAGGCGAGCCAGCTGCGGTCGAGGTCGTCCGCGTACGCGCCGAGCGAGCGGCGGTACCGCTCGATGCCCGGATCGGACGAGGTCTCGAGGAGCACGTGGATCAGCTCCCTGACGGCCTCATGGGCCCGGCCGAGGTTGTAGAGCGTCATCGCCCGGAAGACGCGGAGCACGGCGAAGTCGGGAAACCGCTCGATCCCGCGGCGGAACGTCTCCTCCGACTCGGCATCGCGCCCGAGCGCTCGGTACGTGCTGCCGAGGCCGAGCAGGGCCCCCCGCAGCTCGTCGTCAGACAGGTCGCCCGCGATCGCCGCCTCGTAGTGCGCGACCGCCTCCTCCTCGAACCCCATGCTGTCGTGCACCCAGGCCGTCTGCACGGCGATCCGGGCGTCGTCCGGCGACTCGGACCGGAGCTCGAGCAGCAACTGCCGAGCCTCTTCGAGTCGACCGTCCTCGCGGAGGCGGACGGCCGTCGCGAGGCGTTCGTCCGCGGAGCTCACCGCGCCTCGGCCAGGGCCGCGAACCTGTCGAGCAGCAGCGGCCAGTCGCCGAACTTCTGCCGGTGGGCGGCGTTGGCTTCCGACCAGCCGCCGTGCGCGAACCGGAGCTTGGTTCCTCCGGGCTCCGGCTCGAACACGGCGGTCACCTCGCTCGGATGGTCGGGATCCTGCGCGAGCGTGAAGGAGTGGACGAGGCGGCGACCGGGCTCCCACGCCGTCACCTCGCCCCAGTCGTGCCTCCCGAGATCGGCGTGCGTCGCGAAGACTCGGCCGCCGACGCGCGGCTCGATGGTCACGCGCTCCAGGGTGTCCGGGTTCGCCGTGTAGCGGGCGTCCCACCACTCCCCGATCCGCTCGATGTACTCCGCGAAGGCGTGCTCGGGGCTGCAGGCGAGCGCGCGCTCGAACGTGAGCGGGGCGGTTTCCATGACGCGATGCTAGGGCCGAAGCAAGGGTTGGACAACGGTTAACCAACGCCTTGCCGACCCCTGGCCGGCCGCGGACTACCGTCGGTCGCAGTCGAACAGGAGGGCGAGATGCGCAACCTGACAATCCTCATCGCACTGATCGCATTCGCCGTGGCGGTTCCGGCGGTGGCACCGGGCAAGAACGCGCCGGGCGTCCAGAGGTCCGGCGCCTGCACCGTGTCCGGAGCGACCTGGAAGCTCAAGGCCAAGCACGACGACGGTCTGATCGAGACCGAGTTCGAGGTCGACCAGAACCGGAACGGACGGCGCTGGAACGTCGTCATCACGCGGAACGGCAAGGTCGTCTTCCGCGGCTCGCGGATCACGCGGCCGCCGAGCGGCTCCTTCTCGGTGACCCGGCGGATCGCGAACGCGGCCGGAGCCGACCGGATCGTCGCGACGGCCCGACCGGCCGCCGGCCGCGGGGTCTGCCGCGGCGCGCTGTCGGTCTAGGAGGGTTTGGCGGAACGTCGCTCGTCGCCGGGGCGGCAGACCCTCCTAGCGCGCGAGCATCCGGACGAGCCGCTCGAGCCCGCGCTCGAGCTGCTCGTCCGTCACCGCGAGCGAGAGCCGGGCCCAGCCGGCGCCGCTCGGCCCGAAGCCCTCGCCCGGCGCGAGGGCGACGCGCGCCTCGGTCAGGATCCGCTCCACGGTGAGCCCGCCTGGGAGCCGGAGCCAGACGTAGAAGCTGCCCTCCGAGACCGGCGGGCGGATGGGCGTTCCTTCGAGCGCTTCCACCACGCGGTCGCGGCGCGCCTCGTAGCGCGCGCGGCGCTCCTCGACGGAATCCTGCGGGCCGGTCAGGGCGGCGACGCCTGCCTCCTGCACCGCGGCGAAGATCCCGGCCCGCGCGTGGTCCTGGATCAGGTTCAGGCGCTCGACGATCTCCGCATTCCCGACGACGAAGCCGAGCCGCCAGCCGGCCATGCCGTAGGTCTTCGACATGGAGAACATCTCGACGCCGACGTCCTTCGCGCCGGAGGTGCGCAGGAAGCTCTCGGGACGGCGGCCGTCGAAGACGAGGTCGCCGTACGCGAAGTCGTGGACGATCGCCGCCCCCGTCGCCCGGGCGAACTCGACCGCGGTCGCGAACACCCCGTCGGGAGCCGCCGCCGCGCACGGGTTCGACGGGTAGTTGAGGTAGACGGCGGCCACGTCTTCGTGCGGGGCGGCGTCCCACGAAGGCGCCCAGCCGGACGAGGGGTCGAGCGGGAGCGGGACGAGCCGCGCCGCGGCGAGGGCGACGCCCGAGGGGTAGTCCGGATAACCGGGGTCGGGGAGGAGGACCGCCGTCCCGCGCTCGGCGAGGGCGATTGCGAGCTCGACGAGCGCGGTCTTCGTACCAGGCACGACCGCGACCTCCCAGTCCGGGTCGAGCTCGACGCCGTACACCGATCGGTACCGGTCGACGACCGCGCGTCGAAGCGCGGGGAGACCGCGGAACGGGGGATACCCGTGGACGCCCTCTCCGCGGGCGGACTCCGCGAGCCGCTCGACCACATGAGGCGGCGGGCCGACCTCCGGGTTTCCGCGGCCGAGGTCGATCGGCGCCGCCCCGCCGTCTTTCGCGGCCGCGGCCACGCGCGCCAGGAGCGCGGTGAAGTACTGCTCCGGAAGCCGCTCGAGGCGAGCGGGACGGGGTCGCACGAGGCCGATCCTATTTGCGGCGCAGCGCGTCCGGAACGAGACGCTCGACCTCGTTGCGCGCACGGAAGCGGACGACGAGCCTCGGGCCGTGACGCGACTCGCGGCTGCCGAATGCGAGCGCACGGGTTCGATGCGTCGTAAGGGCGAGGGAGATCGGATCGCCGCCCGCGTTTACCGCGAACTCGGTGACGTCGACCGCGGTCCAGCCTCGCCTTACTGTCCGCGCGGACATGTAGTCGAGCGACAGGTCCGGCGCGTTCGCGTAGGTGAGGGACTTCTCGCGCCAGTCGCCGTCGACGCGGCGCACCGCGTACCTCCCGCCGCGCGAGCGGTTCGAGTAGAGGAGCAGGGTGACGCTCGCGACCTCACCCCGGAACTTCCTCGGCTCGAAGCGGATGTACGCGGTCGTCTCGGCGGTGCCGTCGACTCGCAGGACCGGTCTGTCACCGAAGTTCGCGCGCGGCTCAAACGCCGTGACGTAGGCGTCAGCGACCGGCTTCAGAACGCGGAACTCGTTCCCCCGCCCCTTCGCCGCCGAAGCGCCGCCGGCCGTGCCTGCAGCGGCGGCGACCATCGCCAGGGCGATCGATCCCCACGCGATCCGACTATGAAGCGCCAGAGAGTGTCCCATGCGCCGTTTGCCACCTCTCGGGAAAGAGGTGCACCCCGAGAGCCCCGAACGGGGCCGAACCCTTTCGGCGGTTATCAGGCGGCCGAGACGGCGGCGCCGGGCGACTGCACCGACATCGCCTTCTTCAGCACCGCGAGCGCCTCGTCGGGCCGGCCTTCGGCCTCGAGCAATGCCGCCAGCTTGCCGTATGCCTCGACGAGGTACCGGTCTGCGCCGCCCTCGAGCAGCTCGACCGCCTTCTCGTAGAATGCGCGCGCGCGTTCCCAGTCTCCGAGGCGCTCGTAGATCTCGCCGACGAGCGTGTAGCCGCGACCGGCGTCGAGCGGGGCTCCAGCTTCGAGCATCGCGGTGCTCTCCTCGGCGTGCGCGGTCGCCTCGTCGGTGCGGCCGAGCTCCGCCAGCGCTCTCGCCTTCTCGAGCCGGAAGAGCGCCGTCTCGAGGATGTTCCCCGTCGCCTCGACGAGCGGCAGGCCCTTGTCGAGGAGCGCGAGCGCCTCCTCCGCGTTCCCCCGATCCAGCTCGACGTGCGCGAGCAGATGGTGCGCCCGGGCTGCATAGTGGGTGTGCTCGGTCAGCTCGAGCAGCTCGAGCGCCTTCCGCGCGTAGCGCGCCGCTGTAGCCGGATCCTCGCGCATCGCGTACAGGCGTGACTGCGACCAGAAGATCCGGGCGCGGAAGATCGGATCGGCGGCATTCGGCGCCTCGTCGACCGTCTTCTCGAGAAGCGCCTCGGCGTCGACGAGGGCGTTGCTGTCGATGTAGGCGTTCGCGAGCAGCACGCCGAAGCGGACCACCTCCACGGCATCCCGCCGCTCCTCGGCCGCGCGAAGCGCCTGGCGGAAGATCCTGATCGCCGGCTGGTGATCGCCGAGCGTCGAGTAGGCCCGGCCGAGCGTGTCCGCGACCGCCGGCTGGTCGGCCGCTTCGGCTTCGCTCAGCCGGAGCGCCTCCTCCAGAAGCTCGATCGCCTTCTGCGCGTTTCCGCGCTCGAACGCGATCTGCCCCATCCCCGCGAGGGCGCGCGACCGAAGGGCGGTCGTCTCCGCCTTGTCGAGGATCTCCCGGTACGCACGCTCGGCGTCGTCGATCTCGCCCAGGCGGAGCGAGACCTCCGCGTCGACGAGCATCCGGTCCTCGCCGCCCGCCTCGCGCTCGAGGCCCGTGGCGAGGTAGTCCTCGCTGACGCCCAGCCGCCGTCCCATCTCGCGGAGCAGCTGGAGCGACGGAATCCGCTCCCCGGCTTCGATCCGCGAGATGTAGGCGGGCGAGCATCCGTCGAAGGACAGCTGGCGCTGGCTGATGCCGGCCCGCTCGCGCGCCTCCCGAAGCCTGCGCCCTACGGCGTGGGGGTCGTCGACATGTGTTGACTTCCGTCTAGGCATCGGGAAGAGCAGTCGTATACTAGTCCGCGCCCCGGGCCCGGGACATCCCGAAACGACGTCTCACTGCGAAGGGAGGTCCCGGTGTACGCACGTCTGGCCGCGCTGTTTGCGGGCCTGGCGATCCTGGCTGCGGTTGCTGCCCAAGGCCCCGTCTGGCCGTAAACGTTCCGCCGTTTGGCGAACGACGGGCCCCCGCGTGCGCGCCGGGGGCCCGTCTCCTGCTGTCCTACTGCGAGATCTGCTCGACGACCTGGCCCGTCTGGCGGTCGTCACCGTGCCGTGCGACGTCCGCCTGGGCGATCACGCCGACCAGCCGGCCGTCCTCCTCGACCACCGGCAGGCGCCGGACCTGGTGCTGCGCCATCAGCCGCAGCGCCTCGTCCAGGCTCTGGCCCGGGTCGATGGTGACGAGCTCCGTCGACGCGACCTCGCGGACCGTCGTAGATTCGGGGTCGCGGCCCTCGGCCACGACGCGGATCGCGATGTCCCGGTCCGTGAGCGTGCCGACGAGGCGGTCGCCCTCCACGATCGGCGCGAGGCCGACGTCCTCGTCGCGCATCATCTTCGCGGCGTGGGAGACCGGCTTCTCGGCTTCGATCGCGCTCGGGTTCGCCGTCATCAGATCGCGGATCTGCTCGTGGTGCGTCATGCGTCCCTCCTCAGTCGGCCTGAGGGTCGTCCTCCGCGGTCCCGGTCTCCTCTTCCGGGTCCGGGATCGGGGTGCCCTCGACCTCGTCGTTTCGATCGTCGTCCCTGGGGTGCTGCGCTACCGTCTCGTCCATGCGCGTTGTTCTTCCCGATTCGTCCGAACTCGAACTTCCCGACGGCGCAACGGGCCTGGACGCGGCCACCGCGATCGGGCCGAAGCTCGCCGAGCAGGCGGTGCTGGTGCGCTCGAACGGACGGGTGCAGGACCTCCGCGCGCCGCTCGAAGACGGCCAGCCGATCCAGATACTGACGACGCGGGACAAGGACGATCCGGACGCCCTCTACGTCCTCCGCCACTCGGCCGCGCACCTGCTCGCGGAGGCGGTCCGGCGGCTCTACCCAGGCGTGAAGGTCGCGATCGGCCCGCCGATCGAGAACGGCTTCTACTACGACTTCGAGTTTCCCGAGCCGATCGGCGAGGACGCGCTCGAGCGAATCGAGGCCGAGATCCGGCGGGAGCTCGAGGAGGGCCGCTCCTGGGAGCGCGAGCAGATTTCGCGGGAGGAGGCGCGCAGGCGCTTCGAGGAGGAGGGCGAGCCGTACAAGGTCGAGCTCGTCGACACCGCAGACGGGCCGATCTCCTTCTACACCCAGGGCGACTTCACCGACCTCTGCCGCGGCCCGCACCTCCAGGACTCGCGGCCGATCAAGGCCGTCAAGCTCACCGGGCTCGCCGGCGCCTACTGGCGCGGCGACGAGAAGAACAAGCAGCTGACGAGGATCTACGGCACGGCGTTCTACACCGAGGACGACCTGCAGGAGTACCTCGACCGGCTCGAGGAGGCCCGCCGCCGTGACCACCGCCGGCTCGGCCGGCAGCTCGACCTCTTCCACCTCC
>DASSUI010000016.1:0-2419 GCA_035707105.1 Gaiellaceae bacterium | reverse complement strand
TGGCCGGAGCGGGGCTGTCCGCCGCCGTCGCCTGCCTCGCGCTGGTGGCGCCGTTCCCCGGCGCGCAGGCGTTCGTCGACGGCCCGCGCGCGCAGGGCCTCTTCAAGGACCCGAACGTCTTCGGGCCCTTCCTCGTCCCGGCGGCGTTGCTCCTGATGGAGGAGACCGTCGCGCCGCGCCTCCTGCGGCTCCGGGTCGCGGGGAAGCTGGCGCTCCTGTCGATCCTGACGATCGGCGTCGTCTTCTCGTTCTCTCGGGCCGCATGGCTGAACCTCGCCGTCGGCACCGTCGTCCTGCTCGCCGTGCTCGCGCTCAGGCGCGGGGGAGGACGCAGGGCGATGAGCCTCCTCGCCGCCTCGATCGTCGCCGGCGCCGCGCTGTTCGTGACCCTGAACGCCACCTCGTCGCTCGACTTCCTCGACGAGCGCGCGGGCGTGCAGGCCTACGACACCCAGCGTTTCAGCGCCCAGGCGTCGAGCGTCGAGATCGCCGTCGAGCATCCTCTCGGGATCGGCCCCGGCCAGTTCGAGCGGGTGTCCGAACTGTCCGCCCACAGCCTCTACGCGCGAACGCTGGCCGAGGAGGGAGTTCCGGGACTGCTGGTCGTCCTCGGCCTGATGGTGCTGACGCTCGCCTTTTCCGCCCGCAACGTCGCGCTCGGAGCGGACACATACGGCATCGGCTCGGCGGGGCTCCTGGCCGCGTGGTGCGGCCTCCTGGTCAACAGCTCCTTCGTCGACACCCTGCACTGGCGGCACCTGTGGCTTGTCGCTGCGCTGATCTGGGCCGGCACTGCGCTCCGGGCCGGCTACCCCGGGAGATAGGAATGCGACGGAACACGCGCCCCGACGACCACGACCCCCAGCGGCCGCACGTCGAGGCGCTCGAGCAGCTCGCGGAGGGCGATCGCGGTCTCGGGCGTGTGCCGCTCCGGGCGGCAGACGATCAGCACGCCGTCGACCCGCTGCGCGAGCACCTGGCTGTCGACGAGCCCGAGCAGGGGCGGCCCGTCGAGGAGCACGTAGTCGTACTCGGACTCGCCGATGTCCTCGAAGAACCCGTCGAGCGCGTCGCTTGCGAGCAGCTGCGCGGGGTCAGGCGGGGTCCGTCCGCTGGCGAGCACGTGGAGCGTCCCCGAGTCCGTCCGCGACGCGGTGAGTTGGAAGAGCCCGCTCCGGCCGCCGTTGTGGGCGCCGACGAGGACCTCGGAGAGCCCCGGCGTCTGGTCGACGTCGAAGAGCTCGTGCAGACGCGGCCGGCGCATGTCGGCGGAGACGAGCCAGGTGCGGTACATGGCCTGCGACAGCACGAGGCCGAGCCCGGCCGTGACCTCGGTCTTGCCCTCGCCGTGCAGGGCGCTCGTGATCAGGATCGTCCGCTGGCCGGTCGGAGGAAGCGCCCGTCGCACGGACGCCTGCAGGGTCTGGTAGGCCTCGTACTCGGGGGAGCTCAGCGTCTGGGGTCGCTGCCCGAGCGGGCGCCGAACGTGCGGAACCTCCACCAGCACGGGCAGCTCGAGCAGCCGGCTCACCTCGCGCGACCCGCTCACCCGCGGCTTGAGCTGCGCGCGCGCCAGCACGACGAGCGCGGCGATGAAGAGGCTGGCGAACATCGCGAACGCTCCGTTCCTGACCGGGCGCGGCGAGAATGGCGCGGATGGCGCATTGGCGGCCTCGGCGAGCGAGAGCTCGGAGCCCGCGCCGGCGGCGCTGACGTCGAACTCGGTCAGCCGCCGCTGGAACTCCGCGCGCTCGGTCTGCGCCTGGAGCCCGCGCCGCCCCTCGAGTGCGGCGAGGGCGGCGGTGAGCTTCGCGCGGGCGCGGCGCAGGCGCCGCAGCTCGCTCCGCCGCTGCCGGTTGAGGAAGGTCGCCGCGACGGCGTTGGCGATCCGCGCGGCGCCCGCGGCGGTGTCGTCGGTCGCCGTGATGCCGACGATGTCGGCGTTGGGGACGACCGAGGACTCGACCTTTCCCTCGAGCGTGGCCGCCGTCTCGCCGGGGATGCTCTTCGCCGCGCGGCGCCTGGTGTCGCGGGTCGTCAGGAGCGCGTCGATCGTGGCGAGACGGCGCTCGGACGACTCGACGTCGCGCGTCTGCAGCGGGTCGCTCGTGCTCTCGAGGACGATCTTCGCCGTCGCCCGGTACCGCGTGGGGAGGAGCAGCGAGATTACGACGACGACTGCCGTAAGCGCGACGACGATGACGGCGATCAGGAGCTTGCTGCGGCGAAGCGCGTCGAGATACCGGCCGGTCTCCACCGGCTGGTCGGGAGGCAGCGCCGGGGCGACGTAGGCCGGCAGGCCGTTTCCGTGCTGCGCCATCGGTCAGTAGATCGCGTCGCGGCCGGAAAACGAACCCTCGCGGGCCTCGCCCTGCTCCTCCTCGCCGCGGCCGGCTGCAGCGGCTCGTCGACAACGTCG
>DASSUI010000015.1:0-16806 GCA_035707105.1 Gaiellaceae bacterium | reverse complement strand
CCGTTGACGTCCCAGCTCTCCGCCATCGAGGGCTCTGCCTCGAGGTCGTCACCGAGCTTGACGAGGGGATCGAAGATGTTGAGTACGAGCTTCGCCGACGTGGTGTCGGTCGCGAGACCCGGGTCGAGTACGTACTCGGCTCCCAGCCCCCACTTCAGGGTCTGGTCGGCAGCCGCTGCGCCGCCGCCGCCGTTCCCGCCTTCGTCGTCGCCGCCTCCGCAGCCGACGACCAGCAGAACGGCAGCGACGGAGAGCAGGACCACCGACAACCAGCGGTTCCGACTCACCATGTGCATTTCCTCCTTACCTGGCTCTTTCGGGCGTGCCTTTGATACCTGACGCGATACCCATTTCGACGCGATTTCACGATTAACGGTTGTTTAAGTTCCGTAAGAAGCCGTTGTTAGGCTCCTCCTCGTGCTGTTCCGCCAGTTCGTGGACGACGACCTCGGCTGTGCGTCGTATCTGATCGGAGACGAGTCGTCCGGAGAGGCGGTGGTCGTCGATCCGGCGTACGCGATCGAGCAGTATGTCGAAGCCGCCGAGGAGGAGGAGATGCGGCTGGTCCGCGTCCTCGAGACGCACACCCACGCGGATCACGTCTCGGGCCACGGCAGGCTCGCGCTCGAGCACGGTGTCCCCGTCTCCATTCACGGGGCCGCCGAGCCGGAGTACCCCGTCGATCCGCTGGCGGACGGCGACGAGATCACGCTCGGCTCCGTGTCGATCCGGGTCGTGCACACGCCCGGTCACCGCCCGGAGCACTGCGCCTTCGTCGTCGCCGACCGCGAGCGGACGGACGAGCCGTGGCTGACGCTGACCGGCGACTCGCTGTTCGTCGGCGACGCGGCGCGTCCGGACCTCGCCGTCGAGGCCGTGGAGGGCGCGCGCGACCTCTACCGAAGCCTCCACCGCCTGCTCGAGCTGCCCGACGGCGTCGAGATCCACCCCGGCCACGTCGCCGGCTCGCTCTGCGGCACCGACATGAGCTCGAAGCCGTCGTCGACGATCGGCTTCGAGCGCCGCTTCAACCGGGCGCTCGCGCACCGGGACGAGGAGGAGTTCGTCGCCGAGTCGATCCGCGCCGGCGTGAAGCCGCCGAACATGGACCGGATCGTGGAGCTGAACCGGGGCCCCTTCGTCGGCGCGCCGGAGCCGCTCCGCCCGCTGAACGGCGGCGCGCGCGCCGTCCTCGATGTCCGCACGGCGGACGACTTCGCCGCCGGCCACGCGAAGGGCGCCGTCAGCGTCCCCGTGGACGGAGGCGGCTTCGCGACCAAGGCGGCGTTCGTCCTCCCGCACGACGAGCGCGTGGTCATCCACGCCGCGACGGAGGACCAGGCCGAGCGCGCCGCGCGCGGGCTTCGCTCGGTCGGGATCTTCGACCTCGCCGGCTACGTCCTCGGCCCTCCCGCGCAGGAGCAGCTTGCCTCGGTCGACATGGAGGAGCTGAACCGGCTCGTCGAGGCGGGCAGCGCCGAGATCCTCGACGTCCGCGAGCCGCACGAGCGCGACCGGGGCTACATCCCGGGCAGCCGGAACATCCCGTACCGCCTGGTCCGCGAGTGGGCGGACGACCTCCAGGGCGGCAAGCCGGTGGTCACGATCTGCTCCAGCGGCGCCCGCGCAGGCGTCGCCGCCAGCGTGCTCGCCGCGTCGGGCATCGACGCACGGCCCGTCCTCCACGGCGGCGTCACCGAGTGGGCCGAGCGGGGCGGCGAGACCGTCAGCTTCAGGCGCTGCGGGACGTAGCGAGGAGGCTCTCGGCGTCCGCGAGGTAGGCCGTCGCGCCGACCTCGCGGTAGAACGAGATCGCCTTGGGCAGGTTCGACTCGTGGCCACCACGCGCCGCGAGCAGGAACGCGTCGGCCTCGAACGCGCGGGCGCCCATCCGCTCGAAGATGCCGGCCGCGGCATCGGAGTCGCCGCGGGCCAGGGCGAGCCCGGCGTCGCTCCACGGGGTGGCCGCCGACGCCGCTTCGACCACCGCCTCGACGCCCGCCCGGCGGCCGAGCCCCACGAGCACGGCGGCGGCGTCCGGGAACCAGTCGTGCGGGAGATTGAGCTCGAGCTCCCGGCACCGGTCGACCAGCTCGAGCGCAAGGTCCTCGGCACCCTCGCCGCCGAGCTCCCAGAGAAGGCGGCTCTGGAACGCGAGCGACGGGATCACGAGCTGGGGATCGCGGCCGATCCGACCGACCTCGAGCGCCCTCGTCCCGTCCTCGAGCGCCGAGGCACGATCGCCTCGCGCGAGGCGGACTCGTGCCCGATACCAAAGCCAGAGCGTCTCGAGGTAGTGGCCGCCCCGCTCACGCGCGTCTTCGAGCCAGCGGTCGGCGGTCTCGACGACCCGGTCCCACCGGCCGATCGCGTAGTCGAGACGGATCTCCTGACTGTCCTTCCAGCGCAGCCAGTCGACGCTCGCGAAGCGCTTCCAGCCTTCGTGCATCCGGCGTACGGATTCCGCAGCCTCGTCGAGCCGGCCGTGGTTGAAGTAGCCGTCGGCGAGGTTGTTGTACGCCCGCTGGACGTCGGCGGAGTTCACCTCCTCGAAGAGCGCGATGCTCTCCTCGAGCGTCGCGAACCCGTCCAGGTCGCCCTTCATCGTCTGCACGGCGCCCAGGGCGCTGAGGATCTGCGCGCGGATCTCACGGAGGCCGAGCTCGTCGGCCATGGCGAGCGCCTCGTCGCCGAACGACTTCCTCGCGCGCTCGCGCTGCGCGAGGAAGTCGAGCCGGAAGAGACCCGCGTAGACACGCGCCTTCTCCGGTGAGATGGCGAGACGACCGGCGAGCTCCGCCGCGCGCTCGAAGCTCTCGCGGACGTCGTCGCCTCGTGCGAGGTTCCACAGTGCCTCTGCCCGCAGGATCTCCGCGATCGCGGCGCCCGCCTCGTCCCCGGCGGCGAGGAGCGCGTCGCGGGCGACGGCTCCGTCGCGTTCGTCCCAGACCTCGGCGCGCGCCCGCTCCTGGGCGAACGACAGCAGCAGCCGGGGACGGTCGGGGTCGTCGTCGGCGGTGAGCTCGAGCGCGCGCTCGTAGTCGTGGACCGCGGCGGCGAACGCGTTCAGCGAGGCCGCCCGCTCGCCGGCCTCGCGGAGCGCGAGCCGCGCGGAACGGCGGAGGTGAGAGTCATCGGCTCCGGTCGGAAGGGCGTCGAGCGCGCTCGCGTAGTGGTGCGCCCGCAGCTCCGCGTGATCCTCGGGCCGCCCGAGCGACTCGATCCATGCCGCCGCGCGGCGATGCTTCTCCGTCCGGTCGGCTCTCGGGATCTGGCCGTAGGCCACGTCGCGGACGAGGGTGTGCAGGAAGGTGTACTGCGTATCGCCCTCCATCGACGACCTCCGCTCCCGCTGCACGAACTGCTTGCGGGCAAGACCGTGGAGCAGCTCGTCGACCCGGCGCGTGTCGGACGCGTCGCCGAGCCGCGCGACCGCGCCGACCCAGAACACCTTGCCGAGGACGGATGCGTCCTGGACGAGTGACTTCTCCTCGCCGCTGAGCGCGTCGAGCCGCGCGGCGATCAGACCCTGGACCGACTCCGGCATGGGTAGCGCCTCCGGCGACTCGAGCGCGCCGCGGGCGACGGCGATCCGGGCGAACTCCTCCGCGTAGAGCGGGTTTCCGCCCGCCCGCTCGAGCAGCGCCGCCTGCACGTCCGCCGGGAGGACCGCCCGTTCCAGCAGGCCGTGGACGAGCGTCGCCGTCTCCTGCTCGGTCAGCGGCGCGAGCGAGATGGTCGTCGCGTTCGGTTTCCCGCCGCCCCACCCCGGCCGGCGGCTCAAGAGCTCCGGCCGTGCCGTGCAGACGACGAAAATCGGGACGCCTGCCGCCCAGTCGACGAGGTGGTCGATGAAGTCCAGCAGGCCGTCGTCCGCCCAGTGGAGGTCCTCGAAGACGAGGACGAGCGGATCGAGCTCGGCCAGGCCCTCGAAGAACCGCCGCCAGGCCGCGAAGCTCTCCACCCGCCTGTTTCCGCTCGTGTCGCCGTCCTCGGCGAGGCCGACAAGCGGCCGAAGCTCTCGCACGACCCACGCCGCGTCCGCGCCCTCCGGCACCGCTTCGGCGACGACCGCCTCGAGCTTCCTGGCGGCCCTCTCGTCGGGGTCCGCCTCGAGGATCCCGGCGTGCGCCTTCACGATCTCGCCGAGCGCCCAGAACGCGACGCCGTCGCCGTACGGCAGGCACCGCCCCTGCCGCCAGTAGATCAGCTCCGGCCGGGTGTCGATCTGCTGGAACAGCTCGTGGACGAGCCGGCTCTTGCCGATCCCGGGCACGCCGACGAGCGTGACGAGCTGCGCCGACCGCTCGTGCTCCGCCCGGGCGAGCGTGCTCGTGAGCAGGGCCAGCTCGCGCTCCCGGCCGACCAGCGGCGTGGTCGGCCGGCGGGTGACGTCCGTGCCGAACCGCGACCTGGCCTCCAGCACCTCCCAGACCGGGACCGGCTCCGACTTGCCCTTGGCGTCCACGGGCGCGGCCTCCCGGTACTCGATCACACGCGCGGTCGCGTTGTAGGTCGTCTCGCCGACGAGGATGCCGTTCACGGGCGCGGCGCTCTGGAGTCGCGAGGCGGTGTTGACGACGTCGCCGGCGACCAGCCCGCGCTCGGCGCCGGCGGCCGGCTCGAGCGAGACCAGCGCTTCCCCGGTGTTCACGCCGATCCGCACCTCGAGGTCGCCCTCCTCGCGGATCCAGTCCCGGATCGCGAGCGCCGCGCGCACCGCGCGCTCCGGGTCGTCCTCGTGCGCGGCCGGCGCGCCGAACACCGCCATCACCGCGTCGCCGATGAACTTCTCGACCGTCCCGCCGCGGTGCTCGAGCTCGGCGCGCAGACGGTCGTGGAACGGACGGAGGATGGCCTCGACGTCCTCCGGGTCGAGCGTCTCCGAGCGTGCCGTGAAGCCGACGAGGTCAGCAAACAGGACGCTGACGACCTTTCGCTCTCTGCGCGCGCTCACGCCACGAGTCTAGGAAGAAGTCGGCCGGCGATCGGTTTGCCGCATCTCCGCCCGCCGGCCGGCACCACTAGACGGGGGAGCACGCCGCGATCTTCCTTCCGCTATCGCAACCTCTCGACGTCGTAGCCCCAGGAGCGCATCGCGTCGAGCAGCACCGTGCAGTGCTCCTCGTCCCGCGTGATGAGCGTGAGGCCCACCTCGGTCTGGGCGACCGGGATGTCCAGCCCCTCGCGCTGATGCTCGATCGACAGGACGTTCACCCGCTCCTGCGCGATCAGCGTCAGGAGCCTGACGAGCTCGCCCGGCCGGTCGGGCAGACGCGTGCGGACGACGAGATAGCGGCCGCCGAGCGTGAGCCCGTGCTGCATCACCGTGATCAGCATGGTCGGGTCGATGTTCCCGCCCGAGAGGACGATCGCGACCGGGCCCGAGCCGCCCACCTTGCCGCCGAGCAGTGCGGCGACGCCGACGGCGCCCGCGCCCTCGACGAGGAGCTTCGTACGCTCCAGGACGAGCACGATCGCCTCACTCACCGCCTCGTCGTCGACGTCGACCATGTCGTCGAGCAGGTCGTCGAGGATCGACATGGTCAGGTCGCCCGGCTTCTTCACGAACACCCCGTCGGCGATCGTGAACCCCGAGAGCCCCGCCTGGACGCCGACAAGCCTCGCGTCCGGCTTGAGCTCCCGCAGCGCGATCGCGATCCCGGACGCGAGCCCGCCGCCGCCAACGGGGATCACGAGCGTCTCCGCCTCAGGGGCCTGCTCGGCGAGCTCGAGTCCGATCGTCCCCTGGCCGGCGATCACGAGCGGGTCCTCGAACGGGTGGATGAACGTCGCGCCGCGCTCCTCGACGTCGGCCGCGGCCGCCGCCAGCGCGTCCTCGAACCGCTCGCCGACCATCATCAGCTCGGACCCGTAGGTGCGGCACGCCTCGACCTTCGCCATGGGCGCGTCCTGCGGGACGTAGATCCGGGCCTTCACGCCTGCCTGGCGCGCGGCCCACGCGACCGCCTGCCCGTGGTTGCCCGCGCTGGCGGCGACGACGCCGGCCTCACGCTCGTCGTCGGACAGCAGCGCCAGCCGGTTCACGGCGCCGCGAACCTTGAACGCGCCCGTGCGCTGGAGGTTCTCCGCCTTGAGGACGACGTCGCGGCCGGCGATCCGCGAGAACGTCTCGGAGCTGTACACCGGCGTCACGCGCGCGATGCCGGCGATGCGCCCGCGCGCCTCGCGGATGTCAGCCGCGCTGGGCGCTGTCTCCGTCAGCTTCAACCTTGAACACCCTCGTCATTATTTCCCGCACCGCCGTGAGCGGATCGAGCTCTCGCCGCTGGACCTCGTCCAGGAGCCGGCGAAGCTCCGGGTCGTCTGCCACCGCCTGCTCGAGGTGCGTCTTCGCCCGCGCGGAGGCGACGGTGAAGACCTCGCCGGCGAGGTTCTTCCGCCGGCGAGCGTCCAGCAGGCCGTTCGACTCCAGGTACTCGCGGTGGCCGGCGATCTTCTCCCAGAGCTCGGGGATGCCCTCGCCGGTCACGGCCTCCGTCAGCACGATCGGCGGCTTCCAGTCGCTCTCCGTGTCAAGCGCAAGGATCGACCGGACCTCGTTCAGCATCGTCTTCGCCGCGGGATGGTCCCGCTTGTTCACGACGATGACGTCGGGGATCTCCATGATCCCCGCCTTCAGCGCCTGCACCGAGTCGCCGGAGCCCGGCATCAGCACCAGGACGACCGTGTCCGCAACGCCGATCACCTCGATCTCGCTCTGGCCGGTGCCGACCGTCTCGAGAAAGACGAGGTCCCGTCCGGCCGCGTCGAGGACGAGCAGCGCCTGGAGCGTCGCCTCGGCCAGCCCGCCGAGGTGGCCGCGCGTGCCCATCGAGCGGATGAAGACGCCGGGGTCGAGGAAGTGGTCGGAGAGCCGGATGCGGTCGCCGAGGAGCGCGCCCTTGGAGAACGGGCTCGAGGGATCGACGGAGATGACGCCGACGGTCTTCCCGTCCTCGCGGACGTGGCGGACGAGCGCGCTGATCAGCGTCGACTTGCCGACGCCCGGGGGGCCGGTGACGCCGAGCGCGTACGCCTCGCCGGTCTCGGGATAGAGCCGCCGGACGAGCTCATACGCGCGGGGGTCGGAGTCCTCGACGAGCGAGATCGCGCGCGCGAGCGCCCGCCGGTCGCCGCCCCGGACGCCTTCGAGCAGCGTCTCGGAGGTCCACTCCTGACTCCGCGCCATGAAAAGAAGCCTAGAGCGAGGCCGTTTCGACCCGCTCGGGCTCGGCGCGCGGCGGCTGCTCGGCGGCGGCCTGGAGCCGGGCGCTGACCCCGCGTGCGAGCAGGGCGCCCACGAGCGCGGCGACGGCGGCGAGCCCGCCGGCGACCGCCCAGACGGTTCTCGCGCCGAGCTCGTTCGTCAGCGGGCCGGCGGCGACCATGCCGATCCCGAGGACGACGTAGTTCGAGCTCATGAGCAGCGTGAACGCGCGGCCCCTGAGCTCGTCCGGCGCGCCGCGCTGGACCAGGAGCGCGTTGCAGACCACCGCCGCGCCGTTCCCGGCGCCCGCGACGGCGACCGACACGGCGGCGATCCAGACGTTCGGCGCGGCCGCGGCGCCGACCATCCCGACGGCGACGAGCCCGATCGACGTCCCGTAGACGGTGGCGAGGGCGCGGTGCTCGAGCTGCGCTCCCGCGAGCAGGCTGCCTAGCGCGAGACCCACGCCGGTCACGCCGACGAGCAGGCCGTAGCCGAAGTCGCCGGCGTCGAAGGTCTCTTTCGCGAGCACGACCTCGGCGACGTTCGCGCCCGCCGTCGCGAGCATGACGACGTTCCAGGCGGCGAGCACGGTCAGCAGTGCGCGCGAGCCCTTCACGAGCGCGAAGCCGTCCGCGAGATCGCGCCAGTAGCCGCGGCCGACCGCCTGTGCCTGCTGGAGCAGCCGGTCGGGAATGCCGGCCAGCAGCGCGGCCGAGACGAGGAACGTGACGGCGTTGATCCAGTACGCGGCGTCCGGCCCGGTCGCTGCCACGAGCAGGCCGCCGAGCACCGGGCCCAACGCCCAGGCGACGTTCTCGATCGTCTGGAGGAGCGAGTTCGCGTGCGGCAGGTCCTCGTCGGGAAGCAGGTTGGGAAGACCCGCGTAGAGCGCCGGGCGGAAGAACCCGGTTGCGAATCCAGCCGCGGCGGCGAGGGCGACGATCGCGGCGGCGCTCCCAGCGAACGGCAGCGCCGCGAAGATCGCCACCCGGGCGAGGTCCGAGGCGATCATCAACCGGCGTCGCGGCAGCCGGTCGACGAGCGACGAGGCGGCGATCCCGATCAGGATCGCCGGGAGGAAGTCGGCGATGAGCAGCGCGCTCACCCAGACCGCCGAGCCCGTCCGGTCGTAGACGTCGATGGTGAGCGCGACGAACGCGAGCCAGGTTCCGAAGGCCGAGCCGACCGTCGCGAGTGCGAGCAGGCGGAAGCTCTGCACCTCTCGCAGAAGCGTGAACTGGCGAGTCAGCACTCTCTACCTCTAGGGCGAACCGTACTGCCCTGGTTCGAAAGTGCCTGCAAATTCACTCATTCGAGTTAGGTCCTCACCGGTTGCGCGACGCGTCCCAACGCCTCGGCAAAGAGCGCGTTCTCCTCGGGAGTGCCGACGGTGACCCGGATTGCGCCGGGGGCCCCGAACCCTGCGGTCGGGCGAACGATCACGCCCTCCCGCAGCAGCCGCTCGAAGAACGGCCGCGAGTCGTCCCCGACCTCTGCGAAGACGAAGTTCGCGACAGCGGGTCCGACCGGTTCGAAGCCGTGCTCCGTCAGCGCCTGCTCGATCGCTGGCCGTCCCTCCGCGTTCAGGCGGCGGCGCCGCTCGACCTCGGCCGGCGCACCGGCGGCCTCGAGGCTCGCCACGGCCGCGACCTGCGCCGCCGTGGAGATGTCGAACGCGCGCCGGACCTTGCCGATCGCCGTGACGACCTGGGCAGGGCCGACGCCGTAGCCGACGCGGAGGCCGGCGAGCCCGAAGATCTTCGAGAACGTCCGCAGCACGATCGTCCGTCGGCCGGCCTTGACGTACTCCTCGATGCCGTCGGCGTAGTTCGGATCCTCCACGTACTCGAAATACGCCTGGTCGAGCACGGTCAGGACGTACTCCGGCACTCGGTCGAAGTAGTCGTCGAGCTCGGCGCGCGTGTTCATCGTCCCCGTCGGGTTGTTCGGGTGGCAGACGTAGACGAGCTTCGTCCGCTCGGTGATCGCGGCGAGCATCGCGTCCAGGTCGTAGCGACCGTCGGCGAGCGGGATCGTGCGCGGGACAGCGCCGAGCTTCGTCGCGCCGATCACGTAGCTCGGGAAGCTCGGCCAACCGCAGACGACCTCGTCCCCCGGGCCGAGCGAGATCTGGGACAGCGCATCGACCACGCCGTCCGCCCCGGCGCCGAGGGCGATCTCCTCGAAGCGGACGCCGTGCCGCTGGGCGAGCGCGGTGCGCAGCCGGTAGCCGCCGCCGTCGGGATACCGGTTCAGCTCGGGCGCCGTCGCGGCGAGCGCTTCGAGCGCCTCGGGGAAGGGGCCGAACGGCCCCTCATTGGAGGCGAGCTTGATCACGCGCTCGAGGCCGAGCTCGCGCTGCACCTCCTCCACGGGCTTCCCCGGCTCGTACGGCACGAGGTCACGGACGGCGGGCTTGAAGAAGCTGTCCGCGATCTCGGCGAGCGAGGGCACGGACGGAATCTAGTTGACGTCAGTTCACGTCGAGCGCCATGAGGACCGCGTCCACGTACTCCTCTCCGCGGCGATAGTGACCGCGCCGCAGTCCCTCCCGGCGGAAGCCGAAGCTCTCGTACAGCGCGATCGCCGCCTCGTTGTGCGGGAAGACGTGCAGCTCGAGCTTTCGGATGCCCGAGCCGCGCGCCCACTCGACGGCCTCGCGCAGCAGCGCCTTCCCGATCCCGCGTCGGCGGTGGCTCGCCGCCACCATCAGGCCGAGGTCGGCGACGTGCCGGCTCGCCGGGTGCGGGTCGCGGCCGAGCGAGAGCCTGCCGACGATCCCCTCCGGAAGCTCAGCGACGAACACGGCGGCGTCGCTGTAGCGGCGGAGCGCGCGCAGGAAACGCCGCTCCTCCCCCGGCGTGCGCCAGGTGCCGTCGGAGATCAGCCAGCCCTCTGGCTCGGATGCGACGGCCTCGGCGAGCTCGACGAGCGCCCCAGCGTCGCCCGGATGCGCTCGCCGCACGACGAGCGGCTCAGCCATCTACGACGATCCCGTGGCCGCCCCGCCGCGGGTCCCCGGCCGCCGCCAGCGCCCCGTCGGGACGTACCTCCACGGCCGCGGCCCCGCCGAAGTAGAGGTTTCGTCGCCGCCAGCGGACGACGTCGTAGCCGCGCCGCTCGAGCTCGTCCAGCTCCACGGGATCCGAGCCGCCCTCGCAATGGACGTGGCCGTCGTCCAGGTGGATGCGCGGCGCGGCGATCGCCTCGCCGACCGGGAGGCCGTGGCCGAGGGAGTTCACGACGATCTGGAGGATCGCGCCCCGAAGGCGGGCGGAGCCGGCGCTGCCGACGACGAGGCGCGGCCTGCCGTCCTCGAGGACGAGCGACGGCGCCATCATGCTCGTCAGCCTGCCGCCGGGCCGCCGGCGTCGTCGCGCGAGGTTCAGGTGGTGCTCCCCGAGCATGTTGTTCAGGTGGATGCCGGTCCCGGGCACGATCACGCCCGATCCGGACCCGGTCGACGCCGTCAGGGAAGCGCCGTTCCCGGCCGTGTCGACGACGGAGATCTGCGTCGTGCGGGAGAGCTCGACGGGATCGGGCACGACCGGCGGGGGACCGTCGGCGAGGCGGGCCGCCGCCGCGGCGAGCCGGCGCTCGTCGTAGAGCTCGCGGGCGAGGCCGCCGCCGTGGAGGAGCCGCGCGAACCCGGGGCCCCGCGCACGGGTCTGCTCGCCCATCACGCCGACCAGCCGTGCGATGGCGTCCGCGCTGCCCGCCGGTCCGCCGAGGCCCGCACGGTCGAGCAGTAGGAGGCCGTACGCGATCAGGATGCCGCCGGTGGACGGCGGAGGATTGGACACGAACTGCCGGCCGAGGAAGTCCGCCGTCACCGGCCGTCGCCAGATGACCCTGTAGCGGCGCAGGTCGTCGTGCGTCACGGCGCCGCCGCCGGCGCGGATGATCCCGACGACCCGATCGGCGAGCGGCCCTTCGTAGAGCGCCGCGGCACCGGCGTCGGCCAGGAGCTGGAGCGTCGACGCCAGGTCCGTCATGACCAGCCGGTCGCCGGCGACGAGTCGGTCGCCGCCCGGGCCGTAAAGCGTGCGGCCGGACTCGGTGTGCCGGAGGATGACGTCGAGGACGGCATGGAGATACCCCTGCTCGCGCGTCAGGACCACGCCGCTCCGGGCCAGCTCGATCGCCGGCCCGAACAGCTCACTCCAGGGGATCCGGCCGTAGGCACGGTGGGCGCTCTCGAGTCCCGCCACGACGCCTGGAACCGCGACCGACGGGCACCCTACCCCGAACGCCTGGGTGCTCGAACTGTCGAAGTCGACGTCGATCGTCTCCATCTCCGCGATCGAGCCCGCGTCCAGACCCGCGCCCGGCACCGAAACGAAGAAGTCGAGCAGCCGCGAGCGTCCGTCGCGGGCGCGGTGGACGAGCAGGAAGCCGCCTCCGCCGGGGCCGGTCAGCGGACTCTCGGCGACCCAGGAGACGAACGCGGCCGCCAGGCACGCGTCGACGGCGTTCCCGCCGGCGGCGAGCACGCGGGCTCCCGCCTCGGCCGTCAGCGGGTGGCCCGCTGCGATCGCGCCCTTCACGGCGCTCCGGTCAGCTCTGGAGGAACGAGGGTGGCTCGAGCGGGTCTTCCTGCTCGGAGCGCTCGAGGCGCGGAGCGGGCCGCGAGCCTCCGCGTTGGCCGACGCCGGTGACGATGACCGTCACCCAGACCTGGCCCTCGAGCCGCTCGTCGACCGTGGCCCCGAAGATGATGTTCGTCTCGTCGGTGGACGCGCCGCGGATCACCTCCGCCGCCTCGTTGACCTCGTACAGCGAGAGGTCGTTGCCGCCGGCGATCGACAGCAAGATGCCCCGCGCACTGATGAGCTCGGTGTCGACGAGCGGCGAGCGGAGCGCCCGCTCCGCGGCCTCCACGGCCCGGTTCTCGCCGGTCGCGAAGCCGATGCCCATGAGCGCCGTCCCCGCCCCGTGCATGATCGTCCGGACGTCGGCGAAGTCGACGTTGATCAGCCCCGGCTCGGTGATCAGGTCGCAGATGCCCTGGACGCCCTGGCGAAGAACGTCGTCCGCGATCTTGAAGGCGTCGAGCATCGACGTCTTCTTGTCCAGCACCTCGAGGAGCCGCTCGTTCGGGATCACGATGACCGTGTCGCACGCCTCCCGCAGTGTGTAGACGCCCTGCTCGGCCTGCGACCGGCGCTTCGTGCCCTCGAACCGGAACGGCATCGTCACGATCCCGACGGTGAGCGCGCCCACCTCGCGCGCGATGCGCGCGACGACCGGAGCGGCGCCGGAGCCGGTGCCTCCGCCCTCGCCGGCGGTGACGAAGACCATGTCCGCTCCCCGCAGCGCGCGCTTGATCTGGTCGTACGCCTCCTCGGCGGCGCGGCGCCCGATGTCCGGCTCGGCGCCCGAGCCGAGGCCGCCGGTCAGCTCGCGGCCGATATGGATCTTCACCTCGGCGTCGCTCAGGGCGAGCTGCTGCAGGTCGGTGTTGACGGCGACGAACTCGACGGCGGCGATGCCGGCGTCGATCATCCGGTTGAGCGCGTTGAGACCGGCGCCGCCCACGCCGACAACCTTGATGTCCGCCAGGTAGGCCGAGTCCGCGCGGGGCGCGCGGTGCAGGCGCGGAGGGGGCTCGGGCAGCGGCTCGAGCAGGCGGGCGATCCCGCGATCGGGCGACGGCTCGCGTGGCTGGGTCGGCTCCGTTGGATGAGGCCGGGCGGGCGCCGCCGACGCGGCGGCCTCGTCCGGCTCGGGCGCGACCTCGAGCTTCGGCGGGGGGTGCTCGACCGTCTCCTCGAGCGGCTCGCCCGGGAGGGTCTTCCCTTCCTTTTCGGCCTGACGCTGCGCCGCTTCCGTCGCACGGAAGAGCTCCGCGAGCGGGCCCTCACGCATGCTTGCGCGCTTTCGCGCCATTGAGCACCTCCTTCGCGAGCTCGCGGTACGCCGCTGCGGCGTTGCCGGTGGGGTCGTACTTGAGCACCGAGCTGCCCTTCACGGGCGCCTCGGCGTAGCGCACGGTCTTCTTGATGCGCGTCTTGAAGACGAGGTCGCCGAAGTTCTCCTGCAGGATCTCGACCGCCTCGCGGGCATGGAGCGTGCGCCCGTCGTACATCGTCGGGAGGATGCCCTGGATCCCGACCTCGGGATTCAGGTTCTCCCGGATCATCGACAACGTGTTCTCGAGCTGCACGAGGCCGCGGAGCGAGAGGTACTCGCACTGCACCGGGACGATTACGCCGTTCGCCGCGACGAGCGCGTTGATCGTCAGCAGCCCGAGAGACGGCGGGGTGTCGACCAGGATGAAGTCGTACCGGTCCCTGATCGGATGCAGGGCCTTCTCGAGCGCGCGCTCGCGCCCGATCATGCTCGACAGCGCGAGCTCGGCACCGGCGAGGTCGATCGACGACACGGCCAGGTCGACCTCCGCCTCCTGGATCACCTGGTCGATCGGCAGCCGGTGGACGAGGACGTCGAACATCGACCGCTCGATCTGGTCCGGATTGAACCCCTGGCTCATGGTCAGATTGCCCTGGGGGTCCATGTCGACGACGAGGACCTTAAAGCCCTCCTCCGCGAACGCGACCGCGAGGTTCAGCGTGGACGTCGTCTTCGCGACGCCGCCCTTCTGGTTCGCGAACGCGATCACGATCGCCTCGCGCGGGATTTCGGGCTCCGGCGGAGGCTCGGAGGTCGTCGCGACGCCTGCCGCTTCCGGCGCATCGTCGTCTGGCTCGCCCGTCGGAGGGCGGGAGAAGAGGCCGGCAAGGCGCATCAGCAGCCCGTCCTTCGGCCTGGGACCGGAGTGTCCTTCACAGGTCTCAGTGTGCCGGAAAAGCCGGACTGCGCCACCTGCGGGGGCTTGATTTTCGCTGCTACCTGGCCAGAGGCATCTTCTCCCGCTCGCCCGCCTCGAGCGCGTCGCGGCAGGAAGCGAGCGCCTCCACCGACCCGCGCGGGTCGGGCTCCGCGCGGAGCCAGGTCTCCGCGTCGCGAACGAGTGCGCGGAGCTCGTCCAGCAGCTCGCCGGCAGGCGCGTCGGCCCGGTCGAGCGCGTCGATCCGGTGGAGCCGTCTGAGCACTGCCCGTGCCTCGTCCATGCCGCGAACGTACCGGCCCCCGGCGCGCGTGTCCGTGACGGATTCGTCTCTAGAGCGCGCCGACGGCGAGCGCCGGCTCGGGCCTGGGCTTCGGCCGCAGCCCGAGCAGCGTCTCGTCGAGCGTCCGGAGCAGCGTCGGGCGGTCGCCTGCCTCGAGCACCGCGACGATGGCGAGCCGCACGAGATCGGCGGTCGCCGCCGCCGCGTCCCCGGCTGCCAGCAACCGGAGCCGCTCGAGGATGCCCGCCCGCTCTCGCGGCGTCTCGCCGAGCACCGCAGCTGCGCGCAGCGACGCCGCGAAGAGGCCCTCGCCGCCGCCGAGCAGCGCGGTCAGCGACCCGCGTAGCTGCTCCGATGCGAACGGATCGGACTGGAACAGCGAGAGCTCCCAGCGGTCGAGCGCGTCGCCGAGGTCGCGGTCCTCGTCGGCGAGCGCCAGTCGCCCGCGGAGCCGCAGCGCGCGCTCGGCGCGGATCGCGTCCAGCCTGACTGGCTCGCCGGGAGGCTGCGTGGCAGCGATCGGGAGCACGGGCCGGATGCCGTACGGACGCCAGTCGAGGCGCTCGAAGAGAACCGGCCCGGCTGCGATCGAACCGGCCGTCGCCAGCCGGAGCGCCGTGACGGCGTCGGCGAGCTCGCCCGGGGCGTCCGGCGGCGCGCCCGCCTCGCCCTCGCGGCCGAGCTCGCTCTCCAGCTCGAGGACGCACAGCCGGTCCGGTTCACGCTCGAATCCGTCGGGGAGCAGCCCGCCGGCCTGCGGCCAGTGCGCGGCGAGCTCGCCCGAAGCGACGTGCCGGACCCGGAGCCCGCCGCCGAGATCGACAACCCCGCCCGCCGAGACGCCGACGAGCGGCGCGATCGCGCCGTAGGCCCGCCGAGAGCCGAAGAGCGACTCCTCGAACGCGGCGTACGCGCGCTCGAAGGCCCCGTCGTCCCAGTCGAACCCTCCGCAGCTCTCCGCGGTCTCGGCGAGAAGCGGTAGGAGGACGGTGCGCGTGAGCGCCTCCCTCGAGCTCGGCCGTCCGCTCGAGTGCGCCTGCGCGAAGATCGCGGCGGCCGGCTCGCGCTCGAGCTCGGCGAGCGCCGGCTGCGCGTCGGAGAGCGCGGCAAAGCGGCCCGCGCGGGCGTCCAGGAACGGCCGCACGAGTGGACGGTACTCGTACAGCGTCGGCCGGCCGGCCGCGTGGTGCTCCTCGAACGCGAAGGGGATGTCGCCGCCGTCGTCGAGCTCGCGCGAGACCGCGGCGAAGGCGCCGAGGCAGAACGCCCTGAGTGCGTCATGGAGCGTCGGTGAGCGGATCACCCGTCCGCTTACGCGCCGCGCAGCCGCACTCCTGCGCGGACGAGGAGGCGCGGCCGCGCCGGATCGTCGTTCTCGACGACCACCTCCGCACGATCGCGCGGGCCGACGCGCTCGGCGTACAGGCGCTGGCCGGGCAGATACCGGACGCGGTAGAGGCGCCGTCGCAGCGCCGCCAGGTCGAACGAGTGCCGGTAGTAGCCGTCCGGAGACTCGCGGCCGAGCCGGTACCGCTCCGCCGTCCGGGCCGTCGACCGCGACGCGCGCCGGATCCTCGAGCGGGTCGATCAGCGCAGCAAGCCGCTCCAGGAGCCCCTTCCTGGTCAGCCCTGGCAGCTTGGACACCAGTATGCCGTCCTGTTCGCGTCGCCCTGACCGCTGGACTCGATCGGCGTCCCGCAGCGGGGACACGGCCTCCCGGCGGCTCGGTAGATCGCACGCTCCTCCCGTCCGGTGTCCACCGACCGCCGCATCAGCCGCGCCGCCTCGTCGAGCACCGACCGCAGCTCGTCGTCCGTCGTCTCGCCGACGGACCGCCAGGGAGAGGCACGGGCGCGCCAAAGCGCCTCGGCCTTCCACATGTTTCCGATCCCGGCGACGAGCCGCTGGTCGAGGAGCGCGTCGCCGAGCTCGCGGCGGGGATCCGCTTGCCGGAACCTCGCGACGATCCCGTCGAGATCGGGCGGCCGGGCGAGGATGTCCGGCCCGAGCCGGCGCACGCCCCGCCGGTGGAGCTCGAGGACCGGCCCGCCCCAGAGGACCGCCTCGCGCCCGGCCCCGCGGAGGATGAGCCACGGGCGGCCGCGCGCGGACGAGCCACGCTCGCGGACGGACCACCGCCCCGACATGCGGAGATGGCTGCGGAGGACGAGGCCGCCCTCGAAGCGCAGGAGCAGGTTCTTCCCGACCGCCTCGACGCCCTCGAGCCTGCGGCCGTCGAGTTGCTCGGCGACGCCGGTCGCCGCCGCCCTCGGATTCGGGCTCTCGACCTCGACCGTCTCGCCGACGAGCACCTGGAGGCGCCGCGCCGCGCGATGGAGCGAGTCACCCTCGGGCATGCTGTCGATTGTGAAGGAGCGGGGTCTGCATCCGGCGCTGGCCGGCGCGGTCGCGGCGACGGCATGGGGACTCCTCGAGCCGGTCGACCAGCGCCTCTTCCGCTGCCACTACTCGGACGTCTTGATCCTCGGCAAGGCCGTCACGCGAGGGAGGCTGGCGCG
>DASSUI010000014.1:0-5504 GCA_035707105.1 Gaiellaceae bacterium | reverse complement strand
ATGCTGAAGGAGGAGATGGACGCCGCGGCGGGGCGCCACGCGGAGGTGCCCTACGACCCACAGCTGATCGACGCGACCTTCGCGCTGCTCGTCACCTCGAGCGGCGCGCCGCTCGTCATCCCCGCGCTCAACCGGGACGGCGACGTGCTCTCCGACCTCGTCCTGCCCCTGTTCGGGTCGATCGCCGGCGCAGAGTCGCTCCTCGTGGCGTTCGACGACGACTACGTGCCCGACGCGGTCATGGCGGAAGCGGCCCACGGGACGGCGCCGGCGCTGCGGGGGAAGAACGTCGCGAACCCGATGGCGATGATCCTCGCCGCCGCGGCCCTCCTCGGCTACGGCGACGAGCGGGCGCAGGACGCCGGGCGCGCGATCCGCGAGGGCGCGCTCGAGGCCGTGGCGGAAGGGGTGCGCACCGCCGATCTCTCCGGGCACGCCGGGACGACCGAGTTCACGGACGAGGTCATCCGCCGCGCGAAGCAGAAGCTCGACGTCTGGTCGAGCCTCTGACGCCTAGTACCACTGTGTTACGAACCCTAGGCGGCGCGGATCTGGGCGAAGTCGCCCTCGGCCCAGGCGGCGAGGAAGGCCCGCACGACGGACGGGTCGAACTGGGTGCCCGCGCAGTCGCGCACCTCGGCGAGGGCGCGGTTGACCGTGAGCGCCGGCCGGTAGGGACGGTTCGAGATCATCGCGTCGAACGAGTCGGCGACGGTCAGGATCCGCGCGCCGGGCGGGATCTGCTCCCGCGATCTGCCGCTTGGGTAGCCGCCGCCGTCCCACCGCTCGTGGTGGAAGAGAACGTAAGGGAGCGCGGGGCGCAGCGGGGTGAACGGGCGGATCAGGCGGGCGCCCGCGGCGGGGTGCCGTCGGATCTGGATGCGCTCGTGCTCGTCGAGCGGCCCCCGCTTGTGGAGCACCGCGCTGTCCAGGTTCAGCTTCCCGACGTCGTGGAGCTGGCCTCCCAGGCGCAGGCTCTCGAGCGGCACTCTGCGCCAGCCGAGACGCCGCGCGATCACCTCCGCGAACGCGCTCACCCGGGCCGAGTGGCCCCGCGTGTACGGGTCTCTCGCCTCGATCGCATGCGACAGCGCCGTCAGCACCACGCGTGCTCGTTCAAGAGCGTGCTTAGGATTCCTCCGCCGTGAGAGTCGCCGTTCCGAAGGAGACCGTCCCGGGCGAGCGCAGAGTGGCGCTCGTCCCGGAGATCGTGAAGAAGCTCACCGCCTCCGGCTTCGACGTCGCCGTCGAGCGCGGGGCGGGCGAGGGCGCCTCCTTCTCGGACGCCGAGTACGAGGAGGCCGGCGCCCGCGTCGTCGGGCCCGACGAGCTCTTCGCGGGCGTGGAGGGCGTGGTGAAAGTGCAGAGGCCGTCCGCCGAGGAAATCGCCCGACTCCCCGATGGATCGATCCTGATCGGGTTCCTGCAGCCGCTCACGGATCAGGAGGGCGTTCGGCGGCTCGCCGAGCGGGGCGTCATCGGCTTTGCGCTCGAGTCGATTCCGCGGATCACGCGGGCGCAGCCGATGGACGCGCTTTCGTCGCAGGCGACGGTGTCGGGCTACAAGGCGATGCTGCTCGCCGCCGACCGGCTGCCGAGGTTCTTTCCGATGCTCATGACGGCCGCCGGAACGGTGCCGCCGGCGAAGGTCCTGGTGCTCGGCGCCGGGGTCGCGGGCCTTCAGGCGATCGCGACCGCCCGCCGGCTGGGCGCGGTCGTCTCGGGCTTCGACGTCCGGCCCGTCGTGCGTGAGCAGGTCGAGAGCCTGGGCGCCACCTTCCTCGACCTCGGTGTGGTCGGCGAGGAGACCGCGGGCGGCTACGCCCGGGAGCTGAGCGACGAGGAGCAGCAACGGCAGCAGGAGGAGCTCGAGCGCCGCGTCCCCGAGTACGACGTCGTCGTCACGACCGCGCTCATCCCCGGCCGTCCGGCGCCGAAGCTGATCCCCGCGTCGGCCGTGCAGGCGATGCGCGACGGCTCCGTGATCGTCGACCTCGCCGCGGAGGCCGGCGGCAACTGCGAGCTCACCGAGCCGGGCGAGGACGTCGTCCGCGAGGGCGTCACGATCATCGGGCAGACGAACCTGCCCAGCACCGTCCCGGTCCACGCGAGCCAGCTGTTCGCACGGAACGTGCACGCGCTCCTGACGCACCTCGCCCCCGAGGGCGCGCTCGCGCTCGACTGGGAGGACGAGATCACGGCAGGCGCGTGCGTGACGCGCCGCGAGGAGGTGCGGGCGTGAGCGCCCAGCTCGTCGCCGAGCTGACGATCTTCGCGCTCGCGATCTTCCTGGGTATCGAGCTGATCTCGAAGGTGCCGACCATGCTCCACACGCCGCTGATGTCCGGCACGAACGCGATCCACGGGATCGTCCTGATCGGCGCGATGCTCATCGTCGGCACCGCGGACTCGAACCTCGAGAAGGCATTCGGCTTCGTCGCGGTCGTGTTCGGGACGATCAACATCGTCGGCGGATTCCTGGTCACCGACCGCATGCTCGAGATGTTCAAGCGCAGGCCCGGCGAGGACACGGAGAGGCGTGAGTAGAACCTGGATCGACGTCGCCTACCTCGTGGCGGCGATCTGCCTCGTGATCGGGATCAAGCGGCTGTCGCACCCGGCGACGGCCCGTTCCGGCAACCTCGTCGCCGCCGCCGGCATGGCCGTGGCCGTCGGCTTCACCTTCGCGATCGAGGAGCTCGACAGCTACGGGTTGATCATCGCCGGCATCGCGCTCGGCACGGTGATCGGAGTCGCTTCGGCGCGCATGGTGCGGATGACGGCGATGCCGCAGATGGTCGCGCTCTTCAACGGCGTCGGCGGCGGAGCGGCGGCGTTGATCGCGGCGGCGGAGTTCCACCGCAGCGCGCCGCTGTCCGGGCGGCTCGACACCGAGCTTCTCGTCGGAATCATGTTCTCGGCGGTCGTCGGCTCGGTGAGCTTCTGGGGAAGCCTCGTCGCCTTCGGAAAGCTCCAGGACCTCGTCCCGGGAAAGCCGATCCTCGTTCCGATGCAGAACGTCGTGACGGCGGTGCTCGCCGCGATCCTGCTCGGCGCGATCGCGCTGACCGCGGTGACGGAGGGCGGCATCTGGCTCGCGCTGCTGATGGTCGGCGCGCTCGTGTTCGGCTTCCTCTTCGTGCTTCCCATCGGCGGCGCGGACATGCCCGTCGTCATCTCGCTGCTGAACGCGTTCACGGGTCTGGCCGCGGCGTCCACCGGCTTCGTCCTTGACAACACCGCGCTGATCATCGGCGGGACGCTCGTCGGCGCTTCGGGAACCCTGCTCACCATCCTCATGGGGCGGGCGATGGGACGCCCGCTGCGCCAGACGCTCTTCGGCGCGTTCGGGGCGGCGCCCGAGGCCGGCGCGGCGGTGGCCGCGGCGTCGGGCGACGGGACCGTCCGGACCGCGTCCGCGGACGACATCGCCTTCATGCTCGCCTACGCGCGGCGGGTCGTCTTCGTGCCGGGCTACGGGCTCGCCGTGGCCCAGGCGCAGCACGACGTACGGAACCTCGGCGACATGCTCGAGGAGAAAGGCGTCGACGTCCGGTACGCGATCCACCCGGTCGCAGGACGCATGCCCGGGCACATGAACGTGCTCCTCGCGGAGGCGAACGTCCCCTACGACGAGCTGTTCGAGATGGACGAGATCAATCCCGAGTTCCCCCAGACGGACGTCGTCGTCGTGGTCGGGGCGAACGACGTCGTCAACCCCGCGGCGCGGAACGAGCCCGGCAACCCGATCTACGGCATGCCGATCCTCGACGTCGACCGGGCGCACAACGTCGTCGTGATCAAGCGGAGCCTTTCCCCTGGGTTCGCAGGCGTCGACAACCCGCTGTTCTACGACCCGAAGACCGTGATGCTCTTCGACGACGCCAAGGCGGCGCTCGAGAAGCTCGTCACCTCGCTCAAGGCCGTTTGACGGCCGTTCCCGTCTTCGGAGCCGCCGAAGTCCAGGCCGCGGTGCCGCCCGGCCGCGCCGTCGAGGTCGTGCGTGACGCGTTCGTCGCGTACGCGCGAGGAGACTGGTCGATGCCGCCCAAGGTCTACGTTCCCGCCTACCCAGCGGGAGACTTCCGCGCCATGCCGGCGCTCGGCGGCGGCCACGCGCTCCTGAAATGGGTGACGTCGTTCCCCGGGAACCCGTCGGCCGGTCTGCCGACGGTGTCGGGGCTGGTGATCCTCTCGGACGCCTCGAACGGGATGCCCGAGGCGGTGCTCGACGCGGGCGCGGTGACGGCGTTGCGGACCGGCGCGGCGGCGGTGCTCGCGGCGGAGACGCTGGGGCTTCCTGACGCAGGTCCGGCGGCAGTGATCGGCGCCGGCGTGAACGGCCTGGCGGCTGCGCGGACGTTCGCCGCCCGCGGTCGGGACGTGATCCTCTGGGACGTCGATCCCGAGCGGGCGGAGGCCGCAGCGCGCGAGGTCGGCGGCCGGGTCGCGAACGGTGCGGCGGAGGCGCTCGGTGCGGACGTCGTCGTCACGGTGACGCCGGGCCACAGCGTCGTGCTCGAAGCGGGGAGCCTCCGCCCAGGCCAGCACGCGAGCCTGATGGGCGCCGACGGGCCAGGGAAATCCGAGATCGCGGTGGAGGAGCTCGCGCGGGCCCAGATCTTCTGCGACGACTGGGAGCAGGCGAGTCACAACGGTGACCTCGTCCACGGCGTCGAGGCGGGCGTCGTCTCCCGCGACATGGTCACCGAGCTCGGCGCGGTGCTGAGGGGCGAGGCGGACGGGCGGCGCGCCGATGACGACATCACGATCTTCGACTCGACCGGCCTCGCGATTCAGGATCTCGCGATCGCTCTCACGGCGATGGAGCGAGCTGACGAGCTCCAGTTGCGGACGATCGACCTCTAGGCCCGCTCGCGAATCTTCCAGAACGAATCCTTCCGCGTGAGCTTCCCGTCCTCGTCGAAGGTCCAGAGGTCGCAGCCCCGTACCTCGATTCGCTCGCCCTCGGTCGTCGTGCCGCTGATGGTCCACTCCGAAGCGCCGCGGTTGCCGGACACGAAATGGTCGTCGTCGCCGTAATGGACGTCCGGGATCCCCTCGAAGCGGGCAGAGAGGCCGCGCCTGACCTCCTCCTTGCCGGCAAAGCGTTGCCCCCAGGCATCGGGGCCTCGTGGGGATTCGAAGACGCAGTCCTCCGCGAAGTGGGACATGATCGCGTCCAGGTCGTGTCGGTTGAAGGCTTCCAAGACCTCGCGTACGACCTCGCGCTTGCCGTCGTCGTTCATGACCACCTCCCGCTGCTCGGCCGCTTTCGGGCGGACGCTAACGCGAGCGGCTTCTCCGGCGTCAAAGGGATCGACATCGGCTCGCGGGTCGCGAGGACGAGGCACATGGCGAAAGTCGTTGTCCAGGAATCACGCCGCCCGGGAGAAGGCTCGTGAGCTCGGCGGCTCGGCGGAAGAGAAGCAGCCGGTGCCCGTCATGGGTTGGTTCGCGCACGCGACGGACAGCGAGGGCAACAAGTTCTCGTTCTGGCAGCC
>DASSUI010000013.1:0-116888 GCA_035707105.1 Gaiellaceae bacterium | reverse complement strand
GCGCACGCGGTTTAGGAAACCGCTGCTCTATCCACTGAGCTACGGGGGCTCGCGCGGAAGCGTAGCGCCGGTTGACGGCCGCTCCGGCGGGGCGGATCACCCGTCTGCGTCCTCCGCTCCCGAAGCGGCTCCGGCCGCCGTCTCTTAGCCTCGACTTACCTTTCTGCGCCACACTGACGGGCGTGAAGGTCCTCGTCGTCGACGACGAGCGCGCGGTGCGCGACTCCCTCCGCCGTGCCCTCGAGCTCGAGGGGTACGAGGTCGACCTCGCCGTCGACGGCGGCGACGCGCTCCAGCGCCTGGAGGCGAACGGGCAGCCCGACGCCGTCGTCCTGGACGTGCTCATGCCGGGCGTGGACGGTCTCGAGGTCTGCAGGCAGCTTCGGCGCAAGGGCAACGGCGTCCCGATCCTGATGCTCACTGCGCGCACGGAGGTCGAGGACCGCGTCGCCGGGCTGGATGCCGGCGCCGACGACTACCTGCCGAAGCCGTTCGCGCTCGAGGAGCTCCTCGCGAGGCTCCGCGCGCTCCTCCGGCGGGTCTCGCCCGAGACCGGGGAAGTGCTGCGCTTCGCCGACCTCGAGCTGAACCCGAGCACGCGCGAGGTCCGGCGCGGCGGCGAGCCGGTCGAGCTCACCCGCACGGAGTTCAACCTGCTCGAGCTCTTCCTCCGGAACCCGCGGCAAGTGCTGACCCGCTCCGTCATCTTCGAGCGAGTCTGGGGCTACGACTTCGGGTTCGCGTCCAACTCGCTGGACGTGTACATCGGCTACCTGCGGCGCAAGACCGAGGACGGCGGCCGTCCGCGGCTGATCCAGACGGTCCGCGGCGTCGGCTACGCGCTGCGCGAGTCATGAGCTTCCGCACCCGCCTCGCCCTCGCCGCCGCGGCGGCCGTCGCCCTTGCCGTCGTCCTGGCCTCGTTCACCGTCTTCGTCGTCGTCCGGAGCCAGCTCCGGGCGGAGGTCGACCGGTCGCTGCAGCGGCGCGCCGACGAGATCGCCTTGGCTCCTCCGGACGTGGTCGGGCGGGCGCTCTTCCAGCCCGGCTTCGGGCTTGGGCGGCCGGAGGGGTATCCGCAGGTGGTCACCCAGACACGGATCGTCCGGCCGCGCGGCGCCGAGCTCGAGCTTCCCGTCGACGACAGAGTCCGCGAGGTCGCTGCCGGCGAGGCCGAGGGGTTCCTGAGCGACGCCCACGTCAACGGGACCCACGTTCGCATGATCACCTTCCCGTATGCCGACGGCATCGCCGTGCAGGTCGCGCGGCCGCTCACGGAGGTCGACCACACCCTCGACCGCGTGACCCGCTTCCTCATCGCGATCGCGTTGGTCGGGATCGGGTCGGCGGCGTTCCTCGGGCTCGTCGTCGCCCGGGCGGCCCTGGCGCCGGTCCGGCGGCTGACGGAGGCCGCGGAGAACGTGACCGAGACGGGCGACCTGTCGGAGCGGATCGAGGTGACGGGAGCGGACGAGCTCAGCCGCCTGGCGTCCCGCTTCAACACGATGCTCGCCGCGCTCGAGGCGTCCGCGCGCGCCCAGCGTCAGCTCGTCGCCGACGCGTCGCACGAGCTCCGTACGCCGCTCACGAGCCTGCGGACGAACATCGAGGTCCTCTCGGGGAGCCGGCGGCTTCCCGACACAGAGCGAGAGCCGCTCCTGCGCGACGTGGTCGAGCAGCTCGACGAGATGACGACACTCGTCGCCGAGCTCGTCCAGCTCGCGCAGGGCGACCTGCAGCCCAGCAAGGCGGAGGACGTGCGGCTCGACGTGCTCACGGCGAGCGCGGTCGAGCGGACGCGCAGGAATCGCCCCGGCATCGGGTTCACGACCGATCTGCACGAGTCCCTCGTTCACGGGGTCCCGGCCAATCTCGAGCGGGCGATCGGGAACCTGCTCGACAACGCCGCGAAGTGGAGCCCGCCGGGCGGGCAGGTCGAGGTCGCGGTACGGGACGGGGAGGTGACCGTTCGCGACCATGGGCCGGGGATCGAGGAGGCCGACCGCCCGTACGTCTTCGACCGCTTCTATCGGTCGGCGTCGGCTCGGGGCATGCCGGGCTCGGGGCTTGGCCTCGCCATCGTCCGGCAGGTGGCGGAGGCGCACGGCGGGAGGGTCACGGCGGAAGCGCCGGAGGGCGGCGGGACGCTGATGCGCTTCCGGCTGAACGGCCGCCCGAATTCTTAGGCGACCTTCATCCCGTTCTTAGGGTCGGGTGCTTCGATGGAGGCATGACACGCATCCAGAAAATCGCAGTCGGAGGCGTAGCCCTGCTCGCCGTCTCCGGGGCGGGGGCGGCGGTCGCGGCCACGCAGCTCCGCTCCCCGAAGCGCGAGAGCCAGGCGATCGTCAACGACGTGGCGGGGCAGCTCGGCGTCACGCCGGAACGGCTGACCAACGCGTTCAAGACCGCGATGAAGAACCGAATCGACCAGGCCGTGAAGGACGGGCGACTCACGCAGGCCGACGCCAACCGGCTGAAGGCCGAGATCGACCGCCAGTCCGTGCCGATGTTCGGGCCCGGGTTCGGACATCACCGGGACTTCGAGTTCCGTCACGCGCACAAGCTCCAGACGGCGGCGAAGTACCTCGGGGTGACCGAGGCCCAGCTTCGGTCGGCGCTGGAGGACGGTAAGACGCTCGCTCAGGTCGCGAAGGACAAGGGCAAGTCTGTCGACGGGCTCGTGAACGCGCTGCTCGGCGACGCCCGCTCGCGTCTGGACCAGCAGGTCGAAGAGGGCAATCTGACGCGGGCCGAGGCCGACGAGATGCTGTCCGGGCTTCGCGAGCGGATCACCGACATGGTGAACGGCCGCATGCCGCCGCATCCCCGCTTCGGGCATCGGTTCGGCTTCCGCGGTCCTCCGGACGGAGACCCCCGCGGCATGAACCTTCCCGCCGTCGCCCCGGTCTTCTGACCGACCGGAACCTCGCGCGCCGCCCGGGTGCATCCGGGTGGTGCCGAGGTTCCCGTGCTCGTCTTCCCCGCCTCGGCCGGGCGCCTACCGCGCCTACGGCGTGCGGTACGCGATCCGGGCGACCCGCGTGCCGACTAGGTTTCCGCCGTGCGAATCCAGGGCGAGCGGCGGTTCGAGGCGCCCCCGGAGGCGGTCTACCGGGCGCTGACGGACCCGGACGCGATGGCGTCCGCGTTCTCGGCGATCGAGCGGATCGAATCGGCGTCGGACGAGTGGACGGTCATCGCGCGGCCACCGTTCCCCGGCGCCTTCCGGCTCCGCTTCTCGGTCCGCCTCGAGGACCTGCGCGAGGCGGAGCACGCCCGGCTGCAGGCGTGGGGCAAGAGCCTCGGCGGTCGAATCTCGATCGACAGCGACTTCAACCTCGCCGAGGACGCCGGCGGCACGCTCATGCGCTGGCAGGCCGAGGTCGACGCGGCGGGCATCTTCGTCGGGCTCGGCAACCAGGCGCTCGGCCCCGTCGCGACGGCGCAGGCGGAGCGGGCACTCGACCGCCTCGAGAAAGGCCTGACGGCTAGAGCTCGCTGATCCCGGTGTGGCGCTCGGCGATGCACGTCTGCGCCCACTGCTCGGCGGCGACCACGACGCGGACGCCCAGCTCCTGCAGCTCGTCCCGGTCGGAAGGGAGTGACTCCGAGTCGATCTCGATCCGCACCTGGTGGATCGACGCCTCCGAGCGGTCGTCGATCTCGTGCCGCTCCTCCGCCACGATCGAGACCGCGCCGACCTGCTGGAGCAGCGCCGCGGCGAGGTCGTCGATCTCGGCCGGCGTCGCCTCTCGGCCGGCATACATGCCGAAGTTCACGCGCACCTCGAGCGCGGGCGGCTCGTGCTCGTGGACGGCGAAGGCCAGTGTCGGGTTCGGGGCCATCCGGACACGTTGTTACCCGAAAGCCGTATGCGCCTAACGCTCGCGCGGCTCCCATCGGAAGCCGCGGAGGGCGACGACGGCGCCGAGCACGCCCCAGGCCGCGACCATCCCGACGGCGCCGGGATGCTCCCAGAGGTGGTCGCCGTAGACCATCACGTCCCGGACGAGGCTGATCAGGTGGACGAGCGGGAGGACCTGCGCGACTGCGCGGAGGACGCGCGGGAAGGAGTCCGCCGAGAAGAACGCGCCCGAGATGAACGACACGGGCAGGTAGATCGCGTTGACGACGGCCGACGAGCCCTCGGCACTCCGGATGAGGGTCGTCAGGCCGACGCCGAGAGCAGCGAACGACGCCGCGCCGAGCGCGAGCGCGGCGAAGAGCGAGAACGGGTTCTCGGGGAGGGCGATGTCGAACGCGAGCCGGCCGAGCGCGACGAGCGCGAGCGCTTCGAGGAAGAACACGAACACGATCGACCCCAGCACGGCGACGATGTACGTCCAGCCGGGAAGCGGCGTCGCCCGCAGCCGCTTGAGCACGCCCGACTCGCGGCGGATGACGAGCAGCAGCGCGAGCCCTGCGAAGGTGGTCGCAGTCGCGCCGTAGCCGATCATCCCGGCGAGCAGGTAGAGGTAGCCGTCCGCGCCCTCGATCTCCTCGTCGCCGTAGGCGGAGGCCAGGATGAGGAAGAAGAGGATCGGGAGCAGGAACGTGAAGAACGCGAGCTCCCGGCTCCGCCAGAAGAGCCTCTGCTCCGCGCGCAGCTGGTGCAGCAGCAGCCTCACTCGCCCGGCTCCTCGGTGAGCCCGAGGTACACGTCCTCGAGCGTCGGCCGGTGAACCTCGAGCCCCTCCAGATCGACGCCGTCGCGGAGGGCCTGCCCGGTGAGCTCGTGCAACACGCGCGCCGGCTCCTCGGTCTCGATCACCACCTCCTCGCCATTCCGCCGGAAGGTGATCCGGCTCGCGGGCGCGGCGGCGGTGAGGTCGGCGGGCGTCCCGGAGGCGACGATCTCGCCTCGGCGCAGGACGGCGACACGGTCGGCGAGCCGCTGTGCCTCCTCGATGTAGTGCGTTGTCAGCAGGATCGTCTTGCCGAGCGACCGCAGCGATCGGATCGTCTCCCACGCCGCACGGCGCGCGCCCGGGTCGAAGCCTGTGGTCGGCTCGTCGAGGAACAACAGCTCCGGGTCGCCCACGAGCGCGATGCCCAGGTCGAGGCGGCGCCGCTGGCCGCCGGAGAGCGTGCGGCTCCTCGCGTCGGCCTTGTGCTCGAGCCCCACGAGGGCGAGCACCTCGGCCGGCGGCCGCGGGCGGGCGTAGTAGCCGGCGAAGAGGTCGAGGTGCTCCTTCACCGTCAGGTTCGGGAACAGCTCGCTGGACTGCGGGACGACACCGATCCGCTCGCGCCAGCGCGCGTCCGCGGTTCGGGGGTCGGCCCCGAGCACGCCCACCTCGCCCGCGTCCGCGCGACGGTAGCCCTCGAGGATCTCCACGGTCGTCGTCTTGCCCGCCCCGTTCGGCCCCAGGAGGCCGAAGACCTCGCCGGCGCCGATCTCGAAGCCGATCCCCCGCACCGCCTCGACACCGTCGTACGACTTGCGGAGCCCGCGAACCTCGACCGCGTTCATTCGTCGGCGGAGACGTTAGTCGCGGCTCGACCCGAATTGAAACGTGTGTGAGTCGGACTCAGAACGGGAAACGGCCCTGCATGAGAGAGGATCAAGAGCAGCCGGAAGAGGAGGGCGAGGAGCCGGAGGCGGCGACGCTCTCGGCTGCCGACGCGATGTCGCTGATCTCGCAGCCGGGCGCCGGGGAAGAGCGGGCGTCCGGTTCCGAGGACGACGGTTCGCCCCCGACCTGACGCGCTTCGATCGCCCGACGATCGTGGCATGATCGACGCGTGGGCGCATTCCCACGCGTCGTGCCGATGCTCTCGTACGAGGACTGTGGCGCTGCGGCGGACTGGCTGTGCCGCGCCTTCGGCTTCGAGGAGCGCGAGCGGTACGCCGAGGACGACGGCCGCGTGACGCACGTCGAGCTGCGCCTCGGCGACGGCGTCGTGTTCCTCGGCAACCCCGGCGCCGACTACCGGAGCCCGAAGCGCCACCGGGCGGAGTGCGAGGCGGCGGCCCGCTGGTCGCAGGTGCCGTACGTCATCGACGGCGTCTGGGTCGGCGTCGAGGACGTCCAGGCGCACTTCGCGGCGGCGCGGGACGCCGGCGCGACGATCCTCTCCGAGGTGGAGGACACGCCCGTCGGGCGCCACTACCGGGCCGAGGACCCGGAGGGGCACCGCTGGATGTTCAGCGACTGAGGCGGTACAGCCGGCCTGCGGCCGTGTCGGCGATCCAGAGCGCCGAGCCGGTCGAGACGGTCCCGTTGACGACGACGCGGGCGGTGGGCCTGATCGTCTCGACCACGGCGTTCGTGGACGGGTCGATGCGCAAGAGCCGGTCGAGGACAGGGTTCCCCTGCTGGTCCTCCTCGTCGGTCGGCGCCGCGACCCAGATGCTGTGCGCGGCCGCGCGAACGTCGATGCCGCCGGCACCGATCTCGATCGTGGCCTGCACGGCGCCGGTGCCCGGATCCACGCGCAGGAGGTCGGTGCCGCGGCCGGTGACCCAGAGCGAGCCCTCGGCGTACGCGATCCGCTCCGGTGCGTCCCCCGGGAGGCGGCCGAGCGTCGTGATCGTGTTCGTGTCCGGATCGATCCGCTGGAGCGTTCCGTCGCGGTGGTTGAGGATCCAGATGCGCCCGCCTTCCTCGTGGAGCGCCGAGGTGCCGTTGCCGGTCGGGATCGTCGCGAGGACGCGCCGGCCCGCGGGGTCGTAGCGGACGAGCGCGCTCGCCGCGTCGTCGGCGGCCCAGACCGAGCCCGCGGCCGTCCAGACGTACGCGAAGCTGCCGCCGGTCACGGCGGTGAGGGCGCGGCCGGTACGGAGGTCGAGCCGGTTCACGACCGGGCCCCGCTCCGCACTCCAGACGGCTCCGAGCCCGGCGGCGATCGAGAACGGCGTGCTCGTCAACCGGAGGACGGCGCGGGTCTCGCCCGAGCTCTCGTTCACGCGGTGGAGCCGGCCCTGGGCCCGGCACGACGCCCACAGCCCGGTCGTCCGGTCCCACGAGAGCGCGTACTGGGGATACGGCGGGCCGGTCCCGCCGCAGAGCCGGAACGCCTGAGCGGTCGGCAGGACGGAGGCGAGCGGCGGCGCCGGCCGGACGGTGACGGCTCCGAGCCGCCGACGGCCGGCGAGCAGCTGCCAGCGCCCGGAGAACGGGAAGAGGGCGCGCAGCCGGTAGCGGCCGGGCCCCGCCCGCCTCGCGGAGACCGGCTGGGTGGTTACGCCGTTCCGCGCCGTCACCGCGGGCCGGCGCCGCGCGGCGATCGTCGCCGTCCAGGGGGAGCCGGCCCTCGCCGGCCCCAAGGCGGCGAGCCGCACCGCCGCGGCCCGCCGCACACCCGGTCGTCCACGCTCCGTGAAGAGGACGGTCCCGTCCGCGGCGACCGCGACTGCGCTCGGCCCGGTCGCGTCGGCGACGCGGGTCGCGCCGCCGCCCGGCGCGACGCGGACGATCGCGTCGTCGCCGTACGCCGCCGCGTAGACGCTGCCGTCCGGGCCGAGCGCCACGTCGTTCGGCTGGTTCAGTCCCTCCGCGTGCGTCGTGATCGTTCCGGCTGGGCCGATGCGCCGGATCCGGCCGTTGAACGTGTCGGCGACGTACACCGACCCGTCTATCGCGGCGGCGAGTCCGTGCGGCCGGTCGAAGCCCGTGTACGTCGTCCGTGCGCCGCCCGGCGCGATGCGCTGCACGCGGCCGCCCAGCTCCGAGACGAAGAGGTTGCCCGAGACGTCGTAGACGAGCGCGGTCGGCTGTTCGAGCTTGGCGACGGTCCGGATCGTCCCCGCCGGATCGACGTGCCGGACCCAGCGCTCGTCGTGGACGACGGCGAAGCCGCCGTCCGGGGCGAGGGCGACCTCGACGGGGAATCCCACCGCCGCACGGGTCGCCGGCCCGCCGTCGCCGGTCCGGCCCGGCCGGCCGTTCCCCGCGACGAGCGTGAGGCGCTCGTCCGCCAGCCGGAAGACGCGGTTCGAGAGCTCGACGAGCAGCAGGGCCCCGCTCCCCTCGACGACGACGTCGACCGTGTTCGTCAGGCGGAGCGGCGCGGGGCGGACGACGACGGAGCCGAGCCGGCTAGTGCCCGTCCAGAGCGTCCACCGTCCGGCGACGGGGAACACCGCGCGGAGCTGGTAGCGGCCCGGCCGCAGCCGCCGCACGGCGACCCTGAGCGACCGGCGTCCGAGGCGGGCCCTGACGGCGAGCGGCCTGGGCGCGGCGAGGATGCCGGTCCAGTGCGCCCCCGTCTGCGCTGGCGGGCTCGACGCCATCCGCGGCTTCGCGGCCGGGGCGGCGGCGAGGGGCGCCGAGAGCGCGGCCGCGCCGATTGCGACCAGCGCGGCCGCGCTCGTCAGGAGCCTCATATCGGTTCCTACACCGAACAGCGCCGACAGGTTCCACCAGCCGCGCGTCGACGAGCGACGCGACCGCCGCGACCGCGAGGATCGCCAGAACGACGGCGAGCGAGACACCGACCGAGATCTCCAGCACCGGGTCGATCGTCATCTTGACGCCGACGAAAACCAGGATGGAGGCCAGCGCCGGCCGGAGGAAGCGCAGCCGGCCGAGCAGTTCGGCGAGCAGGAAGTAGAGGGCGACCAGGCCGAGCACCGAGAATGCGTTCGCAGCGAAGACCAGGAAGGGGTCCGTGCTCACGGCGAGCGCCGCGGGGATCGAGTCGACCGCAAAGGCCACGTCTGTCGTGGCCACCGCGACGAGCACCGCGAGCAGCGGCGTCGCCCGGAGGCCCTCTGGGGTGCGGAGGAGCAGCTTGCGGCCGCGGTAGTCCTCGGTCATCGGGACGGCGCGACGGAGCGCCGCCAGGGCCGGGTTGCGCTCGGGCTGCGGCTCGATGTCCCGCCACGCCAGTCGCAGGCCCGTCAGAACGAGGAACGCGCCGAGGACGTACGCCGCCCAGGTCAGCCGCTCGAGCGCGACGGTCCCGGTGGCGATGAAGACGAGCCTGAAGACGAGCGCGCACCCGATCCCGAAGACGAGGACGAAGTGCCGATAGCCCTGGGGGACCGCGAAGAACGTGAAGAGGACGGCGAAGACGAAGACGTTGTCCATCGACAGGCCGCGCTCGATCACGTACGCGGCGAGGTACTGCTCCGCGTCGGAGCCGCCGCGCCAGGCGTAGAGGAAGACGCCGAACCCGAGGCCGGCCGCGAGCCAGACGACGCTCCACACCGCCGCCTCCCGCAGCCCGACCCCGTGCGCGCGGCGGTGCACGAGCAGCAGGTCAGCGGCGAGGAGCACGACGAGGACCGCGCCGAACACCGCCCATGCGGCCAACGCCAGCTCGACCACGCTCCTTTCTGGATCGGACGGTAGTGGGCGCCGTCCCAGCCGCCATCGGGGTTTTCCGCGAGTCGGGCGGCGGGAAGCCCGCGAACGCGTAGAGTCGGCGGGATGGCGTCGGCCTCTCGCTACGTGGTCGTGGACGTCTTCACGGACATGCCGCTCACCGGCAACCAGCTCGCGGTCTTCACCGACGCCCGCGACATCCCCGAGGAGCGACTCCAACCGCTCGCCAAGGAAATGAACTTCTCCGAGACTGTCTTCGTGCTGCCGCCCGAGCAGGGCGGGCATGCTCGGATCCGGATCTTCACCCCGGCGACGGAGATGCGCTTCGCCGGTCATCCGACGCTCGGCTCCGCATTCGTCCTCGCCGCGCCGCTCCAGCTCGGCGTGATCCGGCTGGAGACGCAGGCCGGGATCATCCCCGTCGTCCTCGAGCGACAGGACGGCCGGATTGTCTTCGGGCGCATGGAGCAGCTCGTCCCGTCCGTGGAGCCGTTCCCGGACGAGGCCGCGTTGCTCGAGGCGCTGCGCGTCGAGGGCTCGAAGCTTCCGATCGAGGTCTACGACAACGGGATGCAGCACGCCTACGTCGCCCTCGGGTCGGAGGAGGACGTCGCCCGCGTGAAGCCGGACTACGCGGCCCTCGCGGACCTGGCGGGCGAGATGGGCGTCAGCACCTTCGCCGGCTCGGGCCGCAGCTGGAAGACCCGGATGTTCGCGCCGGCCGACGGCGTGCCCGAGGATCCTGCGACCGGCTCCGCGGCCGGCCCGCTCGCCGTGCACCTCGCGCGCCACGGGCGGATCGCGTTCGGCGACGAGATCGAGATCTCGCAGGGCGTCGAGATCGGGCGGCCGTCGACGCTCTACGCGCGGGTCGAGGGGACGGCCGACGCGGTCGAGCGGGTCGAGGTCGGCGGCTCCGCCGTGACCGTCGCCAGGGGCGAGTTCCGGCTGCCGTAAGACGTCTGCCTCGGCCTCGCCGAGGAGGTTTGTCGCGCCTGCCGGTAGGCGCTAGCGCGCCAGCTCGACCGCGCGGATCTCCCACGGCCGGAGATCGAGGTCGACCTCTCCGAACCCGCCCGCCACTGGCTCCGGCAGCTCGCAGGCGAGACGCGCCTCGAGCCTCCGGCCCCGCAGCCGGAGCGCCGAGAGGACGATGCCGTCGCCACGCAGCTCCGGGCCCCGCGCGGTGGTCGGGCCGTCCAGCGCGCCGCCGGGCGCCACGACGAAGGGATGAAGGTAGCGCTCGAGCTCGGCGTGCACGCCGGCCTCGTGCCACCCGCCGTCGTGGGGGTAGATCGCGAAGCCGATGCTCCACGGGCCGCGGCACTGGGCGGCCGGGATCGCGATCTCGGGGCCGGCCGGGCTCTCGCGGTAGGGGTGGGCGCTCCGGCTGATCAGGCCGGTCGAGCGGAGGACGGTCAGCGCCAGCTCGCGACCGGCGACCAACTCGTACTCCATCGCGTGGTCGAGGAGGACCGCCACGCCGCCCGCGTCCACGAAGCCGTAGGCGGGAAACGTCGGAAGCGCCACCTCGCCGAAGCCGGCCTCTGCCTCGAGCCCCCGCTCGACGACGGCGAACTGGCCCTCCGCCGCGGAGAAGCGCGCCTCCTCGCGGAGCGGCACGTGGAAGCGGAGACGATGGTCGTCGCAGGGATTGTCGAACGAGACGCGGATGCGACAGAACCGCTCGCCGGCGCGCAGCTCGACCGCCGTCGTCACCTCGACCGGAACGCCATCTGTGCCCCAGCGGTAGGAGCGCACGACGCGCAGCTCCCCACGCACGGGCCCCGGACCGGCGACCTCGACCCGCACGGCGTCCGGGGTCTCCACGACGCGGTCGTCCTCGGGCGGCGCGTAGTTGTAGCTGTCGCCTGCGTCGCCGCCGTCGAGCAGCCGCCCGACGCCGCCGAGGCCGTTCAGCGCCAGCGTTCCGTCGGCGGCCACGGACACCGAGAGCAGGCCGTTGTCGAGCCGGTCCGCCTCGACCTGAACCGGATGATCGAGCGCGCCGGCTCCCTCGACCGGCAGCAGCGCGTTCCAGCCGAGCGGCGGCGCCGGGACCAACGCTGCGACGGTGCGCCGCGGCCGAGCGGCGATGCTGACCTCCCAGTCGCCGTCCTCGGCCGCCGTGGCCACGTCCAGCTGGCTCTTCAGCTCGTCGATGTCGAGCCAGATCGGCTCGTCCTCGTCGTCGACGTGGAACGTGATCCGGCGCTCCTCCACGGTCATCCCGTTGAGCCGCCGCGCGAAGAGCTCCCGGCCGTGCAGCCGCCGCCGCAGCCACTCGGAGACCTCTCCGCCGGGCACCTGCTCGCTGTGGAGGAGCGGCTCGTTCCGGGTCAGCGCCTGCGTGGCGACTCGCGTGCCGTCCGGCAGCTCGAGCGCGAGCTCTTCCCACTCGCCCGGCACGGCCAGCTCCAGCTCGACGAGGCCCGCCCGTTCGCACGGCGACGGGTTGAAGGCGACGACGGTGCCGAGCGGCGCCCCCGCCGCTGCGAGGCGCGCGGCGTCCTCCGCGAGACCCATGGCGATCTGCTCCGCTTCCGCGCAGCGGACGAGCACCTGGGTGGACACGTCGTCGACCGAGCAGCCGCAGATCGAGTCGTGCGCGGAGTTCTCGATCACGCGCTGCCAGGCGAGGTCCAGCAGCCGCTCCGGCCAGGCACTGCCGTAGAGCGCCTGGAACGGCTCGGCGTAGCGGGCGAGCGCCCGCTCGGCCCGCGCCATCGCGGCCTTCAGGTCGATCCGCGCAGAGAGGGTTCCCATCAGGATGTTCGCCCGCGCGCTCGAGCGGAGCTCGCCACGCCAGCGCGGCAGCTCCGCCCGCCCGTCGAGCGCGGCGAGGTAGTCCGGCAGGGTCGACAGCTCGACCGGGGCGCCGCTCTCCTCGACGAGCTCAGCGAGCTTCGCCACCGGCGCCATGTGGTCGGTGCCGTACATCGCGAGCATCGGGTCGTCGCCGAAGAACGGTGCCAGCGAGGCGCGGACGGTCTCCACGCGCGCACCGAGCCGGCCGGGCACGTCCAGCAGGTACGCGCCGTTTCCGTAGCCGTACGGGAGGTACTCGGCCTGGACCGCCGAACCGTCCGGCGCCTCCCACACGAATGCGTGCGTCTCGATCGACGCGGGGACTCCGCGCCAGACCACCGCCTGCTCGATCCCTGCCTGCCGGAGGATCTGCGGCATCTGGGCGACGTGGCCGAACATGTCCGGCAGGTAGCCGACGGCCATCGTCCCGCCCAGCTCGGCGCCGCGCCGCTGGCCGTGCTCGAGGTTGCGGACGATCGTCTCGCCGGAGACGAGGAACTCGTCCATCAGCACCTGCCACGGCCCGATCGCGAGGCGCCCCGCCTCGACCAGGCGGCGGACGCGGGTCTCCGCCTCCGGTCGCACCTCGAGGTAGTCGTCGAGCGTCGCCAGCTGCCCGTCCAGCGTGAACCGGTACCGCTCGTCCGCCTCCATCGCGTCCAGCAGCCCGTCGACGAGCCGCACGAGCTGCAGCCGGAACCGCTGGAACGGCAAATACCACTCCCGATCCCAATGTGTATGCGGGACGAGATGGACTCGGCGACGCGTCCTGACCCTCCCTCACCCGAGAAACGCAGCGGCGAAATGGGCAAAGCCCATTTCGCGGCGGACGAGCTTCACTTGACCGAGCCCGCGAGAAGCCCTTGGACGAAATAGCGCTGGAGGGCGAAAAAGACGAGGAGCGGGACGATCATGAGCAGGAAGGCGCCGGCGCTCAGCAGGTGCCACTCGATGCCGTAGGTCGACTGCATCTGGTTGATGCGGATCGTCATCGGCCAGAGGTCCGAGTTCTGGACGAAGATCAGCGCCATCAGCAGGTCGTTCCAGACCCAGAGGAACTGGAAGATCCCGAACGACGCCAGCGCCGGGACCGAAAGCGGGAGCACGACCTTCAGGAAGATCCTCATGTTCGACGCGCCGTCCACCCGGGCCGCCTCGATGAGGTCGCGGGGCAGCGTGATGAAGAAGTTCCGTAACAGGAAGATGCCGAGTGGCAGGCCGAAGGCGGTGTGGGCGAGCCAGATGCCGACGTACCAGTCGGCGATCCCGAGGTCGCGAAAGAGGATCAGCAGCGGGACGAGCGCCATCTGGATCGGCACGACCATGAGCGCGACGATGATCAGGAAGATCGTGTCCCGGAAGGGGAAGGCGATCCACGAGAAGGCGTAGGCGGCGAGCGACCCGAGCGCGAGCGGAAGGAGCGTCGACGGGATCGTGATGATCAGGCTGTTGACGAAGCTCGACCCCATCTTCGCGTTCTCGAGAACGAGGTTGTAGTTGTGGAGCGTGAACGACCAGTCGGTGAGAGCGCTCCACCAGCTCGACGACTGGATGTCGCCGCGTGGCCGGAACGAGGTGACGGCGAGGCCGACGGTCGGCACGAGCCAGATCACGGAGATCGCGAGCAGTGCGATGTGCACCGGCGCCTTCTGCAGGAAGCCGACGATCCGCGCGCTCGTGGTGCGCGCTCGCGGCCGGACGACCGCCTCTGCCGCGGCCATCAGTCGACCACCCGCTCGCTCCGGAAGCGCCGGACGTTGAACGCCATGATCGGGATGATCAGGAGGAGCATCACGACCGCGATCGTGGCGCCGTAACCCCCCTCGGCGTTCGTGAAGGTCTCGTCGTACATCGAGAAGGCGATGACCTCGCTGGAGCCGCCCGGGCCGCCGCCGGTCATCACGTAGATGATGTCGAAGACCTTGATGACGTTGATCAGCAGCCAGACGGTCACGACGGAAAGGGGCAGCGACAGGAGGGGAAGCTGGATCCTGCGGAAGATGTCCCACTCGCTCGCTCCGTCCGTGCGAGCCGCCTCGAGGACCTCCTCCGAGATCCCCTTCAGCGCCGCCGAGATGACGACCATCGCGAAGCCGGTCGATGCCCATATGTAGGCGAAGATCAGCGCGTAGTTCACGACATCGGCGCGTCCGTACCAGGTGATCGGATCGCCGCCGAGCAGCGAGATCACCGCGTTCAGCGAACCGACGTCCGGATCGGGGTCGTAGACGAACTTCCAGATGATCGCGACGGCCGTGGCCGAGATCGCCATCGGCACGAAGATGATCGCCTTCACCAACGACTCGTATCGGACACGGACGGCCAGCACCGCGATCAGCAGGCCGAGGGCGAGCGAGATCGACGTATAGAGGACGACCCACTTGAGGTTGTTGATCAGCGCCCCCTCGGGCGGGAAGACCTCGAGGTTCAGGAACTCCTTGTCCTTCGTGAACAGGCGCTCGTAGTTGTCGAACCCGACCCAGCGGGTGAACTGGAGCCGGGAATTCGTGTCGCCGAAGCTGAAGTAGATCGTCCGGATCATCGGCCAGACGACGAGGACGGTCAGCAGGACGACGGCCGGGAGGATGAACAGGAAGCCCTGCCACGCCTGCCGGCGGAACACCGATCGCAGCCGCCGTCCCCGGGGCGTACCGACTGATCCGGGGACGGCGGTGCTGCTCAATGCCTACTTCGCGAACGCGGACTCGGCCTGCGACTGGTAGTCGTCGAGCAGCGAGTCCATCTGGCCGGGGTTCTTGATGATGTTCTGGAGGAGCGTCCCGAAGTCCTGACCGAGCGTGCCGGGCAGGAGGTCGGAGCCGTCGAAGAGGAACGACTCGGCGTTCTTCAGCTGCTCGGCCTCCTTCGCGACGAGCTCGTTCGGGTAGTCGGTCTCGGTCACGCCTTTGTTCGGCGAGGCGATCGCCCCGGTCGAGACCCAGATCTTCCCGGCCTCGGGCGTGGACAGGTACTCGATCAGCTTCTTGTTGTCCTCGTTGTTCACGAACGCGGAGGCCACGTCGCCGCCGCCGACGAGCGGGTTGCCGTTCGCCTCGTCGATCGTGGGCCACGGGAAGAAGTCGATGTCCGTCCCCACCTTGAGGTCGGGGTTGACGTCGCCGAGCGCGATGCCGCCGACGAAGCCGCCCTCCATGTACATCTCGGCGACCGGGTTCTTGCTGAAGACCCGGCCGATGCCGTCGACGAAGCCGATGCTCAGCGCGGTGTCGATCCCGCCGGCGACGTACTTGTCGTTGACGATCTTCAGCATCTCTCTCAGCGAGTCCTTCACCGTCTGGTCGTTGAACGCGAGGTCGCCGTTGAAGAGCTTCGTGTAGTTGTCGCTCCCGGCCTTCCGGGCGTAGATGTTCTCGAACCAGTCGGTGAGGGTCCAGGAGTTGTCGCGGCCCTGGGCGCCGACCGCCCACGGCTTCTCGCCCTTCTGGTCGTATTGCTGCGTGATCTGGAGGAGCTGATCCCAGGTCGTCGGGATCTCGAAGCTGTTGGCCTGGAAGGACTTCGGCTTGTACCAGATCGTGCTCTTCGAGTTCGCCTTCGCGACGACGCCGTACACCGTGTCGTCGACGGTCGCGAGACTCGTCCAGGTGTCGCTGTAGTTCTCGTTGATCTTGTCCGGGTCGAGGCCCATGTCCTCGAGCGGGATCAGAGACTCGTCCCGTGCGAGCTCGGCGACGACGCCGGGCCGCGGAATGATCGCGACGTCCGGCGGGTTGTCCGCCGCGAGCCGCGTCCGGATCACCGGCAGGAAGTCGCGGGCCGACTCGTACTTCGTCTTGATGCCCGTGTTCGCAGTGAACTTGTCCAGGACCTTCTGGAACGCCTCCTGCTCGGAGCCGCCCCACAGCGAGAAGACCGTGATGGTCCCGTCGCCCTCTTCGGTCCCTCCGCCGTCGTCCCCACCGCAGGCGCCGAGCGCGAGCGCCATCGCGGCCAGGACGGCGGCCGGAATGAACCACCGTCTCTTCATGCCGATGCTCCTTTCGTCCCGTTGCTGTCGTCGTAGATGGCCAGGCCGGTCTCCGGATCGAAGAAGTGGAGCGCGCGGGTGTCGACCGCGACCTCTGCTCCCTGCCCTTCCCGGACCTGCGAGTCGGCGCTGAAGCGGCCGACGAGCACGGCCCGGTGCTTGTCGCCGCCCTGCAGCTCCTCGGCGGTCGTCCCGGCGTCCGCGGCGAGCTCCTGCACCTCCTCGGTCAGCGCCGGCGGCGCGTCGATCGTGAAATGCACCATCAGCTCGGCGCCGAGTGCCTCGCGCAGCTCCACTTCGCCCTTCAGCCGCCGCTCCGGCGGGTTGTCGTGGGCGATCGCCGCGTCCTCGAGGTGCTCCGGGCGGATGCCGACCACGATCTCCCGGCCGGTGAAGCGGCGGAGCGCGGGCCGGTCGGCGAGGTTCTCCTCGTCCAGATCGAGGCGGGTGTCGCCGAGCACCGCGACGAGGCCGCCGTTCGCCTCCTCGAGCCCGGCTTCCACGAGGTTCATCGCGGGCGACCCGATGAAGCCGCCGACGAAGAGGTTGAGGGGCCGGTCGTAGAGCTCCTGCGGCGGCGCGACCTGCTGGAGCTGGCCCTTGCGCATCACGGCCACGCGGTCGCCCATCGTCATCGCCTCGACCTGGTCGTGGGTGACGTAGATCGTCGTGACGCCGATGTTGCGCTGGAGCTTGCTGATCTCGGCGCGCATCTGGACGCGGAGCTTCGCGTCGAGGTTGGACAGCGGCTCGTCCATCAGGAACGCCGCCGGCTGCCGGACGATCGCCCGGCCCATCGCGACCCGCTGCCGCTGCCCGCCGGAGAGCGCGCGCGGCTTGCGGTCGAGGAGCGCCTCGAGGTCGAGGATCCGCGCCGCCTCCCGGACCCGCTTGTCGATCTCGGACTTGCGCTCGTTCCGGAGGCGGAGGCTGAACGCGATGTTGTCGTAGACGGTCAGGTGCGGGTAGAGCGCGTAGCTCTGGAAGACCATCGCGATGTCCCGGTCGCGCGGCGCGATCTCGTTGACGACGCGGTCGCCGATCCGGATCTCCCCCTCGGAGATCTCCTCCAGCCCCGCCACCATCCGGAGCGCCGTCGTCTTGCCGCAGCCGGATGGGCCCACGAGGACCACGAACTCCCCGTCCTTCGCGCCGAGGTTCAGGTCGGAGACGGCCCGGGTCCCGTCCGGGAAGACCTTCGCTACGTCTGAGAAAGTGACTTCGGCCACGGCGGGGTGCGGCTGATCCTTACCACTTGGAAACGGGTTGCGGCAACCTTGAGCCTAGGGAGCTTAGGCCCAGCGCGAGCACGAACGAGGCCGCGAAGCTCGGAAGCGAGGCGCCGATGCCCAGGTTCGGCTGGCCCGTGCGCTCGACGATGTCCACCCACCAGGACGGGCCGAGCGGCGGCTCGTGGAGCCAGTGGTACAGCGCGAAGCCGAGCGCCCAGGCGAGCAGCAGCTCGGGTCGCCAGGCGGGTGCGTCGAAGATCTGCGAGCGGGTGTACCGCGCTCCCGACCGGATCCAGTCGGCGAGCAGCACCCCGAAGAGCGGAACGAAGCACGAGCCGAGGAGGAGCAGGAACGACTCGTAGTTCCGGAGCTGAATCACGAGCGCGCCGAAGGTCGCAAGGGCGGCGATCGCCGTGATGAGCAGGCGCTGGTGGATCTGCGAGAGGACGTTCTGGAGCGACACGGCCGTCGAGTAGACGTTGGCGAACGCCTCGTCCGTCTCGTCGAGCGTGACCGCGAGAAACGCGAGAGCGGCCGCGAGCCCGGCGCCGGCGACCGCGGGCGGAATCTCCACCGGATCGGTGACGCCGCGGGTCAGGACGATGAAGATTCCGAGCGCGAGCATCCACGTCCCGCCCAGGAAGTACCCGCCCCCGGCGCCCCAGAAGGCCGAGCCGCGGTCGCGCGAGAACCGTGTGTAGTCCGAGACCAGCGGCACCCAGGAGACGGTGATCGCGATCACGAGGTCGACGCCGAGCCAGAACGACCCACCCTGCGCCGGGGCGTTCCAGAGCGCGCTGAAGTCGGCCTCCGAGAGCGCCCACCAGCTGAGGTAGATCAGCGAAGCCATGACGATCCAGACCCCGAACCGCCGCAGGATCCGGCGGACGAACCCGACGGGGCCGAGCAGCGCGAAGATGGCCGCGAGGACGCCGAACACGATCGTCCAGAGGGCCTTGGCCTCGACACCGAAGAGCTGGTCGGAGAGCGCGCCCGCCGCGGCCGCGATGATGATCAGCTCGAACGTCGCCCAGCCGAGGCACTGGAGGGCGTTCAGGGCGGTCGGGATGTACGAGCCGCGACGGCCGAGCGGCGCGCGGAGGAGGACCATCGACGGCACCCGCGCGTCGGCACCGATCATTCCGGCGGCGCCGACCATCGCGTTGCCGATCAGCCCGCCGAAGACGATCGCGAGCAGCGCGTCGCGCAGCGTCAACGAAGGCACGAGGAGCGCGCCGATCACGAGCACGAGCAGCGAGACGCCGAGATTTCCCCACAGCGTGACCTGGTCGAAGAGGCCGAGGACCCGGAGCCGGTCGGGGACGGGGTCGATGCCCCAGGACGGCGTCGGCCCGTCCATCACGCGGTTCGGAGCCGCGCCCCGGCCAGCGCGGCGACCGCCCGGGCGCCCCAGTACAGGACGAGGCCGCCGACGAGCGCGAGGGCCAGGTGGACCTGGAAGCCCACGAGCCCGACGGCGAGCGCGAGCGCCCACGCCCAGGGCTCGCGAAGGTCGCGCAGGAGCCCGATGTGCAGCACGCCGGCGGTCGCGAGCAGGGCGGCGAGGATCGGGAGCGGGAAGGCGGTGAGCAGGGCGGCCAGGCCTGCGCCGAAGCCGAGCGCGAGCACGAGGAGTCCGGCGCCCATGGCGAGCGGGGCGCCGCCGGTGCGCGCGCCGAAGGCGACGTGCGCGGTCAGTCCTCCGGCGCCGTGGCAGACCGGCATGCCGCCGATCGCGCCCGCGAGCAGGTCGGCCGTGCCGAAGGTCGTTGCGAGCCGGCCGGGGCGGACCGCCGCGGCCTTCTCACCGAAGTAGACGCGCGCCGCGTCGGCGGTCGCGAGGCACGAGTTCGCGAAGGAGAGCGGGATCTGCGGCAGGACGAGGACGGTGAAGGCTGTGGCCAGCGTGGACGCGTCGAGGTGGGGAAGGACGAGGGGAGACGGCCCGAGTGCGGCATCGCCGGCGCCCAGCGCGACCATGACGACGCCGCCGGCCACGACGAGCGCGAGCGAGACGGGGTAGCGGCGGAGCGCGAGCGCCGCGACGACCCCTGCCGCGGCGAGCGGCACGGCCCAGGCGCTCGGGAGCGCGTGCTCGGAGAAGGACGTCGGCGGGTCGAGCACGAGGCCCCACGCGATCTTCAGGAAGAGGAGGCCGACGGTCAGCTGGACGCCGCGGATGAGCGCCTTCGGGAAGGCGCGCGCCGCCAGGTCGAGCAGCTGCAGGCGCCCGAGGAGGACGAAGACGACGCCCATGAGGAGCGCTCCGGCCGCGATCTCGTCAGAGCCGAGCCCCTTCGCGATCGCGATCGCCCCGAACGCCTTCAGCGGCTGGACCGGGATCGGCAGCCCGTAGCGGAGAGCGACGGCGACGTACAGGAGCCCGGCCGGGAGGAGGACCGCCGTCGCCGACAGCCCGTTGGAGACGATCAGGGCGACCGCGATCGGCACCAGGACGCCGACGTCGGCGACCGCGCCGGCCAGCTCGCGGCGGTCGAACTTCACGTCTCCGATTAGATCAGAGGTTCGGCTCGAGCTCGTCCTTCCAGAAGCGGAGGAAACCGTCCTGGTCGCGGCCGACCTGGTGGAAGTAGATGTGCGTGTAGCCGGCCTGCTCGTAGGCCCGGATGTCCTCGACCCAGCGGTCCCGGTCGGGCCCGCACGGGATCGCCTCCGCCAGGTCGTCCGGTTTCACGTCCTCCGTCGCCTGCTCGAAGTGGAGCGGGAGCGGCAGCTCGTAGGTCAGGTCGCCGCCGAGCGCGGCATTCGGCCAGACCTCGCAGGCGATCCTGGCGCCCTCCTCTTCGGAGGACGCCCAGCACCCCGTGATCTGCCCGTACTTCGGCTTGCCCTGTCCGCCGGCGGATTCGAAGGCCTCGATCGTCTCCGAGTCGGGCGACACGTTGACGAACGCGTCGGCCGCCCTGCCGGCCAGCTCGGCGGCCAGCGGCTTCCCCGCCGCGACGGCGATCACCGGCGGCTCGTCCGGCAGCGTGTAGAGCCGGGCCTGCTCGACGTCGAAGAACTCGCCTCGATGGGTCTGGTAGCCGCCCTCCCAGAGGAGGCGGATCGCCTCGATCGCCTCCTCGAGCATCGCCAGCCGCTCGTCCGGGGCGGGCCAGCCCTCGCCCACGACGTGCTCGTTGAGGTTCTCGCCTGCGCCGAGACCGAGGAAGAATCGCCCCTGCATCATCACGGCCGCCGTCGCAGCCGCGTGGGCGACGATCGCGGGGTGGATCCGGATCGTCGGGCAAGTGACGCCCGTCCCGAGCCGGATCCGCTCCGTCGCCTGGGAGATCCCTCCGACCACGGCCCAGACGAACGGGCTCTGGCCCTGCGCGTCCGTCCACGGATGGAAGTGGTCGGAGATCATCGCGAACTCGAAGCCGGTGTCCTCGGCCCGTTTCGCGAGCGCGACGAGGTCGTTGGGCGGATGCTCCTCCGACGAGAGCGCGAGGCCGAACTCGGTCATCAGAACCCTGCTTGCCGCACCCCGGTCGCGATCAAACCAAGGACCAGCGCGGCGACGATCAGCCGGTAGACGACGAACGGCGCGTAGGTGTGTCGACGGACGAAGCCGAGCAGGAACACGATCGCGAGCAGCCCGCTCGCGGCGGCGGCCAGCGTGCCGACGAGGAACGGGCCCTGCCAACCGGCGGGCAGGTCGCCGAGCAGGACATCGGTCACGCCCTTCCAGAGGACGGCGCCGAGCGTCGTCGGGATCAGGAGCAGGAACGAAAGCCGGGCGGCGCTGTCGCGATCGAGGCCGATGAAGCGCGCGGCCGAGATCGTGATCCCCGAGCGGGACACTCCCGGCGCCAGCGCGAGGCTCTGCGCGACGCCGATCGCGAAGCCCTCCTTGATCCCGACCGTCTCCAGATCGCGGGTCGTCGGCCGCCGGTCGGCCGCGAGCAGCACGAGGGCGAAGAACGAGAGCAGGATCGCGATCTGCCAGGGCTCGCCGAGGTTGTCCACGATGAAGCTCTCGCCGAAGGCGCCCGCGAGCGCCGCGGGGATCGTGGCGACGAACACGGCCCAGGCGAGCCGCTCGTCGGTGTCCCGCACCGACCGGCGCCAGACCGAGCGCAGCCAAGCCGCGAGCAGGCGGACGACGTCCCGCCAGAAGTAGCCCGCGACCGCGACGAGCGTCCCGAGGTGGAGTGCAACGTCGAAGGTCTGGTTGAACTCGTCGTTCTGCTCGAGGTACGTCCAGTCGGCGAGCCAGGGGACGAGGATCAGGTGGGCGGAGGAGCTGATCGGCAGGAGCTCCGTCGCGCCCTGGACGACGCCGAGGACGAGCGCCTGCCAGTTCGTGAGCGCGCCGGGCTCCTCGCCGGTTCCCAGGATCGCCAGGAGGACGGCGACCGCGAAGGCAGCGCCGGCCACGCCGTAGATCGCGCCTCGTCCGCGCATTCGCGGCGGAGTCCTACCCTATTTCGGCTGGGGGTCGAGCTTGTAGCCGACGCCGTAGCGCGTGTGGACGAACGCGTGGCGCGGCGCCCGCGCGTCGATCTTCTCGCGGAGCTTCCGCACGAAGACGTCCACGGTCCGATCCCTCCGTGAGCGCCGGCGGCCCCAGATCCGCTGGAGGAGCTCCTCCCGGGTCACGACGCGGGGGCTCTCCCGAGCGAGGGCGTAGAGGAGGCGGAACTCGGTCGGCGTGAGGCCGGCGCTTCGGCCGTCCAGGTAGGCCTGCACGCTCTCGGGGTCGATTCGGAGCTCCGCGAGCTCGATCGGCTCGTCACGGTCGACCTCGACCGCCCTGACGCCGCGGCGTGCGGCCGCGCCGACGCGGGCGACCAATTCCCGCATCGAGAACGGCTTGACGAGGTAGTCGTCGGCGCCGAGCTCGAGCGTGTGCACGCGGTCGTCCTCGCTTCCGCGCGCGCTCACGACCACGATCGGCGTTCCGATGCCGGCCGAGCGTGCCGCCTCGATCAGCTTCCAGCCGTCGAGGGCCGGGAGCATGAGATCGACGACGCACACGTCGGGCTGCTCGTACCTGAGCCGGGCGAGGCCCGCGACGCCGTTCGAGACCCAGCTCGGCTCGAAGCCTGCCGCGGTCAGATGGCTCGCCATGCCGTTGGCGATCACCTCGTCATCCTCGACGATCAGGATCTTCGCCATCGTCTCGATCTTGGCGCGGCCGAAGCTCGGCTGGGGTTGAGTCGCGGTGAACGAGTGGTGTCGGTTCGGTGAATCACGCCGCCGCCACGCGCGCAGGAGCCGCCCGCAGGTGCCAGGGGACCACGTAGGCGGTGCGGTCCGAGCGGAGGTGGTCGAGGAGCGCGCGTTCACTCTTACGGCACGGGACGATCGTCTTCCAGCTCTCGAGGTGCTCCGGGCGGTGGACATCGCCGCTCGCGATGGGAGGCAGGCGGAGGTCGGCGATCCAGCCGAACGTCTGCGTCCGGTTGAACAGCTCCCACCGGTCGACGGCACCGGCCAGGCGGTCGCGGTTCCGCCAGAACCAGCGGGTCGTGCGGAGCGGCCTCGGGTCCCCGTCCGGACCGTGCGGGTGCGCCGCGACGATCGCCGCGCCCCGGTCGCGCGCCTCGCGGAGTGCGTGCTCCAGCCCGCGGTCGAGCGCCACCCACGAGCGCAGGCCCAGCGCCAGCGCGTGCCCTGCCTCGTCCGGGTCCTCGCCGCCGAACGTGAGCTCGAGCCCCGGGACGAGCAGCAGGTCGTACACCTCGCGCGCCCGCTTCGCCTCGCGTTCGATCGCCGCGATGTAGCGGGCATAGGCACGCTCGGTCAGGTACGGCCGGCCCTCCGGCAGGGCGTGGTCGGTGACACAGAGGACGTCGAACCCGTTCCTCCCGTAGAGATCGACGAGCTCGGTGAGGGTCAGGGTGCCGTCGCTCCAGGTGGTGTGAGCGTGCAGCTCGGAGAGCAGTCCGTCGCCGTGCACACCCGAAGCGTGGGGACGCGAGGCGGACTCCGGTGGTTCGAAGTGGTGAACACGGTCCGAAAACGCGCGTCGGTCACCACCTCTTCACCAGAGCTTCACCAGCACGACCCCCGTGCGCGGCCCTGCGTGTGAACACTGCCGTCGATGCGGATGCGGCCACTTCTCCCGCTCGCGCTCGCGGCGACGCTCTCTGCGCTCGTCCTCACCGCCTGCGGCGGGGGCGGCGACGGCGGCGGCTCCGGGACGATCCGATCGGACGGCTCGAGCACGGTCGGCCCCCTGATGCAGGCGGCCGCCGAGCGGTTTCAGCGGGAGCGCTCGGACGTGCGCGTCACGGTCGGGATCTCCGGCACCGGCGGCGGGTTCGAACGCTTCTGCGCCGGCGAGACCGACATCTCGAACGCGTCGCGCCCGATCGAGGACGAGGAGAAGCAGTCGTGCTCGAAGGCGGGCGTCGAGTTCGTCGAGCTCCCCGTGGCCAACGACGCGCTGACCGTCGTCGTCAACAGCGAGAACGACTGGGCCGACTGCCTCACGACCGCGCAGCTGAAGACGATCTGGAAGCCGGGCTCGAAGGTCGACAGCTGGAAGGACGTCGACCCGAGCTTCCCCGACGAGCCGATGAAGCTCTACGGCCCGGGCACCGACTCGGGCACGTTCGACTACTTCACGAGCGAGATCAACGGCGAAGAGGGAGCGAGCCGTCCGGACTACTCCGCGAGCGAGGACGACAACGTGATCGTGCGCGGGGTGCAGGGAGACAAGGGCGCGCTCGGGTACTTCGGCTTCACATACTTCGAGGAGAACGAGGACACCCTCAAGGCGGTCGGGATCGACTCGGGGGACGGCTGCGTCCAGCCGAGCATGGAGACGGCGCAGAGCGGCAGGTACACGCCGCTGTCGCGCCCGCTCTTCATCTACGTCAAGAAGGCGTCGCTCTCCCGATCCGAGGTGAAGGACTTCGTGAGCTTCACGCTCGACAACGCGGACGAGATCGCCGGCGCCGCCCGCTACATCCCGCCGACCGAGGTGCAGCTCTCCCGGTCGCGCGCCGCGCTGGCGAACACTTAGTCGAGGTCTCGGACGAGCGCGTCGATCCGGCGCCCGATCTCGTCGCGGACGGCGCGAACCTCGTCCGGCGGGCGGCCGGCCGGGTCGTCGAGCTCCCAGTCGACGTACCGCTTGCCCGGCAGCACGGGGCAAGCATCGCCGCAGCCCATCGTGACCACGAGGTCGGCCCACTGGACGTCGGTCCGGTCGAGCCCGCGGGGCGTGCGGCCCGCGAGCTCGACGCCGCGCTCGCGCATCGCCTCGACCACCTCCGGGTGAACCCGGGCCGCGGGCGCACCGCCCGCCGACCGCGCCTCGTGCCGGCCGTCGACGGCCCGCGTGAACAGCGCCTCGGCCATCTGCGAGCGGCCGGCGTTCTGGACGCAGACGAAGAGGACGTTCACTTCGCCTGGGCCTCGAGCTTGTACCCGACGCCGTACCGGGTCTGGATGAACGTGTGGTCCCGCGCGCGCCGGTCGATCTTCTCGCGCAGCTTCCGCACGAAGACGTCGACCGTCCTGTCGCGGTGGGTCTCGCGCCGGCCCCAGATCCGCTGGAGGAGCTCGTCGCGCGTGACGACCCGACCCGCCTCCAGCGCGAGCGCATAGAGCAGCCTGAACTCGGTCGGGGTCAGACCCGCGCTCTCGCCGTGGACGAAGGCCTGCACCTCGGCGGGGTCGATCCGCAGCTCGTCGATCTCGATCGGTGCCCCGCGCAGCTCCTGCTCGGCCCTCGTCCCGCGGCGGGCGTTCGCCTGCACCCGCGCCACGAGCTCCTTCATGGAGAACGGCTTGACGAGGTAGTCGTCCGCGCCGATCTCGAGCGCGTGCACCCGGTCGTGCTCGGTCCCGCGCGCCGAGACGACGACGATCGGCGTCCCGATCCCCTCGCTCCGTGCGCTCTCGATCAGCTTCCATCCGTCCATACCGGGGAGCATGAGGTCGACCACGCAGACGTCGGGGTGCTCGTAGCGAAGGCGTGCGAGGCCGGCCGTCCCGTTCTCGACGCGAATGGCGTCGAACCCAGCGGCAGCGAGGTGGCTCGCCATGCCCTCGGCGATGACGGGGTCGTCTTCGACGATCAGGACCTTCGCCATACTCGTGCTCGGTGAGGTGGCCCTTCGCGAGAGCCCGCGAGGAGCGTGGCGAGGATATCGAGGAGTTGCGGCTCGAGGCCGAGCGTGCCCGAGCGCTCGTCGAGGAGAGCCGGGAGATGGTGCTCGTCCTCGACGCCGACGACCGGGTGATCGCCGCGAGCCGAGCGGCGAGACAGGGGCTCGACGGGATCGCCGAGGGACGGCCGGTGCCCGGCGAGCTGCTCCGCGCCGAAGGCCGCCATGAGCCGATTCGCGTCCCGTACGAGGCCGTCGGCAGGCGCGAGTCGATCGTCTACCTGAGCCCGCCCGGCGAGCTCGCGGCCTACGAGGAGCTGCGCGCCGGCTTCACCGCCGCCGTCTCGCACGAGCTCCGAACGCCCCTCGCTCGCCTGCTGGCGCTCCTCGAGACAGCCGCGCTGCCGGGGCAGGATCCGGCCGGGCTCGTGGAGCAGGCCAGAGCGGAGGTCGAGTACATTCGCGAGCTGATCGACGACGTCCTCTTCCTGAGCGAGCTGGAGTCGGGCCGCGCAGTCGTCGCGCTCGGATCCATCCGAGCGCTTCCCCTGGTCGAGGAACAGCTCGACGAGCTGCGCGAGCAGGCCGGCCGCGCCGGGATCCAGCTGCGCGCCGAGGGCGACCCCGAGGCCGAGCTGCCCCTTCGGCCCCGAATGCTCCGTGTCGTGATCGAGAACCTCGCGCAGAACGCGCTTCGCTACGCCGGCCCGGACGCGGCCCTCACCGTCAAGGTCTCGCCCGGAGAGCTGCAGGTCTCCGACGACGGCGCGGGCGTCTCCGAAGAGGATCTTCCCCGCCTCTTCGAGCGCTTCTACCGGGCCGACCGTGTCCGCGGCTCTCGAGGCACCGGTCTCGGCCTGGCGGTCGTGAAGCACGTCGTCACCGCTGCCGGCGGCACGGTGGACGCAGAGGGCGCGCCGGGCCACGGGTTGACCATTACGGCCAGGTTTCCCGCCGTCTAGGCGCGTTCACCACTTCGTCACCAGAACTTCACCGCATGCAGATGCGCGCGCTGCGGAGAATCGCAGCGGTGCGTGCGCTCGCCGTGGCCTGTCTGCTCGTGCTCCTGTTCGCCGCCGGCTGCGGGCGCGAGCGCCCTTCCAACGAGCCGGCGGCGGCGGACACGACGGGAGAGGACCCACTCGGTGCCTTCGAGGAGGAGTCGCTGGGCGGTCAGCTCCGCGCCGACGGCTCGAGCACCGTCGCGCCCCTGATGAGCCTGGCCGCCGAGCGCTTCCGGAAGCAGGAGCCCGGCGTGCGCGTCACGGTCGGAACGTCCGGCACCGGCGGCGGGTTCGAGCGCTTCTGCCGGGGCGAGACCGATCTCTCGGACGCGTCCCGCCCGATCGAGGACGACGAGCGGAAGCTGTGCGAGAAGAACGGCGTCACGTTCTTCGAGCTCCAGGTGGCGAACGACGGCATCTCTGTCGTCGTGAACCCGAAGAACGACTGGGCGACCTGCCTCACCGTCGAGCAGCTGAAGGCGATCTGGGTGCCGCGCTCCAAGGTGAAGACGTGGCAGGACGTCGACCCGAAGTTCCCGGACGAGAAGCTGAGCCTCTACGGGGCCGGCACCGACTCGGGGACCTTCGACTACTTCACGGAGGCGATCGTCGGCGAGGAGGGCGCGAGCCGGAGCGACTACACCCCGAGTGAGGACGACAACGTGACCGTCCGGGGCGTCTCGGGAGAGAAAGGGGCACTGGGCTACTTCGGCCTCTCGTACCTGCTCGAGAACCCGGAGCGCGTGAAGGGCGTCGCCGTCGACGGCGGCGAGGGATGCGTCGAGCCGAGCGCCGAGACGGTGCAGGACGGCACCTACGTACCGCTGTCCCGACCGCTCTTCACGTACGTGAACGAGGACTCGCTCGCCGAGAAGCCGGCGCTCGACCCGTTTCTCACCTTCGTGCTCGACCGGTCCGCTCGGCTGGCGCGGGACGCCAAGTTCGTTCCGATGACCCCCGAGCAGGTCGACAAGGCGCGGACGATCCTCGAGTCCGGCGGGGTCGGCGTCGATTGACCGCATTCACCAGATCGCAGCCAGAGCTTCACATCACTTCTACCCATGCCGCAGCCGTCCCCGCGAACAATCGCGTCGACCTGGCACGACTCGAAAGGGGACTATCGGCATGAGAGGGATTCGCAAGCTCCTGCTCGTCGGGAGCGGCATCACCCTGATCGCACTCGCGTCCGTCGCGGCGGCGGTCGCCGGGGCGCAGGCCATCCGGGGAACCGTCCAGGCGGACGGCTCGAGCACCGTCGCGCCCTTCGCGCAGGCGGCCGCGGAGTCGTTCGAGCGCAAGTATTCGGGCGCCCGCGTCGTCGTCGGCGTGTCCGGCACCGGCGGAGGGTTCGAGCGCTTCTGCAAGAACGAGACCGACCTCTCGAACGCCTCGCGGCCGATTCGGCTCTCCGAAGCCGCGAAGTGCCACGAGGCAGGCGTCGGGTACATCCAGTTCCTCGTCGCCAACGACGGGATCTCGGTCGTCGTCAACCGGCAGAACACCTGGGTGAACTGCCTCACGACCGCGGAGCTGAAGAAGATCTGGGACCGCGGCTCCAACGTCAACAGCTGGAACGACGTCCGGGCCGGCTTCCCGAACGTGCCGCTGAAGCTCTACGGCCCCGGCACCGATTCCGGCACGTTCGAGTTCTTCACCGAGAAGATCAACGGACGGGCCCGTCAGAGCCGCTCCAACTACACGGCCTCCGAGGACGACAACGTCCTGGTCCGCGGCGTTGAAGGCGACCGCGGGGCGATGGGGTACTTCGGGCTCTCCTACTACCTCGAGAACAAGAACCGTCTCAGGGTGGTTCGGGTGAACAGCGGCAACGGCTGCGTGACGCCGAGCGTCGCCACGGTCCAAAGCCGGGCGTACAAGCCGCTCTCCCGTGGTCTGTTCGTCTACTCCAAGAAGAAGTCGTTCAAGCGCGACGTCGTGGCCGCCTTCATCCGCCACATGATCGTCAACGAGCGGGCCATCTCCCGCACGGCGAAGATCGTCCCGCTGACGAGGCCGCAGCTCCGCAAGGCGCATCGGCAGTACAACACCGCGATCCGGAACCGGGCGAACTACTAGAGAGGTGTAGGGCCGGAGTGGCGACTCGAGAAGCAGCAGCACCCCAGCCGCTCCGGCTCCGCGCCACCCGCAGGCGCTGGGGCGAGGACGTCGTCAAGGTCGTCCTCGCCCTCTGCGCCTTCGTCTCGGTGGCCACGACCGTGGGCATCGTCGTCGCGCTCTTCGTGCCGGCGTTCGAGTTCTTCGGGGAGATCTCGATCGCCGACTTCCTGACCGGGCGCAACTGGGCTCCGCTCTTCGAGCCGCCCGCGTTCGGCGTCCTCCCGCTGATCGCGGGAACGCTGCTCGTCACCGCGTGCGCGTGCCTCGTCTGCATCCCGTTCGGCCTCGGGTCGGCGATCTACCTCAGCGAGTACGCCCAGAGGCGGACGCGGAAGATCCTGAAGCCGGCGCTCGAGGTCCTCGCCGGCATCCCGACCGTCGTGTACGGCTACTTCGCCCTCACGTTCGTGGCCCCGTTGCTCCAGGACCTCCGCCTTCCGGTCGGCGTGTTCAGCGCGCTTGCCGCCGGGCTCGTGATGGGGGTGATGCTCCTGCCGACGGTCGCCTCGATCTCGGAGGACTCGATGGCGGCCGTGCCGCGTGAGCTGCGGGACGGCGCCTACGCCCTGGGCTCGACACGCGTCCAGGTGGCGACCAAGATCGTCGTGCCGGCCGCGATCTCGGGGATCATCGCCTCCTTCGTGCTCGCGATCTCGCGTGCCGTCGGCGAGACGATGATCGTGCTTATCGCCGCGGGTGGGCAGCCCAACTGGACGTGGAACCCGCTCCAGGCGGTGCAGACCATGACGGCGTTCATCGCGGCCACCGGACAGGGCGACGTCCCGACGGGATCGACCGAGTACAAGACGATCTTCGCGGTGGGGGCGACGCTGTTCGTGATGACGTTCGTCATGAACGTCGTATCGATCCGCCTCGTCCGGCGCTTCCGGGACGTGTACGAATGAGCGCGCAAGCGGCCTCGCCGCTCCGCCGCGGACGGCCTCGCGGGCTCTGGGCGGGTCGGCTGTTCGGGAGCTTCCTCGTCGTCTCGCTGCTGATCGGCTTCCTGACCCTGGGGGCGCTGCTCGCCCAGGTCTTCGCCGACGGTTACAAGTGGGTGGACGCGGTGCTGTTCCTCGAGCCGCCGTCGGCGGACCCGTTGATCGCGGGCGCCCGGCCGGCCATCCTGGCGACGATCTACATCGGGATTCTCCTGCTCGCGCTGACGGTGCCGCTGGGCGTTGGTACTGCGATCTACCTGGAGGAATATGCGAACCGCGAGCGCTGGTACAACCGGCTGCTCGAGGTCAACATCCAGAACCTCGCGGCGGTGCCCTCGATCGTCTACGGGATCCTCGGCCTCGCCTTCCTCGTTCGTGGGCTCGGGCTCGGCCGCGTACTGCTCGCGGGCGCGATGATCCTGACGCTGCTCGTCCTTCCTACCGTGATCATCGCCGCGCGTGAGGCGATTCGCGCCGTACCCGACTCGATCCGGCAAGGCGCCTATGCGCTCGGGGCGACAAGGTGGCAGGTGGTCTGGCGCCAGGTCCTGCCGGCCGCCACTCCGGGAATCGCGACCGGCTCGATCCTGGCGCTCTCGCGCGGGCTGGGAGAGACTGCGCCGCTCCTGCTCGTCGGGGCGCTCACGTACGTCTCCTTCAACCCCACCCTGTTCGGCGACTTCACGGCGCTCCCGGTGCAGATCTACCAGTGGGTCGCGAGGCCCCAGGAGGAGTTCCGCACGCTCGCGGCGTCCGGGATCATCGTGCTGCTCGCGATCCTGCTCGCGCTGAACGCTTTCGCCATCTGGCTCCGCAACCGCTACGAAAGAAGGTGGTAGCCCCCGTGTCCGTCACAATGCCCGATGTGAGCGTCAACATCGCGGAGCAGAAGCGCGAGCTTCCCGCGAAGGAGTTCCGCGAGGTCGTCTTCGACGTTCGCGATCTCGGAGTCTCCTACAGCGGCAACCAGGCCCTCGAGGGCGTGTCGCTCGAGATCTACCGGAACTTCGTCACGGCCTTCATCGGGCCGTCGGGCTGTGGCAAGAGCACGTTCATCCGCTGCTTCGACCGCATGAACGACCTGATTCCCGGCGCAGTCGTGGAGGGGACGATCCTCTACCACGGCGAGGACCTCTACGGTCGGTCGGTCGATCCGGTCGAGGTCCGCAAGCGGATCGGGATGGTCTTCCAGAAGCCGAATCCGTTCCCGAAGTCAATCTACGACAACGTCGCGTTCGGGCCTCGTGTCCTCGGGATGACGAACGGCCTCGACGAGCGCGTCGAGAAGGCGCTCCACCAGGCCGCGCTCTGGGACGAGGTCAAGGACCGGCTGAAGGCGGGCGCGCTCAGCCTCTCCGGCGGCCAGCAGCAGCGCCTCTGCATCGCGCGCTGCCTCGCCGTCGAGCCGGAGGTGCTCCTGATGGACGAGCCCGCCTCCGCGCTCGACCCGATTGCGACGACGCGCATCGAGGACCTCATGCACGGGTTGAAGGAGGAGTACACGATCGTCGTCGTCACCCACAACATGCAGCAGGCCGCGCGGGTCGCCGACATGACTGCCTTCTTCAGCGTGACGCGCGGCGACGAGGGTCAGCGGACCGGGATTCTCGTCGAGTACGACGCGACGTCGAAGATCTTCACGCAACCCTCCGACAAGCGGACCGAGGACTACGTGACCGGCCGTTTCGGTTAGAAAACGACATGAGTGAGCCTGCAGGCGCTGACTATCCTCATGGGATGAGGGTGACCTTCCAAGAGGAGCTCGATCGCCTGGAAGCCAACCTTCAGGAAGAGAGCGAGCTCGTGCTCCGCTCGCTCCGGGGCGCGATCAACGCACTCGAGCAGCAGGACACCGAGCTCGCGGACGAGGTGGTCGCGTTCGACGACGAGGTCGACGCGCGGTTCCTCGACATCAGCCAGGGCATCGAGCAGCTCCTCGCCCGTCAAACGCCGGTTGCGATCGACCTACGTCTCGTCCTCGCGGTGCTGCACATCAACCTGGGGCTCGAGCGCATGGCGGACCTCTGCGTGACAATCGCGAAGCTGACGAAGCTCAGCGCGGATCTTCCGCCCGACCCGATGCTGGTCGAGGCCTTCGAGGAGATGGGTAGCCGGGCGGAGGAGATGACCCGGGTCGCGATGACCTCGTTCGCCGATCGCGATCTCCCCGGGGCCGAGAGCCTCGTCGACCTCGACGAGCTGATCGACCGCGCCAACCGGCGGGTCGTGAAGCACGTGCTCGAGCTCGGCAACGACCCCGCGCTCCGTGAGTGGGGGCTGCGGATGATCATCGTCTCCCGCTGCCTCGAGCGGGTCGGCGACCACGCGGTCGACATCGGCGAGCAGACGGCCTATCTGGTCACCGGTGAACTCCGCGAGTTCACCGACGCTTCGCATCCCGAGGACTCCTAGCCGCCTCAGCCGTTACGGTTCCGCGCGCATGAAGCTCTCCCTGGTCCCGCGGACCAATGAGTTCTACGATCTCTTCGCCGCCGCCGGCGAGAACGCGCTCGAGGCGGCGCGCCTCGTCGAGACGCGGTTCCGGAGCTTCCCGGAGCGCGAGGTGCGCCAGGCGGAGGTAAAGGAGCTGGAGAACCGGGGCGACGATCTGACCCGGGAGATCATCGACCTCCTCAACACCCAGTACATCACTCCCTTCGACCGGGAGGACATCTACGAACTCGCGAAGGCGATCGACGACGTCGTCGACTTCATCGAGAACGCCTCCGACCTGCTCACGCTCTACAAGGTCGACCGCCCGATGGAGCCGGCGCTCGAGCAGTGCCGCGTGCTCCTCGCGGCGGCGGAGAACCTCGCCAAGGCCCTGGCCGAGCTCCGCGGCCTCCGCAACGTCGAGCGCTACCTGGTCGAGGTCAAGCGGCTGGAGGACGAGGCCGACCAGATCCTGCGCGGAGCGATCGCAGGCCTCTTCGAGAACCACGTCGATCCCGTCGAGGTGATCCGTTGGAAGGACATCTTCGACGCGCTCGAGGACGCGATCGACGCGTGCGAGACGGCCGGCGACGTGGTCGGCAACATCGTCGTCAAGAACCTCTGACCTCCGCCGGTGGAGCTGACGCTCTTAGCCGTCATCGCCGTCGCGCTCTTCTTCGACTTCACGAACGGCTTCCACGACACGGCGAACGCGATCGCGACCTCGGTGTCGACGAAGGCGCTCTCCCCCCGGACAGCGGTGATCAGCGCCGCGGTCCTGAACTTCCTCGGCGCGTTCGTCTCCTTCGAGGTGGCGGCGACGATCGCCAAGGGCATCGTCGACCAGGAGATCATCACGCTCGAGATCGTCCTCGCGGGGCTCGTCGGGGCGATCATCTGGAACCTCATCACCTGGTACGCCGGCCTGCCGTCGAGCTCGAGCCACGCGCTGATCGGCGGGATGCTCGGCTCGGCCGTGGCTGCCGAAGGCTTCGACGTCGTGCAGTGGGCCGGCCTGCGCGAAAAGGTGCTCATCCCGTCGCTCCTCGCTCCCGCGCTGGGCGCGTTCGTGGCGGCGATCCTCATGATCGGCGTCCTCTGGATCATCGCGAGGCGCGCGCCCGGGCTCGTCAACCGCATCTTCAGGCGTCTCCAGCTCGTCTCGGGCGGCTTCGTCGCCTTCACGCACGGGACGAACGACGCCCAGAAGACGATGGGAATCATGTCGCTGGCGCTTGTCGCCTCAGGGCACCTCTCGCCGGACTTCGAGCGGCCGCCGACGTGGGTGATCGTCAGCGCCGCGGCCGCAATGGGCTTCGGCACCTACGCCGGCGGCTGGCGGATCATCAAGACGCTCGGCACCCGGGTCGCCAAGCTCGAGCCCCCGCAGGGCTTCGCCGCCCAGACGGCCTGCGCGGCGATCCTCTGGACGACCGCGCACCAGGGCTTCCCGGTCTCGACGACGCACGTGATCAGCGGCTCGGTGCTCGGCGCCGGCGCTTCGAGCCGGCTCTCGGCGGTCCGCTGGGGCGTCGCCGGCAACATCCTCCTCGCCTGGGTGCTGACGATTCCCTGCGCGGCGGGCGTCGGCGCCGGGATGGAGACGCTGACGCGGCTCCCGGGCGGCGCGTTTCTCGTCGCTGCGTTCACTGCGGGAATCGCCGCGCTGGCGTTCACGGCGCGCTCGGTCCAGGCGAGGCGCCTGCGGGTCGCGGCGAGCCGCGCCTAAAGAAACCGCCGATCGGCGGGATCATGTAGGGCGTGGACACCGCCACGCGGGCCGACGCCGTGCTCGCGCAGATCGAGAAGGCGTACCGCGAGCGGTACCCGATGTTCCTGCGCGTGGCGACGGCGATCGTCGGAGACGCCGACGCCGCGCGGGACGCCGTACACGATGCGTTCGTCCGGGCGGTCCGCCACCGGAGGCGGTACCGCGGCGGTCCCGACATCGAGCCGTGGCTCTGGAGGATCGTCGTCAACGCGGCGCGCAAGCGGAGACGCGGCGCGACCGAGCTTCCGGTCGGAGACGTCGAGATCGCCGCGCCGGCCACGCCGCCGAACGGCGACCTCTGGACGCTCGTCGCGTCTCTCCCGGAGCGGCAGCGCCACGCGCTCTTCCTCCGCTACTACGCCGACCTCGACTACCGGTCGATTGCCGAAGCGCTCGGCGTCAAGCCCGGCACGGTCGCGGCCAGCCTGCACGGCGCGCACCAGACCCTTCGACGACGCCTCGAGGAGATGGACCATTGACCGAGTCACATCAGACCATTCACCGAGCACTCGACGGGCTCGTCGATGAACCCGAGGACCACGGGGACTGGGAGCGCGTCCTGACGGACGCCGGGCGAGCCACGCGGCGTTCCAGGCTGGTCCGGTTTGCGGTCGCCGCGCTGACGGCGGTAGGCGTTGCCGGCGCGGCAGTCGTCGCCTCGCTCGAGGACGACCGACCTTCCGGCATCGTGGATCTCGCACTCGCGGCGATCGGTGACGGCCCGGTGATCCATGTCATCACTCGCGGCGACTGGGGCGGCTCGCTTGTCGACCTCTCGACCGGCGAGGTCACGCCGGTCCACGCCGAGAACGAGATCTGGCTGGAGCCGGGTCGGGCTGCCCGCTACGTGAGCCGCTTCGGCGGGAAGGTCACGTCGGACAGAGTCATGTCGGCCGCCGAGCTGTCCCGCGAGGTGTCAACCCAGCTTCTGGATCTCGCCGACCGCTACCGCGAAGCGCTCAGGACTGGCCGCGCGAAGGTGGTCGCCGAGGGCAGCGTCGAAGGCCGGCCCGTGCGCTGGATCCGTCTCGGGGGCGAGTGGAGCCCGAGCTCCGAGGACGGCAGGTCGCACCTGCGCGCGGAGGAGGTCGCGGTCGACGCGACGAGCTTCGAGCCGGTCTACACGCGGTGGACGGACGACGGCCGCCCCGTGCCCGGTACCGGCCAGCTGATCCTGAAGCTCGAGAACCTCCAGGCCGACGAGGCCGACCTTTCGGGCCCTCGTGCGCCTCGCGGCCCGGTGGCGATCGGCGGCGCGGCCCTGGGCCGGACGCTCGGCCGCGCCGACCTGGCGCGGGCCCTCGACGGACGCGCACTGTGGCTCGGCTCCGTCCATGACGGCCTCCCGCTCGTCGAGTCGAGGGTGCAGGAGTTCCGCTCCCGGACGGACCCCGACGACGAGTGGGAGGTCGTCGAGGGTGTGTCCCTGTTCTACGGCTCGCTCACGAAGCGGAGGGCGGGCATGCGGTTCCGGGACAACACGAAGCGGTTCGTCCAAGTACTCGAAGGGACACGGGCGGCGACGATGTGGCGCGGGTCCGAGCTCGCCACCGACGTGCCCGAGGGATCGCTGCTCGTGGGCGCCGGCCGTACAGCCTTCCTGCGCCGTCAGGGCGTGCTGGTCTCGGTCAGCTCGCCGGAGCTCGTCGACGTCCTCGCGGCGGCGGCGGCCCTTCGCCCGGTGGGTGACCCTCCCGCGAGTCGCGGCCTCGACTTCGAGCGCCTCGCCCTGCTGGTGGGCCGGGCTCAGCGGGTCCCGACCAAGGGGTTCGCCGCCGTCCAGCCGCGCCCGCTCGTCCGGCCGGACGCGAAGCCGATCCAGCGCGGCGCGACGCGCGGCGTCACCGTGGTCGTCTACGAAGGGGGCGGCGCCCGCTTCGACACGCGGGCGATGGAGTCCGGCCTCCAGCGCGCGCTGCCCGAGCGGCTGCAAACCCGGTGCTTCCGGGTGGCCGGCGACGCGGTGACGAGCGGCGGCTACGGGACCGTGCCGAGGGGCGCCGTCCAGCAGGCCGCCCTGCTGGCGCAGCCCCAGCGAGGCCGGATCCCGATCGCCAAGCCGCCCTTCGACGCCTGCGAGCTGGGCGGCGGGTTCGGACGGAACTGGCTGCCGCGGTACGACTTCCACTGGCCACTCGAGATCGGCCTGACCGCGCGGGGGCGCAGCTGGTTCGAGAACCGCGCGGCGGCACGAGAGCTCGCGCACTTCGTCCGCACCGGCCCACGGCGGCGCGCCCGCAAGGCGATGCGGCAGGGCGCGCCGGCACCGGATGCCGCGCGGCTGCGCGACCCGGGCCGGCCCGGCATCCGCGTCAGGGCGAGCGGAGATCGCTTCACCGCGTCGTTGACCGCCTCGACCGGCCGGAGGTTCTTCATCGAGATCGACGGGGGAAGAGTCCTTCGGTCGAACACGAAGTCTCTCGCGAGAACGACCTAAAGACCGCTTAACAGAGGCACAAGGACCCGTTAACCGGGCGCAACCATGGTGAACAGAGCGACGGGTACTACTTCGACGTGCTGAGACCTCCCCGCGTTCTCTCCAGCGCGGCCCCGCTTCTCATCGCAGCAGTGGTGGGGGGCGGGGTTGCGCTCGCGGGTGCCGCACTCCTCGACGTCTTCGACGACACCCAGACGGTCCAGGTGCCCGTGACCTCGCTCGAGTCGTCGGCCCCCGCCGACTTCGCGCAGGACCGTCGGCTGTCGGTGAACGAGATCTACCGGCGGAGCGCGCCCGGGGTGGTGCAGATCACGACCACGAGCATCCAGCAGGTCGAGCCCGACCCCTTTCTGAACCCGTTCGGCTTCCCGGAGCAGCAGCGCCAGCAGGCCCTCGGCTCCGGGTTCGTGATCGACACGGCCGGGCGGATCGTCACGAACTACCACGTGGTGGAAGGCGCGCAGCAGATCGAGGTGAGCTTCTCGAACCGCGACAGCGTGCGGGCAAGGGTGATCGGCACCGATCCCTCGACCGACATCGCCGTCCTGAAGGTGAACGTCGACGCGCGGGCGTTGCGGCCGCTCGAGCTCGGGAACTCGGACGGCGTGCGCGTCGGCGACTCCGTCGTCGCGATCGGTAACCCGCTCGGGCTGGAGCGAAGCGTGACGGCGGGGATCGTGTCCGCGCTCCACCGCCCGCTCCAGGCACCCAACGACTTCACGATCGACGACGTGATCCAGACTGACGCGTCGATCAACAGCGGGAACTCCGGCGGGCCGCTGATCGCCGCCAACGGCGCGGCCATCGGCGTCAACACTGCGATCGCGACCGGGAACACGGGCTCGGGCGGCAACATCGGCATCGGGTTCGCGGTGCCGATGAACACGGTCCGGAACGTCGTCTCTCAGCTGATCGCCGAGGGCAAGGTCGAGCACCCGTTCATCGGTGTCGGCGCGCAGGAGATCGACAAGGAAATCGCCCAGCTTTTCAACCTGCCGGCGGACCGTGGGCTGCTGGTCGTGCGCGTCTACGACGGGAGCGGCTCGGACAGGGCGGGCCTTCGGGCCGGAACCCGCGAGGTCGTGATCGACGGGCAGAGCTACCTGCTCGGCGGTGACTTCATCGTGGAGATCGACGGCAAGCCGGTCTCGCGGACACAGGACCTGCGGCGGGCCATCATGGGCCGGAAGGTCGGCGACCAGATCACGATCGAGGCCTACCGCGGCGACGAGCGGCGCAGCTTCAAGGTCAAGCTCGGGCGGCAGCCGGCCACCGCCCTCGACGCCCAGAGCTAGAAGACCCGCCGGTAGAGCGAGCAGCCCGAGCAGACCTCGGGCGGGTGCTCCGTGAGGAGCGCCTCGCGGAACGCCTCGTACTCGTCGTTCCGCCACACCGTCGCGAAGCCGGAGCGTTCCGCGTTGCCGAGAACCGCGCGGTCGGCGCCCATGACCATGCAGCAGGGCTGGACGTCCCCGTCGTGCGTCACGTACGCCGACTCGAACGGCCAGTGGCAGCCGGGCGAGCCCGTCGGCCTGTTCACCGGCGGAGGCTCTTCGAGGCGCGGCAGCCGCAGGTCGATTCCGAGCTCGTTCGCGAGCGCCTGCGCGTCCTCGAAGCGTCGCACGGCCTGGGGATTCGGCGCCGCCCACAGCGCCTCGGCGGCGGCGAATCTCCGGATCTCGGCGTAGCCGCCGGACGGGTCCGTGTCCGAGAAGGAGTGGGAGAGGTTCTGAACCCAGACGCTCTCCACGCCGAGGTCGGCGGCGAGCCGCACGAGGGCCGAGAGCTCGTGGAGGTTGCGACGCATCGCGACGAAGACGAGCTGGATCGTCGGCCGGCCGGTGCCGTGCGCCAGCCGGACGTCCACGAGGGCGGCGATGTTGGTCGTCACCCGCTCGAAGTCGGACCCGTCGCGGACCCCCTCGTACGTCTCCTTCGTCGCGCCGTCGAGCGAGATGTGGAGCCAGTCGACGCCGGCCGCGACCAGGCGCTCGGCGCGCTCGCGCGTAAGGAGGGTGCCGTTGGTGTTGAACCCGACCCGGATCCCGCGGGCGCATGCGTACTCGACCATCTCGTCGAAGTCGCGCGCGAGCAGCGGTTCGCCGAGCCCCTGCAGCGTCAGCTTCTCCAGTTCGGGAAGGTCGTCCACGACGGCCTTGAAGACGTGGAAGCACATCGCTCCCTCGCGCCTCCCGAGCTTCGGCCGGTAGCGGACCAGGCACATCTTGCAGGCGAGGTTGCAGGCGCCCGTGACCTCGAGCTGGAGCTCGCGCGGAAGCGGCGGCGTCGTCGCGGTCATGCCGCCGCGCGGGCCGAGTCGAGCCCGTAGAGGGCGCCGAGAGCATCCGACACGTGGATCTCGAGCAGGCCGGGGTCCGGCCGGTCGCCGTGCGGGTCGCCGCTCCGCCCGGCCCAGAGGGCCCTGTGCCACGGCCGGTCGGGCGGCGGACCCCAGAGCTCCGGTGAGACGGGGCCGAAGAGGACGACGGAGGCAGTCCGGAAGGCGGTGGCGAGGTGGGCGACGCCTGTGTCCCCGCACACCACACGACCTGCCGCTGCGACGAGCGCGGCGAGGTCGAGGAGATCCGTTCGCCCCGCGAGCACTGCTTCGTTCGGCAGGCCGGCCAGCTCGCCGAGGGACCGAGCCAGTCCGACCTCGTCCGGGCCGCCCGTGACCAACACGTGGCGTCCGGCCGCCCGCTCGGCACGGGCGACGGCGGCGAAGCGTTCCACCGGCCAGCGCCGCGACCCGCTTGCCGCGCCGGGGTGCACGAGCGTTGCGCCCACGGCGACCGCGGGAACCGGCCGGGCCGGCCGAGCCACGTCGAGATCCGTCGGGTCGGCCGAGATGCCGCTCTCCCGCAGCAGCCGGCACCAGCGGGCGACCTCGTGCTCGTCGGGTGTCCACTCAGGCCCGTCGCCGCCGAACGAGATGAGCCTTCGAGGCCGCGCCGCCGCGAGCAGGCACCGGCTCTGCGGCCCCTTGCCGTGAAGGTTCACGGCGAGGTCGGCGCGGTGGAGCGCCCGGTCGAGCGGCGCGAGCGGCCGGGTGTCCTGCACCACGTCCACCACGCCGGCGTGCAGAGCGAGCGGAGCGAGGCCGCGCGGAGCGGCGAGAATCCGCCTTCGTCCCGGGAACGCGCGCGCGAGTGCCCGCAGGGCGGGGACCGCGGTGAGGAGGTCACCGAGCCCCAAGGCGCGAAGCGCGAGCACAGTCCTCACGGCCACGACCCTTCCGTGGACGGGGCGATCAGCAGCTCGCGCACCTCGCAGCCCGGCGGCTGCCGGAGCACGAAGAGCACCGCGGCCGCGACGTCGGCCGGATCGGTGAGCTGCGCGTCGGCCGGCGGGCGGTACTTGTCGGGGCGCCCGTCGAAGAAGGCGGTCTGCATCCCGCCGGGGACCAGCAGCGTGACGCCGACGCGCCCCGCGGTCTCGGCGGCGAGCGCCTGGGTGAAGCCGACGACGCCGAACTTGCTCGCGCAGTAGGCCGTGGCGTCGCCGACGCCGCGGAGGCCGAGTGTCGAGGCGACCGTGACGACGCGGCCCTGCGAGCGCTCGAGGTGCGGGAGCGCGGCGCGGACGACCGCCGCCGTCCCGAGCAGGTTCACGCGGACGACGCGCTCCCAGTCCGCGGTCGGGATCCGGTCGAGCGGGCCGCAGACGTCCGTCCCCGCGCAGGTGACGACGGCAGCGAGCCCACCGTCCTGGCCTGCTGCCCGCTCGACGGCCTCCTCCGCGGCCGCCGTGTCGCCGAGGTCGACCACCTCGTGGGCGATGGCTTGCTGCGGCGGCTCCCGGTCGAGCACGAACGGCTCGCCGCCCGCCTCGCGCACCGCACCGGCGACTGCGGCACCGAGGCCCGAGGCTCCGCCCGTGACGATGACCGTGCCAAGCTCACGCACGCGCGGCGGCCTCCTCCAACAGCCTCGTCGTCGAGCGTCCCTCGAGATAGGGGAGAATCGCGACCTCGCCGCCCCACTGCTCCACGACGGAGGCCTCGGGTAGCTCGTCGGCCGCGTAGTCGCCGCCCTTCGCAAAGACGTCCGGCCTGATCCACTCGAGAACCCTGGCCGGCGTGTCCTCATCGAAGAGGGCCACGGCATCGACGCAACGAAGCGCGCGGAGAACGGCTGCCCGCTCCTCCTCGGGCATGAGCGGACGATCCGGCCCTTTGACGCGTCGCACCGATTCATCGGAGTTGAGACACACGACCAGGCAATCCCCGAGATCGCGCGCCGCGGCGAGCATGGCAACGTGCCCCGCGTGGAGCAGGTCAAAGCAGCCGCCGGTCGCGACGACGCGACCACCGCGGGCCCGAATGCGCTCGACAACCTCGATCGCTTCCCGTCTACCCGCCGGCGAATTGGCCGAGTGCTCGAGCTCGACTGACGTCGCGCCGCCCGCAGCGACGAAGGCGGAGGCGGACTCGACGGCCGCGGCCACGGCGGTAAGAACAGCGTCGTCTGCCGCGAGCCGTGCGCACGCCGTGGCGGAAAATCGATCTCCAGCGCCGCACGGGTCGCCGCCCGCCGCAGGGGGAGCGGGGATGACGACCGCCGGTCCTTCGTCGACGAGAAGCGCTCCGTTGGCACCCATGGTCATGGCGAGCGCCTTCGCCGACCACTCTGTCCGAAGTGACCTCGCGCGCCGCTCGGCCTCTGCGAGACCGCGGGTCGAGCCGGCTTCCCGGTCGTTCGGCGTCACGAGCGTGCAGCCCTCAACCGGAGTGGCCCCCAGCGGATGAGGGTCCCAGACGACTGGTCCGGCCTCGGCGAGAGCGTTGCGGATCTCGGGCTCGGCGGCGACTCCACAGCCGTAGTCGGCGACGAGCACCCCCTGCGCCTCCCTGACCGCAGCCACGGCATCCACGCTCGCGGGGCCGATCTCCGGCGGGCGGCGGCCTCCGTGATCGAGGCGGAGCAGCAGGCGGCCGTCACAGCGGAGCCGGACCTTTACGGGCGTTTCCGACCGGAGGCCGAGGTCGACGACGTCGACGCCGGCCTCTCCCAGCAACGAAGCGAGCTCCATCCCCGGGGCGTCCTGCGAGAGTGCCGTCACAAGCGTGACGACGTGTCCGTCGATTGCGGCGAGGGCAGCGGCGAGCCCAGCGCCGCCGGGCCGCGATCGTTCCGCGACCGCGTCGAGCACCGGAACGGGGGCTTCCGGGCAGAGCCGCTCGACGCGCCCGTCGAGATCGCGATCGAGCAGCGCGTCCCCGACCACGGTGAGGCGGAGCGGGCTCACCGCGCCTCTCCCGGCGAGAGCAGCATGACCTCGGTTTCGACGGCGGCACAGAGCAGGTGGATCGCAACCTGGTGGACTTCCTGGACGGTCGCCGTCTGCGGCGCGTCGACGCAAATCGCGTCGTCCGCCCCGTCGCAGGTCGGGTTGGGAGCGGGTCCTGTAAGCGCCCATGCGGTGAGCCCGACGTCATTCGCGGCGTCGAGCGCGGCGATAACGTTCGAGCTTCCCCCGGAGGTCGACAGCACGAGCAGCACGTCGCCAGGCCGACCGTGCGCGCGAACCTGCCGCGCGAACGCCTCCTCGGCACCGTAGTCGTTCGCGATCGCCGTGAAGCTCGAGCTCTCTGCGTGCAGGGCGACCGCGCTCAACGGCGGCCGGTCAGCTCGATACCTGCCCACGAGCTCGCTCGTCAGGTGCTGGGCCTGGGCGGCGCTTCCGCCGTTCCCGGCGGCGAGAAGGCGGCCGCCCGTGACGAGGACGCGGGCGAGGTGGCGTCCCCACGCGCCGAGCCGGTCGACGTCAGCCGTCAGTTGCGCAAGTGGGCGCGCGAGTGCCGCGAGATGCTCGTGCCCGATCATGAACGGAACCGGTTCGATCACTGCGCCACCTCTCCGAGGCTCAGGGACGGCGCTCGGGCGACCTCCCCGTACACCGCGAGGACGGAGTCGGCGATGCGGCCCCAGCCGTAGCGGGTCCGGGCGCGGACGGCCGCGGCCCGGCCGAGAGCGGCGCGCCGTTCAGGGTCGGCCAGCAGCTCATTCAGCGCGGCGGCGATGCGATCGGGGCGACGCGGCGGGACGTGCACGCCGGTCAGGCCATGGACGACGGTGTCAAGCAGCCCGCCGACGGCCGAGCCGACGACCGGGACGCCGCAGGCCATGGCCTCGAGCGGCACGATGCCGAAGGGCTCGTACCAGGGAACGCACACGACGACGTCCGCGGAGCGGATCAGCCGCGGGACCTCGCTCCGCTCGAGCCTGCCCGTGAAGCGAACGCGGTCGCCCACGCCCGCGTCCTCTGCGAGCGCGACGAGCCGCCGGTACTCGGGGTCGAGGACGAGCTCGTCGAGCGCGGCGCCGCCCGCGATCACGAGCTCCGTCCGTGGAACGTCCGCCAGCGCGGCGACGACGTTCCCGACGCCCTTCCGCTCGACCATGCGCGTGACGCAGACGACGCGGTGCATGCCCGGCGGCCGGGGCTCGACGGGCCCCTCGGGCCGGAAGAGGTCGAGGTTGACGCCGCAGGGCACGACGCTGATCTGACGGCGATCGGCTCCGAGGCGCGCGAGCTCGAAGACCTCGTCGCTGCAGGTCGCGATGATCCGGTCGGCCCGCTCGACGATCGACCGCTCCTCCGGAATCCGCTCGCGCGGGCTCGTGTCCTTGGCGCCCTGGTGCCGGCGCTTCACCACGCCGAGCGCGTGGAAGGTATGGACGACCGGGACGTCGAGCGGCGTGGCCGCGGCGATCGACGCGCGGCCGGACATCCAGAAGTGCGAGTGGACGACGTCGGGGCGCTCCCGCTCCCAGGTCGCGGCGAGGTCCTCCGCGAACTCGTCCATGAAGGGCAGGAGGTTGTCGATCGGATTTGCGATGTGCGCTGCGGGTCCGGCGTCCACGTGATCGACGGTCACGCGCGGTGCGAGCTGCACGCGGCGGGGTAGGTTCGCGGCGTCGCGCCGCGTGTGGACGACGACCTCGACGCCGCGCCGTGCCAGCTCCTGCGAGAGCGCCGCGACGTAGACGTTCTGGCCGCCGGCGTCGACGCCGCCCAGCACGGCCAGCGGGCTGGCGTGCTCCGAGACCATCGCGATCCTCATGCGGCCGCCTCCTCGAGCACGGCGTCCCAGTCGGCGAGGAACCGGTCGAGCGCGTATCGGTCGAGCGCCGCCCGACGGGCCGTGAGGCCGCGCTCGCGCGCCTCGTCCGGATCGGCGATGAACCTGCGCAATGCCTCGGATAGCCGTTCGACGCTCGTCGAGACCTCGCCGGCCTCGGGCGGGACGGCCTCCACCACCTCGGTCGTCGCGAGGGCGACGATCGGCATCCCGACGTGCATGGCCTCGAGCAGGGAGAGGCCGAGCGACGTCCAGCGGATCGGGTGCACGTAGGAGCGGCGGCGCCCCAGCTCGTTCCACAGGCGGGGCGGCGCGACGTCGCCGATCCCGCCGATCTCCTCGGTGCCCATTCCGAACAGGTCGAGCGGAACCGAGCCGTTGAGCGAGGGGAGGAGATCGGTTCCGGTGACACGGCCGCGCCGGACGGGCTCGTTGACCACGACCGCGCCGCGCGCGAGCTCGCCGGAGTAGCGGTACCCGGGGTCGACCACCCCGTGCTCGATCACGCGGGTGCGTGTCGTCCCCGTGTCCCAGAAGAGGGCGTTGAAGTGCGTCACGTGGACGAGGGTCAGGTCACGGCGGTCGGCCGCCGCGTGCCGCATCTCGGAGATGCGGCCCTGCGGCAGCGAGTGCTCGAGGTAGACGGTCGGAACGTCGCGGTCGCCGAGCCACTCGGCGGCGAGGTGATGTAGCTCCTCGGGCCGCTGGAGGATGACCACGTCGACGTCGGCGTCCGCCGCCTCTTCCGGCGTGACCTCGACCGCCGAGGCGGGCCAGTCGAACGTCTGCGAACGGCCGCGGCCGTCGTCGCCGCGGTCGGGCAGGACCGGGAGCAGGTACTCGTGCCCGCCCTGGACGAGCGCGTTCGTGTACCCGCCGTGGACGTGCCAGAGGAAGACCTTCACAGCGCCACCGCCTCTCGCTGTGTCGCGGGGACGAGCTGCTTCAGCGCCTCCTCCACATCCTCCGGCCGCACGGATGCGAGGCACGGGTGGCCGGGCAGGGGACACTCCCGCGCCCGGGTTCCGGCGCAGGGTGCGTCCTGGTCGCCGAGCAGGACGTGCGGGACTTTCCACGGCCGCCAGCGGACGGCCGGCACGACGGGCGCGAAGAGCGAGACGACGGGCGCGCCGACGGCGGCCGCCAGATGCGCGGGCCCCGTGTTCCCGACGACGACCGCGTCCGCGTCTCCGAGGACGACTGCGAGCTCACCGAGACTCGTCCGGCCGCCGAGATCCACGACGCCGGGATGCGCCCCGGCGACGGCGGCGGTCAGCTCGCGCTCGCCGGGCGAGCCGGTGACGACGACGCGACGCCCGCTCTCGGCCAGCCGCTCCGCAAGCTCCGCGTGGAGCGCAGCCGGCCAGGCGCGGGCGGGCACGGACGCGCCCGGATGCAGGACGACGTAGCCCGGGGCGAGCGGAATGCGGTCGGCGGGCCGCCGCACCGCCAGCCGACCGTCGTCCGCCCGGGGCAGGTGGAAGCCGCAAGCCGCAGCGAGCGAGAGCGCGCGCTCGACCTCGTGGAGGTCGTCGCGAACGCGGTGGCGGACGTCGAGCAGCGATCCCGGGTAGTCGTCGCTGATCCCGCCGATCCGGCGGATGCCCGCCATGCGGAGGAGGAGTCCGGTCGGCAGCGCGCTCTGGTGGAACGACGTGAAGATGACGGCGGAGTCGGCCCTGAGCGCCGCCAGCTCGTCGACGAGCGCGAGGATCGCCGCCCGGTCGACGGGGTCGGGCTCGGGGTCGATCCAGGCGGCGCGGTGCACCACGAGCCGGTCGACGCCGGGAAGGAGCCGCGCGGCCTGCTCGCCTCGCGGTCCGGAGAGGAGCGTCACTCGGCTCGCGCCCGCCGCCACCGCCCGGACCGCCGGTCCCGTGACGAGGACGTCGCCGTCGCTGTCCAGCCGCACGACGAGCACGTGCGGCTTCATCGCGCGCCCCCGAGGAGCAGGTCGACGGCCTCGCCCAGGTCGCGCGCGACCTCCGTGGCCGCGTCGATCTCGGTCCGTCGGGTGACGGCCGTCGGGACGAGGACGGACCGTGCGCCCGCGGCGCGGGCCGCCTCCACGTCCGACCCGATGTCGCCGACGACCACGCACCGGTCCGCGCTCACGCCGAGCCGCGACGCCGCCGCGAGCACCATCCCGGGCTCCGGCTTCCGGCAGTCGCAGGTGTCGTCCGGCCCGTGCGGGCAGTAGAGCCAGGCGTCGAACGGGCCGAGCAGCGCCTCGATGCGACGGTTGACCGCCTCGACTTGGGCATGCGAGAGGAGGCCGCGTGCGACGCCGCTCTGGTTGCTGATCACCGCCAGCGGCACGCCGGCGGCTCGAAGACGGTCGAGCGCCTCGCGCGCGCCGGGCGCGGGGATCACGCGCTCGGGGTCGCCGTTGTACGGAACGTCGTGGACGAGCGTTCCGTCGCGGTCGAGCAGAACCGCCGCTGGGCGGTCGGGCCTCCGCCGGCGGAGCCGGGCCGCGCGGGCCCAGCCGGCGGCCCAGTGGACGGCGGCCGCCGCCGGCAGGGCGGCGCTGGTGGCTGCCATCCGGACGATCTCGTGCGGCGTCCGCGGTCCCGGAGCGATTCGGCGCCAGGCGAGCTCCACCGTTCCGGTGAGCCACCCGAGCAGCCCGGCGGCGGCCACCCGCCGTCTGCCGAAGACGACTCCCGCGAACCCGGCGACGCCGGCGGCCGTCACCGCCAGGTGCACGCGTCGCCGTCCGGCGGGAACGCCGGCCTGCTCCCGCCAGAGCGGCCCGTGCAGCGTTCGCATCAGCGCGTCGTCCGCGTTCCCGGCCTGCAGCCGGACCGACGTCCAGAAGCCGGGAGCTCGCACGGGGTGGACCACGCGCCGCCGTCCCTGCTCGATCCTGTAGCCGGCGCGGAGCACCCGGAGCGCGAGGTCTGCGTCCTCGCGGTACGCGCGGGGGAATCGGTCGTCGAACCCGCCCAGCTCGGCGAGCACCGAGCGCCGGTAGGCCATGTCCGCCGTCGCGTAGCGGGCTGTCTCCAGCCCCCGGACGTTCCGCTCCCAGTCCGTCGGCCTGCGCCCTTCCGGCAGTGGGACACGGATGCGCCCCTGCGACGCGGCGACGTGATCGGGCACGTCGAGGTCGGCGGCGAGCCGCACGAGCCAATCGCGTTCGGGGAGGACGTCGTCGTCCAGGAAAGCGACCCACTCCCCCCACGCGGCTCGCCAACCGCTGTTGCGAGCCGCGGCGGGCCCGCGTCGGTCTTCGTCGCGCACGACGATGACCCGGCCGGGACGAGGCCCGTCGAGGGACTCGAGTCGTTCGAGCAGCGCCTGGAGGCTCGGCCTGCCGGCGCTCGGGATCACGATGTCGAAGGTCATGCCGCCTGCTCCGACAGGGCCGGACGCCGGACGAGGAACGGGCCCAGCGCGAGCACGTCGACCGGCGCCGAGCCGAAGCACTCGAGCGCGTCGCGCGGGTCGTCCACCATCGGCCGCCCGGCGGTGTTGAGGCTCGTATTCACCATCACGGGGACGCCGGTACGGCGCTCGACGCCGTCCAGGACGGCGGCCATGAGCGGCTCCTCCCGCCGTTCGATCGTCTGGATCCGCGCCGAGCCGTCTACGTGGACGACCGCAGGGATGCGGTCGCGCCACTCCGGCCTCACGTCGTGCGTGAACAGCATGTGCGGACTCGGGATCGGGCCGCCCGTGAAGATCTCGCCGGCGCGCTCGAGCAGCACCATCGGCGCCACGGGTCGGAACTGCTCTCTGCCCTTGACGTCGTTCAGGCGCTCGAGGTTCTCCGGGTGCGCGGCGCTCGCGAGCAGGCTCCGGTGGCCGAGGGCGCGGGGGCCGTACTCGCTGCGGCCGTCGAACCAGGCGACGATGCCGTCGTTCGCGAGGATCTCCGCGACCTCCTCGGCGACGTCGGCCGGCCGTTCCGCCGTGAGGCCGGCGCTTCGGAGCCAGCCCGCGAGGTCGTCGTCGGACCAGGCCCTGCCGAGCGCCGCGCTCGCCATCGGCTCGACCGCGTCGCCGAGCTCCGCGGCGACGTGGAGCGCGGCGCCGAGGGCCGTGCCGCTGTCGCCGGCGGCCGGCTGGACCCAGACGTCCTCGAACGGGCCCTCCCGCCAGAGGACGGAGTTCGCGACGCAGTTGAGCGCGACGCCGCCGGCCATCGTCAGCGCCCGGTCGCCGGTCCGCTCGTGCAGCCACCCCGCGAGCCCGAGCAGCATCTCCTCGAGCAGTCGTTGGACGCTCGCCGCGAGTGCGGCGTGCCGGTCGTCCCACTCGTCGTCCTTGCCGCGGCGCGGAACGAGCGACTCCCAGTCGACCGGCTCGGTGCGGTAGCCGCCCTCGCCGTCAAGCCCGACGCGCTCGCGGAGCGCGTCGAGGAACTTCGGCTCGCCGTACGAGGCGAGCGCCATCACCTTGTACTCGTCCGACGAGCGGCGGAAGCCGAGATGGCCGGTCGCCTCCTCGTAGAGCAGGCCCAGGGAGTGCGGGAGCTCCTGCGTCCTCAGCGTCTCGAGCCGCTGCCCGTCGTACCGGCCGCCGAGGTACGACGCCCGCTCGCCACGACCGTCTAAGGCCATGACAGTCGAGGACTCGAACGGCGAGGCGAGATGAGCCGAGGCCGCGTGCGCGACGTGGTGCGGGACGAAGCGGACCTTTCCGGGGTCGAGGCCCGGCAGCGCCGAGCGCAGGAAGAGAGGCGCGCGGCGCGTGTAGAGGGTCCTGAGCCCCTCCCACTCGTCGTGCGTCGAGTCGCCGTTCGCCGGCGCCAGCTCAGGCTCGTACGAGTACGCGACAGCATCGAGATCCGCCGCTTCGACGCCGGCGTGCTCGAGGCACCACCGGGCCGCGTGCTCCGGCAGCTCCCACGTCGAGAAGGCGAGGGGGTCCTTGCCGTGCTTGCGCCGGTTGAACCGCTCCTCCTCTGCTGCAGCAGCGGTGACCCCGTCGACCACGAGTGCGGCGGCGGGGTCGTGAAACACAGCGTTCACGCCCAGGACTCGCATCGATACGGAAGCGGCTTCCCTCGTTTCGCACTGCGAAACGTGGGATGAGCAACCCTTTACAAAGGAGAGATGAAGGCCGAGAGAAGCGCCTGCTCGGCAGTCGCCTTCACGCCCTCGCCCCAGGTCGGAAGGCGTGGTGCATGCGTGCGAGATCGTGGACGGTGGCGCCGAGCTCGCGCGCCGCCTTGTTCGCGCCGTCCCGCGCCGCCGATCCCGATCCGAGGACGATCAGGTCGAACTGCTCGCTCATCGCATGCCTCCTGCGCGGTAGGTTCGGGACGTGGACATCCTCGCGTTCCTGGGCATCTCGGCGGTCGTGATCGTCACGCCCGGGCAGGACACGGCGCTCGCGATCCGCAACTCCCTGCTCGGCGGGCGGCGCCCCGGTGTCTTCACGGCGCTCGGCGTCTCGACGGGGCAGGCTGTCTGGGCGCTCGCGACCAGCGCGGGGCTCGCCGCGCTCATCGTGGCCTTCGAGCCGGCGTTCGTGGCGCTGAAGCTCGCCGGCGCCGCATTCCTCGTCTACCTCGGGGCGCAGGCGCTGCTGGCGGCGCTCCGCGGCGGACACGTCGAGCGCTCGGAGGCGCGCGCCGGGCTGACCTGCACGGTCGCGTTCCGCCAGGGCGTCGTCAGCAACCTCGGGAACCCGAAGATGGCCGTGTTCTTCACGAGTCTCCTCCCGCAGTTCGGCGCGACGTCGTTCGGCGGACTGCTCGCGCTCGGGCTCGTGTTCTGCGGGATGACGCTCGTGTGGCTGAGCGCCTACGCGTTCGCGGTCGCCCGCGTGGGCGACGTCCTCCGGCGACCGTCCGTCCGGCGTGCGTTCGACGCGATCCTCGGCGCCGTCCTCGTCGCGCTCGGGATCCGGCTCGCGACCGAGCGCCGCTAGCGGTGATCGAGCAGCGCTTCGGCGAGAGCTCCGCGCTCTCGATCGGCGTTGAGGAGGAGGTCATGCTCCTCGACGCCGAGACGCTTGCGCCGGTGGGCGCGATCAGGGAGCTGCTCGCCGCGACCGCGGGCCTGGACCTCCCGGGAACGCTGAAGACGGAGCTCCATGCCTCCGTCGTCGAGCTGACCACGGGCGTCTGCGAGACGCCCGCCCAGGCGGTCGAGGCGCTCCGCGAGCTCCGCGGTCGGACCGCCGAGGCGCTGGCGGGCCTCGGCCTTCGCATGGCCGCAGCAGGCTCGCATCCGTTTGCCGAGCCGGAGGACCTGCCGATCACGGACGACAAGCGGTACGAGGAAATGGTCGGCTACCACGGGATCACGGCCCGGCGCCAGGGCGTGAACGGTCTCCACGTGCATGTCGGCATGCCTTCCGCGGAGGCGTGCATGCGGACGGTGGAGACGATCCTGCCGTGGCTTCCGCTCGTCCTCGCGCTCTCCGCCAACTCGCCGTACCTCGCCGGCCGCGTGACGGGACTCGCGTCGAACCGGGCGGAGGTGCTCGCCCAGCTTCCCCGCAGCGGCGCGCCGCCGGCGTTCGACAGCTACGCGGCGTGGGAACGCTGGATCGAGCGCCTCGTCGACACCGGGCTGATGCGGGAATACACGCAGGTCTGGTGGGACGTCCGGCCGCACCCCAAGTTCGGCACGCTCGAGGTTCGGATGCCGGACCAGCCGACCGACCTCGTGCGGACCGGTGCCTTCATCGAGCTGCTCCGAAACCTTTGCGAGTGGGCGCTCTCCGATCCGGCCGCCGCGCCTGCGGACCGCGGTGTCTACCAGCAGAACCGGTGGGCGGCCGCGCGCTTCGGTCCCGACGCCGAGCTCGTGCACGCAGGGCGACTCGTGCGGGCGCGCGACCTCCATGCCGAGCTTCCGTTCCCGTCGCCGCTCGATGCGTCGGTCTCGGAGGCCGACCTGCAGCTCGACCAGCCCGATTCCGCTGCGGCGACCTCGGATATCGTGGCGCGCACATGGCCGTCGTGAAGGAGACGATCGACGTCACCGGTATTCGGTGCGAGCGGTGCGTCAACCGCCTCGCAGCCGCGCTCCGAGGCCAGGACGGCCTCGAGTTCGCGACCGCCAATCTGATGGGTCAGGTGATGCTCGAGTGGGACGACGAGCGCACCACGCGGGAGGCCCTCGTGGAGGCCATGGCCGGCGCGGGTTTCAAGCCCCAGCCGGCCTAGCGCTCGTCGCGAACGTCCGAGAGCCGGTCGCCGAGCAGCGCCGGCGACTCGTCCGGCATCCCGTCGGTAGCCTCGGCCGAGCCCTCGCGGATCCGGGCGCGCTCCTCGGTCGCGGTCTCGCCGCCCTCGAGCCCGGAGGTGTCGCCGAGCCCGTAGTGCTGCTCGACCGCCGCGTTGTCGAAGCCGTCGTCGACGACCGGCGACTCGCCGATGAGTTCGCCCGACAGCGTCGTGCGCACTTCCTTGGCGTCCGCGTCGACGTCAATGGAGGCTTTCGGCACCGCGTACCGGTGCTTGCGAAGCGTCCCGTGCTCGACGATGACGTACTCGCCGCTCTCGCCGACGACGGTGCCCCAGCGCTTGTCGTCGACCATCGTGATGAAGTCGTATCCATCCATTGAGCATGTCCTACCCGGAATACCGGAGCCCGAACCACCGTTCTCGTACCTTGGAAACAGACTGCTACGGTCGAGTCGATGAGTGAGGCCTCGGAGAGCTCGGCCCGGCAGCTTGCAACGGACGCGAGAGACCGCGTCCGCTTCGAAGAGGAGGCTCTGGACCTGTCCGACCAGGTGTACGGCGTTGCCCGCAGGCTCGTGGGCTCCCGCGAGGAGGCCGAGGACCTCGTCCAGGAGACCTACGCGCGGGCGTTTCGCAGCTGGCGGTCGTTCGAGCCTGGGACGAACCTGCGCGCCTGGCTGTTCCGGATCCTCACCAACCTCAACATCGACCGCGGTCGGAAGGTGCAGCGGACGCCGGATCTCCAGCCGCTCGAGGAGAGCGACTACTTCCTCTACAACAAGCTCGAGGAGTCGGCCACGGACGGCACGCCCGACGAGCGGCGTGTCGTCGAGCGGCTGTCACAGAATGACGCCGTGACGGCGCTCGCCGACCTGCCCCATCAGTTCCGCGACGTCGTCCTGCTGGTCGATCTCGCCGACTTCACGTACAGCGACGCGGCGCAGATCCTCGACATCCCGATCGGCACGGTGATGTCCCGGCTGCACCGGGGCCGGCGGATGCTCAAGGGCTCGCTGGCCGCATCGGCCACGGAGGACTCGTGATGTCCGGCTTCGCCTTCGATCCCTGCGACAAGTGCGAGCAGATGATGCAGCCGTATCTCGATCGGTACCTGACCGACGTCGAGATCAAGGAGGCGGAGGAGCACCTCGACGGCTGCGAGTACTGCCGGAAGCGCTACCGGTTCGAGGTCGAGTTCAGGACGTTCGTCCGCAACGCCGTCGCCGAGCCGATGTCACCGGCGCTGAAGGCGAAGCTTCGCGCGCTGCGGACGCCGCTGTAGGCAATCGCCCCGCGCGGTGCTGCTGCCTTCACGAGCGGCCGTAGCGGCGGAACGGGCGCCCGCGGTGGGCCGACGATGACCACGAGCCGGTGGGGTCTGCGCGAGCGGCCAGCAGCACGGCTTCCAGGAAAGCGTTCACTCTGCGGGCTCTCCTCTCAGCCTGCCGGGGATCTCATCGGCAGAATCGACGTCTCCTGGAGGGCCGAGGTCGTCACACGGGACAAGGGCCGGCTCGAGAGCGCGGGCGCCCTCGTCCGGGACCCGCGGCCAAACCGAGCGGTCGAGCACGACCGGGTGCCCGCGGTCGCCTCCGTAGGAGGCCGCGACTACCTCGCTGGCGCCGTCGCGCCACGCGTCCAGGACGCGGTCGACGGCGGCGGGAGAGAGGTCGGGCCCGTCGGCGAGGACGACCACCGCGGCCTCGACGTCGTCGTCGAGCGTCACAAGGCCGCAGCGGAGCGAGGCGCCCGGGCCGCGCTCCCAGTCGGAACAGTGGACCACCGGCGCGTCGCTCTCGACCGGATAGGCGCCGGTGACGACGACGATGCGGTCGACGGAGCTCGCCCGCACCCGCCGGAGCACCTCGGGGAGCAGGAGCGCCTGCTTCGCGCCGCCGAAGCGGCTGCCCGCGCCGGCGGCCAGGACGATCGCGGTCACCACCCCGGCATTGTCCTGCCGGGCCCGGCGATCAGCTGCAGCCGTTCAGCCGTCGCCAGAGCTTCGTCACGTTGGCGACATAGGTGAGCGTCTCGGCGCCGGGCGCGCCGCCCGCCTTCTCGACGGCAGTCGGGCCGGCGTTGTAGGCGGCAAGCGCGAGATCCATCGAATCGAACCGGTCGAACATCAGCCGGAGGTACCGAGCACCGGCGAGGACGTTCGAGGGCGGATGGTCGACGTCGAGCCCCAATTCGCGGGCGGTCGCCGGCATCACCTGGAGCAGGCCGAGAGCCCCCGCGTCCGAGCGAGCCCGGACGCGAAGGTTCGATTCGACGCGGGCTACGGAGACGAGGAGGGCGAGCGGCAGCTCCGTCTCTCGAGCCGCCCGCTCGAAGGCGTCTCGAAAGCGCGGCGGAAGCGGGCAGGGCTGCGTGGCGACGTCGTCGTTCGGGGCCGCGGTCTGGAGTGCGCCCGGCGGCGTGTCCGCGCCGCGGGCGGCGACGCCGATGCTCAGCCAGGTGCAGGCGCCGGCGACGAGGACGAGACCGAAGAGTCGAAGCATCATTGCGGGGCCGGGGAGCCTAGCGTCAGTCGCCGGAGACGACAGTGCGCTTGATGACGATCCGCTGCGTCGGCGCCTCGGTCTGCCGGTTCCCCAGCTTCCCGATCTTGTCGACGACGCCCATCCCCTCGACGATCTTCCCGATCACCGCGTAGTCGGGCGGCAGGTTGGCGTTGTCGGCGGTCACGATGAAGAACTGGCTCCCGCCTGTGCCGGGCGGCTCGAAGCTCGACTTCGCCATCGCGACGACCCCCTTCGTGTACTGCGTGTCCGGCGGAGGCGCGTCGAGCGTCGTGTAGCCCGCGCCGCCGTTGCCGGTGGCCGTCGGATCACCGCCCTGGATGATGAAGCCCGGCACGATCCGATGAAACCGCGTGTTGTCGAAGAACCCGCGCTTCGCAAGATCGACCATCGAGTCCCCGTTGCACGGCGCCCGGCTCCCGTCGATCTCGACCGTGAAGTTCCCGTGCGTGGTCACGAACCGGATTCGAGGCCTCGCGTCCCGGTCGAGGGGCTGCACGTCCGGCGGGTGCGTCGGATCCTGGATCTCGACGTCACAGGAGGCGGCCTGGGGCCCGGGCGAGGAGTCGCTGCCGCCGCACCCCGCGGCGAGCACCAGGAGCAGGATGACGCCGGCGAATCTCACCGGTCGATCTCCGCCAGCGAACGTCGTACGAGCGCGCGGGCGATGTCCAGCTTGTACGCGTTCTGCGGGAGAGGCGTCGCGCTGTCGAGCCCGGCCTCGCCGTCGAGGAGCCATGGGATCGGCGCCATGCCGGCGAGCGCGATGCGCACCCCGTCCGCGAAGCGCGCGGCGGCGACGCCGACGAGGGCGAACGAGAAGCGCTGCCGGTCCATCGCCTTCAGGTACGTGCTCGCCTCGGGCGCCGGCACCTCGAGCTCGAGGATCAGCTCGCCGCGCTCGAGCGTCGTCGTCGCGCGGTCGGCCTCGGTCGGGAGCCGGTAGAGGTCGGCCAGCGGGAGCTCGCGCCGGTCGGTCCGGACGGTCGCGCCGAGCGCGAGCAGCGCCGCGGCCGGGTCGGACGGGTGCGCCGAGGCGCACGGCTCGTTCGCGAAGACCGCGTGCTCGCGGTGGACGCCCTCGCGGGCGAAGCACCGGTCGCCTCCGTGGAGCCAGCAGGGGGATTTCAGGCGCCAGTACCAGCAGCGCGTCGCCTGGAGGAGGTTCCCGCCGATCGAGCCCATCGCCCGGAGCTGCGGCGACGCGGCGAGGCGGCAGGCCTCCCGGAGAGCGTGGGGGATCTGAGGGTGGACCTCGAGCTCGCCGAGGGTCGTCCCGGCGCCGACCGTCGTCCCGTCGACGCCCTTCGGGACGACGCCGCGGACGTCGACGAGGGTCGTCGCGTGGACGATGCGGTCGCGGACGAGCGGTACGAGCTCCGTTCCGCCGGCGAGCGGAAGCGAGCCGTTGCCGAGCGCCTGCTGCGCCGCCTCGAGCGAATCAGGCCGAAGGAGCTCCAACCCGCTCCGGTGTCCGCTCCCCGGCCTCGCGCAGGGCCCGCAACATCTCCTCCCGGCTGATCGGCAGCGAGCGGACGTCCGCACCGGTCGCATCGCGGATCGCGTTGGCGATCGCGGCCGCGGTCGGGACGATCGGCGGCTCGCCGAGCCCCTTCGAGCCGAGGTTCGTGAGGTGCTCGTCCGGCTCGTCCACGAGATCCGTCACGATCACTGGGACGTCGGCGATCGTCGGAAGCTTGTAGGCATCGAGCGTCACGGTCAGGTTCCGACCGGAGTGCGGGTCGAGGAGCCGCTGCTCCGAGAGCGTGTGCCCGAGGCCCTGGATGATCCCGCCCTCGACCTGGCTAGAGGCGCCGAGGGGGTTGATGACGCGGCCGACGTCGTGGATCGCGACGATCTTCTCCACCCGAACCTCGCCGGTCTCGACGTCCACGGCGACCTCGGCGACCTGGACGCCGAAGGTGAGGACGCGCATGCCCGTCGGGTTCGGCCCCCGCGAGCCCTTGCCGAGGATCTGACCCGACTCCAGCAGTCCCGTGACCTCCTCGAGCGGCCACGACCCGCCGTCCGAGGACAGGATCCGCCCGTCCTTCAAGGACAGCAGCCGCTGCTCGCGGTCGTAGCGTTGGGCGGCGATCTCGAGGATCTGGCGCGCCGCGTCGGCCGCGGCCGAGCGAACGGCCGGGCCCATGGACGGGATCGTCGACGAGCCGGCCGAGATCGACGCGTACGGCCCGCGGGCCGTGTCCCCGAGGGAGACCTCGACCCGGTCGATCGGGATTCCGAGCTCCTCGGCGGCGATCTGCGCCATCGCGGTCGCGCTGCCGGTCCCGATGTCCTGCATCGCCGTGACGACCGTGGCCCGCCCGTCGGCGCCGACGCGCACCCACGCGTACGACGGCGGCCCGCCGCCCCCGTACCAGACCTGGCTCGCGAGGCCGACGCCGCGCTTCCACGGCCCGTCAGAGCCCGCTCGTACCTCTGCGCGCCGCTCCCAGTGCGGCCCGGCGCGTCGGTAGCACTCAAGCAGGTTCTTGGACGAGAACGGCCGCTCGTCCATCGCATCGTGGTCGGCGTAGTTGCGCCTGCGGAGCTCGAGGGGGTCCAGGTCCAGCTTCGCCGCCAGCTCGTCCATCAGGCACTCGAGCCCGAACGTGCCTTCGACGAAGCCGGGGGCGCGGAACGCCTTCATCGGCGTCGTGTTCAGCTTCGCCCCGTACTCGACCGTCCTCACGTTGTCGCAGGCGTAGAGCAGCCGCATCGGCCCCCCGGTGGACGCAAGCCAGCCGCCCCAGCCGTTCGCGTTCACGAACTCGCCCTCGAGCGCCGTCAGCGTCCCGTCGGAGCGGGCGCCGACGCGGAGCCGTTGGATCGTCGCGTTGCGGTTGCCCGCATCGAGGTTCTCCTCCCGGCGGGTGAGGCGGCACTTCACCGGCCGCCCGGCCCTTCGGGCCAGCTCGGCGGCGATGTAGGTCTGGGCGTCGGGGCCGTTCTTCGAGCCGAAGCCGCCGCCCATGAACTCGCAGACGACGCGGACGTTGTCCTCCGGGAGACCGAAGTGCTCGGCCACGTCCTCGCGGACGCCCCACACGAACTGCGTCGAGATGTGGACGGTGAGGTGGTCGTCGCCCGTCCACTCGCAGACGGACTGGTGGGTCTCCATCGAGTTGTGGACGACGGTCTGCGTCCGGTACTCGGCCTCGAGGACGAGGTCTGCCTCCGCGAAGCCGTGCTCGACGTCGCCGCGCTCGTAGCGGCCCGGGTCGGACACGAGCTGGTTGCGGCGGACGGCCTCGTCCGGATCGAGCAGCGGCTCGAGCTCCTCCCACTCGACCTCCACCAGGGCCAACGCCGCCCGCGCCTGCGCGTACGTGTCGGCCGCGACGGCCGCGACCGGGGCGCCCTGGTAGGCCGGCTCGTCCGTCAGCGGGTCCACGTCGGGCCCGACCACGGCTCGTACCCCGGGTGCCCGCTCGGCCATCCGGACGTCGAGCTCCCGGACCCGGGCGCGCGCGAACGGGCTCCTGAGCACCGCGGCGTGCAGCATCCCGGGCAGCTGGACGTCCTCCGTGTAGCGCGCCTCGCCGCGAGCACGGAGGAATCCGTCCCGGCGCGCCGCCGGACGCCCGACGGTCTCGCGGGGGCCGGCGGGCCACTGCTCGAGCGCGTCCTCCTCGACGACCACCCACTGCTCCGTGTAGCGGCCCTCGACCTCCTTCTCGGTCCGGATCAGCCTTGCCACGTGGAGATCGCCTCCTCGATCTTCGGATACGTCCCGCAGCGGCAGAGGTTCCCGGCCATGGCGTGGCGGATCTCCTCGGAGCTCGGGGTGGGGTTGGCGGCCACGAGCGCCGTGGCGGAGACGATCTGGCCGGGGGTGCAGAACCCGCACTGGAGCGCGTCTGCCTTGACGAACGCCTCGACCATAGGGTGGTCGCGGAGGCCCTCGATCGTGGTGACCTCGCCGTCGACGGCATGGACGAGGCTGATGCACGAGAGGACCGGGACGCCGTCGACCTGGACGGTGCACGCGCCGCAGTGGCCCTCGTTGCAGGCGATCTTCGTCCCGGTGAGCCCGAGGTCCTCGCGCAGCCAGTGCGCGAGCGACGTGCCGACCGGCGCGTCGACCTCGTACGCCCCGCCGTTGACGCGGATCTCAGACACCGGGCGTCACCGCGATGATGTCCGCCAGGTGGACGAGTGCGAAGACCGAGCGGCTCGTCGCGATCCGCTCGCCCTCCTCCTCGATCTCCGGCAGGACGCGCCAGAGGTCCTGCGCCGCGGAGAGCAGCTCCTTGATCCGGTCCATCTCCTCGACGTAGCCGTTGCGCTCGTAGCAGGCGTTCAGCGCGAGTCCGATGACGCCGACCGTGTCCGCCTGCCGCGTCCACAGGAGCGGGGCCGCCATGGAGAGGTACTGGTGGACGCGGGCGAGCGCCATCGACTGGCGGAACTCCCCGCGGCCGCGCGTTTTCGACGGATCGAGCGGCTCCTCGCCGTCCGCGATCCGGTTGGCGTTGCCGGCCAGGAGCTCCCGGATCTGCGCCTCGTTCAGTCCGGCAGCCAGCCCCGTGCGCAGCGCGATGAGCAGCGACTGCGGCTGGCGACCGTACGGATAGTCGGAGGCGTACAGGATCTGCTCCGGCGGGACCTGGTGGAAGAAGTCGAGCAGGTCGACCGGGCTCCAGACCGAGGTGTCGAAGAAGACGCCTTTCCGTCCGGCGAAGTGCCCCGCGAGCGCGGCGAGGTCTGCGATGCCGGCGTGGGCGATGATCAGCTGCGCGCCCGGGTAGCGGTCGACCAGCCGATGCAGGTGGTCGGCGATCGGCGGCAGCCCCCGGCCGCCGTGGATCAGGATCGGCACACGGCGGTCGGCGGCGAGCTCGAACACGGGCGCGAGGCGCTCGTCGTTGAGTGCGAACCGCTGGGCCCGCGGGTGGAGCTTGATCCCGCGCGCGCCCCGGTCGAGGCAGCGGATCGCCTCATCGATGGGACCTCTGTTCATGTCGAGGCGGACGAACGGGATCAGCCGCCCGCCGGAGCGCTCCGCGTGGAGCAGCGTCCGGTCGTTGGGCGCGCTGAAGCCCGGCTCGCGGTCGGGCTCGTCCAGGCAGAACATGAACGCGCGAGAGAACGCGTACGCGTCCATGATCCGCTCCAGCTCCTCGTACTGGCCGGACATGCCGTCGATGTCGAGGCCGAGATGGACGTGGGCATCGAAGAGCTCGGCGCCCTCGGGCAGCAGCCGCCGCAGCTCCTCGTTGTAGCCGGCGATCAGCGCCTGGGCGCGCGACAGGATCGCTTCCACGGGCGCTCAGTGTAGTGAGGGGCCCCGGTATAGGATCCGCTGCATGGCCGACGTTCTGATCTACGCCGACACCATGCACACGCCGGAGCTTCGGCACGAGGTTCCCGTTCCCGCGCCCGACCCGTTCCTCTACGTCGAGAAGAACGGCACGAAGCACGTCGTCATAACGTCCTTCGAGGTCGACCGGATGAAGGAGGTCGGGCTGGAGGCGCACCCTCTCGAGGACTTCGGCTGGGACGAGCTCATCGGCAAGGGTCCGCGGGAGGAGCAGCTCCTGAAGCTGCTCGTCCAGGCGGTCGAGGGGCTGGACGTGAAGGAGGCGATCGTCCCGCACACGTTCCCGCTCGAGCTCGCCGACGCCCTGCGCGCGAGCGGCATTCAGGTGACGCCCGACCGCGCCTTCTTCAACGAGCGCAGGCGGGCGAAGAACGAGGCGGAGATCGCGGGGATTCGGAAGGCGCAGCGCGGGACCGAGGCGGCCATGGACGCGGCCCGCGAGCTCTTCCGCCGCGCCGAGGCGTCCGACGGCACGCTGACCGTCGACGGCGAGACGCTGACCTGCGAGCTGCTGAAGGCGCGGATCACCGATGTCTTCAACCAGCACGGCCTCGTCAGCGACGAGATGATCGTCGCGCACGGCGCGCAGACGGCCGTCGGCCACGACATGGGCTCCGGCCCGGTCGCGCCGAACGAGCCGATCGTCCTCGACCTCTTCCCGCGGGACCGCGAGTCCGGCTGCTACGCGGACATGACCCGGACCTTCGTGATCGGCGAGCCGCCCGAGGAGCTCGTCGAGTATCACCGGCTCGTGAAGGAGGCGCTCGACCGGTCGCTCGAGGCCGTCGAGCCGGGCGTCGAGGGTCGCGCCGTCTTCGAGCGGGTCTGCGACGTCTTCCACGAGGCCGGCTACCCGACGCAGCTCTCGAAGAAGGACGGCGAGGTACTCGACCGCGGCTTCTACCACGGCCTCGGTCACGGCGTCGGGCTCGAGGTGCACGAGGCGCCGTATCTCTCGCGCGATCCCGGGACGCTGGAGGTCGGCGACGTCATCACGCTGGAGCCGGGTCTCTACCGCCCGGAGTTCGGCGGCTGCCGCCTGGAGGATCTCGTCCTCGTCACGGAGGATGGCGCCGAGAACTTGACGCAGTACCCGTACGACTTGCAGCCCTAGCGGTCCACGTGCTTCACGAACGCGCTCGCTGAGGCGATAGGTTGAGCCCTCCCACCGGAGGGCTCAAGCGTCCAAGGAGGATTTCGTGGCTCAACCGGACACGCGCCAGCACTCGATCGAGACGATGTTCGAGGAGGTTCGGCGCTACCCGCCGGATCCCGAGTTCGCGGCGCAGGCGAACGCGCAGGCGGAGCTCGGTGAGCTCGACTTCGAGGAGCTCTGGGCCCGCGAGGCGCAGCGGATCACCTGGTTCGAGCCGTGGACGACCCTCCTCGAGTGGGAGCCGCCGTACGCGAAGTGGTACCTCGGCGGGAAGCTGAACGTCTGCTTCAACTGTGTCGACCGGCACGTCGAGGCGGGACGGGGCGGCAAGGTCGCCTACCACTGGGAGGGCGAGCCCGAGGACGACCGCCGCGACTTGACGTACGCCGACCTCCAGGCCGAGGTCGTCCGCTTCTCGAACGCACTGAGGGAGCTCGGCGTCCGCAAGGGCACGAAGGTCGCGATCTACATGGGGATGGTCCCCGAGCTCGCGATCGCGATGCTCGCCTGCACCCGGCTGGGCGCGCCGCACACGGTCGTCTTCGGCGGGTTCTCGGCCGACTCGCTCTCCGGCCGCATCAACGACATGGGCTGCACGGTGCTCGTCACGCAGGACGAGGCGTGGCGGCGCGGCTCCAAGGTGCCGCTCAAGCAGATCGCCGACGAGGCCCTGGAGGACGCGCCCGGGATCGAGACGTGCGTCGTCCTGCGGCGCACGGGCGGCGAGGTCCCGATGCACGAGGGCCGCGACCACTTCTGGGACGAGGCCGTCGAAAGCAAGTCCGACGACCCGGCGTCATGCCCTCCCGAGCCGATGGACTCCGAGGACCTCCTGTTCCTGATGTACACCTCGGGCACGACCGCGAAGCCGAAGGGCATCGCCCACACGACCGCGGGCTACCTCGTCGGCGTCGCCACGACGCACCACTACATCTTCGACCTCAAGCGCGACGACGACGTCTACTGGTGCGCGGCCGACATCGGCTGGATCACCGGCCACAGCTACATCGTCTACGGCCCGCTGGCGAACGGGGCGACGTCGGTGATCTACGAGGGGACGCCCGACTACCCGGACAAGGACCGCTGGTGGGAGGTCGTCGAGCGCTACGGCGTCACGATCCTCTACACGGCGCCGACCGCGATCCGGGCGCACATGAAGTGGGGGCCCGAGCACGCGGAGAAGCACGACCTCTCGTCGTTGCGCCTGCTCGGCTCCGTCGGCGAGCCGATCAACCCCGAGGCCTGGATGTGGTACCGCGACCACGTCGGAGCGGGCAGGCTTCCCGTCGTCGACACCTGGTGGCAGACCGAGACGGGGATGATCCTGATCACCCCGCTGCCCGGCCTGACCACGCTGAAGCCGGGGTCGGCGACGAAGCCGTTCCCCGGGGTCGACGCGGCCGTCTTCGACGAGGCGGGCAACGAGGTTGGCCCGGGAGGCGGCGGCTATCTCGTCCTGCGGAAACCGTGGCCGGCGATGCTCCGCGGGATCTACGGCGACGACGACCGCTACCGCGACACGTACTGGTCGCGCTACTCGGGCGTCTACTTCGCCGGGGACGGCGCCAGGATCGACGAGGACGCGGACTTCTGGCTTCTCGGCCGGGTCGACGACGTCATGAACGTCTCCGGCCACCGGATCTCGACGATCGAGGTCGAGAGCGCGCTCGTCGACCACCCGTCGGTCGCCGAGGCGGCGGTCTGCGGGCGGATGGACGCCCAGACCGGCCAGGCGATCGTCGCGTTCGTGACGCTCAAGGGCGGCGAGGAGGGCTCGGAGGAGCGGCTCGCGGAGCTCCGCGAGCACGTCGGGCACAAGATCGGGCCGATCGCGAAGCCCGCGAACATCGTCTTCACGCCGGAGCTCCCCAAGACCCGGAGCGGGAAGATCATGCGGCGGCTCCTCCGAGACGTCGCGGAGAACCGGCCGCTCGGGGACACGACGACGCTCGCCGACCCGGCGGTCGTCGAGGAGATCCGCGAGCGCGGCACGGCAGAGCGGTCAGAGGAGTGAACCACCGGCAGCTCGGCGTCGACCTCTACAACGACGTCTGGCGGCTGCTCGAGAAGACCAGAACTCCCGAGGAGGACGACGTGCTCCTCCACCAGGCGCATGCGTCTGCCTACCACTGGCTGCAGGCGCCGGAATGCGAGCCGAAGAACCGCGCCCGGGCGGAGTGGCTCTGCTCGCGGGTCTACGCGGTCCTCGGCCGCGGCGAGCCGGCGCTCCACCATGCCGGGCGCTGTCTCGAGATCACCGAGGCGAACGCGCAGAACGTGGAGGACTGGGACGTCGCCTTCGCGTTCGAGGCGCTGGCGCGGGCGTCTGTGGTCGCCGGGCGGAGCGCGGATGCCGACGGCTACCTGGAGAGGGCACGTGAAGCCGCAGCCGTCGTTGCCGAGCCCGAAGACCGCGAGCACGTCGAGGAGGCGCTCGCGACGATCCGTTGACCGGCGCGACGATCCTCGCGGCGATCGGCAACACGCCGCTCGTCCGGCTGCGCCGGTTGGCGCCTGACAACGGCGCCGAGTTCTGGGTCAAACTCGAGTACCTCAACCCGAGCGGCTCGATGAAGGACCGGATGGCGCTCTCGATGATCGAAGGCGCCGAGCGCGACGGCCTGCTCGAGCCCGGGACGACCGTGGTCGAGCACACCGGCGGCAGCACGGGGCCGGCGCTCGCACTCATCTGCCGGGCAAAGGGCCACCGCGCCCGGATCGTCATCTCCGACTGCTTCACGGAGGAGCGAATGCAGCTGATGCGAGCGCTCGGCGCCGACCTCGAGATCCTCCCGGCCGTCGAAAAGCGCGGCCGGGTGACCGTGCAGGACATCGAGAACATGATCGCCCGGGCGGCAGAGCTCGCTCGGGAGCCCGGCTCGTACGCCACCGATCAGTTCAACAACCGCTACGTCGTCGCCGGCCACCGCGAGGCGCTCGGCCGGGAGGTCTGGGAGGACACGCAGGCGCGCGTCACGGCGTTCTGTCACGGCATCGGGACGGCGACCTGGCTGATGGGCGTGTCGGAGGCCCTGCGCTCGAGGAATCCCGAGGTGCAGATCGTCGGCCTGGAGCCGGCCGGGTCGGCGGCGATCGGCGGCGGTTCCCGCGGCTCGTTCGCGATGCAGGGCTGGAGCGGGATGGTGCCGCCGCAATTCGACGCCGCCCGGGTCGACGAGGTGTGGCCGATCGAGGACGACCAGGCGATCGAGTTGACGCTGCGTCTGTCGCAGGAGGAGGGCATCGTCGCCGGCGTCTCGACCGGCGCGAACGTCGTCGGCGCCCGGCGGCTCGCGCAGCAGCTCGGCCCGGACGCCGTGGTCGTCACGCTCGCCGTCGACAGCGGCTTCAAGTACATGTCCGACACGCCGTACGGCTAGGCGCGCGCTCACGCCGGCTCGCGAGGGACTGTCCCTCGGACCCGGCTCGCGGGGCCGTGGAAACCGTGACGAATCCGTACCGAAGTGGAATCGCGAGCGGCCGCCTGCGCTTCAGCCGGGCATGATCGCGAGCGGACGCCGGCGGAGGCTGTCCGTACCGGACGACCCAGCCGGTCGTCGCCGGCTGGACCGACGCTCAGGCCGCGACGATCTTCTCGAACCGCTCCGGGTCGTCGAAGGGCCCGATCAGCGCCAGCTTCAGGCCGTTCGAGCCGAGGACGTCCTGCGCCACCCGCTGCACGTCCCCCACCGTCACGGCGTCGATGCTGCGAAGCACGTCCTCGGGCTCCTCGACCTGGCCTTCGAGCACCTCGCGCCGCAGCCCGAACATGATCATCCCGTGGGGGCTCTCCGTCGAGAGGACGAACCGCCCCTTGGCGACGTTCTTCGACTTCTCGAGCTCGTCGGCGGGAACCGGCTCGGCGGCGATCTTCTTCAGCTCGCGGGCGATCGTCTCGACCGCCTCGTCGATGCGGTTGATGTCGACCCCGGCCTGCGAGTAGAGCGTCCCCGTGTCCGTATAGGAGTGGTTCGTCGCGAAGACGTAGTAGGCGAGACCTCGCTTCTCCCGGACCTCGGTGAAGAGCCGCGAGGACATGCCCGTTCCGAGCACGGTGCCGAGCAGCTGCAGCGCGTACCTGTCCGGATGGGTCAGCGGGTAGCTGGGCACGCCCATCGCGATGTGCGCCTGGTCCGAGTCCTTCGTATGGATCCGGACCGCTGGCCCCGCGCCGTTCGTGTCCGGCAGGCCGTCCGCGGCGCCCGGGTCGTCCGGCTCGACGTCGCCGAGCATCTCCTCGACTTCCTGCCGCACGCGCTCGTCGAAGTTGCCGGCGAAGCCGACGACCATCTTCGGCCCCCTGTACCAGCGGTTGACGTAGTCGAGGAACGTCTCTCGCGTCGCGCCGCGGACGGTCTCCTTCCGGCCGATGATGTCCCAGCCGAGCGGGGTATCGCCGTAGAGGAGCTGGTGGTAGACCCCGCTGATGTAGTCGCGCGGCGTGTCGAAGTACATGTTCATCTCCTCGACGATCACGCCCTTCTCCCGCTCGATCTCCTCGGCGTCGAATCTGGAGTGCCGGAGCATGTCGACGAGGACGTCGAACGCACGCTGCCGGTGCTCGGCCGCGCATTTGACGTAGTAGCCCGTGTACTCCTTGCCCGTGAACGCGTTGAACTCGGCGCCGATCCCGTCGAGCTCGTTGCCGATCATCTGGGCGGTGGGCCGATTCTCCGTGCCTTTGAAGAACATGTGCTCCGCGAAGTGCGCGATCCCGCTGGTCTCCGGCGTCTCGTAGCGCGAGCCGGCGGCGAGCATGATGAAGCAGGCGACCGACTGCACCTGCGGCATCGGCGCGGACAGCAGTCGCAGTCCGTTCGGCAGGACGTCGCGCTGGAACACGGCCATCAGACGGTCACCTCCGGCGCGAGCCACTCGCGCCACTCCGCGGGGATCTCCACACTTGCTCCTCTCTCGTAGTCGTAGCCGACGAGGACGCTCTTGCCCTCCGCCGCGACGCGGCCGTCGGCTCGAAGCTCGTACTCCAGCTCGAAGCTCTTCATTCCTGTCCGGGAGGGCCGGACGCCGACCTCGACCGATTCGCCGAACGCGATCGGCGACCGGAAGTCGACCTCCGTCCGCGCGAGGATCAGGCTCTGCTGCGGGTTGTCGCCCGCGCCGAGCGAGGACAGGAACGCGATGCGGGCGGACTCCATGTAGGTCAGGAAGACCGCGTTGTTGACGTGTCCCATCCCGTCCAGGTCGCGAAAGCGCACGGTGTCGCGGTACACGAACGGGAAGCCGTCCACCGGCGAGATGGTATAGACGCCTAGATGGCCGGCGAGAACACCCGGGAGGCGGTCTTCGCGCAGCCCGAACGGCTTCGACAGGTGCCCACCGACAGGCGCCTGTCGGACGAGAGAGTCCTCTTCACCGGCTGCGGGACCTCGTTCCACGCGGCGCAGACGGGCGGGGAGGCGGCGCAGGCGCTCGATCTCGTCCTGCGGCCCGAGCGGGACGCGGACGTGCTCGTCGCGGTCAGCCACGAGGGGACGACGCCGCTGACGCTCGAGGCTGTCAGGGCGTGGCCGGGCGAGAAGTGGGCCGTCACCGCGGTGCCGCAGAGCCCGATCGCCGCCGAATGCGATCACGTCGTGGTGGCGACGGCGGAGGTGGAGAAGAGCTGGTGCCACACGGTCAGCTACACGTGCGCGGTCGCGGCGATCGCGGCGCTCCGAGGTCGGGACGTATCGGAGCTGCCCGAGCTCGTAGAGGCGGAGCTCGAGCGGCCGGCGCTCGCGAGCGAGCATGGGCGGTTCTTGATCGCGGGGGCCGGCAGCGCGTGGCCGACGGCGCAGGAGGCGGCGCTCAAGCTGCGGGAGGGCGCGTTTGTGGCGGCCGAGGCCCACCACACCGAGCAGCTGCTTCACGGACACCTCGCCGCGGTGGACGAGTCGGTTCGCTGCTTCGTGCTCGAGGGAGAGGGCCGCGCCGCCGAGCGGGCGCGCGACGCGCTCGCCGCTCTACGGGAGCTGGGCTGCGACGTCGAGTTCGTCCCGACGCGGCATCCGGTCGTCGACATCGTCCACTTCCAGCTGCTCACGCTCGCCCTCGCGGAAACCCGGGGCGTGAACCCGGACCGCATTCGCACTGACGATCCCCGCTGGAAGCGGGCCCGGGCCGTCTACGAGTGACGCGGCGGGAGGGCGGGGCGCGCCCGCCCTCCCGCCGGCTGCGCTACCGCAGCCTCAGGAATCGCCGTCGTCTCCGGCCGGCGCGAGGTCGACGCCGTGAGGACGTCCCGGATAGCGGAGCGTGTCGACGACCGAGTTGCCCGAGCGGTGGTCGACGACCGCCACGCCGGGGCTGGACCCGCCCTCGTACGCGGCGAACGTGAAACGGCCGTTCGGCGACGTCCACTGGTGCCCGGCGAGCGTGGACGCCTCGAGCAGCGGCCCGACCCGCACGAGGTCGTAATCGAACGTCGCCGTGTCGACGACGGCCAGCTGCGCCGGCGTCGTCCGCAGCCCCACGGTGAGCACCTTGCCGTTCGGCCCCAGCTCGAGCGAGTCCGGAAGGCCGAGCTCGAGCACGTCCGTGTACGCGTCGTGGGTTCTCAGGTCGACGACGCTCAGCCGGTTCGCCGTCCGCCGGCTGACGTACGCGGTCTTGCCGTTCCGGGCGATCGCGAGCTCGTGGGCCCCCGGCACCGTGAGCCGCCAGAGGATCTCGCCGGTCAGCGGGTCCAGCGCGATGACCTCGTTCGAGGCGTCGCTCGTGACGTAGAGGACCTTCCCGTCGGTCGAGAAGACGCCCGCGTGGACCCGACCGTTCGTCGTCGCCGGGTTCGTGTCCCAGGGGCCGAGCAGCGTGTCCGTCTGCGTGTCCACGACGGCGACGGTGTCGGTCGCGTAGAGGCCGAAGGCGACGAGGTCGCCTCCCACGGCTGCGTGGACGTGGTGCGGCCGGGAGCCGGGCGGGAGCGGAATCCGCTTCGTGACGATGCCGTCGTCGGGATCCACGATCGCGATCGCCGGCGGCGTGCCGAACTCCTCGGCGACGTAGAGCTTGCCCCTCGCGTACGCGAGGTCGCCGGGCTGGGAGCCGGGGTTCATCGTGATCGTGTCCACGACCGCGCCGGTCGTGGCGTCGAAGCCCCGGATCGTGTGCGCGCTGCGGTTCGCGACCCAGACCGTCCCGCGGACCGTCGTCAGCCGGTCGGACGGGTTGGCACCGGCGACCGACGCGGTGACGCCGATACCGGCGGTGCCGACCAGGCCTGCGACGAGCGCCGCGAGGGCGCGGCGAGACCTTGCAGACGCGTCTCTGCGCATGGTAGGACCTCCTGCGGTAGCGCTCTCGGCGGCTCCGGTCGAATCGCCGCCCGTCGAGCTCGACCGCACGGTACGTCGCGTCGCGGTTCAACTCAAATACATGTTCGGTAGGCCTTGTATAACTTCGGGTGATGCAGCTCGAGGCCCGGCTCCGGGCGTTCGCGGCGATCGCGCGCCGCGGGTCGCTCTCGCGCGCGGCAGAGGAGCTCTACGTGAGCCAGCCGGCGGTCTCCAAGCATCTCGCGGCCCTGGAGGCCGACGTCGGCACCCAGCTCGTGGCCCGCGGCCGTGGGGGGGCGACGCTCACCCCGGCCGGGGAGGTCCTTGCCGAGTACGTACTCCGGGCGGAAGCGCTCCTCGTGAACGCGCGGCGTGCCCTCACCGCCGACGTCGACGCCGGAACCGGCACGCTCTCACTCGCCGCCTCCGGCGTGCCGGGGACCTATCTGCTCCCGCGGCTCGTCTCCCGCTTCCGCGACCGCCATCCGGGGATCGAGCTCGAGCTCGACGTGACGACCTCGCTCGGCGCGATGGAGCGTGTGCGCGCCCACGAAGTCGAGCTGGCGCTCGTCGGCGGTCTCACCGTCCCGCCCGAGCTCGAGAGCGAGCCGCTCGTCGAGGACGAGGTGGTGCTCGTCGGGCCGCCCGCGCTGGGCGTCCGGCGGCTTCGCCCTCGGGAGCTCGAGGGCCTGACCTGGCTCTCCCGTGAGGAGGGCTCGGCGACCCGGGCGGGCGTCGAGACGGCGCGTTGGGAGCTCGGCCTCCACGCGGTGCCGACGCTCGAGTTCTCCTCGTGGGAGGCGGTCAAGGTCGCGGCGGCGAGCGGCGCCGGGATCGCGGCCATCAGCCGCCTCGCCGTCGAGCTGGAGCTCGAGGCCGGGCGACTCGTCGTCCTCGACGTCCCCCGCTGGCGGCTGTCGAGGACGATCTCCGTGCTCCATGCCCGCGACGTCCCGTTGACGCCGCCGGCGGCCCGGTTCCTCGAGCTCCTGCGCGAGACCTACGGCTCGGCGGGCCGGTCCTCCACCCGGTAGACGAAGCGGACGGCCTGCCAGCGGTCGTCGATCGCGGCGCTCTTGTTGTCCACGAGGCCGGCGTCGAGCCCGAGCCGCTGCACGGTGTCGAAGTCGAGGTCGGTCTCGAGCTTCGCCGCCTTCTTCGGCCAGGCGATCCAGAGGCCGTCGGCCGGGTTCAGGGTGCGTTTGAGCGCGGCGAACCTGCGCTCGAGCTCCGCGCGCGTCGTCGTGAAGTAGACGACGACGTCGGCCCCCGGCTTCGCGCCGAGCTTGGTCGAGAGGGGCGTCGCCGAATAGTCCCTTTCCCTAGAAATCGCCGCCGCCTCCGAAGTCCCCGCCGCCGCCGAGATCCCCGCCGAAGTCCCCGCCGCCGCCGAAGTCGCCGCCGCCGAAATCGCCGTTCCACCCGTCGCCGGTGTCGTACGTCGCCGCGCCCGCGTGGTCGATCCCGCCGAACGCGCTTCCGCCGATGAACGAGCCGAGGAGGAACGCCGGCAGCACGCCGCCGTAGAAGCCGCCGGCCCAGGGGCCGTAGTACGCGGGCGCGTCCCAGAACGGCCGTCTCGTCCCGCCGACCGGAACCTGCCGTGCCTCCGGCTCCTCGCCCGCCTCGACCCGCTGGGCGTCGGCCTCGCACGCGGGCACCTGGACGACGCCGCCGTACGGCGAGAGCCAGTTCACGTCCCGGACGGACGGCCCGTGGCGCGCGTCGAAGAAGCAGGGCGGTCGCGGCGCGGGCGGCTCACGGCCGGCGAGCAGGGCCTTCGCGCCCTCCATCTCGTAGCGGGCGTCGGCGAGCGAGGAGGTGACGCGGGCGATGTCGCGCGGCGACCTCGCGCGGTCGAAGGAGTCGTCGGCGCGCTGGTACGACTCCATCGCGCGGACATAGGCCTCCTTCGCCCGGGGATCGACGTCCGGCGCCTCCACCTGCTCGTCGAGGCCGACGACGTCGTCGGCGAGCGCGACGAGATCCTCGCGCGAGGCCTCCTTGACGTCCGCGAGCTCCCGTGCCTCGCGGCGGCGGCGCGCGTAGCCGAAGCCGAGGAACGCGAGCGCGCCGACGACGAGCCCGACGATCCAGAAGCCGGGACCCACGCCGTCGTCGCCCGATCCGCTCGGGCGGTCGATCGGCCCGATGCCCGGGGAGGGGCGGCGCTCCCGCTCCTCCCCGACCCGGCGGACGAAGTCCGAGAGCACCGCCGCCGGCCCGTCGGCGACGCGCTCGCGAAACGCCTGGGTCGCGAGCCGGCCGGCCACGCCTTCCCCGAGGTCGGTGCTCACGGCCCGGAACTCGTTCCCGACGATGACCGCGTAGACGCCGTTCGTTCCGACGAGGCGGCCGAGCTCCAGGGCCACGTCCGCGCTGGTGCCGCCTGCCTCGGCGCGTGCCTCCTCCGGGAGGACGGCGATGAAGAGGGGGCCGCGCGCGCCGACGGCGATCTCGCGCTCGAGGCTCGCTTCGTCCTCCTCCGTGATCAGGTCGGTGTCGGGGTGGCGGTAGACGGGGTCGTCGTGGAGGCTGTCCGCCGCTTCGCGAAGGAGCTCCCCCTGCGCCGAGGCCGGGGCCGGAAGGGCCAGCACGATCGCTGCAACCGCGAGGACGAAGCGCATCAGCCGTGCGCCTCGAGCAGCGCCCGCTCGCGCTCGGGCTTCATCCCGGCGTCGTCCGTCATCTCGGCCTCCTCGAGCGCACCACGGATCGTCTCCTCGAGCGGGCGGAACGCTAGACCGGCAGCCAGGGCCCGCGAGACGTCGGCGTCGTTCATGCCGACCCACTCCGGATCGTGGAGCCACATCGGCAGCTCCATCCACTCGCCGATGCCCTCGGCGGCGAGCGTCGCGCCGTCGATCCACACCGGCTCCGCGTCGCTCTCCGTCCCGGCGATCGCCGCCTCGACGAGCTCACGCCAGGACACTCCCGGACGCGTCGCGTTGTACGCGCCTGACTCGTCGCGCTCGAGGAGCTCGACGAGCCACCGGCCGAGATCGCGGACGTCGACGAACTGCACCCGGCCCTCCGGCGGCGCGGGGACGACGAACCGGCCGCCGCGCGCCACCCGGTGCGGCCAGTACGTGAACCGGCCCGTCGGGTCGTGCGGGCCGACGATCAGGCCTGGCCGGACCACCGTTGCGCCGTCGCCGAAGACGTCCCAGGCAGCGTCCTCGCAGAGAGCCTTCAGCGGCCCGTAGTTCTCGTAGGCGGAGAGCAGTTCGTCCACCGGCATGTCCCCGAGGTCCGCGCGGGGCGAGTCTTCGCTCGGGCCCGCGCTGAGGTCCGCGTAGACGGAGATGCTCGAGACGAAGAGATAGCGGCCGACCGACCCGTCGAGCGCCTCGGCGGAGCGCCGCACGACGTGTGGGACGTAGCCCGACGGATCGACGACGGCGTCCCAGTGGCGTCCGGCGAGCGTGGAGAGGTCGCCTGTGCGGTCCCCGCGCAGCTTCTCGACCCCCGGGAAGAGCTCGGCGTTCGTCGTGCCGCGGTTGAAGAGCGTGACGTCGTGGCCCCGGTTCAGGGCGGCCTCGACGGTCGCCCGTCCGAGGAACTTCGTCCCGCCGAGGACGAGGATTTTCACGGCGCGGCGAGCCCTCGTAAGAATTGTTTGAAAACGTTCACGTCAGGCGGGGGGTCGTCGATAGCTTGCCTGTGGCGATGCTGGACCCGATCATCAACCTGCTGAACGACAACACGCCGCTCTACCCGCCGTGGGGGAGGGTCGTGCTCATCCTGGCACTGTTCGGGGCGGCCGCGCTGCTCGCGCGTGTCGCCGGATTCCTGGCCTGGAAGCTGCTCATCTGGCACGACCGGCGCCAGGCGTCGACCGACCTCGAGCAGACCGGACGGATGACTGCGCTGAAGCGGCGGGAGACGAGCGTCTCGATCATCCGCGCGGCGATCGCCTACTTCGGCTTCGCGGCGGCCGCGGTGCTCTCCGCCGGGCAGCTCTTCGGCGGCGTCGACCGGCTGACCGCGCTCGCCGGCGCCTCGTTCCTCTTCATCCTGATCGGCTTCTCGATCCAGCGCGTGCTGACGGACATCATCGCGGGCCTCGCGATGTTCCTCGAGCGGTGGTACTCGGTCGGCGACACGATCCAGATCCCGATGCACGAGCTCCAGGGCGTCGTCGAGGACGTCTCGCTCCGCCACACGCGGCTGCGCACGCTCGACGGCGAGGTGATCCACATCCACAACTCGCAGATCCCGTCCGTCCGGGTCCTGCCCAGCGGCGCGAAGCAGCTCGTGCTGGAGGTCTTCGTGACCGACCGGGACAAGGGCGTCGAGATGGTCGATTCCGTCGCGTCGATCCTCCCCGAGGGGCCGACGACGTTCGTCCGTCGCCCGCGCATAGACCAGGTCGACGAGCTCTCCGAGCGGCTGATCAGGATCAGCGTCCGCGCGTCCGTCGCCCCGGGCCGCGAGTGGCTCGTGGACGGGTTCTTCGCGGACCTGCTTCGGGAGCGCGCGGAGGAGGGGCTAATCGCGCACGGCCCTGTCACCCTCGCCGTGGACGAGTCGGCCGTTCGCAGCTTCGCCCGCGCCTCGGCCGCGACGCGGCGCAGCACCGACTGGACGCCGGCGCTCAGGCGAGCGTCCTAGCGGCGCCGCTCAGCCCGTCCGGTTCCGGCTGCGGCCGTAGCCGTACCGCGCGACGACCCACGTGGCGAGGAACGCGAACAGCGCGAGCGGGATCGCCGATGGAAGCGTCGTGTGGTCCCCGCCGGCGCTGGTGGTGTCGAGGTTCGGGCCGTAGATGGCCGCGAAGAGCACCGACAGCCAGATCACGACGATCGCCAGCGTCGTCCACATCTCGGGGACGAGCAGCTGGACGGACCAGCTCGGCCTCTCCTGAACGACCCGGGACGGCTCGTGCGGGATTGTTGCCATGGCACACCTCCTTCCCGTGTGACGTTCGCAGACGGGTTGTGGGGGCACATCCGCGGCGGCCCTGATGCACCTGTCGGGGAAGTCCGAGGTGTTAGGGGAGCCGCGCCAGCTCGGCGAGCAGGCGGTCGACCTCCTCGGCCGTGTTGTAGTGGACGAAGCCGGCGCGAACCGCGCCGTCCGCAAGGCCGAGCGCCTTCATCACCTCGACGGCGTAGTAGTCCCCGTCCCAGACGAAGATGCCGCGGTCTCCGAGCGCCCGCGCGACTTCGGTGGGCGTTAACACCTCGACGGTGAAGGCGAATGTCGGCACCCGCCCCGCCATGGTCGGGCTGCCGTAGAGCGTCGCGCGGTCGGGGAGCCCGGCGAGGAATCGCTCTCCGAGGTCGTGCTCGTGCGCCATGATCGCGTCCCAGCCGATCGACTCCAGGTAGCCGACTGCCGCGACGAAGCCGGCGAGGAGCTCATGCTGCGCCGTGCCTGTCTCATAGCCCGGCGCGGGCCGAACCTTGTAGGGTCGCCAGCGGTCCAGCAGCTCACGGCGCACGTATGCGAGGCCCAGATGTGGGCCGTAGAACTTGTACGGCGAGCAGAGGAGCACGTCCGCGCCGATCTCGGCGACGTCGATCGGCCCGTGCGGCGCGTAGTGGACCGCGTCGATCCACACGAGGGCGCCGGCGTCGTGCGCAAGGGCGGAGATGCGGGCGGCGTCCACGAGCGTGCCCAGCGCGTTGGAGGCCCACGGGAAGGCGACGACGCGCGTCCTGTCGGTCAGCTGCTCCTCGACGTCGGAGAGGTCGTAGTCGGCGAGGCGCACGATGAGGTCGAGGTCGCGGGCGAGCTCGAGCCACGGTGAGACGTTCGCGTCGTGGTCGAGGCGGGTGACCACGATCTCGTCGCCCTCGTGGAGCTCCCGGCCGACGGTGCGCGTGAGCATGAAGTTGAGGTTCGTCATGCTCGGCCCGAAGATCGCCTCGTCGGGGGCGCAATGGAGGAACCGAGCGGCCGTTTCGTGCGCGGTGTCGACGAGCTCGCCGCTGCGACGGCTGGTCTCGAACTGCCCGCCGAGGTTCGCGTTCGACTCCCGCAGGTACGTCGCGATCGCGTCGATCACCTCGTCAGGGACCTGCGTCCCGGCCGGCCCGTCGAGGAATGCGTAGGGGCGCTGGAGCGCCGTGAACCGCGCGCGAACGGCCTCGACGTCGAGCGCTATGCGCATGCGGCGAGCACGGCGGCCGCGGCGCTCTCGCCGCCGCGGTACCACGCGTAGACGATCGTCGCGACCATCACCGCGAGGCCGAGTGCCAGGATCCACTTCACAGGTCGCGCCCGTTCACGCGCCAGGCGTACCTCGGTGCCGGCTTGACGGAGGCGCCGATGAAGCACCCCCACTCGGCGCTCTGGAGCAGCTTCCGGAGCTCGTCGTCGGGGAGGTCGCCGTCCAACTGCACGTCGAGCTTGCACTCGATGTCGACGAAGCCGTACCGGTCCTCTTCCTCACGGCGGGTCACCGTTCCGGCCGCGTAGGCCGACGCGGTCACCTCGACGTCCTTCTGGCGCGCGAAGTGCTCGAGGCTCGAGATGGAGCAGCGGGCGAGCGCGGCGAGGAGGAGGTGCTCGGCGCCTGCCTCGCCCTCGGTTGTGACCGGATCCCCGTCCGCCGAGAGGTTCCCGCTCTCGTCGAGGGAGATCCAGTACTCGAAGTGCTTCGCCCGGAGTTCCACCGTCCGGTGGGCAATTTACGGTCAGATCGTGCGTTTGCGCGCGTTGAACGAAGCCGAGTGCTACGCGAGGTGCTACGGGTTCCATGAGGAGGCCGTGCAGGTGATCGAGCTGGCGCCCCGCCGGTCGCGCTATGAAACGACGCTCAGTGGCGAAGACATCCGGCGCTTCTTCGAAGTCCGTCTCGACGGGCGCGAGCCGGAAGTCGAGCTCGAAGCCGCCTAGCGCGGTCCCCAATGTCCTCGGTCCGGGGCTGCGGGTGGTCTTGAGGAGTAGTCCTCTTTACCTCCCGAGCTGACCGCAACCGAGTAGGGACAGGGCTACGACTCGATGTACACCGTCAGGGGTTGGACGACGCCGTGCGCTTCCATCCGCGCCACGACCTCAGCGGGCGGCGCGGCCAGCATCGACGTCATCGCATCGATGTCGGCAACGTCGGCGCAGATAGCGATGTTGTTACTTCCGTCCTGCGCGACGCAGTCGATTACGTTGCTGCCGGTTCCGGACTCGATGGCCGCGGCGCGTTCCGCCTTGCCTTGCAGCCAGCGATCGATGTCCTGGACGGCGTGGGTGATGACAACCTTCGGCATGGCGACTCCTTTCGGTGGCGAGTAGCGGTCTTGGTCGCCGACCCTATAGGCAGCGTTGATCCTCGCGAGCAGGTGCGCCGCGCCGCCTCTTCGAGGACGGCTGGGCGGGCGTGAGCGCGAAGCCGCGCAGCCGTACGATCACGAGATGGACGCCGTCGCCGAGAGCGCCGTTCCGGACGTTCTAGCGTCCGGCCTCCAGGTCGTCTTCTGCGGGATCAACCCCGGGCGCCGGTCCGCCCAGGCCGGGGCGCACTTTGCGAATCCCCGGAACGACTTCTGGCGGCTGCTCCACGAGGCGGGGTTCACGCCGCGGCTGCACGAGCCGTCGGAGCAGCATGAGCTGCCGGCGCTCGGCCTCGGGCTGACGAACGCCGCCTATCGGACGACGTCCGGCTCCGGCGACCTCAGGCGGGCGGACTTCGCCGGGTCGGCCGAGCGGCTGGAGCGGATCGCGCGCGAGCTCGAGCCCGCCTGGATCGCGTTCGTCGGCAAGGAGGCGTACCGGGGCGCGTTCAACGAGCGCGCCGAGCTCGGCGTGCAGGAGCGGCGGCTCGGCGAGACGAGGCTGTTCGTGCTCCCGTCGACCTCGCCGGCCAACGCGGCGGTCCCGTACGAGGAGCGGCTCCGCTGGTTTCGCGAGCTCGCCGGGAGATCCAGGTAACACAGTGTTACTAGCTCGGGCGCTTGCGCCCCGCGTGGGCTCAGTCGGTCCACCAGTCGGGGACGATCTCGCCGCGGTCGTCGGTCCGCCGAGGACTGAACGCGAGGATGTCCAAGCCCTCGTCGCCCGCCTCCCAGGAGCGCATCACGCCCGGCGAGACCCGGATCGCGTCGAGAAGACTCAGCTCCACGATCTCGTCGTCGAGCTTCGCCCGGCCGGAGCCGGCGATCACGATGTAGACCTCTTCCACATCGTCGTGGCGGTGCCCGAACGGCTGGCGCTGTCGCGGCTTGATCCGGTGGAGGCTGAATCCCGACTGCTCGGCGTTGAGATCCTCGGCCGAGAACCGCGACTCCTGCGCTTCGCCCATCCCGGACTTCGCGGCGGAGTCCTCGACCTCGAGGAGGTTCTTGTGCGTGTACGGGTCGGCCATCAGCGCTTGACCGCCCGTCTGACCGAGCGCGCGACGTAGATCGCCGACTTGACGAAGAAGAGCGCTCCGAGAACCGCGCGAACCTGGTTGGCCGTCAGCGGCGTCCGCTTGCTGACCGGCTTCTCGAGCTTCCGGGCGAGGCGCTCACGCCAGCCGACGAGCCCCGCTTCGAGTGTCTGCGTCTTGTCCATGGGGCCGTCTTACCCGCGCCAGCGGTTCGTAATCGGCGTCCGCCGGTCGCGCCCGAACGCCTTCGGGCGGAGCTTGACTCCGGGCGGCGCCTGGCGGCGCTTGTACTCGGCGCGGTCGATGAGCGCGATCGCGCGGTCGACGACGTCCTGGTCGAAGCCGTCGGTCGTGAGCTCCTCGTGCGAGCGGTCCTCCTCGACGTACGCCTCGAGCACCTTGTCGAGCGCCGGGTACGGCGGGAGCGAGTCCTCGTCGAGCTGGTTTGCGCGCAGCTCGGCGCTCGGCGCGCGGTCGAGGATCGACTGCGGGATCAGCTCGCGGCCGGCACGCTCGTTGAGACGCCGGGCCAGACGGAAGACGTCCGTCTTGAACACGTCCTTGAGGAGCGCGAAGCCGCCGGCCATGTCCCCGTAGAGCGTGGCGTAGCCGACGGAGAGCTCGGACTTGTTGCCGGTGGCGACCACCAGCCAGCCGAACTTGTTCGACAGCGCCATCAGCAGCGTCCCGCGGATCCTGGCCTGGAGGTTCTCCTCGGTGATGTCTGCGTCGCGGCCCTCGAAGACGTCCGCCAGCGCCTTCTCGTAGCCGTCGTAGATGGGGTCGATCGGGAGCTCGCGGAAGTCGGTGCCGAGGTTCTCCGCGAGCCGCTCGGCGTCGCGCCTCGTCTCCTCGGACGAGTAGCGGGACGGCATCGATACGCAGTGCGTCCGCTCAGGCCCGAGTGCCTCGACCGCGAGCGCGGCGGTGAGGGCGGAGTCGATCCCGCCGGACAGGCCGACCACCACGTCCTTGAAGCCGTTCTTCTCGACGTAGTCCGAGAGCCCCAGCTCGAGGGCCAGGCGCATCTGCTCCAGCTCGTCGAGCGGCTCCGTGACAGACGGATCGACCGGCGCGGCCTGCTCGCGCGGAGTGCCCAAGTCGATGACCGGCGGGTTCGGGATCTCGCGCTCGCTGGCGAGGGCGCGGCGGCGGGCGTCGACCAGGCGGCGGGCGATCGCCGTCGACGCGTCGATGTCGATGACCAGCAGCGCCTCCTCGAACGACGGGCCGCGTACGACGACCTCACCCTCCTCGTCGATGACGACGCTGTGGCCGTCGAAGATCAGCTCGTCCTGGCCGCCGACGGCGTTGACCAGCGCGACCCAGCAGGCGTTGTCCCGCGCGCGGGTGATGAGCATCTCCTCGCGCTCGAGGCCCTTGCCCACGTGGAACGGGGAGGCGGAGATGTTCGCGATCACGTGGGCGCCGGCGAGCGCGAGGTCGGTGGCGGGCGGGCCCGGCTGCCAGACGTCCTCGCAGACGGTCGGCCCGATCAGCGCCTCGCCGATCCGGAGGAGGTACATCTCGCGGCCGGGCTGGAAGTAGCGCACCTCGTCGAACACGCCGTAGTTGGGCAGAAAGCGCTTCGGATAGACGGCCTTGATCTCGCCGTCCGCGCAGATCGCACAGCCGTTGAAGAGGTCCCGCTCCAGCCAGGGGACCCCGACGAGCGCGGCGATGTCCGTCGTCTCGGCCGCCACGTGCTCGACGGCGCGCCGGGCCTCACGGAGGAAGCCGGGGCGAAAGAGGAGATCCTCGGGCGGGTAGCCGGTGATCGCGAGCTCCGGGAAGAGCACGAGATCGGCTCCGGCGTTGCGTGCTTCGCGAAGGCGGCCGACGATCCGCGCGACGTTGCCGTCGAGGTCGCCGACGACGGTGTTGATCTGGGCGAGCGCGAGTCTCATAGTTTTCGCCTCACAGTCGAAAACATAGTCTACCGGGCGTGGAGCTGGTCATCGACCGCCATTTTCGCGGCCCGACCGAGTCGGCGAACGGCGGATACACCAGCGGCATCCTCGCCTCGCTGCTTCACGGGCCGGCCGAGGTCACGCTCAAACTCCCTCCGCCGCTCGAGCGGCCGCTGCAGGTCGAGTGGGACGACGACCGGCGGCGGATCCGGCTTCTCGACGGCGATTCGCTCGTGGCCGAGGCGGCCGCCGCGGAGGTCGAGCTCGACCTTGCCGATCCGGTCTCGTTCGTGGAGGCGACGGCGGCCGCCCTCCCCGAGGGCGACAAGACGAGCGAATTCCCCGAGTGCTTCGTGTGCGGGTGGGCGAGGGACGACGGGCTCGGGATCTACGCGGGCCCGGTGTCCGGCCGCGACGTCGCCGCCGCAACGTGGACGCCCCGGCCGGAGCACGTCGCGCCGGAGTTCGTCTGGGCGGCTCTGGACTGTCCGGGCGCCTACGCCGTGCACGGCGGAGAGCGAGGGCTGCCGGTGCTCGGCCGGCTGGCCGCGCGCGTCGAGCACCTGCCGCGCGCCGGCGAGCCGTGCGTGGTCATGGCCTGGCCGCTCGGCGCCGAGGGCCGGAAGCTCTACGCGGGCACGGCCCTTCTCGGGGAGGAGGGCCGGCTCCTGGGCGCCGCGCGCGCCACCTGGATCGCGCCGCGCTGAGCCCGACCCTGCGGCCGGCTGTTCAGCGCTGGAGGCGGATGGCGTTGCGGTCGTTCTCGAGGATCTCGTCCGCTCGGCGCTCGAGCTCGTCCAGATCCTGGTCGTGCTCCGCGTGGACGTACCGCCCGGCGAGCTTGTCCAGCCGTCCCGAGGCGAAGGTCCGGACGAGCCGCGGGGCGAGCTCCGGCGGCGTCCACGGGGCGTCGTCGGGGAAGGAACCCTCCGTCATCGCGGTCCTGACGAGGCCGGGGCTCATCGAGAAGACGAGGATCCCGTGGGGCCGGAGCTGTGTCGCCAGAAGCTCGCTGAAGCGGTGCACCGCCGCCTTGCTCGGGCCGTAGCTCGTTCCGGCGTCCGGGTTCGACGATGGGAGGTAGGCGGCGCCGCTCGCCATGTTCACGATGCGGCCGCCTCCGCGCTCCGCCATCCCACCGGCGACTGCGCGGCAGCAGAGGTACACGCCGAGGACGTTCACCTCCAAGGTGTGCCACCACCGTTCCGGATCCGACTCCCAGATCGGGCCGCGATCCCAGTCGGGGATGCCGGCGTTGTTGACGAGGACGTCGATCGGCCCGAGCTCCGCCTCGACCTCCCGAACCATCCGCTCGACGTCCTCTTGCCGCGAGACGTCGGCGACGACTGCGAGACCGCCGACCTCGCTCGCCACGTCCTCCACCTGGTCGCGCGACCGCGCGGACACGGCGACCTTCATCCCCGCGCCGGCCAGCTCGTGGGCGATGCCCGCGCCGATTCCGCGGCCACCGCCGGTGACGAGGGCGACTCCTTCGAGCTCAGACGGCATTCGCGATCTCCTCCAGTGACTCGGGATTCTCCAGCGACGACAGGTCGCCCGGATCGTCGCCCAGCGCCTTCGCACGAACCGCGCGCCGCATGATCTTCGCGCTCCGCGTCTTCGGCAGCGCGGAGACGAAGACGACTCGGTCCGGCCGGAACGCCTTGCCGAGGTCGCGGGACACGAGCTCCGAGACCTCGGCCGCGAGAGCCCCGTCGGCCTCCACGCCGGGCGCGGCGATGCAGAAGATCCAGGCGACCTCGCCCTTGACCTCGTGCGGGATTCCGACCGCCGCCGCCTCGAGCACCGACGGATGTTCGACTGCCGCCGACTCGAGCTCGGCGGGGCCGATCCGCTTTCCCGCGATGTTGAGCGTGTCGTCCGAGCGCCCGTGCAGGAACCAGTAGCCGTCCGCGTCGACCGACGCCCAGTCCCCGTGCGTCCAGACCCCCGGGAACCGCCGCCAGTAGGAGTCCAGGTAGCGCTCGGGGTCCCGCCAGAAGCCGCGGGTCATCCCCGGGAACGGCTTGCGGCAGACGAGCTCGCCGACCTCGCCGGTGGCGACGAGCGACCGGCCCTCGGCGTCCACGACGTCCATCGCCATGCCGAGCGCCGGTCCGCCCAGCGAGCACGCCTTGATCGGAATCGCCGGCGTGGGCGAGAGGAAGCAGGCGCCGACCTCCGTGCCTCCGGAGCAGTTGATGATCGGAACACGGCTGCCGCCGACCCGTTCGAAGAGCCAGCGGTACGGCTCCGGGTTCCACGGCTCGCCCGTGGTCACGATCGTGCGCAGCGACGAGAGGTCCGCCTCCGGGTCGCCGTGGGGAATCAGCGCGCGGACAAGCGTCGGCGAGAGCCCGAGCACCGAGACCCGCTCCTGCTCGACCGTCCGCCAGAGCCGGTCGGTCGGCCAGTCCGGCGCGCCCTCGGCGAAGACGAGCGTCGACCCGAGAGCGTGGCCGCCGACGACGGTCCACGGGCCCATGATCCAGCCCATGTCCGTCGCGAAGTGGATGACGTCGTCGGGCCCGGCGTCCGCCTGGTAGCAGACTTCGCGCGTGATCGAGACGAGGAAGCCGCCCTGGACGTGGACGACGCCCTTCGGAAGGCCGGTCGTCCCCGACGTGTACGTCAGGAGATAGGGCGTCTCCGAGTCGAGCTCGGCCGCCGGCAGCTCGCCCGGGGAGTCGGCCACGAGGTCGTCCCACGGCGCCAGCACGACGTGCTCGACGGAGGGCGCCTGCGCGCGGGCCTCCTCCAGGATCTCGAGCATCGGCACATCGCGTCCGCGTCGGGACGACGTCCGGGTCGTGATCGCGACCCTGGCTTCCGACGCCTGGAGCCGCTGCGCGACGGCCGGCGCCGCGAACCCCGAGAAGATCGGCACCTGGATCGCGCCGATGTGCGCGCAGGCATGCGAGGCGACCGCGACCTCCTGCGACATCGGCAGGAAAAGCGCGACGCGGTCGCCCTGCCCGACGCCGAGCCGGACGAGAGCCTCTGCGAGCCGCGTGACCTCGTCGGACATGGCCGACCAGGTCAGCTCCCGCCGCCCGCCGTCCTCCGCGAGCGAGACCGCCGCGATCCCCTCTGGCCGGCGGCGGGCCCAGCGGTGGACGCAGTTCCACGCGACGTTCACCCGGCCGCCGAGGAACCAGGTCGCCCACTCTGGCCCGCGCGAGAGATCGACGACCTGGTCCCACGGCCTCGCGAACTCGAGCCCCATGTCCTCGACGACCGCGGGCCAGAACCAGTCCGGCTCCTCCTGCGAGCGGCGGATGAGCTCCCAGTAGTCGTCGATCCCGTGCCGGCGCATCAGGCGCACGACGTTGGCGCGCTCGAACACCTCCTCCGAGGGCCGCCAGACGACCTCGCTCACCGCGACCCCTCGACGTGGAAGTCCGGGAGCCAGCCGAGCCACTCCGGCAGGTACCAGTTCCACCGGCCGAGCAGCTTCATGATCGCCGGCAACAGGATCGACCGGATGATCGTCGCGTCGAGGAACAGCGCCACGGCGACGCCGAAGCCCATCTGCTGGAACATCACGAGGTCGCCGACCGCGAAGCCTCCGAACACGGCGATGATGATCAACGCGGCGCCCGTGATGATCCGCGCCGTGGAACCGATCCCGTGGCGAACGGCCTCGTCGTTGTCCCCGGTCTGGACGTAGCGCTCGCGGATCCGGCTCAAGAGGAAGACGTTGTAGTCCATCGAGAGCCCGAACAGCACCGCGAACAAGAAAAGCGGCACCCAGGCCTCGATGAAGTCCACCTGCCGGAAGCCGAAGAGCTCGTTGCCGAAGCCCTCCTGGAAGACCAGGATCAGGACGCCGTAGGCGGCGCTGACCGAGAGGAGGTTCAGCGCGATCGCCGTCGTCGCGACGACGATCGACCGAAACGCGACCGTCAGGAGGACGAAGCTCAACGCGAGGACGAACGTGAACAGGATCGGCAGCCAGCGATCGGTGAGCGCGTAGTAGTCGATGCTCTCCGCCGTCTCGCCGGTGACGAGGACGCGCGCGCCGTCCACCTCCTCGTTCCGCAGGTCGCGCACGACCGCGAGCGCGGCATCGTCGCGGCTGTCTCCGACGGGCACCGCCTCGACGAGCGCCATGCGGCTCTCGGGATGGAACTCGGTCGTGACCTGGCGCAGGCGGCTGTCGCCCCGCATCTTGCGCGCGAGCTGGTCGATGCCTTGCCGCGTCGCCGGTGCAGCCACGTCGCCGTCGACGACGACCTGGATGTCGTCCGTCGTGCCGACGCCGAACTCACGCTCAAGCGCGTTAAAGCCCTGCTTGGACTCGAACCGGTCGGGAAGCGTTCGGATTCCCGCCTCGCCCGTCCGGTACTCGAAGACCGGCAGCGCCAGGGCGACCAGGAGGCCGGCGCTGAGCACGAGGCTGAGCGCCGGGCGCCGCATCACCGAGCGGACGATCGCGCCCCAGAAGCGGCCTTCCGCGCCGGTCCCGCGCTCGGCCGCGCGACCGATGAGCGGGATGCGAAGCGCGTTCACCCGGTCGCCGAGGAGGCTCAGCACGGCGGGAAGGAGGGTGAGCGCGGCGGCGACGGAGGCGAGCCCGACGAGGATCGCCCCCGTCGCCAGGCTGCGGAAGATGGTGTTCGGGATCAGGAGGAGGCCGAACATCGCGACGACGAACGCGCCGCCGCTGAAGAGCACCGCGCGGCTCGCCGTGGCCCCGGCGGCGGCGATTGCGTCCAGCTCCTCGCGCCCCGCCGCCCGCTCCTCCCGGTATCGCGAGACGACGAACAGTGAATAGTCGATCCCGAGGGCGAGCCCCATGCCCGTGAGCATGTTGACCGTGAAGATCGAGAGGTCGAACGGTATGCCGACGAGCGAGGTGAGGCCGAGCGCGGTGATGATCGCGACGAGCGCGAGTGCCAGCGGGACCAGCCCGGCGACGACCGCGCCGAAGACGAGGAGCAGCACCACGAGCGCCACCGGCAGGCCGAACTGCAGCTCGCCCTTCTGCAGGTCCTCCTCGGAGAGGGTCAGGAAGTCGCGCTCGACGGTCCACTCGCCCGTCGCGTAGAGGTCGAACGAGTCGTCGTCGAGCCCGGCGAGGGCGTCGGAGAGGTTCTCGGCCGCCGACTCGTCGGCGAGCCCGACCGGAACGACGACGGCGTGCTCGGAGCGTGCGGCGGGCTCGTCCGCCACGTTGAGTACCCCCGGCGTGGAGCGAAGCCGCAAGTCCAGCTCCTCGAGCTTCCGCCGGAACGCGGGATCGGTCGCCGTGAGGGAGCTCGCGCGAACCACGATAACGTCGGTCGTGAAGTCTCCGGTCGGCGGGATCCGCTCCTCGATCAGCTGGTACGCCTGCTCGGACTCGGGGTTGTTCAGTTGCTCGGCCTCGCCGGACAGCGCGTCGCCGAGGAACAGGGCGATCAGCGCGATCGAGAGCACGACGGCAGTGATCCAGGCCCCGACCGTCAGCCCTGGATGGCGGGCCGCCGACCTGGCGAGTCTCTCCGTCATTGACGCCGCAACTTAGTGATCGCTAACATAGTCGTCACTAACCGTGGCCCTGAACCTCTTCAGCGAAGAAGCGCGCAAGTGGTGGACGCTCGCGGCCGTCGCGTTCGGGCTCTTCATGATCATGCTCGACAACACGGTCGTCAACGTCGCGCTGCCGTCGATGGCGCGCGACCTCGGCGCCGACCTCTCCGAGCTCGAGTGGATCGTCACCGGCTACGCCCTGACCTTCGCGTCGCTGATGCTCACGGGCGGCAAGCTCGCAGACCTGCTCGGCCGGCGTCTCATCTTCGTCGCCGGGCTCGTGATCTTCACGGGCGCCTCGCTCGCCTGCGGCCTCGCCGAGAGCGGCCACTTCCTGATCGGGGCCCGGATCGTCCAGGGCGCCGGCGCGGCTCTCATGAACCCGGCGACGCTCTCGATCATCGCGGCGACCTTCCCGCCCCGCCAGCGCGGCACGGCGATCGGGATCTGGGCGGGCGTCTCCGCCCTCGCGCTCGCGATCGGCCCGCTCGTCGGCGGCCTCATCACCGAGCACCTCGACTGGAGCTGGATCTTCTTCATCAACGTTCCGATCGGGATCCTGGGGATCGTTGCGAGCTTCGTCCTGATCCCCGAGTCGAAGGACGAGTCCCGCGAGCAGCGCCTCGACCTCCCGGGCCTCCTGACCTCGGGCCTCGGCCTGTTCGCTCTGACCTACGGGCTGATCGAGGCCAACACCTACGGGTGGACGTCCGGCCGGATCGTCGGCGCGTTCGTCGTCTCCGCCGTCATGCTCGTCACGTTCGTCCTCCTCGAACGGCATCAGCGGCTGCCGATGCTCGACCTCTCCCTCTTCCGCAACCGGACCTTCGCCGGCGCGAACCTCGCCGTGCTGCTCGTCGCCCTGGCGATGTTCGGCGTCTTCTTCTTCGTCTCGCTCTATATGCAGGGGATCCTCGGCTACTCGGCCGTGGAAGCGGGCGCAGCCTTCCTGCCCATGACCGTGCTGATCATTCTCACGGCGCCGATCGCCGGGAAGACGTCGGACCGGATCGGCTCCCGGTGGCTCATGACCGCCGGGATGATCCTCGTCTCCGTGCAGCTGCTCTACTTTTCGCGGCTCGACGAGCACGCGGAGTACCTCGACCTGTTTCCGGCCCTCCTGATCGGCGGCGTCGGCATGGCGCTCGTGATGACCCCGAGCGCCGCGGCCGCCGTGCGCGCGCTGCCGGTCGACAAGTCGGGCGTCGGCTCGGCGGTGCTGAACGCGTTCCGCCAGGTCGGCGGCTCGACCGGGATCGCCCTGATGGGCGCGATCATGGCCCACGAGGTCGGCGGCCTCCGCGGCCCCGAGGTGTTCCTCGACCCGGGGCGCTTCGTGGACGGCTTCTCGACGGCGCTCACGGTCGCGGCCGCGATTGCGTTCGTCGGCGCCGTCGTCTCGTTCGTCCTCGTCCGGCCGCACGAGCTCGAGGAGCACGACCAGCCCTCGCAGCCCGTCGCCGAGGTGGGATGAGCGCGACGAAGCCGAGGCTCACCGCCGAGGAGCGGCGGGCCGCCGTCCTCGAGTGCGCCGGGTCGATCTTCTCGAAGGGCAGCTACCGGGGCACGACCACCGCCGAGATCGCACGGCGCGCGGGCGTCACGGAGCCGATCCTCTACCGGCACTTTCGCTCCAAGCGCGACCTCTACCTCGCGTGCCTGGAGTCGGCGTGGACGGAGACGCGCGAGATGTGGGACGAGGCGGTCGCCGCCGAGGCCGATCCCGCCCTCTGGACGACCGCGATGGGGGCCGCGTACCTCCAGGCCGCCAAGCAGGGCCGCGGGCTCGTCGCGAACCTCTGGATCCAGGCGCTGACGGAGGCGAGCGACGACGCGGAGATCCGCAAGTACGTCAAGCGGCACATGCGCGAGGTTCAGACCTTCGTGGCCGGGGTGATCCGGCGCTCGCAGGAGGCCGACGGCGTCCCGAGAGACCGCGACCCGGAGGCCGAGGCGTGGATCTTCGTCTCGATCGGGCTCTTGGCCGCGGTCAGCAAGCGCCTCGGGAACATTCTCGACGAGGAGTTTCCAGGCATCGCCGCGTCGAGGCGCCGCTGGCTGACCGGTCGCGAAGCCTGACCGGCTGCGCCGGCCGCCTCTCGCTCAAAGTCTCACGACTTTGAGCGACCTCATGAAGCCCGGTCTCGGCTGACGCCGAGACGCGGCCGAGGCGCGTGGCGCCGCTTCCATGCCCGACTTGCGCTGGTGTGCGGGCGGGCATTGCCCGCCCGCCGGCGACGCCAGACACAATTCGGGACATGAGTAGGGCTCGAGCGGCTGCCGGGAGCGTGGTCTTCCTCCTGCTGGCACCGGGGGTCGTCGTCGGCCTGATTCCCTGGTCTCTCACCGGCTGGGAGTCGGACGACGTCTGGGTGCCGATCAGGGTCCTCGGCGCGATCCTGATCGTCGTCGGTGTCGGCGTCCTGCTTCACGCCTTCGCGCGCTTCGTCGTCGAGGGCATCGGCACACCCGCGCCGGTCGCCCCCACGCAGCACCTCGTGGTCGGCGGGCTCTACCGCTACGTCCGAAACCCGATGTACCTGGCCGTGATCGCCGCCATCGTCGGCCAGGCGCTCCTCCTGGGGCAGCTGGAGCTGCTCGCCTACGCTGCGCTGGTTGCGGCGGCGGTCGCCTCGTTCGTCCACTGGTACGAGGAACCCACGCTCCATCGACAGTTCGGCGACGAGTACGACGCCTACCGCCAAGCGGTCCCTGGCTGGATCCCGCGCCTCCGCCGATGAACCGGCGTTGCCGGTTCATCCACTGACGGAGGAAGGTCGAGGAGGCTCATTGCGATCGGCCGCCGCGCGACGAGCGAAGCCGTCGCCCGGCTCTATCCGGTGGCTCGAAGTCGTGAGACTTCGAGCCAGAAGCGAGGAACGGCGAAGCCGGTTCCGAGGCGAAAAAGATGAACCCCCGGGCTGCGGCCCCCGGGGGTTCGTATCTCTAGCGGCGAGCCCACCTCTTTTGGCGACGGCCCGGAGGCCTTGACTCTGCGGCCCAGCCAACTCCTCCGAGCCACCGTCGCCATATCTGGCGCGCCTCCCGAACACCTTGGCTCTGTGTGTGCCTCGCTGCTCGGTGGACTGACTATACGGCCACCTCCCGACCTAGTCAAGTACCTCGGTCAAGTGATTTTGCGATAGGCTTGGTTGACTCATTTTTCACGTAGCCATGACCCTTTTAGGGGATCGAAAACCGAAGATGATTGCCGTACTGTCAAGTAGTCGGACCCAGCCGCCACGGAGTTGACCCCCGAATGAACCGCGCGATTCAGAGCAAGCCGCAGCGCCTCGGCCGCCTTCCGAACGGCGGGCTGGGCGAGCGGCTGCGCACGCTCCGGGTCAACGCCGGCCTCACGCAGACGGACCTCGCGGGCGACCGCTTCTCGAAGGAGTACGTCTCCCAGATCGAGCGCGGGAAGACGCGCCCGACGCAGGAGACGATCGAGTGGCTCGCCGAGCGGCTGAACGTCGATCCCGGCTTCCTCGCCAGCGGCGTCGCCGCCGACGAGCGCGGCCGGATCGAGGCGTCGCTCGCGCGCGCCGAGGCGCTCAGCGAGAACCACGAGTACCCCGAGGCCCTCGAGGAGTTCGCACGGATCTACCCCACGACCGCCGGCATCGCCGCGATCGAGCTTCAGGTTCGGTCGCTGTCGGGCGAGGCGTGGGTCCGCATGCGTATGGGCCAGGTCAAGGAGGCGATCGAGCTCCTCACGCGAGCACGGGCGATGGTCGAGGACGCGATGTTCTCGGACGTCGACCGGGCCGAGATCCTTTTCCGCCTCGGTGCCTGCCGGGTCGAGCTCGCGAGCATCCAGACGGCAATCGGACTCTTCAACGAGGCGCTCACGCTCGCCGAGGACTCCGAGCTGCCGTGCGACCGCCTCCGCGCCGACATCTTCGGCTGGCGCTCCCGCTGCTATCGGCGGCAGCGCGACTACGAGGCCGCTCGGGAAGACCTCGAGCGCGCGCTCGAGCTCGCCGAGGCGCTCGACGACCCGCGCTCCGTCGCGCGCGTGTACTTCCACGCGTCGCTCGTCGCCGAGCGGCAGGGCCAGTGGGTGCTCGCCCGCAAGTACGCCGAGCAGGCGAAGGCGCAGTTCGAGGAGATCGCGGACCGCGCCGCCGTCGGCAAGCTGCTCAACAACCTCGGCGGCCTCAGCTTCCTGCTCGGGAAGCCGGACGAGGCCGTCGACCAGCTGAACGAGTCTTTCCGCGTCCTCCTCGAGTACGGCAGCGAGGCGGACGCCGCACGTGCGGTCTCGTCGCTCGCCCAGGTCAACCTCCGCACCGGCCAGGTCGAGCCGGCTGAGGAGCAGGCGCGCCAGGCGCTGAAGCTCCTCGGCGACCGCGTCGACGTGGTCGACGAGATCGGCAACGCGCAGCTCGTGCTCGGGCGCTCGCTCCTCGAGCAGGGCCGCCTCGACGAGGCCGAGCAGGCCTTCGACGAGGCCGAGCGCAGCTTCGACCAGCTTTCCTCCGTCAGCCATCGCGCGTCCGCGTGGATCGCCAAGGGCGACCTTGCGGCGCGGCGCGGTCAGGACCAGGTGGCCGCGCAGCTCTACCGGCGCGCTGCAGAAGCGCTCCAGGACTTCAGGTTCTAAGGAAAGGAGGTGATCGTGCTGAACCGGTTCAAGATCTCTCTCCTCGTCGCCCTGACGACTCTCGCTGCCGTGAGCGGTGGCGGCTTCTTCGACAACTGGTACCGGTGGTAGGTCGTCGAACCGCGGCTGCCCGCACTACGGCAGATCGAGGGAGGCACTGTCCGTCAGGGGGTGTGATTCTCGGACAGCAGCCAGGAACCACCATTCAGACGCGCGAACGAGGAAACCGGATTCCGTGGGGGGAGCCGGCCCACTCGTAGGGAGAGGATCCCGCGGTGTGCTTTCGCACGGACCGGGGAGAATCCCCCGGTGGGTGCGAGACGTGAACGCCTGAGAAGGGCGCTCGAGGTCGGCAGGGTCGCACGGCGGACGAAGCTCCTGCGCGTCCTCCGGGAGATCGGTGTCGCCGGCGAGCGCCAGGCGACGCCGGAGGCCGCGCGGGACTTCCGCCTCGCCCTCGAGGAGCTCGGGACGACGTATGTGAAGCTCGGGCAGCTCCTCTCCTCGCGGCCGGACCTGATGCCCGACGTGTACATCGAGGAGCTGTCCCGCCTCGTCGACGAGGTGCCGCCGGTGCCGTTCTCGGACCTGGAGCCCATCATCCGGCGCGACGTGGGGGCCAGCGCGTTCGCGAGCATCGACCCCGAGCCGCTGGCCGCGGCGTCCATCGCGCAGATCCACAAGGCGCTGATGTCGGACGGGCGAGAGGTCGTCGTCAAGGTGCGGCGTCCCGGCGTCCTCGAGCAGGCGCTCGTCGACCTCGACCTGCTCCGGTCGGCTGCCGACTTCCTCGAACGGCGGTCCGGGCAGGCGCAGATCCTCCAGCTCTCCGCCCTCGCCGAGGAGGTCGACGTGCACCTCCGCGCCGAGCTCGACTTCGTCGAGGAGGCGAACAACACGGAGCTCGTGGGCCGGCTCGTCGAAGGCCACCCCGACATCCTCGTCCCGAAGGTCGTCCACCCGTACGTGACCGAGGAGGTGCTCGTCCTCGAGCGCATCGAGGGAAAGCGGGTGGCCGACGACCACGGCCTCGACGACGAGCGGGCCGCCTACCTCGCCCGCGAGTTCTTCCGCGCCTATGTCCGCCAGGTCGCGGCCGAGGGCGTCTACCACGCGGACCCGCACCGCGGGAACGTGCTGCTGACGCCCGACGGGCGGCTCGCGCTGCTCGACTTCGGGCTCCTCGGCCGGCTCGACGACGACACGCGCTCCACGATCGCCCAGCTCCTTCTCGCGATCGCGCAGAACCGGGGCGACGACGTCGCCGCGCTGATCATCGGCCTCTCACACACCACGCTCGAATCCGACGAGCCGGGCTTCGTCGCCGAGCTGCGCCGGAAGCTCCCCCGGTACCACTGGCGGCCGCTCTCCGGAATCCGCGCCGGGGAGGCGCTGGCCGACCTGCAGCGGATGTCGGTGAAGCACGCGATCCGCCTGCCGACGAGCTTCGCCCTGGTCGGCAAGACCCTCGCGCAGGCCGACTCGATCGCGCGCACCCTCGATCCGTCGATGGATCCCGTCGAGCTCCTCCGCGCCGACGCCCTCGAGCTCATGCTTCGCGAAGGCGAGAAGCGGCTCGCTCCGACCGAGTTCGCGAGCTACGCGTTCACCCAGCTCGCCCCGCTCGCCCGCCTCCCGAGGCGTATCGGGCAGGTGACCGACCGACTGGAGGAGGGAACGCTCCGGATCGGCATCACCCCTGCCAACCTGCAGGAGCTCGAAGCGGTGATGCGCTCGGCCGCGAACCGCATCGGCGCCGCCGTCATCATCGCGGGCCTCCTCCTCGCCTCGGCGTGGATGGCGCGCGTGAACGACGGGATCGCGATCGGCGGTTTCGCCGTCGCGTCGGCGCTCGCGCTCTACATGCTGTGGAAGATTCTGCGGACTCCCGGGTCCTTGTAGGAGAGGGGGCGGCGCCGTGGAAGTGCGCACGGCAACCAAACTCCTCCTCTCCCCTGACACGGCGGCGGCCTCCTCGGTCGCCGCCTTTTCGTTGGAATAGGCCCGGACTGCCCCGCGTTGACCCCGGCAAGCAGGGTCGGCACCATTCCCGAGGCACGGAGCTCTCCTGGAAACCGCCCAGATCAAACTGACCGATCTCGCGTCGTGCGGCGGCTGCGCCGCGAAGTACTCGGCCGCCCGGCTCGAAGAGCTGCTGCGCGGCTTTGTGCCGGTCGACTCCGACGATCTCCTCGTCGGTCTGGCGCCGGCGGACGACGCCGCGGTCTACCGGCTCGACGAGGATCGCGCGCTCATCTTCACGCTCGACTTCTTCCCGCCTGTCGTCGACGACCCGTCCGACTACGGCGCGATCGCGGCGACGAACGCGCTCAACGACGTCTTCGCGATGGGCGGGACGCCGCTCCTCGCCCTCTCGATCGCGGCCTTTCCGGAGTCGCTGCCGAGCGAGATGCTCGCGGCGATCTTCGCCGCCGCCGACGAGCAAGTGCGCGCCGCGGGCGGGATCCTCGCCGGCGGGCACACGATTCGCGACGAGGAGCCGAAGTACGGCCTCGCCGTCGTCGGCACGGTCCGGCCGGACGGGATCTGGCCCAAGAACGGCGCGACCCCCGGGGACTCGCTGTTCCTGACGAAGCCGCTGGGAACGGGGCTGATCATGACCGGCCACAAGCGCGGTGTGGTCGGGACGCAGCCCCTCGAGCGCGCGGTTCGCTGGATGCGGACGCTGAACCTGGAAGCCGCGTCGCTACTGAGGGAGCTGGAGCCGAATGCGGTCACCGACGTCACCGGCTTCGGGCTGTTCGGGCACGCGCACGAGATGGCGGAGCGGAGCGGCGTCCGGATTCGGCTCGAGTCCGAGCGGTTCCCGGCGATCGACGGCGCGCTCGACCTGGCCCGGTCGGGCGTCCGGACGAGCGGCGACCCGCGCAACCGGGACTTCGCAGCCGAGCACGTCGAGCTGAACGGCGCCCCGGAGACGCTCGTCGCCCTCGGCTACGACCCGCAGACGGCTGGCGGCCTGCTCATCTCGGCGCCGTCCGAGCGTGGCCCCGTCCTCGAGGCAGAGTTCCAGGCGCGGAAGCTGTTCCTGCGCCGCGTCGGCCGGGTCGAGGAAGGCACCGGGGTCGTCGTCGAATGACCCGCGCCGAGCGCGGGATGATCCACGGCCGTTTCCAGCCCTTCCATCTGGGCCACCTCGAGTACCTGCGCGGTGCCGCCGAGCGCTGCGACGAGGTCTTCGTCGGGATCACGAACCCCGATCCGACGCGCATCCGGCCCGAGCCCAGCGACCCGCTCCGGCATCTCCCCGAGTCGAACCCCTGGACCTACTCGGAACGGCTGCTGATGGTGAAGGCGGCCGCGACGGAGCTCCGGCTCGAGCTCACGCGCGTCCACGTGGTCCCGTTCCCGGTCAACGAGCCGGAGCTCTGGCCCGCGTACGTCCCGGACGGCGTCACCCAGTACATCCGGCTCTTCTCCCAGTGGGGCGGCACGAAGGTCGACCGCCTACGGGAGGCGGGCTACGAAGTGGTCGTCCTCGACGAGGGTGCCGAGAAGCAGATCTCGGGTGCGGAGGTGCGCGAGGCGTTGCGCGCCGGTGGGGAGTGGGAGTCGCTCGTGCCTCGGGGCGTGGCGCAGGTCATCCGCGGCCTGCAAGCCGTACCGGTCTAGCCTCTACCCGCCATGTATCCGATCGTCGTCGTCCTCCTGGACGGGCTCGGGGACCGCGCGCACGAAAGCCTCGGCGGCCGGACCGCGAACGAGGCTGCGGACACGCCCAATCTCGACGCGCTCGCAGCCCGAGGCTCCACCGGTCTGCTCTACGCCGTCGGGCCCGGCCGGGCGCCGTCGAGCGAAGTCGCGCACTGGTCGATGTTCGGCTACCGCCCCGAGGAGTTCCCCGGGCGGGCGGTCCTCGAGGCGCTCGGCGCCGGTCAGGAGGTGGATCCGTCCGACGTCTTCGCGTTCGCCGCCCTCCGGCCGACGGACGAGCGCGAGGGCGGGCTCTGGCTGACCGGGCGGCCGAAGCGCGGCGAGGACGAGGAGGAGGCGGCCGCGCTGGTCGAGCGCTGCGCGGATATCGAGGTCGAGGGCCTGCGCTTCGCCCTCTCGCACCTCGGGCGCGGCGAGGCGATCCTGCGCGTCGCCGGCGGCGCGGACGACCGCGTCACCGACTCGGACGCGTTCTTTCGCGACCGCTACCCCGTCCTTCGCCCGCAGCCGCTCGTGCCCGAAGCGGAGCGCACCGCGCGCGCCGCGGAAGCGTGGATGCACGAGGTGCGGCGGCGCTTGGCCGGCGAGCGGTTCGACGTGATCACGCTGAAGTGGTGGGGCCGCCCGCGTCCCGCGCCGACCTTCCTCGAACGGCATGGCGTCGGCGGCGGATTTCTGGCCGGGACGCGGTTCATGCGCGGCCTGGCGAGCGCCGTCGGCCTGGAGCCCGTCCACGTGGAGGAGACGGACGACCCCGCGCGCGACATGCGGCGGCGGCTCGATCTGGTCGCGGAGCGGCTCGACCGCGGTGAGACGTTCGTCTGGTCGCACCTGAAGGCGACCGACGAGGCCGGCCACACGAAGGACCCGGCGATCAAGCAGCGGACGATCGAGGCCGTCGACGCGGGCCTCGCCGGACTGCCGACCGACCGGGCGATCGTCTGCGTCACCGGTGACCATGCGACGCCGGCGTTTCCCGAGGTGATCCATTCGGGCGATCCCGTCCCGCTCGTCGTCGCCGGCCCGGGCGTCCGGGCTGACGAGGTGACGGCCTTCGGGGAGCTCTCGTGCGCCGGAGGGTTCCTCGGTCGCCTTCGCGGGCCCGACCTCCTGCCCGTGCTCCTGAACGCCGCCGACCGCCCGCTGTTCCTCGGGTCGCGCCCGACGCGGTTTGCCGGCGCGGACGGTTACCCCGCGATCCTGGAGCCGCTCAGGCCGTGAGGGTCGTGGAAGGCCGCATGCCCTTCCGGGGCTTCGAGACCTGGTATCGCGACCTCGGGCCGGAGGACAGCCTGCCGCTCGTCTGCCTGCACGGCGGCCCCGGCTCGACGCACCACTACTTCCAGCCGCTCGAGCGCCTCGCCGAGGAGGGCCGGCGGCTCGTGCTCTACGACCAGCTGGGCTGCGGCGGCTCCGACCGGCCCGACGACCCGGACCTGTGGACGGTCGACCTCTTCCTCGACGAGCTGCGCACGCTCCGCGAGACGCTCCGGCTGGAACGGATCCACCTGCTCGGGACCTCGTGGGGCTCGATGCTCGCGATCGAGTACGCGCTGACCCAGCCGCCCGGCGTCGTGAGCCTGACGCTGAACTCGCCGCCGACGTCGTCGGAGACGTGGGCGGCGGCGGCGGCGCGGCTCCGGGACGAGCTCCCCGACCACCATCGGCGCGCGATCGCGGAGCACGAGGTGGCCGGCACCCTCGACCACCCCGACTACCGGGCGGCCGAGGACGAGTTCTGGCGCCGCCACATCTGCCTCCTCGACCCGCCGCCCGACTTCGTCATGCGCGGCCGGGCGGAGAAGGGGACGCCGGTCTACCGCGCGCTGTGGGGCACGAGCGAATGGGCGGCGGACGGCCGCCTCCGGGGCTGGGACGTCCGCGACCGGCTCGGCGAGATCCGCGTGCCGACGCTCGTCACGTCCGGCCGGTACGACGAGTGCTCGCCGGAGCTCGCCGAGGAGGCACGGCGCGGGATCCCGGGTGCGGAACGCGTGCTCTTCGAGGAGAGCTCGCACATGGCGTTTGCGGAGGAGCCGGACCGCTACCGCGCCGTCCTGACCGACTTCCTCGCGCGGGCGGAAGCTGCGTGACGGCGACACGGATCCGGTGGCTGGCGACGGCAACCGTCGCCGCGCTGTACGTGATCGTGATCACGGGCTCGCTCGTCCGCTTGACCGGCTCGGGCCTCGGGTGCGAGGGCTGGCCGGGGTGCGAGGAGGGAGCATTCTTCCCGGCGGACGACTCGCACGCCTTTATCGAGTTCGGCAACCGCGTGTTCGGGATCTTCCCGATCACGTTCTCGATCCTGCTCGCCTGGGCGGCCCGGCGGCTTCCCCGATGGACGTTCTGGACCGCAGTCGCGGTCGCGCTGCTGACGCTGGCCGAGGCGCCGCTCGGGCTGGCCACGATCCGATACGACCTGCCGCCCGAAATGGTGATGGTGCACTTCCTGGTCGCACTCCTCGCTCTGGCCGGCGCAGTCGTGGTCCTGATCGAGGCGCTGCGGGCCGAGCGCGGCCCGGCACCGATCGAGTTCCCGCTCGAGCTTCGCGTCGGCGGCATCGTCCTCGCGGCTGCTTGTCTCGGCCTCGTTCTGACCGGGACCCTCGTCACGGGCGCCGGCCCTCACTCGGGCGACCCCGACGTGATCGAGCGGCTCTGGAACCTGCCGGACGCGCTCTACCTCCACGTCCGCATCACGGCCGTCTTCGGCTGCGTGTTCATCTTCGTGCTCGGGTACCTGGTCGCGCGCAGGTCGTTCGCGCCGCGGCTGCTCCGCTTCGCGCTCCTCCTGCTCGGCGTCCTGCTCGCCCAGATGGCCGTGGGCGAGCTCCAGTGGCGCCTCGAGCTCCCGTGGGGGATCGTCGCGCTCCACGTGGCGCTGGCGGCCGCCGTCTGGGCGGTGACCGTGGCGCTCGGCGCGATGCTGTGGCTCCCGCCGCGTTGGCTGGCGGCGCGACAGGGGTAAGGTGGACCGATGGCGGACGAGCTCAGGATCTCCCAGAAACCGGCACTGAAGCGGCCGGTCCTCATCGCCGCGTTCCGCGGCTGGAACGACGGAGGGCAGGGAGCGTCGCTGGCCGCCGGCTACCTCGCGCGGCTCTGGGACGCCGAGCAGATCGCCGACGTCGATCCCGAGCGGTTCTTCGACTTCCAGGCGACCCGGCCGCAGGTGAAGCTCGTGGAGGGGATGACGCGGCAGATCGACTGGCCGGAGACCGTCTTCTACCGCGCCAGGACCGACGGCCTGGACCGCGATCTCGTGCTCCTGCTCGGTATTGAGCCGAACCTGCGCTGGCGCGCGTTCACCGACCTGATCACGGGCTTCGCGCAGGAGCTCGGCGTCGAGCTCGTCGTCACGCTCGGCTCGCTGCTCGCCGACATCCCGCACACCCGTCCGAGCCCGGTGACCGGCTCTGCGAGCGACGAGGAGCTCGTCGAGCGGCTCGGGCTCCAGGCGTCGCGCTACGAGGGGCCGACAGGGATCGTCGGCGTCCTCCACGATGCGTGCAAGCAGCGCGGCCTGCCGTCGGCGAGCCTGTGGGCGGCCGTCCCTCACTACGTCTCCCTCGCGCCCAGCCCGCGTGCCGCGCTCGCGCTCTGCGAGCGCCTCGGCGACATCATCGGCGTCGACATCGACGTCGGTGAGCTGCAGGAGGCCGCCGAGGGCTACGCAGAGCAGGTGAGCCGGGCCGTCGCCGCAGACGCGGACACGCAGGCGTACGTCGAGGACCTCGAGCGGCGCGCGGACGAGTTCGACGAGGAGGACATCCCCTCGGGCGAGGCGCTGGCCGCCGAGCTCACGCGGTTCCTGCGCGAGCGGGACCGGGAGAACGGGCCGCCGGACGCGGCCACCGAGCAGTAGGGAGCTAGGAAGCCTCCGCGGCCGGCTCCTCGGCCGGCGCCTCGTCTGCGTCCGGCTGGCCGCCGTTCTGGGTCTGCTCCGGCTGCTGCTGGCCCTTCGCGCCCTTCTTGCGCCGCCGGCGCCGTCGGCGCGAGCGGCCCTGGAGCTTCGGTTGCGGAAGGTTCTCCGCGAGAGCGGCCGCGACCTCCTCGACGGTGCCGAGACTCTCGCGCGCGGCCTCGATCAGCCGCGTCGCCTTCGGCGTGTAGCCCTCCGCGGAGGCCAGCAGTGCGGCGCCGACCTCCAGCGGCAGGTCGCGCGCAGTGTTCACGAGCTTCGCGGCGTTCTCCTCGTGCCGGTGGCCCCGCGAGTTCGCCAGGGCGCCGAGGAGGCGCTTGGCCTCCGGAAACTCGGCGCTCGCGCGCCGGTCCTGGATCTTCCGGGTCGCCCGTGCGAGCCTCCACGTCCACCGCCAGAGGATCTGCTCCGGCGCGTCGGCCTTCCCCTCGGCGAGCCCACGCAGCAGGATGCGGACGCCCTGCGCGCGGTCCTTCTCCCATGTCGGCGCCTGGGTCACGAGCGTGACGAGGTCGTCGAAGCTCGCGCGGTCGACCCCCATGCCGACCCGGTCGGCGAGCGCGGTCATGCGCAGGCGACGGTTCGGGTTCTCCGCGGCGCAGGTGAAGAGGAACTGCTCGAGGGCACTGCGCGTCGTGCTCGCCTCCGTCAGCTTCTTCACGAAGTCGACGCGCTCCTCGAAGCGGACCTGGCGGCCGGCGATCTGCGCCCAGAAGCGCTGCTCGTCCTCGTCCAGGAAGCGCGGGTCGATCCGCTGCCACTCCCGTGCGATCACGCCGAGCCGGCGCTTGACGTCGGGCGTCACGGGAACGAGCCACGGCGCGGGCGAGAGCTTCCGGCGGGCGCGGCGCTGCGGCCGCCGGCGCGGCGCCGGCGTGACGCGGGCGCCCTCCCGGTAGAAGTCCGCGTCGAGCAGGCTGTGCAGTGAGACCACGCGCTCGTGGTGCGTCGCGCCCTTCGGGACGAAGTCGACGACGACGCCGGCCTCCTTCCGCGAGTGCATCCGCATGATCCGGCCGATTCGCTGCTGATAGACACGGCGGCTCGCAGTCGGCGCGAGGTGCATGCAGACCGTCGCCCGCGGCGAGTTCCAGCCCTCCGCGAGGAGCATCGCGTTGATCAGGACGTCGATCTCGCCGCGCTCGTAGGCGGCCAGGATCTCGGCGAGCTTCACCGGCGGCGTGCGGCCGCTGACCGCCTCGGCCTTCAGGCCGGCGGCGCGGAATTCCCGCGCGAGGTTGTACGCGTGCTCGACACCCGCGGCGTAGACGATTCCGGGCGTCGAGTCGAACCGGTCGCGGTAGAGGCTGGCGGCCGCCTGGTTCAGGGCTTGGTGGTCCAGGACCTCGGCCAGGGCGCGTTCCTCGAAGTCGCCGCCGACGATCGGCACGGAGTTGATGGCGGCAGCCGGGGGGACGCGGAGGCAGCGCAGCGGCGCGATCAGCCCGCGGCGAGCGGCGTCCTGGAGCGGAAGGTCGTCGACGGAGGCCGGGAAGACGTCCGAGACCTGCTTGGCGATCAGCTGCTCGGTCGCCGTCATGCCGATGTAGACCGGCTCCGTGTAGCTGCGGATCGCCGCGCTCGTCTTCTCCCCGAGCGCCGTGTGCGCCTCGTCGCAGATCACGAGTTGGTAGGCGCTCTTCTCGAGGTCGTTCACGTGCCGCGCGAACCACGCGTACGTCTGGACGGTGATGAGGTCGGGCCGCGGCGCATCTCTGCCCTTCTCGACGGCGGGCTTGAGCCGATCGCCGTAGCCCTCCGCGGTGAGGTCCCGGTTGAACTGGTTCACCAGGAGGCGGCGGTGGGTGAGGATCAGGACGCCTTCGGTGCGGGCAGCCTCGACGAACCCGGCGGCCGCGATCGTCTTGCCGGACGCGGTCGGGTGGCGGAACCGGTAGCGGCGCTTCGCGCCCGGATCCTCCGCAGGTGCAGGCGGAAGCGGCTCGGCCTCGCCGTCGAGCTCGAAGTCGTCCTCGTCGTCCTCGACCTCGTCGACCTCCTCGAGCTTCGCGCCGCCGTTGCCGTTCTCCGCCTTCTGGTTGGCGGCGATCAGCTCGGTGAGCATCCCCGCGAGCGCGTCGATCTGGTGGCGGCGCAGCTCGGTGCCGGACTTCAGCCGCGGCGGATGCTCGCTCAGAACCCGCTCGAGCCCGAGCATGAGGGCGTAGTCGATCTTCCACTCCGCCGAGGGTGCTTCGAGCCCCGCCTCCATCTCTGCGAGGGCGTCGTCGAGCGCGCGGCGGCGCGCGGTCCCCGCCGCGAGCACGGTTTCCGGATCCTCGTCCGCGTGCAGCAGCGGTTCGAGGGCCCAGGTTCCGGCCCGGGCGGCATCCCCAACGAGGGCGAGGTTCGCCGGTGAAGAAGGGTTGGTCTGCTCGACGGTCTCTTGCACCATGAACGGCACTCGTTCTGTGCCGCCAAGACCTCCAAGGAAGTTGCGCTCGCCCAGTCCCCGTGCGAGCGCTCGGTCGCAGTGTACCTGAGTGAACGCCTAAAAGCTGCAGACAGCGCCGTCTTGCGCGAGGCAAACGTGATCAGCGCGGAGCCGCTCAGCGTGAGCGCCGCCGCTGCGCCCAGGGCGACCGAAATCGTGCGGTAGCGATGGCCTCTCTGGTCGGCGGAAGTCGGCTCAGGCTGGAGCCGGCGCGCGGAGCATGCCGACGTGATCCAGGTGGCGCGAGATCCCGCCGAGGAAGAACGGCCAGCCCGCACCGAGCAGGAGCGCCGTGTCGATGTCCTCGACCGAGGCGACGACGCCCTCGTCGAGCATGTGGTGGATCTCGTCGGCGATCGCCTCGAGTGCGGCCTGCTGAATCTCCTCGACCGTGCGCCGGTTGTCTCCCTGTACCACGATCTCGTCCTTGCCCTCGGCGTAGTTTGCGAGCGTCCTCGAGAGCGGGAAGCGGTCGGGATACGCCTCGTGCAACGTGCCGAGGACGTGGTTCGCCACGCGCGGTCCGACCATCTGGAGCAGGACGGACGGCGCCATCGGCATGCCGAGCCGAAGGATCGCCTCGTCCGTCTCGTCGACCGTGTTCCCCTGCTCCAGGGCGTCCATGAGCACGGTCGTCATCCGGGTCAGGATCCGGTTGACGACGAAGGCCGGGGCATCCTTCACGAGCACCGGGCGCTTGCGGAGCTTCTTCGCCGTCTCCCAGGCGGTGGCGAGGGTGGCGTCGTCGGTCTCGGGCGTCTGGACCAGCTCGACGAGTGGGAGCACGGCGACGGGGTTGAAGAAGTGGAGACCGACGACCCGCTCGGGATGGCGTAGCCGGGATCCCATTTCCGTGACGGAGAGGGAGGAGGTGTTCGTGGCGAGCACCGTTTCGGGTCGGACGACGGCCTCGAGCTCGGCGAAGACCTCCTGCTTGACGGACAGCTCCTCGAACACGGCCTCGAGGACGAGGTCGCAATCGGCGAAGTGGTCGTAGCCGGTGCCGCCCTCGACGAGCGAGGCGAGGAATCGCGCCTTGCCCTCGTCGTAGCGGCCCTTTTGCACCTGGCTCTCGAGCTCCGCCTGGACGGCGGCGAGCGAGCGGTCGACGATCTCCTGGTCGACGTCGCGGATCGCGATCGGCACCTCGAGGCGGCGGAGGAAGAGCGTCGCAAGCTGGCTCGCCATCAGGCCGGCGCCGACGATCCCGACCTTGCGGATCGGGCGGGGCTCGGCGTCGGGCTTGCCGACGTCCTTCTTCGCGCGGCGCTCGACGAGCTCGAACGCGTAGAGCGACGCCTGGGCGTGGCGGCCGGGGAGGAGCTCGGCGATCGCGTCCTCCTCGGCGGCATACCCCTCCTCGATGCTCCAGCCGAACGAGCCCTCGATCAGGTCGAGGGCGACGTACGGCGCCGGGGCGGCCCCATGGAGCGAATCGTCGAGCTGGCGGCGGGCCTTGGCGATCGCGTCTCCGACGGCGTCTTGGGAGGGACTGTCCCTCGGACCCGGCTCGCGAAGCCGTGTCTTCTGAACCAAGAGTGCGACGGAATCGTCCAGGAACTCCGCAGGTTCGAGCAACGCATCGACGAGGCCCATAGATTCCGCCTCACGGCCGGTCAGCATCCGGTTTTGACGCAGGGGATTCGTGACGACGAAGCGAATCGCTGCGTCTACCCCGGCGATGCTCGGAACGAGCTGCGTGCCGCCCCAGGCGGGGAAGAGCCCGAGGAAGACCTCCGGGCACGCGAAGTGGCGCACGGAGCTCGCGATCGTCCGGTACTCGCAGTGGAGCGCGATCTCGACGCCGCCGCCGAGGCATGCTCCGTTGATCGCCGCCAGCGTCGGGTACGGCAGGTCGCGGATCCGCCCGAAAAGCTCATGGCCGGCGCGGCTCCCCGCCCGGGCCGTCTCCGCCTCGACCCCGTGGAACTCGTTGATGTCGGCGCCCGCGCAGAACACGAACGGCTTGCCGGTGAGCACCATGCCGGCCCACTCGTCGGACTCGAGCTCGTCCAGCCGCGCCTGGAGCGACTCCATCGCCTCCCGCCCGAAGACGTTCGGCTTCTGCCAGTCCTCGCCGTTGTCGATCGTGAGGAGCGCGACCGGGCCTGCCTCGGTCTCGATCCGGGCGAGCTTGAACTCCGTCGGCGCCGTCAGACCCGCTCCCAGAGCAGCGCCGCGCCCATCCCCATCCCAACGCAGAGCGCCGTCAGCCCGTACCGCACGTCGGGCCGCTCCTTCAACCCGTAGGCGAGCTGCGCGATCAACCGGACGCCGGTCGCCGCGAGCGGATGCCCGCACGCGATCGCGCCGCCGTAGGGATTGAGGCGCGGATCGTCGGGCGAGACGCCCATTCCGTCGCACCAGCTGAGCACCTGGACGGCGAACGGCTCGTTGAGCTCGAAGAGCCCGATGTCGTCGATCGTGAGGCCGGCCTGCTCGAGCACCCGCTTCGTCGCCGGGATTGGCCCGATGCCCATCAACTCCGGCTCGACGCCCGCGAACGCGAACGCCACGAGGCGCATCCGCGGCTCGAGCCCGAGCTCCTCCGCTGCCGACTCCGAGGCGAGGAGACACGCGGTCGCCCCGTCGGTGAGCCCCGCCGAGTTCCCCGCGGTCACACGCCCGCCCGGCCGGAACGGCGTCGGCAGGTCGGCAAGCCCCTCCATCGACGTGTCCGGCCGCAGGAACTGGTCGTGGTCGGCCATCGTCCAGCCGTCGTCCGTGAAGACCGACATCGGCACGACCGTCTCGCGCATGAACCCGTTCGACCACGCGTCGGTCGCGCGCTGTTGCGATTGGACGGCGAAGCGGTCGGCGTTCTCCTTCGTCAGCTGCGGGAACCGGTCGTGGAGGTTCTCCGCCGTCGCGCCCATCGTCACCGCCGAGTCGTCGACGAGCCGCTCGGCGACGAAGCGCGGGTTGAAGTCCACCTCCGCGCCCATCGGGTGGTGGCCCATGTGCTCGACGCCGCCGGCGAGCACGACGTCAGCGGCGCCCATCGCGATCTCGCCGGCGCCCGCCGTCACCGCCGTCAGTGCGCCGGCGCACATCCGGTCGAGCGCGAACCCCGGCACGGTCTGCGGGATCCCGGCCAGCAGCGCGACGTCTCTCCCCATCGTCAGCCCCTGGTCGCCGACCTGCGCGGTCGCCGCGAAGATCACGTCGCCGATCCGCTCAGGCGGTAGCGACGGGTTGCGCCGGAGCAGCTCGCGGACGACCTTGACGCCCATGTCGTCGGCTCGCGTCTTCCAGAAGAGTCCCTTCGGGCCTGCACGGCCGAATGCGGTCCGCAGACCGTCGACGTAGACCACCTCGCGGAGCTCGCGCGCCACGTGGTGACAATAGCCCGATGACGGAGGACTGGAGCGCACACCTCGAGCGTGAGGAACGCCGCTACCGGGACGGCGAGGAACGGCTGCCCGACGACCCCGACGAGCGGCAGCGACAGCTGACGCGGATGGCGAACGCCGCGGGCGCCGCGGGCCTCGCCCTTCTCATGGGCGGACGCGCCGCCGACGCCGCAGACTGGTTGAACCGCGCGGCCGTCCGGTACCGCGAGAGCTACGCCGACGCGCCGCCGGGAAGCTGGGGCAGGCCGATCGGCGCGATCAAGGCGCGGATCCTCGCCGGCGACTGGGCCGGCGCGGAAAGGGAGGCCGAGTGGGCGCTCGCCGAGGGCGCGGCCGAGAGCGAGAGCCCGATCGGCCGCTACGCGGGCGCGCTCGCGCTCCTCACGCTCGGGCGCGACGAGGACGCGCGCCCGGTCGCCGACTCGCTCCGCGGGCGCGAGGACTTCCCGAAGGACGTCGCCGACGCCCTGGCGACGCTCGCCGCCGAGGACGTCGTCGGCTACACGTACGCGGTCGAGACCGTGCTCGAGTCGTTCGAGCACCGGGACGAGTACCTCGAGGACATGCCGGTCGCCGACACGGTGGTCGTTCTGCAGGCGCTGGCCGACCGGCGGGAGATGGCCGCCGAGCTGTCCTCGCCGCTCCTCCCGGGCTAGGCCGCTACCCGCTGTTGCCGGGGTGGGGGTGCATGATCGCCGTGATCACGAGCTGGTCCGCGTCCTCGTCCTCGATCTCCTCGAAGCGTGGGACGAGCTCCGACAGCACCTCGAGCGCCTTCTCCGGGTCGACCCGGACGGTGACGCGGACGAACCGGAACCGCCCCTCGGCCCCGTGCTCGGCCTGCGCCTTCAGCAGGTCGTCCATGACCGCGGTGTGGAGGTTCGACGCCCCGGCGGAGACGAGCTCCGGCGCGACCTTCAGCGTCTTCGCGGCCGCGCGGTACGGCTTCTCGCGGCCCTTGTCGCTCGGAACCTGCTCGATCAGCTCGGCCCGCAGGAGCATCCGCACGTGGAAGTGAAGATGGCCCGGGTCGACGCCGAGCTGCTGCGCGAGCTCCCGGTTCGACATGGGCGTCTCCGATTCGCCGAGCGCCTCGAGCACGCGAAGCCTGAGCGGATGCCCGAGCGCCTTCAGCTGGTCTGGGCGGTCGATCGTGAGCACTTCGGGAATGGGATCCGGTTCGGGTGTCGCCACGGCGACTCCTATATATACGACTAGACCGAATGTTGTCTAGGTAGGCAGGTGCGCCGCGGCGGCCCGGTCCAGGAGCACGATCGTCGTTCCGGACGCCGATCGGACGAGGCTGGCGGGCGTCGCGCGGTCCGGCTCGCCACCGAACGCGCGGCCCGCCGCGTCCGCCTTTTCCGCGCCGGTGACCAGATAGACGACCGCCTCGGATGCGCTCAACGGAGGGATCGTGACGGTGACGCGATCGACGTCCGGCCGCCGGACGGCGACGGCGAGACGGTGCAGCTCGTCGAGTGCCGGGTCGTTCGGGAACAGCGACGCGGTGTGCCCGTCGGGCCCGATCCCGAGCAGGGCGAGGTCGAACACGACGCCGCCGAGCTCGGCTGCGTACGCCTCGGCTGCCTCGTCGGGCGAGAGCTCGCCGCGCACGCGGTGCACGGCGGCAGGGGCGCGGTCGAGCCGGTCGAGGAGGCTCTCTCGAACGAGCCGGAAGTTCGAGCGCTCGTCGTCGGGCGGGACGCATCGCTCGTCCGCGAACCAGACCTCGGTGCGACTCCAGTCGGGCTCCAGTCGGGCGGCTGCCTGGTACGCAGGGATCGGCGTCGAGCCCCCCGACAGAGCCACGTGACCTCCTGCTCGGGCGCACTCGGCAAGCAGCTCCGCGGCCTCCCGCTCGGACTCGGCCGCGCTCGCCGCCACCCGGACCTCGACCTCCACTACTGATCGCCGGCGGCGAGCTCGCGGCCGCGCTCCATCGCTGCCTGGATCGCGTTCAGGAACGCCGCGCGGACGCCCGCTTGCTCGAGCTCCCGGATCGCGCGGATCGTCGTCCCGCCCGGCGAGGTCACCATCTCGCGCAGCTCGACGGGGTGCATCCGCTCGTCGCGCAGGAGCTTCGCCGTGCCGAGCATCGTCTGGACGACGAGCTCCGTCGTGTCCTCGCGAGAGAGCCCGAGGAGAATGCCCGCCTCGATCATCGACTCGGCGAGGAGCGCGAAGTACGCAGGCCCCGAGCCGGACACCGCGGTCACCGCGTCCATGTAGCGCTCCGGCACGCGGACGACGCGGCCCACGTGCAGGAGGACGTCCTCGGCGAGCGCGAGGTGCTCGTCGCCGGCATGCGCTCCTGCACACAGGCCCGCGACGCCCTCGTGCACGGTGGCGGGCGTGTTCGGCATCGCCCGCAGCACGGGCACGCCCGGCGTCAGCCGCTCCTCGATCGCCGCGGTCGGAACGGCGGCTGCGATCGAGAGGACCGTCTGGTCGGGCGAGAGGATCCCGCCGATCTCGCCGAGCAGCAGGTCGAAGTCCTGCGGCTTGACGGCGATGACGACCATGGAGGCGCCCGAGACGGCGTGGGTGTTGGAGGTCGTGACCTCGATCCCGTGGCGCTCCGCGAGCTCCTTCGCGCGGTCCTCGCGCCGGACGGTCGCGACGATCTCGTCGGGCTTCCGCCAGCCGGTGCTCAGGAGCCCTGTGAGGAGCGCCTCGCCGATCTTCCCGGCGCCGAGGATCGCGATGCGCCGGGGGTCGGCCGTCATGCGGTGAGTTTACGAGCCGAGCTGCGTCACGACAGCTGCCGCCCTGTCAGAGCCGTCCGTCGAAGTCCTTGACGTGGACGTACCGGACACGGGCGAGGGTCACGTCGTAGGCGCCGTCCAGGCACGAGCTCCGGCTCTTGGCGAACGATTTCCCGGTGGTCGGTCTGGGTCGGGTCGCTTCGTCGCGCCCGTCGAGAGGAGGGCGGTGCGGGTCACGCCGCGTCTGCGAGGTTCCCGAGCTCGGCGCGCACGGGGAGGAGGCCTCGGGCGAACCCGACCAGCAGGTAGGTGCTCGCGAGCCCCTGCCACTCGCCGTAGCGGGCGAGCAGCTCGGCGGTGTCGGGCGGCTCGGCCGGCCTGCCCAGTAGCGCGGTGCAGAGCTTGATCAGTCCGAGGTCGCCCACGAGCCCGAGCTCGTAGCAGCCGAGCCCCTCGATCCCGATGACACCCGTGGACCACGGCCCGAGCCCTCGCTCGCGCTCGAGCCGCTCCGCGACCTTCCCCGGCGCGACGGCCCGGAGCCGCTCGAGACCCACGGTCCGGCAGACGCGGACGATCGTCGACGCCTTGCGTCCCGTGAGCCCGAAGCGCTGCAGGTCCGCAGGCGCACGGCCGGCGAAGCAGTCGGGCGTGGGCGGCACGCAGAGCCGGCCGTCGGACTCGCAAACCCGGCGGATCAGCGCACGCTCGATCCGCCTTGCCTCCGAGGACGTGATCAGCTGACCGCAGATCGCCCGGATCAGCGCCTGCGTCACGGTTCCGACCCTGAGCGGTCGCTTGCCCGGCAGGGCCCGAAGCGTGCGGCCGAGCATCGGATCGTCGGCGAAGCGGCGCAGGAACTCCGAGTGGTCCGCCTCGAGCGGCAGCGTTCCGCGGAGCTGCTCGAGGGCCTCCTCGGAGTGCGAGCGGAGCTCGATCCGGCCGTCCGACGTCTGCCAGGCGCAGGCCCGCGCGAGGCCGTCCTCGACGGCGAAGAGACCGACGAGGATCCGCCCGTCGAAGCTGCGTGTGGCGTCGCTAGCCCACCGTGCGGAGTCGCGCAGGGAGAACGGACCGCGGGGGCGGAGAGTCGCCTCGACCACGGCGGGGACCTTACGGGCGACGGCGGTCGGCTCGCGAGCGAGCCGTACAGTCCCGTTCATGGCACGAGCCGAGCTGGCCGGCTGGGCGTCGACGCAGCGCGTCGCAGCCGACGGAGCCGTGAATTCGGAGCAGCGGGTGACCGTCGACCGCCCCGTGGTCGAGTGCTCCGCCGAGGGCGCGAAGGAGCTCGCGTCTCGCTACTGGGCGGAGCTCGACCGCTCGGCGCGCGGGCTGATCTCGGTTCGGGAACACCCCGGCGGAGTCGACGTCTGCCTTCTCGGCCGCCGGCCGGTCCTGATCGCCCTCGGGCCGGTCGAGACGGAGCGCTCGGAGAACTCTGCAAGGGCCGCCCACCCGATCCGCGGGGGCCTGCTCGTCCGCCGCGGCGGCGGGAGGATCACCTTCGAGCAGGAGGTCGGCGAGCGGGTGGACCTGCGATCGACGATCGACGGGTTCTATCCGCGCCGCGGGCCGGTCTACGCGCTCATCCAGCGTCGTCTCCACCTGGCGGTGAGCCGACGCTACTTCCAGCGGCTTGCGGGCGGTGACCCGCCGTGAGGGTCGTCGTCTTCGGCGCCACCGGCTTCATCGGCCGTGCGCTGCTCCCGCTCGTGGCGGCCGACCACGACGTCGTCGCCGTCTCACGGAGCGCGCACCCGCCGGACGACCAGATCACCTGGGCCGAGGCCGACGTCACCGATGCCGAGGCGGTCCGGCGGGCGCTCGACGGCGCGGAGGTGGCGTACTACCTCGTCCACTCGCTCGGCTCGGCGGACTTCGAGGAGCGTGACGTCGCGGGGGCGAGGATCACGGCCGCGGCGGCGGAGGCGGCGGGCGTCCGGCAGCTCGTCTATCTCGGCGGGCTGGGCGAGGCGGGCGAGGATCTGTCGCCGCATCTGCGGAGCCGGCTCGAGACCGGCCGGGCGCTCGCGTCGGGCGCCGTCCCGCTCACGACACTCCGGGCAGCAGTCGTGGTCGGCAGGGACAGCGCCGCGTTCGAGACGATCGTCGCGCTGGTCGACCGGCTCCCCGTGATGATCGCCCCGCGCTGGGTCTCGACTCCGACGCAGCCGATCGCGCTCTCCGACACCGTGCGGTTTCTCGCCGCCGTCGCCGGCCGGGAGGAGGCACTCGGCCAGACCTACGACGTCGGCGGCCCAGAGGTCATGACGTACCGCGAGATGATCGAGCGCGTCGCCCGCCTGCGCGGCAAGCGGCGGGCGATCGTGGAGGTGCCCGTCCTCACGCCGTTCCTCTCCTCGCTCTGGCTGCACCTCGTCACGCCCGTGGGCGCCTCGGTCGCCCGTCCGCTGGTCGAAGGGCTCCGGAACCCGACGGTCGCCCACGACGACCGCATCCGGGATCTGGTGCCCATTCGCCTCACCCCGTTCGACGAGGCCGCGCGGGAGGCACTGGGCGTCTAGACGAGGAGGAGCCTGTTGCCCGAGGGGTCGCGGACGACCGGTCCCTGGGTTGTGTCCTCGGGCTCCTGTCCGCCCTGCGCGACCCGTGCGACCGCCTCGTCGCGGCTCGCCGAGTCCGGCACGACGATCGTCGCCAGCCGAAGCGACGCGGAGCCCTCGGGCGGCGGTGAGGCGCCGGCGCTGTTCCAGGTGTTGCCGCCGAGGTGGTGGTGGTAGCCGCCCGCGGCGAGGAAGACGGCCTGCCCGCCGTACACCGCCATGAGATCGAAGCCGAGGACGTCCCGGTAGAAGGCCAGCGTGTCCGAGATGTCTGCGACCTGCAGGTGGACGTGGCCCATCACGGTGCCGTCGGCGAGCTGCTCGAACGGCTCGTGTTCCGGGTCGTCGAGCTCGCCGAGCAGGTTGTTCAGGTCGAGCGGCTCCGTGGTCATCCGCTCCACCTGCCCCTCCCAGAGCTCGCGCGGCCGGTCGGCATAGATCTCGATCCCGTGGCCGTCCGGGTCGCGCAGGTAGAGCGCCTCGCTCACGAAGTGGTCGGAGACCCCGGTCAGCGGCACCTGCTCGCGGATCGCGTGCGCGAGCCACGCCGCGAGCGCCCGCCGCTCGGGGACGAGGAGGGCGAAGTGGAACAGCCCCGTGTTCCGCGGCGCGGGCTGCGCACCGGGCTCCTCGTGGAGCACGAGCAGCTCGCGCCCGTCGGACCCGAGCGACGCGCGTCCCTCGGCCTCCTCCAGGGGTCGTAGGCCGATCGGTCCACGGTAGTAGTCGAGCGAGCGGCCGAGGTCGGCGACCGTCAGCTCGACGGGCCCCATGTGCGTGTCGGGCGGCAGTGACGCCACCCGCCGAGCCTAGCGCTCGAACTCCAGCAGCACCTTCCGCAGCAGCGTGTTGAGCTGCTGCAGCTCCTTCCGCGAGAGCGCGTCGGCGAGCACGGCCTCCTTGGACGCCTGCGCACCCACGGCGGCGGCCCAGACCTCGTGACCCTTCTCCGTCAGCTCGACGACGAGCGCGCGCCGGTCCTTCTGGTCGGGCAGGCGTCGGACGAGGCCTGCCTCTTCCAGCCGGTCGAGCCGGTTCGTCATGGCGCCGCTCGAGAGTCCCTCCCGCTCGGAGAGCTGTCCCGGCGAGCTGCGGTACGGCGGCCCGCCGAGGGTGAGGTGGCCGAGAATGCCCCACTCGCCGTACGCCAGGTCGAACTCGCCGAGCGTCTCGTCCATCCGGCGGTGGATCGTCTTCACGATCCGTTGCATCCGCTGAACGGCCGACTCCACGTCGAGGTCGACCCCCTTCAGCTCGGACGCCCACTCGGCGATCAGCCGATCGACCTTGTCCGCCTGCTTCTGCTTCGTCGCCACGTTCGGATTGTGTGCCAGATTTCTCTTGACGTCAAACTATCTCTGGCGTACACTCTCGACCTCAAGTAGTTCGACATCGAGAATATCGACGGAAAGGAGACCGCGATGCAGCCGATGGACGTGGAGACCAGGGCGTTGCTCGTGGACGAGCTGACGCGGTCCCGGAAGGGAGCAGCCGAATGGCGACCGTCCTTGCGAAGCCGTTTGACGTCGTCGCGCTCGACGACATCGAGCCGGGACACGAGCACGACGGACGGGTTCCGATCAACATCCGCCGCCACTTCGACATCCGAGGATTCGGCGTGCATGCGACGCGGGCGGTTGGCGACGGGCACGTAGTCGGCGAGCACGACGAGGTCTCGCTCGGCGGGACCGGGTTGGAGGAGCTCTACGTCGTCCTCTCGGGCGCGGCGACCTTCGACATCGACGGCGAGCCGGTGTACGCGCCGGCAGGGACGCTGGTCTTCGTCCGCGACCCGTCGGCGCGAAGGAGCGCGATCGCGAAGCAGGAGGGCACGACGGTGCTGGCCATCGGCGGGACGCCGGGTCGTCCGTACGAGCTCCACGTCGGCGAGCTGATGAACGCGATGTGGGAGCCGTACCGCGCCGGCGACTTCGAGGCGGCACTCGAGACGCTCCGGCCGGTGCTTGACGAGCGGCCCGAGGCCCTCGTCCTCTTCAACGTCGCCTGCATGGAGGCCCGGCTCGGCCGGACGGACGACGCGATCACGCATCTGGAGCAGGCGATCGAGGACGATCATCGGATCAAGGAGCACATCCGCACGGACGGGGACCTAGACTCGATTCGGGACGATCCGCGCTTCGAGGCGCTGACCGCATAGGAGGACACGATGGCAACCACAACCGAGAAGGGCTACGTCGTCGCGAGGCTCGCCGAGCTGGAGCCCGCGCCGCTCATCGCACCGGGGTCGAGGGACGACGGACGCCAGCGCTTCGACGTCCGCCGCCGCTTCGAGATCACCTCGTTCGGGATCCAGGCGTTCCGGGCTCCCAGCGGTGTCGACGTCATCCGTGAGCACAGCGAGGTCGGGTTCGCTACCGCGGGCCAGGAGGAGCTCTACCTCGTCCTGAACGGCGCCGCGACCTTCGAGATCGACGGCGAGGCCGTCGAGGCCGAGGCCGGCTCGCTCGTCCTCGTGCAACCGGCCGCTCGCCGGAAGGCGACCGCCAAGGAGGACGACACGACGATCCTCGTCGTCGGCGGCACGCCGGGCGAGGCCTACGACCCGGCGCCGATCGAAGCCGTGGAGGCGATGGCCGCCTACGGCAAGGGCGACTACGAGACCGCCGTCACCAAGCAGCTCGTCGTCGTCGAGAAGCGGCCGAGCGACGCCGTGGCGTACTTCAACGCCGCCTGCTTCGAGGCTCGGGCGGGACGGGCCGACGACGCGCTCGAGCATCTCCGCCAGGCCGTGGAGCTCAACGAGCGCGTCAAGGAGCTCATGGCGACGGACGAGGATCTCGACTCGATCCGCGAAGACCCGCGCTTCGAGGTGCTTGCGAAGTAGCGGGTGCAGGGCAGGGCGCTTTCTGGGTAGAAAGCGCCCATGACCCTTCGACTTCTGCTCGCCGGGCTCGCCGTTGCGCTGCTCGCGCCGGTCGCGCTCGCCCAGGGGACGACGCCGAAGGCGACGCTCACGCAGCAGGCGAGCCTCTTCAAACAGGGCAAGTGGAAGGCGATGTACGCGACCTACACGCCGCGGTTCCGCCGCGCCTGCCCCTACTCGAGGTTCGTCACCGGTCAGCGCCGGGCCCGCAGCCTGCTCGGCACGAACTTCCAGCTGCGCGGCATCCGCGTACGGATGGAGACCCGGACGCGGGCCGTCGTGGCGTACCGGTTCGTCCGGAACGGCCAGACCATCGCGAACGTGACGTTCAGCGACCGCGACGTCTATGTGAAGATCGGCCCGCGCTGGTACGACCAGCTCGACCGCGCCAGCTCCTGCTGACGAGGTCGGGCCCTACCGGAGAGGCTGCCAGTCGAGGTAGGCGTAGGTGACGGCGCCTGTGGCGAGCCGCTTCGAGCGCGTGCCGTCGACGTTGATCACGTCGATGCTCTCCCTGCGGCCGAAGGTCGTGAGGAAGGCGATGCGTCTGCCGTCGGGAGACCAGGCCGGCCAGTCGTGGAGCCCCGCCTGCTTCGTGACCCTGCGAAGCCCGCTCCCGTCGGGACGGATCACGTAGATGTCCCCTCGGCCGCGATAGCGCCTGGAGAAGGCGATCTGGCGGCTGTTGGGCGACCAGTCGGGCACGAAGTCCTGGGCGTAGTGGCGATCGTCCACGCGCGGTGCCTCCGTCAGCCGGCGTTCGTTCGCGCCGTCGGGGTCGACCAGCCAGATCTCGTACGCAAGCGAACCCGGAGCACGGCGGGCGAATGCGATCGTCCGGCCGTCTGGCGACCAGGCAGGAGTCATTCCGTCCTCCGTGACGCGGCGCAGACCGGAGCCGTTGATGTTGGCGACCCACAGCCCGTCTCGGGGCGGGCGGTTGCTGCCGAAGACGACGCGCGTCCCCCCGGGAGACCACGCGACTCCGTCATCGGTCCAGCGGTCACGGGTCACCCGCCGCAGTCCGGTTCCGTTGAGGCGCATGACGTAGATTTCGTACGCGCTCTCGTTTCCCGGTCGCGACCGATCGCTCGTGTACGCGATCCACTTGCCGTTGCGCGACCACGTTGGGAATCGCTCGAAGGCGCGGCTGCGCGTGATGCGTCGCTTCCTCGTCCCGTCCGACCGCATGACGTAGAGGTCGAAGGAGCCGTTTCGCACGGCGACGCTCGAGAAGGTCAGCTCACCGTTTCGGCCAGGGAAGGCACCGGTGCCCGACCGGGTGGCGACAAGAGCCTCCGCCGAATCTCCGCCGACGAGCGCAAGCAGGAAGAGCACAGCCAGCAGGCGGGACAAGGTCCGAGAGCTCGTGGCGGCGCATGGTTCCTTCTCCTCGACGCTACGCAGCGGTCTCCCCGCTGTCGTCGGGGAAGACGCCGCTGGGGTTGCGGGTTCGCCTCAGGGGCAGCCGCGCGCGGAGAACGGACGATCCCGGTGCTATACCTGGTAGCGCCCGCTCATGGCCAAGCCTGTCGAACAGCTCGACCGCGTCGTCATCCGCTTCGCGGGGGACTCCGGCGACGGGATGCAGCTCACCGGGGACCGGTTCACGAACGAGACGGCCGTTCTCGGAAACGACCTCTCGACGCTGCCCGACTTCCCCGCCGAGATCCGCGCGCCCGCCGGGTCGCTGCCCGGCGTCTCGGGCTTCCAGATCCACTTCTCCGACCACGACATCCTCACCCCGGGCGACCAGCCGAACGTCCTCGTCGCCATGAACCCCGCGGCGCTGCGGACGAACGTCCGCGACCTGCCCAAGGGCGCCACGCTGATCGTCAACCGCGACGCGTTCACCGACCGGAACCTCGAGAAGGCCGGCTACTCGGCGAACCCGCTCGACGACGGCTCGCTCGCCGACTACCACGTGCACGAGGTGCCGCTGACGTCGCTCACGCTCGAGGCGCTGAAGGACGTGAGGGTGACCAAGCGAGAGGCCGAGCGCTCGAAGAATATGTTCGCGCTCGGGCTGATGTCCTGGCTCTACCACCGGCCGAAGAGCGGGACGCTCGAGTTCATCGCGAAGAAGTTCCAGGCGAAGCCCGAGATCGCCGAGGCGAACACGAAGGCGTTCAAGGCGGGTTGGGCCTACGGCGAGACGAGTGAGGACTTCCGCGTCACCTACGAGGTGGCGCCCGCGAAGCTGCCGCCCGGCACCTACCGGAACATCCGTGGGAACCAGGCGCTCGTGCTCGGGTTGATCGCGGCCTCGGTGAAGAGCGGCCTGCCGCTGTTTCTCGGTGCCTACCCGATCACGCCGGCGTCCGAGATCCTCGAGGAGCTCTCACGCCGCAAGGACTTCGGCGTCCGGACCTTCCAAGCGGAGGACGAGATCGCCGCGGTCGGCGCGGCGCTCGGCGCGAGCTTCGGCGGCGCGCTCGGCGTCTGCACGTCGAGCGGCCCCGGCATCGTGCTGAAGATGGAGGCGATCGGCCTCGCGGTGACGCTCGAGCTGCCGCTCGTGATCATCGACGTCCAGCGGGCCGGGCCGTCCACCGGCATGCCGACGAAGCCCGAGCAGGCCGACCTCCTGCTCGCGATGTGGGGCCGGAACGCCGAGTCGCCGGCACCCGTGATTGCGGCGGCGACGCCGGGCGGCTGCTTCGACGCCGCAATCGAAGCCGCGCGCATCGCGTTGAAGTACCGGACGCCGGTGTTCCTCCTCTCGGACGCCTACCTGGCGAACGGCTCGGAGCCGTGGCTGATCCCGGACGTCAAGTCGTACCCCGATATCGCCGTCGACTTCGCCGACGCGTCCAACCACGAGGGCGGCTACCTGCCGTACCTCCGCGACGCCGAGACGCTCGCGCGCCCGTGGGCAATCCCCGGGACGCCCGGGCTCGAGCACCGGATCGGCGGGCTCGAGAAGGCGGACGGCACGGGCAACGTGTCCTACGACCCCGACAACCACGACCACATGGTCCGCATCCGCGCCCGCAAGGTTGCGGGGATCGCGGCCGACATCCCCGAGCTCGAGGTCGACGAGGAGGGCGGCGAAGAGCTGCTCGTCCTCAGCTGGGGCGGCACGTACGGGCCGGTCGCGGCCGGCGTCCGCCGCGTCCGTGCAAACGGCGGCAAGGTCGCCCACGCCCATCTCCGCTATCTCAACCCGTTCCCGCGTAATACCGGCGATGTCGTGCGCAAATACGACAAGATCCTCGTTCCTGAAATGAACCTGGGACAGCTCCTCAAGCTGGTGCGGGCCGAGTTCCTCGTCGACGCCGTGGGCTACAACCGCGTGCGCGGCCTCCCGTTCCGCTCGTCCGAGCTGGCCGAAGCGATGGAGGGGATGCTGTGAAGCTGCGACTCGCACTGGGACTGGTCCTCGTCGGCTTGGCGTCCGCCTGCGGCGGGAGCGACGACGGCGGCGGCGGCGGAGGAGGAGGCGGTGACGACAGCGGGACGGTCAAGGTCACCCTCGAGGAGCAGAACGGCTCGGGGAAGAGCGGGACGGCCGAGCTGTTCCCGGGGGCCGCCTCGACGGACGTCACGATCGAGATCACCGGCGGGGCGTCCGACCTCGACCCGATCTACGTCCGCGGCGGCTCATGCGACTCGCCGGGCTCGGAGATCGTCCACGACGTTGGCTTCACGAACGCGAATCTCGGGCAGGGCCAGATCTTCGAGACGATCGACAAGGTCGCCACGGGGGAGTACATCCTCATCATCGAGGACGACAAGACCATGAAACCGATCATGTGTGGGGCGATCCCGGAGCAGTGAGCGAGGGCAACGGCGGACGGAACGGCGAGCTGGTCCAGCTCACCGCGAAGGACTTCAAGTCCGACCAGGAGGTCCGTTGGTGCCCGGGCTGCGGGGACTACGCGATTCTCGCGGCGGTCCAGCAGTTCATGCCGGAGCTCGGCATCCCCCGCGAGCGGATCGTCTTCGTCTCGGGAATCGGGTGCGCGGCGCGGTTCCCGTACTACATGCAGACGTACGGGATGCACTCGATCCACGGGCGCGCGCCGGCGATCGCGACCGGGCTCTCGACGTCGCGGCCGGACCTCTCCGTCTGGGTCGTGACCGGCGACGGCGACGCGCTCTCGATCGGCGGCAACCACCTGATCCACGCCCTGCGCCGGAACGTGAACCTGAAGATCCTCATGTTCAACAACCAGATCTACGGGCTCACGAAGGGCCAGTACTCGCCGACCTCGCCGCTCGGGACGCACAACAAGACGACGCCGTTCGGGTCGCTCGACTACCCGTTCAACCCGGTCTCGCTGGCGCTGGGCGCGGAGGCGACGTTCGTGGCGCGCTCGATCGACACGGACAAGGCGCACCTCACGAACGTGCTGCGGCGAGCGGCCGAGCACCAGGGCTCCGTCTTCGTCGAGATCTACCAGAACTGCAACGTCTACAACGACGGCGCGTTCGACGCGGTGCGGGAGCAGAAGGAGAACCGCATCCGACTGGACCACGGTGAGCCGATCCGCTTCGGCGGCGAGGGCGAGACGATCGAGCGCGGCGTGGTCTCGCGGCCGGGCGGAGGCGTCGAGATCGTCGATGTGGCGTCCGTGGGCGAGGACGCGCTCCTACGGCATGACGAGAGCGCGGAGGACTCGTCGCTGGCGTTCTCGCTGTCGCGGTTGGCCCACACGCCCGTGGGCCCGACGCCGATCGGCATCTTTCGCGCGGTCGAGCGCCCGGTCTACGACGCGATGATGGCGGAGCAGATCGAGGTCACGAAGCGTGAGCTGGGCGAGGGGGACCTGAAGAAGCTCCTCCACGCCGGCGACACCTGGCAAATCTAGTTTCGGTAACGCCACGCGCCGTGCCGGCGCACGTCGCTACGAGGACGCCGTCACCGACGCGCTTCCGACCGCCGCTCCTTGCGGATCCACGACCAGCGTGTAGGTGCCGGCGACAGGAAGGGTCGCGCTCAGCGTTCCGCCGTTCGTGCCCGCCAGGCCTGATGCCAGCGGGACGCCATCCGGCTTCCTCACCACGAGCGACACCGAGCAGCACGTCGACGGGCCGATGGTGACTGCCGTCGCCCGGATCGTCACCCGCTGGACGGCGGCGCCGGCGAAGGTCAGGACCGCGTTCTGGCCCGGCGTGGAGAAGGTCAGGCTCGCCGGCGCGCCGCCCACGGTCAGCGAGCCTGTCAGGTCTGCCGGGACCTCGTACAGCTGCAGCGTCGCCGAGCCGACGTCGGCGCCCTGTGGGTCGACGAGGATCGTGTACGTGCCGCTCACCGGCAGCGTCTTGGTGTCGACGAAGCCGCCGTTTCGGCCGAACAGCGTCGGCGTCACCAGCGTCGAGCCGTCGGGCTTGGCGATCGAGACCTTCGCCGAGCAGCAGGTCGAGGTTCCGATCGTCACGCCGCTCAGCTTCAGGCTCACGCGCCGGCCGGCCTCGCCGGCGAACGTCACGGCGGCGTTCTGGCCGAGCGAGCTCGTGCTCACCGCGACCGGCGCGCCGCCCGGGACGATCGAGCCCGTCACGTCCGGTGGAACGTCGTAGATGGTCAGGGTTGCCGCGCCCGCGTCCATGCCTTGGGGGTCGACGAGGATCGAGTACGCGCCCGACTCGGGCAGCGTCAGCGTGTCCAGCAGGCCGCCGTTCCTGCCCATCAGCACGGCCGACCCGAGTCCCTGGATGGAGAGCTTGAACGAGCAGCACGTCGTCGTCCCGATCGTCACCCCGCTCGCCTTGACGGCGACCCGTTGCCCGGCGAGTCCGCTGAACTGCACGACCGAGTTCTGACCAGGCACCGACCCGGCCGAGACGGTGATCGGCGGCCCGCCCGGTGAGGCAAACGCGACCGGATCAGGCGGCACGTCGAACAGTTCCACCGTGGCGGAACCGGTATCCGTTCCGACCGGGTCGACGAGGACGGTGTACGGCCCGTCCGCCGGCAGCACTTTCGTGTCCACGAAGACACCGTTCGTCCCGAACAAGGTCGGCGTGCCGAGACCCTGAATCAAGACCTTCGCCGAGCAGCACGTCGAGGTCCCGATCGTCACACTGCTGACCCTGAGACTGACCCGCTGCCCGGCCAGCCCGCTGAAGGAGAAAAGGGCGTTCTGGCCGGGCACCGGGCCCGCCGTCAGGGTGACCGGTGGGCCACCGGGTGAGATCGACGCCGTCGCATCGGGCGGGACGTCGTACAACGTCAGCGTGAGCGATCCGACGTCGGACCCCTGCGGGTCGACGAGGATCCTGTAGATGCCGTCCTGCGGAATCGTCTTCGTGTCGATGAAGCCGCCCTTGGTGCCGAAGAGCACCGGCGGAAGCCACTCCGGCCCGCCGGCGGAGAGGAACGAGATCCGCAGGGAGCAGCACGGTGAGGTGCCGACGGAGACGTCCGACACCTTGAGTGCGATCCGCTGTCCCTCGGTCGCAGGGAAGCTCAGCAGCGCGTTCTCGCCGGGGGTCGTCGTCGTGACGCGCACGGGCGCGCCGCCCGGCACGATTGACTGGTGCTGGACGGCCATGCCGGAGACGGTGTGGCTGTCCGATCCGCCCGCGGCGGTCGCGGATGCGACCAGCGTGAGCCCGGCCGCGGCGGGCGGCGTGTACGAGCCGGTGAAGAGCCCATCGCCTCGAGCGGTCAGCTCGATGGGAAGGCCGTTGACGGTCAGGTCGGTCGAGACACCGGCGACCTCGGCGCAGCGGGTCGCGAGAACACGGATCGGCAGCGGCTCGCCCGCGCGCGCCTCGAAGCCGGCTGCAGGCGAGTCGATCCAGACACGGGCTCGATCGGAGCAGCGGACAGCGTTGTCGACGTTGAGGCGGCCGCCGGTTCGCACGGCGTCCTGCAGCGCGGCCCTGCCGTCGATCGTCCGTAGGAGGAGCGCCTTCAGGCCGACGGCTGACGCATCGGGGAACGCCGCGCGGGCCAGTGCCGCGGCTCCGACGACCTGAGGCGCCGCCATCGACGTCCCGTCCGAATGGCGGTACCCGCCGCCGGGCCAGGTGGAGTAGACGTTCGTCCCGGGCGCAGCGAGATCGACGGTCTCCGTGCCGTAGTTCGAGAACCACGCGCGTCGGTCGAACTGGTCGGACGCGGCGACGGAGACGACGTTCGGCGCGTCGTACGAGGCCGGGTAGGTCGGGTTGGCGTCGTTGTCATTGAAGTTGTTTCCGGCGGCGGCGACGAAGAGCGACCCCGAGGCGTCCGCGGCCTCGATCGCGTCCAGCATCGCCTGCGAGAAGCCGTCGCCGCCGTACGAGTTGTTCGTGATCTGAGCGCCCATGGACGCCGCGTAGAGGATCGCGCGCAATGCGTCGGCCGCCGTCCCCTCACCGTTTGCGCCGATGAACTTCAGGGGCATGATCCGCACCCGCCAGCTGACGCCGACGACGCCCTGGGCGTCCTGCCGTGCCCCGATCGTGCCGGCCACGTGGGTCCCGTGGCCGTTGTCGTCCATCGGGTCGTTGTCGTCGTTCGCGAAGTCCCAGCCGCGCCAGTCGTCGACGTAGCCGTTGCCGTCGTCGTCGACCCCGTTTGCCCGGCAGCCGGCGCAGTCCTCGCCGGGGTTCGTCCAGACCTGCGAGCTCAGGTCCGGGTGGGTGTAGTCCACGCCGCTGTCGATGACACCCACGACGACGTTCGAGCTCCCCTGCGACACCTGCCACGCTTCGAGCGCGTCGATGTCGGCGTCCGGCGTGCCTGCAACGCCGGCAACCGGCTGCCCGAAGTTGTGCAGGCCCCACAGCTCGTGGAAGTCCCCGTCCCCCGGGTCGCCGTGGTTGAACGTCCGGAGCACGACGTTCGGCTCGGCGTACTCGACGCGCGGATCCCGCTCGAGCCGTTGGCGGGCCTCCGCTGCGCGGCCGGCCGGAAGCGAGGCCAGGACCCCGTCGATGCGACCGAAGCGGCGCTCGACCCTGCCCGCGAAGGCGGCAAGGACCTGCCGTTGCTCGGAGGCCGACACACCTTCCCTGAACCCGACGATCAGCTCCGCCGATGTTCGGTCGGGCACCGGACGTCCGGCCGCGGGCGCGACAAGCATCAAGCCGAAGAGCACGATCAAGGCTGTTCTCGTCACGCCGAACCTCCTGACAGCGGCGTGCCGCCGCGCCTGTTCCTCGACTCATCGGCCGTCGCCGACTACCGGTGCATCCCTCGAACAGCGCTGATTCGGCGCGGGACGGGAGCCCGGCCGATCACGGCCGCGAACGGCGTCACCCACTGAAGCGCGGATTTGGCAGCGGGCCTCGGTCCGGTAGGGCATACTCGAACCTGATTCGACGGCGAGTCTCCCGAAGGGAGGGAGAGCGAGCTCTTGAAGGACGTGCGCAACGTCTCGTTTCCGGGCTCCGTCCGCGGGTACGACCGCGCCGCCGTCGACGCCTACGTCGAGCGAGTGAACGCCGTCATCGCGGAGCTCGAGATCGCGAGC
>DASSUI010000012.1:0-41717 GCA_035707105.1 Gaiellaceae bacterium | reverse complement strand
ATCACGGTCGCCGACCTGGCGATCGACCGGGCGGCTCGACGCGTGCTCGTCTCCGGCGTGCCTGTCGTGCTCGCAGCCAAGGAGTACGACCTGCTCGTGAAGCTCGCCGGCGACCCGACGCGCGTGTTCACGAAAGAGGAGAGCGCCTGCGCGAGGTATGGGGATTCCGGTCCCTGGGTAGCTAGCGGCGCTTGTTCGCCTACCGAGCTGGCCGGAGCCGCCTAGACGAGTCGCATCGGCGACGACTCGCACGCGGCTGTCCGCCAGGACGGTGCGCCGGGGTGGACCGAGCAATTGGAGACCGACTGGGCTCGGGCGGAGTTCCGACAGTCACCCTGAAAGCACTCGGAAGGACGCGAACTCCAGGGGCCGGCGCACGTAGATCGTTGGGGAGCGTGAAGGGCAAGACAGACGTGCGAGCCATAGCGAGCGTTCGGCCCTGGGCTCCAACAGGGGATAGTGAAGGCTGCACTAAGTCAGGCTAGGCGCTCCGCCCTTGCACAGCGGCTCGGGGACGAAGAAATCCCGTCCCCTCACGTTGTCGAGGGCCTCGTTCCTCATGAGGGGACTGGTAGTGAGCGGGGTGGTGTGATATGTCGCATTTGCCGCCTGCTTGCGGAATAAGTCCAGTGAGTATCCCGTCCTCATCGACCCTCCCTGAACCCCTTAAGAGGCGGCAGGACGAGGCGGAGGTTGCGAAGGCAGAAGCCGATGCGCGTAAGGCTGAGGCGGACGCCGACAAGGCAAAGGTAGAAGCCGAGAAGGCAGCAGCTGCCGCCGATCGCGAGCGCTTAACGGCGCTCGTTCCCGACCTGGCGAAGGTCAAAGAGAGCACCCTCGACGTCAAGGATACGACGCCGATGTGGGGAACCTTCCTGACGTTCGCAGCGGTGAGGAAGGTCGGCGCAGCCGTTGCCGACGTTGTGCTGGCCACGCGGCCTGAAGCCGGGGACTGGCGCGTGCTGATCACGGACGAGGCCGAACTCGCCACCTCCGACGCTGTACATCAGGAGGTTACGACTGGGCTTGAGCAGCTGAAGACCGCCGCAGAAGGAATCCTTGAGCAGCTGAAGACCGCCGCAGACGAGAAGGAGGCCACGAAACTCGTAGGCCCAGTCGTGGCATCGCTTGCCTCTGCGCTGCCGGGCGTCCTCTCGCTGTTCTCCTCTCGCCGAACCGTCAGCACGGCTGCCACGGCTGCCAGCGACCTCGCGGCAGCCGCCGCGGTCGCAGACGCACTGAGACGCCCGCCGGAGGTCGTGGTAGTCCATGATGACTTCCGCCTCTTCCCTGAGAACGGTGAGAAGGGTGTCTACGCGATCCTCGCCGAGGTAGCCGATCTACATCAGAAGCTTGTCGCGAAGAAGCTCGAGTTCTCCGATGCGAAGAGCACAGCGGAAGTTGAGCTCGCCAAGGCGAAGGCGGCGGAGCATCCAGATGAAGCGGCGATCGCCAAGCTGACCAAGGACGTACGGGACGCCGCGACACGGCTGGGCCTCGTCGATAGCGTGATCACTGCGATCGACACCTTCGCCGCTGCGATTCGCGTCGTGCCCGCGGGCGCCACCCGATCGTCGCTAACAACCGCAGCACTCCGCGACGCGCTACACGACCAGAAGTCTCGCTTCCATTTCACCCATGTGCTGCTCCTGAAGGCTCAAGCCGGGCAGGCACAGCAGCAACTCGACAACCGACCCTTCTTTTTCAAGGACAGGTTCTCGACCGTCGCCGACACCAGCATGACCTACGCGCTGATTGAAACCGCGCAGTCGACGATCGTCGCCTCCGGAACGGTCACAGGCACGGCGTCAGCCCGAGGGAACATCGGCGAGCCGCCGACGGTCGATCGTGTGGTCATCGACTAGTAGCTCGGCGTACTCCGGTTTTTTCGTGTGCGACAACCACAACGCAAAATGATTTGAACCACGCGCCTTGAGAGCGGCGCTAGGCTCGGGTCAGTGATGTACGAGCGCCGGGCGGTCGACACGAACCGCCTGCAGTGCGTCGAGTGCGGCCGGGTCTCCGGCGAAGAACGCGGCTGGACAGCACGGCTCACCGTCGATGCCGAGCGGCTCATTTCGGACCCAAAAAAAGCGTTTGGCCCAAGCGGCGCTCTTGGTCTGTCCAAGCGCTCCGTGGACACCGTCCGCGGTCGAGCGGGGGTCCGTGAGCGGATGGCGATCTTCTCGATGTCGACCCCGGGTGACCCCCTTGGGGACCGGTGCTCGGGCTGAGGGGATGAACGTCCTGAAGGCGAACCGGCACGGCCGGGCGCTGAAGGGCGAGCAGACCATCAGCGTCGACGACAAGACGCGGATCAAACGGCGCGGCAAGCAGGGCCCGGCCGCGCTGTCCGATCTCGTCAAGGACGACCGGCTGATGGTTCTCGCACGATGCAAGCCGGGCGAGACTGCGGGAAGCTTGACGCTCCTCGCGCGCCTCGTGCTGGCGCGTCCGGCGAGGCCGGCCACGCCCGCACCCGAGTCCGACTAGGACCAACCGTCGACGAGGGGCCGGGCCGCCGGCCCCTCGTTCCCGTGTGGGCCGCGTAATGCGGTTGCCAGGCCGAGCCGTCGCAGACGTAGAGCGTGTTCGACGCGGCCTCGTACTTCGTGCGTCCCCCTAACGGCTCGCCGATTGTCCCACTTTGCGGGAAAAAGTCCAGCCCGCGGGCCGTACCGGCCGCTGCTACACTGCTGGGCACTGCGCCAAGGGCGGCCCGGCCCTTGCGCAGGCTTGTCCTGTTTCGGTAAGCTGGCCGGTTCCGGCCGTCGACCGTCCGCCTGCAGTTCTCCATCACCCAAGCCGTTTTTAAGGGAGGCTTCATAGTTGAGTAGAGGGGTTGTTGCGCCTCGCCCGCGCAAGAGTTTTTCGCGCCTGAAGCACGTTCTCGACCTCCCCAACCTGATCGACATCCAGAAGGCCTCCTTCCGGTGGTTCATGGACGAAGGTCTTCGGGAGACAATCGACGACATCTCGCCGATCGAGGACTACACCGGCACGCTCGCCGTGGAGTTCGGGGAGTACAAGTTCGGTGATCCGCCGTTCTCGCTGCAGGAGTGCCGCGAGAAGGACCTGACGTACCAGGTTCCGCTCTCCATGACGGTGCGCTTCGTCAACAAGGAGACGGGCGAGATCCGCGAGCAGACGGTCTTCATGGGGGACTTCCCGATGATGACCGACTCCGGCACGTTCATCATCAACGGCACCGAGCGCGTCATCGTCACGCAGCTCGTCCGCAGCCCGGGCGCCTACCTGATGGAGCCCAAGGACGCGACCAAGCAGGTCTTCACCGCGAACCTGATGCCGTCGCGCGGCTCCTGGCTCGAGCTCGAGATCGACAAGAAGGGCATCGTCTACGCCCGCATCGACCGGAAGCGGAAGCTGCCGATCACGACGCTGCTCCGGGCGCTGCCGGCGCAGGACCCGAACACGGGGTTCGAACTCGACACGAGCACGAACGAGGCGCTGCTCAAGCTCTTCGACAACTCGACCTACATCCAGCTCACGCTCGAGAAGGACACGACCGAGAGCGAGGAGCAGGCTCTCGTCGAGGTCTTCAAGAAGCAGCGGCCCGGCGAGCCGCCCACGGTGGAGAACGCCCGCAACCTGCTCAACTCGCTCTTCTTCGACCCGAAGCGCTACGACCTCACGAAGGTGGGCCGCTACAAGCTGAACCAGCGGCTCGCGGTCGACGTGCCCGACGACGTCCGCGTCTTGACGACGCAGGACATCCTCTCGCTCGTCCGCAAGCTCGTGCAGCTGCCGACGATGCTCGGCGTGCCCGAGGACTCGAAGGACTACGCCGCCGACGCGGTCACGCTCTCGCGTGAGCCGCTCCGGGGCGAGCTCGACGAGTACGAGCACTTCGGCAACCGGCGGCTCCGGACCGTCGGCGAGCTGATCCAGGAGGCGTTCCGCGTCGGGCTGTACCGGATGGAGCGGGTCGTCCGCGAGCGGATGACGACGGAGGACGTCGACACCATCACGCCGCAGACCATCATCAACATCCGGCCCGTCGTCGCGGCGCTGAAGGAGTTCTTCGGCTCCTCTCAGCTCTCGCAGTTCATGGACCAGACGAACTCCCTCGCCGGGCTCACGCACCGGCGGCGCCTGTCGGCGCTCGGGGCCGGCGGCCTCACGCGGGAGCGCGCGCCGATCGAGGTCCGCGACGTCCACCCGACGCACTACGGCCGCATGTGCCCGATCGAGACGCCGGAAGGCCCGAACATCGGCCTGATGGGCTCGCTCGCGTCGTTCGCGACCGTCTCCGAGTTTGGCTTCATCCAGACGCCGTACCGGAAGGTGACGAACGGCAAGGTGACCGACGACATCGTCTACCTGGACGCCGCCGAGGAGGCGCAGTACACGATCGCGCAGGCCTCGGAGCGGGTCGACGACAAGACGGGGAAGTTCCTCCACGACCAGGTGCTCTGCCGGTCGAAGGAGGGCGAGGCCGTGATGGCGGCGCCGAAGGACATCGAGTACATGGACGTCGCGCCGGCGCAGATCGTCTCGGTCGCGACGGCCCTGATCCCGTTCCTCGAGCACAACGACGCGAACCGCGCGCTCATGGGCGCGAACATGCAGCGGCAGGCCGTGCCGCTGATGATCACCGAGCCGCCCCTCGTCGGCACCGGGCTCGAGTACCGCGCCGCGGTCGACACGGGCGACGTCGTCGTCGCCGAGAACGCCGGCGCGGTCGTGGACGTCGACGCTGAGAAGATCGTCGTCGAGACCAAGGACGGCAAGGACTCGTACGACATGACGAAGTTCATGCGGTCGAACCAGGGCACGCTGATGCACCAGCGCCCGATCGTCGGTCTCGGCGAGAGGATCAAGGCCGGCCAGGTGCTGGCCGACGGCAGCTCGACGTCGCTCGGCGAGCTTGCGCTCGGCAAGAACCTGCTGGTCGCCTTCATGCCGTTCGAGGGCTACAACTTCGAGGACGCGATCGTCATCTCCGAGCGCCTCGTCAAGGACGACGTGCTCTCGTCGATCCACATCCACGAGTACGAGATCGACGCCCGCTCGACGAAGCTCGGCGACGAGGAGATCACGCGCGACATCCCGAACCGCTCGGAGGAGTCCCTCAAGGACCTCGACGAGCGCGGCGTCGTGCGGATCGGCGCCGAGGTCGGCTCAGGAGACCTGCTCGTCGGCAAGGTCACGCCGAAGGGCGAGACCGAGCTGACCGCGGAGGAGAAGCTGATCCGCGCGATCTTCAAGGAGAAGGCGCGTGAGGTTCGCGACACCTCGCTCAAGGTTCCGCACGGCGAGGGCGGCAAGGTCATCGACGTCAAGACCTTCTCCCGCGACGCCGGTGACGACCTGCCGCCGGGCGTGAACGAGCTCGTCCGCGTCTACGTCGCGAAGAAGCGCAAGATCGCCGAGGGCGACAAGCTCGCCGGCCGCCACGGGAACAAGGGCGTCATCGCGAAGATCGTCGCCGAGGAGGACATGCCGTTCCTCGAGGACGGCACGCCCGTCGACGTCGTCCTCAACCCGCTGGGCGTCCCGAGCCGGATGAACATCGGCCAGATCCTCGAAACGCATCTCGGCTGGGCCGCCGCCCGCGGCGTCTTCAGCGAGGAGGGCAACGGAAACGGCGAGCCGACGCCGGTCGCGACCGCGGTGTTCGACGGCGCCACGCCGGAGGACGTCGACGACGCGCTCGTCGAGTGGACGAAGCAGAACCCGGACTCGCCGATCAAGTTCGTGGTCGACGAGAAGCGGCCGGAGGGACGCCGGTGCTCCGGGAAGCTCCGGCTCTTCAACGGCAAGAGCGGCGCGCCCTACGAGAACAAGATCACCGTCGGCTACATGTACATCCTGAAGCTGCTCCACCTCGTGGACGACAAGATCCACGCGCGGAGCACGGGCCCCTACTCGCTCGTCACCCAGCAGCCGCTGGGCGGCAAGGCGCAGTTCGGCGGCCAGCGCTTCGGCGAGATGGAGGTCTGGGCGCTCGAGGCGTACGGCGCCGCGTACACCCTCCAGGAGATGCTCACCATCAAGTCCGACGACACGGTCGGACGGGTCAAGGCCTACGAGGCGATCGTCAAGGGCGAGAACATCGCCGAGCCGTCGATCCCCGAGTCCTTCAAGGTGCTGCTGAAGGAGATGCAGTCGCTCGCGCTCGACGTGGACGTCCTCTCGGAGGAGGGCGCGGAGGTCGAGGTGCGCGAGGAGGAGGACGAGCTGCTCCGCGCCGCGGAGGAGCTTGGCATCGACCTGTCGCCGGGGTCGCTGCGGGCCGCGGCCCGCGAGCCGACGGCCGAGGAGGCCGAGGAGGGCCAGGAGCGCGTCGACCAGGACGGCGAGATGGTGCTCCCGGCCGACGAGACCCTCGTCGACGTCGCCGACCCGAACCTCGGCGCGGCGGACGCGGCCGTCGAGGAGGCCGAGGAGCAGGCCGGCCCGCTCGCAGAAGAAGTCGAGCTCGAGGAATAAGGCCTACGGCCCTCAGAGTGATTCTTAGTAACCCAAGCAGCGAGAGGGGCACCACTTGATCGACATCAACGAATTCGACGCCATCCGGATCGGGCTCGCCTCGAGCAAGCAGATCCGAGACTGGTCCTCGGGTGAGGTCACCAAGCCCGAGACGATCAACTACCGCACGCTCAAGCCCGAGCGCGACGGCCTCTTCTGCGAGCGCATCTTCGGTCCCACGAAGGACTGGGAGTGCTATTGCGGCAAGTACAAGCGCGTCCGCTACAAGGGCATCATCTGCGAGCGCTGCGGCGTCGAGGTGACGCGCCAGAAGGTTCGCCGTGAGCGCATGGGCCACATCGACCTGGCCGCGCCCGTCTCGCACATCTGGTTTTTCAAGGGCGTCCCCAGCCGGATCGGGTACCTGCTCGACATCGCCCCGCGCGAGCTCGAGAAGGTCCTGTACTTCGCCGCGTCGATCGTCACGTCGGTCGACAACGAGGCGCGTCAGAAGGACCTGAACGATCTCGAGGACAAGGTCACCGCGGAGTACGAGCGCATCGACGTCGACCGCGAGGAGGCGCTTGCCGCACTCGAAGACCGGCTGAAGCGGCGCCGCGAGTACTTCACGAAGGGCAAGGAGCGGAACTTCGACGAGGACGACGAGTTCTGGGTCCGCGGCCTGAACAACTGGGCCGAGGAGCAGGGTATCCCGACGCTCGAGGAGTCCCGTGAGCTCGTCGGCGGCATGTTCGTCGAGGTCGCCAACGAGATCACGACCGAGGACTCGAAGAAGATCCGCGAGCTCGTCCGCAGCTCGGCGATCCGCGACGACCGCCGGCTGTCGAACCGCGAGCTGGAGCAGGTCGCCACGGCCGCGATCCAGACCGAGGAGGCGCTGCGGAAGCTCTTCAAGGACGCCGCCAAGGCGACCGGCTCGAAGAAGGGCGCGGTCACGAAGCACATCAACAAGATCCAGGACGCACTGCTGACGGGCGCGGAGCTCGAGGGCGGGGATGCAGAGCTCGTCTCCGGCGTCGACCAGAAGAACCTCGAGAAGGCGCGGGAGCTCGGCAACGGGCTGCTCCGCGAGCTCGTCGAGGCGTTGCCGGAGCTCGGCTCGCCGGACGAGATCCGCGAGAAGGCGAACGACCTCTGCCTGCGGACGGACGGGAAGATCCAGAAGGAGGACCTCGACGCGCTCGTCCAGTGGGCGCTGAAGGTTCGCGAGATGTACCTCGACATGGAGTCCCGGCGCCAGGACGCCCGCGACGCCGCCGAGGACTCGAAGCGGCGCCTGCAGGAAACCTGGGACACCTTCCGGGAACTCGCCCCGAAGCAGATCGTCAACGACGAGCAGATCTTCCGTGAGCTCAAGGACCGGTTCGGCTCGCCGTACGGGTTCGGCCAGTACTTCACGGGCGGCATGGGCGCCGAGGCGATCCGCGACCTGCTCAAGGACCTCGACCTCGACGCCGAGGCCGCGTCCCTGCGCGAGATCATCAAGACGTCGAAGGGGCAGAAGCAGCAGCGCGCGATCAAGCGGCTGAAGGTCGTCAACGCGTTCATCAAGTCCGACAACCGGCCGGAGTGGATGATCCTCGAGGCGGTTCCGGTGATCCCGCCGGAGCTCCGCCCGATGGTCCAGCTCGACGGCGGCCGCTTCGCGACGAGCGACCTGAACGACCTGTACCGCCGGGTCATCAACAGGAACAACCGCCTCAAGCGGCTCCTGGACCTCGGCGCGCCGGAGATCATCGTCAACAACGAGAAGCGGATGCTCCAGGAGGCCGTCGACGCCCTGTTCGACAACGGCCGCCGGGGCCGCGCCGTCACCGGCCCGGGCAACCGTCCGCTGAAGTCGCTCTCCGACATGCTCAAGGGCAAGCAGGGCCGCTTCCGGCAGAACCTGCTCGGGAAGCGCGTCGACTACTCCGGCCGCTCGGTCATCGTTGCCGGGCCGTACCTGAAGCTCCACCAGTGCGGCCTACCGAAGCTGATGGCCCTCGAGCTCTTCAAGCCGTTCATCATGAGCCGGCTCGTCGAGCGCAAGGCCGTCCAGAACATCAAGGCGGCGAAGAAGTACGTCGACTCGATGACGCCCGAGGTCTGGGACGTCCTCGAGGAGGTCATCGCCGAGCATCCGGTGCTCCTGAACCGCGCGCCGACGCTCCACCGCCTGGGCATCCAGGCGTTCGAGCCGGTGCTCGTCGAAGGCAAGGCGATCCAGGTCCACCCGCTCGTCTGCCACGCGTTCAACGCGGACTTCGACGGCGACCAGATGGCCGTGCACCTGCCGCTGTCGGCGGAGGCGCAGGCCGAGGCGCGGATCCTGATGCTCTCGTCGAACAACGTCCTCTCGCCCGCGAGCGGACGGCCGCTGGCGACGCCCACGCAGGACATGGTCCTCGGCGGCTACTTCCTGACGTACTCCGAGCACGACCTGACCGAGACGACCGCGGAGAAGCTGGCCAAGGACCTCGGCGTCGACGGAATCAAGCGGTTCCGGTCCGAGGAGGAGGTCGAGTTCGCGCTCGAGGCGCACCAGATCAAGCTCCAGGACCCGATCGAGTACCGGGCCCAGGACTCCGACGAGGTTGTCCTGACGACCGCCGGCCGCATGATCTTCACCCTCGAGGTCCGGCGCGCGCTCGCGGACGCCCTCGACGACGGCGAGGAGGAGCTCGAGGAGTTCCCGTTCGTCAACCGCACGCTGTCGAAGAAGGAGATGGACGACTTCATCTCCGACCTCGCGGCGCGATACGGGCCACACCTGATCGCCGGGGTGCTCGACACGATCAAGTCGCTCGGCTTCAAGCATGCGACGCAGGCGGGCGTCACGGTGTCGAAGAACGACATCGTCATCCCGCCCGACAAGCAGTCGATCCTCGCCTCTTACGAGGAGCGGGTCGGCGTCGTCGAGCAGCAGTACGAGCGGGGCCTCATCACCGAGGAGGAGCGCAAGGAGTCGATCATCGACATCTGGACGGAGGCGACGGACGCCGTGGCGGACGCCATGGAGGCCAACCTCCGGAAGCTCAACCCGATCTACATGATGGCCAACTCGGGAGCGCGCGGATCGTTCAAGCAGATCCGCCAGCTCGCCGGCATGCGCGGCCTGATGGCGAATCCGAAGGGCGAGATCATCGAGCGCCCGATCCAGGCGAACTTCATGGAGGGCCTGTCGGTGCTCGAGTACTTCATCTCGACGCACGGAGCCCGGAAGGGCCTCGCCGACACCGCGCTTCGCACCGCCGACTCGGGCTACCTGACCCGGCGTCTCGTCGACGTCGCGCAGGACGTGATCATCCGCGAGGACGACTGCAAGACGAAGGAAGGCGTCGAGCTGCCGCTCTTCAGCGAGGGCCAGCTCAACAAGGGCCTCCTCGGCCGCATCGTCCTCGAGGAGGTGCATAAGCCGCTCGCGAGCGGGAAGCCCGGCAAGACGGTGCTCGCGGAGAAGGGCGCGCTCGTCACGATGCCGCTGCTGCGGGACATCGCCGAGCAGCTCGGCGAGGCCGCCGAGGAGGCGACCCTGCCGGTCCGCTCGGTGCTCAAGTGCCGCAGCGAGTTCGGCGTGTGCCGCCAGTGCTACGGGCTCTTCCTCGCCACGGGCGGGATGGCCGAGATCGGCGATGCGGTCGGGATCATCGCCGCGCAGTCGATCGGCGAGCCCGGAACCCAGCTGACGATGCGGACGTTCCACACCGGTGGCGTCGCCGGCGCGGACATCACGCACGGCCTTCCACGCGTCGTCGAGATCTTCGAGGCGCGGAGCCCGAAGGGCGCGGCGAAGCTCGCCGAGGTCGGCGGCCGGGTCGAGATCGAGCAGACCGAGCGCGGGCCGAAGGTGCTGATCCACACGCCGGACGGCGAGGAGCCGACCGCGTACCAGCTCCCGCGCCGGACGCGCCTGCTCGTCGAGGCGGGCCAGGAGGTCGAGCCGGGCGACGCCCTTCACGAGGGCTCGCGGACCCCGGCCGACCTGCTCCGGCTCAAGGGCTCGACGGCGACGGAGCTCTACCTCGTCTCGGAGGTGCAGCGCGTCTACAAGTCGCAGGGCGTCGAGATCCACGACAAGCACATCGAGCTGATCGTCCGGCAGATGCTCAAGAAGGTCCGCGTCGACACCCCGGGCGACACCGATCTCCTGCCCGGCCAGCTCGTCGACAAGGTCGTCTTCGAACGGGAGAACGCGCGCGTGAAGAAGGAGAAGCGCGAGCAGGCCACGTTCGAGCCGCTGATCCTGGGGATCACGAAGGCATCGCTCGCGACGGAGTCGTTCCTCTCGGCCGCGTCGTTCCAGGAGACCACCAAGGTGCTCACGGACGCCGCGATCGAGGGCAAGGTCGACCAGCTCCTCGGCCTGAAGGAGAACGTGATCATCGGGAAGCTGATCCCGGCGGCGACCGGCCTCAAGCAGTACCGGACCGTCGAGATCAAGCCCGCCGAGAAGGTGCCGCTGTCGGCCTACCGCCGGCCCGAGTCCGAGGAGCAGCTGCTGGCTGCCCTGCAGGAGATCGGGGCAGACGGCGGCGACGGCGCGAGCCTCTCCGATCTCGGCCTCGATTTCGGCGGCACGATCGAGCCGGACGGCGATGCTGCTCTCGAGAGCACGGAGGCCATCGAAACGCCCGAGCTGGACTCTCCTCTGGACGAAGACGCCACCTAGAACGTCGCGCGTTTCGGAGAAAGTCTCACGACTTTCTCCGACCCTTTGAAGCCATGGCCCGCCTCCGGCGGGCCGTGGCGTACTTGGGCTCGGAGCTTCCGTCTCTAGCTGCCGCCGTGGACGAACCGGCAAAGCCGGCCCGTCGGCGAGATCGCCGCTGAACGGGCTTTGCCGGTTCAGCCTGAACGGGTGTCCGTTAGCGCATCCGCCGAGGGCGTCTGGGCCGCGCGGCGCGGGAGCGCCGCCCGGCTTCATACGTTCGGCGAAAGTCGTGAGACTTTCGCCGAGTCAGGCGAGGCGATCGGACGCGCCAGCGTCCGGAGCCGATGCCGCGACGACATCGGCCTTGCCGCCCTCCTTCGCCTGGTAGAGGGCGTCGTCGGCGCGCTTGAAGAAGGTCGCGCCGTCGTCCTCCGGGCGAAGGTCGGCGGCGCCCGCCGACAGGGCCAGGCTGCCGACGTCGCCGATCGGGCGCGAGGCGACCGCCTGCTGCATCCGCCTCGAGAGCTGCTCCGCATCCGCCAGCGTGGACTCCGGGAGGATGATCCCGAACTCGTCACCGCCGACGCGGCACGCGATGTCGGCGGAGCGGACGACCGTTCGAACGCGCTCGGCCACCTCCGCGAGCACGGCGTCGCCGGCGAGGTGCCCGATGCGGTCGTTGATCGCCTTGAAGTCGTCGAGGTCGAAGACCACGAGCGCGAGTCGGCGGCCGTAGCGGTGGGCGCGGGCGACCTCGCGGCCGAGCGTCTCGTGGAAATACCGCCGGTTGTGGAGGCCCGTCAGCGCATCGAGGTCGGCGAGCTGCCGGGCCTCGCGGAACCTGCGTGCGTTGTCGATCGCCGGCCCGGCGCGCACGGCGAGATCCTCGAGCGCAGCCCGGTCGCCGTCCGCGAATGCGTATGCCGCCGAGCGGCTGAAGACGGACAGGAAGCCGACGGGCCCCGTCTCCCCCGGGATCGGCACGGCGAGCCCCTGGCGGATCAGGTCGCCGTCGTCGATCTCGGCGCCCGACGGGTACTCGTAGGAGATCTTCAGCGAGCGCGCCTCCCGCCCGTCCGGCGGCCCGGCGACGGCCTGGCGCTCCGCCTCCTCGGTCGAGAGCCCGACCGTGGCGATGATCGGCTTCTCGCCGGTCGGCCCGGGTAGCAGGACGAGGGCGGCGTCGACGCCGCGGATCGCGCCGGCCGCCTCGAGCACGCGCGTGAGGACCTCGTCGAGGTCGATCGAGCCGCCGAGCTCCCCGAGGACCCGGCCGCGCCGGTCGTCCTCGCTCGTCCGGTCGATCGCAGACTGGAGCTCCTTCATCATCCCGTCCATGCGGGCCGTGAGCTCCTGCACGACGAGCGCGAAGCGCTGATCGGCCGCCCTCCGCTCGCGCAGCAGTAGCACCAGGAACACGAGCGCGAGCACGGCGAGGACGCCTCCGAAGATCGCCCAGCCAAGGGCGTCGCTCACGGGGCCAGGCCCACTCTCGTCCTTATCCCTCTTCGCATCCTTTTCTCAGGCCGCCGCAGTGCCTGATCCCGGCTCCCGGCCCAGGCTCACTGTAGTTCCCTTTTGGCACGCACGCTATGGGTCCGAACGCGCAAACTCCCCGTCTGACCAGGGCGTTTTCGCCCATTTCAAGCGTTTGACGGGCCATACGTGCTTCGCTACCATGCTGCGGCTCGGTTGGCAGGGCGGGATGCCCGGCCAACCTTTGTCCTGTCAGGAAGTCCTCGAAGGGAGTCAGTGCCCACCGTCAATCAGCTTGTGCGCAAGGGTCGGGTCAAGCCCAAGTCCAAGACCAAGACCCCTGCCCTCCGCGGCGCGCCGCAGAAGCGGGGCGTCTGCACGCGCGTGTACACGACCACGCCGAAGAAGCCGAACTCGGCTCTGCGCAAGGTCGCCCGCGTCCGGCTGACGAACGGGATGGAGGTCACGACCTACATCCCCGGCGAGGGTCACAACCTGCAGGAGCACTCCGTCGTGCTGATCCGCGGCGGCCGCGTCAAGGACCTGCCGGGCATCCGGTACAAGGTCATCCGCGCCGCGCTGGACACGGCCGGCGTCTCCGATCGTAAGCAGGCGCGCTCCAAATACGGCGCCAAGAAGGGCGCGTAATGCCGCGCCGGGCCGAGATCCAGGTCCGCGAGCTCTCGCCGGACCCCCTCTACAACTCACGCCTGGTCAGCCAGCTGATCAACAAGGTGATGCTCGACGGCAAGAAGAGCACCGCAGAGAAAATCGTCTACGACGCTCTCGCGATCGCCTCCGAGCGGTCCGGCAAGCAGCCGGTCGAGGTGCTCGAGCAGGCTGTTAAGTCGGTCACGCCGGTCCTCGAGACCCGGTCGAGACGCGTCGGCGGCGCGAACTACCAGGTGCCCGTCGAGGTGCCGGCGCGCCGCGCCCGGACTCTCGCGATCCGCTGGCTCGTGACGTTCTCGCGCGACCGGCGCGAGAAGGGCATGGCCGCGAAGCTCGCCGGCGAGCTGCTCGACGCGATCGAGCAGCAGGGCGGGGCCTTCAAGCGCAAGGACGACCTCTACCGGATGGCGCAGGCGAACAAGGCCTTCGCGCACTACAGGTGGTAACCGGGATGGCGACGCAGGCACCGAAGGCTCCCGCCACCCTCGAGAAGGTCCGGAACATCGGGATCATGGCCCACATCGATGCGGGCAAGACCACGACGACCGAGCGGATCCTCTACTACACCGGCCGCACCCACAAAATGGGCGAGGTGCACGAGGGCGCCGCGACGATGGACTGGATGGCGCAGGAGCAGGAGCGGGGGATCACGATCACGTCGGCCGCCACGACGGCGTTCTGGCGTGATTTCCGCATCAACATCATCGATACGCCCGGGCACGTGGACTTTACGGTGGAGGTGGAGCGCAGCCTGCGCGTCCTCGACGGCGCGGTCGCCGTCTTCGACGGCGTCGCCGGTGTCGAGCCGCAGTCCGAGACGGTGTGGCGGCAGGCGGACCGGTATCAGGTTCCGCGCATCGCATTCATCAACAAGATGGACCGTACCGGCGCGGACTTCTTCGCCTCGGTGCAGTCGATGGTCGACCGCCTCGGCGCCCACCCGGTGCCCGTCCAGCTCCCGATCGGCCAGGAGGAGCACTTCCGCGGCGTCGTCGACCTGGTCGAGATGCGCGCGATCACCTACGGCGACGACCTCGGCACCAACATGGAGATCGGCGACATCCCGCCCGAGCTGGTCGAGCAGGCGAACGAGTACCACCACCAGCTGATCGACTCGGTCGCCGACCACGACGACGAGCTCATGGAGAGCTACCTCGAGGACGAGGCGACGGTGACGCCCGAGATGCTCCGCCGCGCGCTCCGCGCCGCGACGCTCGACATCAGCGTGACGCCGGTGCTGCTCGGCTCCGCGTTCAAGAACAAGGGCGTGCAACCGCTCCTCGACGCCGTCATCGACTTCCTCCCGAGCCCGCTGGACGTCCCGCCCGTGCACGGCGTCGACCCGCGCACCGAGCACGAGCTCTCACGGCGCCCGGCGATGGACGAGCCTTTCTCCGCCCTCGCCTTCAAGGTCATGTCGGACCCGTACGTCGGCAAGCTCACCTACATCCGCGTGTATTCGGGCCAGGTCAACTCCGGCGACCGCGTCGTGAACACGACGAACAACAAGACGGAGCGGATCGGTCGCATCCTTCAGATGCACGCGAACCACCGGGAGGAGCGGCAGGAGATCGGCGCCGGCGAGATCGCCGCCATCGTCGGGCTGAAGCAGACGACGACCGGCGAGACGCTCGCCACAGACACCGCGCCGATCGTCCTCGAGTCGATGACCTTCCCGGACCCGGTGATCGCCGTCGCCGTCGAGCCGAAGACGAAGGGCGACCAGGACAAGCTCGCGACCGCGCTGCAGCGCCTGGCCGAGGAGGATCCGACGTTCCGCGTCCAGAGCGACGAGGAGACGGGGCAGACGCTCATCTCCGGGATGGGCGAGCTGCACCTGGAGATCATCGTCGACCGGTTGACGCGCGAGTTCAACGTCGACGCGAACGTCGGCCGGCCGCAGGTCGCCTATCGCGAGACCGTCTCCAACCCGGTCCAGAAGGTCGAAGGCCGCTTCGTCCGCCAGACAGGCGGCCGCGGGCAGTTCGGCCACGCGATCATCAACCTCGAGCCCGCCCAGCCTGGCGAGGGCTACGAGTTCCTCGACAAGATCGTCGGCGGCCGGATCCCGCGCGAGTACATCCCCGCGGTCGACCTCGGCATCCAGGAGGCGATGGAGTCCGGGATCCTCGCCGGCTACCCGGTCGTGGACGTCCGCGTCGAGCTCGTCGACGGCTCGTACCACGAGGTCGACTCGAGCGAGATGGCGTTCAAGGTCGCCGGCTCGATGGCCTTCAAGGAGGCGATGAAGCGGGCGAAGCCGAAGTTGCTCGAGCCGGTGATGGCCGTCGAGGTCGTCACGCCCGAGGAGTACCTCGGCGACGTCATGGGCGACCTGAACGCGCGGCGCGGCCGCATCGAGAATCTGGAGCCGAGAGGCAACGCGCAGGTCATCAGGGCCCGCGTCCCGCTTGCCGCCATGTTCGGCTACGCCACCGACCTGCGCTCGACGACGCAGGGCCGGGCGACGTTCACCATGCAATTCGAGCGATATGAGGAAGTCCCTCAGTCGATCGCGAGCGAGCTCGTCGACTCGCAGGGCTAACGGAAACGCTACGCGTCCTGGAGACTCTCAGAGCGCGAGCAACGGAAGGGAAGGGAAAGGGAACAGATGGCCAAGCAGAAGTTCGAGCGCACCAAGCCGCACGTCAACGTCGGCACGATCGGTCACATCGACCACGGCAAGACGACCCTGACCGCCGCGATCACGAAGGTGCTCGCCGAGGCCGGCGGCAACACGGCCGTCAAGAGCTTCGACGAGATCGACAACGCTCCCGAGGAGCGCCAGCGCGGCATCACGATCAACACGTCGCACGTCGAGTACGAGACGGCGAACCGTCACTACGCGCACGTCGACTGCCCGGGTCACGCGGACTACATCAAGAACATGATCACGGGCGCCGCCCAGATGGACGGCGCGATCCTGGTCGTATCGGCCGCGGACGGCCCGATGCCGCAGACGCGCGAGCACATCCTGCTCGCCCGCCAGGTCGAGGTGCCGTCGATCGTCGTCTTCCTCAACAAGTCCGACATGGTCGACGACCCCGAGCTGCTCGAGCTCGTCGAGATGGAGGTGCGCGAGCTGCTCTCCGCCTACGAGTTCCCGGGCGACGAGATCCCGGTCATCGCCGGGTCGGCGCTGAAGGCGCTCGAGGGCGACGAGGAGCACAGCAAGAAGATCCTCGAGCTCATGGAGGCCGTCGACTCCTACATCCCGGAGCCGACGCGCGACACCGACAAGCCGTTCCTGATGCCGATCGAGGACGTCTTCACGATCACGGGCCGCGGCACCGTCGTCACCGGCCGGATCGAGCAGGGGCAGATCAACTCCGGCGAAGAGGTCGAGATCATCGGCATCAAGGAGGAGACGCAGAAGACGGTCGTCACCGGGCTGGAGATGTTCAACAAGACGCTGGACTTCGCCCAGGCGGGCGACAACGCCGGCGTGCTCCTGCGCGGGACGAAGCGCGAGGAGGTCGAGCGCGGCCAGGTCGTCGCGAAGCCGGGGTCGATCACCCCGCACACGCACTTCAAGGCCGAGGTCTACGTCCTGTCGAAGGACGAGGGTGGCCGCCACACGCCGTTCTTCAACGGCTACCGGCCGCAGTTCTACTTCCGGACGACGGACGTGACCGGCTCGATCAAGCTCCCGGAGGGCCAGGAGATGGTCATGCCGGGCGACAACACGAACATGGAGATCGAGCTGATCCAGCCGATCGCGATGGATCAGGGCCTCCGGTTCGCAATCCGCGAGGGCGGCCGCACCGTCGGTGCGGGCGTCGTCACCGAGATCGTCAGGTAGGAAGCGAGGGAAGCGCCGGTGCCGCAGTCGAAGATCCGAATCCGCCTGAAGGGCTACGACCATCAGGCACTCGACCGCTCGGCGGCGTCGATCGTCGAGACGGCGACGCGCACCGGCGCGACCATCACCGGGCCCGTGCCGCTGCCGACGGAGAAGAACGTCTACACCGTGATCCGGAGCCCGTTCAAGGACAAGGACTCACGGGAGCACTTCGAGATCCGGACGCACAAGCGGCTGATCGACATCCACAGCCCAACCCCGAAGACGGTCGACTCGCTCATGCGCCTCGACCTGCCGGCGGGCGTCGACATCGAGATCAAGTTGTAGGCCGGAGGAGCGCGTGAAGGGGATCGTGGGGAGAAAGCTCGGGATGACGCAGGTCTTCGACGAGGAGACCGGCGCCGTCACGCCCGTCACCGTCATCCAGGCAGGGCCGTGCCCCGTCGTCGCCATCCGCACGCAGGACGCGGACGGCTACGACGCGGTCCAGCTCGCGTTCGACGAGGTGGCCGAGAGGAAGCTCTCGAAGCCGAAGCTCGGGACGCTGCAGAAGGCCGGCGTCGGGCCGCACCGTCGGCTCGTCGAGATCCGCGGCCCGCACGTCTATACGGAGGGCGAGACCGTCACCGTCGAGACCTTCGAGCCGGGCGACCGGGTCAAGGTGACGGGGGTGTCGATCGGCAAGGGGTTCGCAGGCACCATCAAGCGGCACAACTTCAGCCGTGGGCCTGTTTCGCACGGCTCGCACAACGTCCGTGCTCCGGGCTCGATCGGGGCCTCGGCGACACCTTCGCGCGTCTTCAGGGGGCAGAAGATGGCCGGCCGCCTCGGCGGCAAGCGCGCGACGCAGATCGGCCTGCGCGTGCACTCGGTCGACCCGGAGGAGAACCTGATCCTCGTGAAGGGGGCCGTTCCAGGCCCGAAGAACGCGATCGTGGAGATCCGCGAGGAGGTGCGCGGTGGCTAGTCCCAAGGCTCCGCTGCTGGACGTCTCCGGCAAGAAGTCGAAGGACGTCACGCTCGAGGAGGGCACCTTCGGCGCCGACGTCAAGCCGCATCTCGTACACGAGACCGTGCGCGCCGAGCTGGCGAGCGATCGCGCCGGCACCCGGGCGGTGAAGAGTCGCGGGCTCGTCGCCGGCGGCCGCGGCAAGCCGTGGCGACAGAAGGGGACGGGTCGCGCCCGGGCGGGCACGACGCGCGCTCCACACTGGACGGGCGGCGGCGCCGCCTTCCAACCGCGCACGAGCTTCGGCGTCAAGGTGAACAAGAAGGCCAGGAAGGCCGCCTTCCGTGCCGCGCTCTCGGCGCACGCGAAGGAGGGCACACTCGCCTTCGTGGACGGCGACGTCTTCGGAGAGCCGTCGACGAAGCAGGCAGCCGGCCTCCTCGAGGGCTGGGGGCAGCAGGCTCCGGTGCTCGTGATCGTCACGGAGGAGGAGGAAGCGCTCATCAAGTCCTTCCGGAACCTCGAGCGCGTGCTGGTGATCACGCCGGCCGACGTCGAGGTCGCTGCGCTCGTCTGGGCGCGCGCGCTGCTCGTGACCGAGGGTGCGCGCGAGGCGCTCGAGCGGAGGGGGGCAGCATGAGCCTCCACCCCAACGAGGTCCTGCTTGCGCCGGTGGTCTCGGAGAAGAGCTACAGCCTGATCGAGGACCGGAAGTACTCCTTCCGCGTGCATCCGGACGCGCACAAGACGCAGATCCGCCAAGCGGTCGAGGAGCTCTTCGACGTCAAGGTCGAGAACGTCAACGTCATCCACGTCCGGCCGAAGCCGAAGCGCCGCGGGATGGTCCGCGGTCGCAAGCCCGGCTGGAAGAAGGCGATCGTCCAGCTCCGCGAGGGCGAGTCGATCGAGATCTTCGAAGGCGCGCAGGTCTAGGAGGCGAGATGGCGCGAAAGTTCAAGCCCACGAGCCCCGGACGCCGCTTCATGACCGTCTCCGAGTTCGCGGAGGTCACCAAGACGGAGCCGGAGAAGAGCCTGCTCGAGCCGGTGAAGAAGACGGGCGGCCGCAACAACAGGGGCCGCATCACGACCAGGCACCGCGGAGGCGGGCACAAGCGCCGCTACCGCGTCATCGACTTCAAGCGGACGAAGGACGGCGTGCCCGCCAAGGTGGCGGCGATCGAGTACGACCCGAACCGGTCGGCGAACATCGCGCTCCTGCACTACGCCGACGGCGCCAAGTCGTACATCCTCGCCCCGGCGCGGCTGCGGGTCGGCTCGACCGTCGAGTCAGGCCCCACCGCCGACATCAAGCCGGGGAACGCCCTCCCGCTCGCGAACATCCCGACCGGCACCCTCGTCCACAACGTCGAGCTGAAGCCCGGCCAGGGCGGCAAGCTCGCCCGCGGGGCCGGCACCGGGATCCAGCTCGTCGGCAAGGACGAGGGGCACGGCATCCTGCGGCTACCATCGGGTGAGCTTCGGCGAGTGCCGCTCGCGGCCCGCGCGACGGTGGGGCAGGTCGGCAACGTCGACCACGAGAACATCACCGGGGGGAAGGCAGGACGGACCCGGTGGCGCGGCAAGCGCCCAACCGTGCGCGGCTCGGCCATGAACCCGGTCGACCACCCGCACGGCGGCGGCGAGGGCAAGTCGAAGGGCGGACGCCATCCGGTGACGCCCTGGGGCGTGCCGACGCTGGGCAAGCGCACCCGCTCGAAGCACAAGGAATCGGACGCACTGATCATCCGGCAGCGCCGGAGAGGCAAGGAGAAGCGCTAGTTGAGCAGGTCATCCCGCAAGGGCCCGTACGTCGAGGAGCGGCTGATGAGCCGCATCGAGCAGATGAACAACTCCGGATCGAAAAACATGATCCGGACCTGGTCGCGCGCCTCGACGATCTTCCCGGAGATGGTCGGGCACACGATCGCGGTCCACGACGGCCGCAAGCACGTCCCTGTCTTCATCTCGGAGCAGATGGTCGGTCACAAGCTCGGTGAGTTCGCGCCGACGCGGACCTTCCGGGGCCACTCCGGCGACAGGAAGACGGACGTCAAGAGGTAGACGTGGCACGCTCGAGGACACAGACAGTCGAGGAGCGCCCCGAGGTGCGGGCGTCCGCGCAGTACCTGCGGATCGCGCCGCGCAAGGCGCGCCTCGTCGTAGAGCACATCCGCGGCCGGACGGTGCCCGAGGCTCGGACCGTGCTCGCGTTCACGCCGCGCGCGGCGGCCCGCGAGGTGGAGAAGATCCTCGCGTCGGCTGTGGCGAACGCGGAGGCGAACCACGGCCTGCTCGGGGACGACCTGATCGTTTCCGCGGCGTACGTGGACGAGGGCCCCGTCATCAAGCGCTGGCGCGCCCGTGCGCGCGGCCGCGTCGCGCGGATCAAGAAGCGCACCTGCCACGTCACGATCCGGCTCGCGCCGGTCGAGACCGACGGCGCGGAGAGCCGGCCTCGCCGCCGGCAGGCCGCCGCCGCAGCCCCTGCCGCCGAGGCGCCCGCCGCCGAGGAGACGCAGGAGAAGCCGAAGCGCAGCAGCAAGCCGGCCGCCGCGAAGAAGCCGGCCTCGAAGCCGAAGGCGGCCGCCGAGAAGTCCGAGAAGCCCAAGCCGAAGCGCTCACCGCGCAAGAAGAAGACGGAGGAGTCCTGATGGGTCAGAAGATTCATCCCGGCGGGATGCGCGTCGGCGTCATCCACGACTGGAAGTCCAACTGGTACACGGGCGACAAGGAGTTTGCGGACGCGCTCCAGGAGGACATCAAGATCCGCGAGCACATCCTCGGGAAGCTCTCGCATGCCGGCCTGAGCGACATCCTGATCCGCAAGGACAAGCAGCGGATCACGGTCGACATCTACACGGCGCGGCCGGGGATCGTGATCGGGAAGTCCGGCGCCGAGGTCGATGCGCTGCGGCGCGACCTGCACGCGCTCACCCGGAAGAACGTGCACATCAACATCAACGAGATCAAGCGGCCCGAGCTCGACGCGAAGCTCGTTGCCCAGTCGATCGCCGAGCAGCTCGAGAACCGCGTGAGCTTCCGCCGCGCGATGAAGCGCTCGCTTGCCTCGGCGATCCGCTCCGGCGCGCAGGGCGTGAAGGTTCAGTGCGGCGGCCGGCTCGGCGGCGGAGAGATGAGCCGTTCCGAGAGCTACTCGGAGGGCCGCGTCCCGCTGCACACGATCCGCGCGGACATCGACTACGGCTTCGCCGAGGCGAAGACGACGACCGGACGGATCGGCGTCAAGGTCTGGATCAACAAGGGCGAGATCATGCCCGAGGGCTACGAGACGGTCGACGGCCGGCGCGACGCGCGGCTCGGCGACCAGGACACCGCCCGGCGGCGCGGTGGCAAGACCGAGGGCCTGTCCGCGTCGCGCGAGGGCGGCCGCCGGGGGAGCGGCGACCGCGAGGGCCTCGGCCCGGTGCGCGACCGCCGTCCACGCCGTGGGCGCCGCGGCGGCGCCGGCGCGCAGGGCCGCGGTGGGCGGCAGGACAACGTCGAGCGTCCGCGCACCGACGAGGAGTCGACGACGGCCGAGGGCCGCGAGCTCCCAGAGGTGCAGCCGGAGGCCCCGACGACGCCCGAGGCGGTTGCCGAGGCGACCGAGTCGACAACGCCCAAGACCCAGCAGGAGGACCCGACCAAGCTCGACCAGTCCGGCGACGAGTCGGCGGAGAAGACCGATAACTGATGGTCGCGGCCCCCTCCATCACAGCTCGGGCTTCCCGGGGCGCTGCAAACTCGCGCCTCGCAGCGTCCTCAGTCGCACCCGTAGCCTCCGGCTACGAGCGCTCCCTGCGTCCTTGCGAGCCGCGATTTTCGCGGCCGGGAAGCGCGATCTGCGCTGGAGGTGACCGCTGATGCTCCTTCCGAAGAAGACCAAATTCCGCAAGGTCCAGCGAGGCCGCCGCCGCGGGCAGGCCAAGGGCCAGACTGCTGTCCAGTACGGCGACTTCGGGATCAAGGCGCTCGAGGACGGCTGGGTGACGAACCGCCAGATCGAGGCCGCCCGAATCGCCATGACCCGAAAGATCAAGCGCGGCGGGAAGGTCTGGATCAACGTCTTCCCGGACAAGCCGGTCACGCAGAAGCCCGCCGAGACCCGCATGGGTTCGGGCAAGGGTTCGCCCGAGCACTGGGTCGCCGTCGTGAAGCCGGGCCGCGTGATGTTCGAGCTCGCCGGCGTACCCGAGTCGCTCGCCAAGGAGGCGCTCCGCCTCGCCGGCACCAAGCTCCCCGTCAAGACGAAATTCGTGAAGAGAGAGGCGAACCTCTTTGAAGGCTAAGCAGCTGCGAGACATGACCGACGACGAGCTCGAGCGGGCGCTGTCCGAGCGCCGCCAGGAGCTCTTCAACCTGCGCTTCCAGTCCGCGACCGGAGCCCTCGAGAATCCCGCGCGCCTGAAGCTGGCGAAGCGGGAGATCGCGCGCATCCTCACGGTCCGCGTCGAGCGCGAGGCGAACGCCGCGGGAGGTGAGGGCTAGTGGCCGACGACGAGCGCACCGAGGAGACCGAACCGGTCGAGGAGCAGCCGGTCGTCGAGGCCGAGGCCTCGACCGACGACGAGGCGCTAGCCGTCACCGCCGAGTCCGAGTCGGAGGGCGCCGAGGCAGTCGTCGCCTCCGAGACGCCGGCCGAGCCGGACCCCGAGGCTCCGCCCGAGGAGCCCGGCCCGCCCGTGCCCGAGCCCAGCGCTCCCGAGCCGACGCCCGAGCCCGCGCCCGAGCCCGTCGAAGTCGCGGAGGGCGAGCCGGAGGCGCAGGCCGCCGAGGGGGAAAAGACGCCCGAGGAGACCGGTGACACCGGTGCCGAGCAGGAAGCCGCCGCACCGGCCGCGTCCGCGAAGACGAAGCGCAAGCGCGTCCCGCGCGGGGAGCGCCGGCAGCGCCCTAAGAAGCGCGAGCAGGCGGCCGAGCGGAAGCCGGTCACGCGGCTGCCCAAGCCCGAGCACGAGCGCGGGCGGCGCCAGGAGCGCCGCGGCGTGGTCGTGTCCGCCGCGATGGACAAGACGATCGTCGTCCGCGTCGACGTCGTGAAGGTGCACCCCAAGTACAAGAAGGTCGTCCGCCGCTCGCAACGTTTCCATGCGCACGACGAGCAGAACCGGGCGAAGGCCGGCGACGTCGTCCGCATTGTCGAGACGCGCCCACTGTCAAAGACGAAGAACTGGCGCCTCGCCGAAATCGTCGAGGTCGCGCAGTAGCGATGATCCAGCAGGAGTCGAGACTCAGGGTCGCCGACAACACGGGCGCGCGCGAGCTCCTGTGCATCCGCGTGCTCGGCGGCTCGCACCGGCGCTACGCGCGGGTCGGCGACATCATCGTCGGGACCGTCAAGACGGCGACGCCGCAAGGCGCTGTCCGCAAGGGCGAGGTCGTTCGAGCCGTGGTCGTGCGCACGAAGAAGCCGTACGGCCGCGACGACGGCACCTCGATCGCATTCGACGAGAACGCCGCTGTCATCATCGACGCGCAGTCGAACCCCCGTGGCACGCGCATCTTCGGCCCGGTCGCTCGCGAGCTGCGCGAGAAGAACTTCATGAAGATCGTCTCGCTCGCCCCGGAGGTCCTTTGATGGCGGCCCCCTCCCGCGTGTCTCGCACTCGCCAGGGCGCTGCAAAGCTCGCTCTGGCGGCGTCCTCAGTCGCGCCCGTAGCCTCCGGCTACGAACGCTCCCTGCGTCCTTGCCCGAGCGGCTTTTCACGGCTGGCGAGCGTGAGCCCCACGAAAGGTGGCCGCTGATGGCACAGACCATGAAGATCAAGAAGGGCGACGTCGTCCAGGTGCTGAGCGGCAAGGACCGCGGCAAGCAGGGCCGCGTCCTCGAGGCGCGCCCGAAGGAGGGCCGCGTGATCGTCGAGAACCTGAACATGATCAAGCGGCATACGAAGCCGCGCCCGATGAGCAACCCCAGCCGCATGGGCTCGCCGCAGATCCAGCCGGGCGGCGTGATCGAGAAGGCCGGCCCGATCCAGATCTCGAACGTCATGGTCGTCTGCCCGTCGTGCCGACGGCCGACCCGCGTGGGAACCGTCCTGCGCGAGGACAAGACCGGGACCATTCGCGTCCGGGTCTGCAAGCGCGCCGACTGCGGCCAGGAGATCGATCGCTGATGGCCACCGCGACCAAGACCGAGTACGTGCCGCGCGTGAAGCAGACCTACAAGGAGGAGGTCCGGCCGCGCCTGAAGGACGAGCTCGGACTCGCCACGGTCATGCAGGTCCCGCGCATCACGAAGATCACGCTCAACATGGGCGTCGGCGAGGCGAAGACCGAGGCCAAGGCGCTCGATAGCGCGATCGAGGAGCTGACGACGATCGCCGGCCAGCGTGCGCAGGTCCGCCGGGCCCGCAAGTCGATCGCCGGCTTCAAAATCCGCGACGGCATGCCCATCGGCGCACGCGTGACGCTCCGCGGCGACCGCATGTACGAGTTCCTCGACCGGCTCGTCTCGATCGCGCTTCCCCGGATCCGCGACTTCCGCGGCCTCAACCCGCGGTCGTTCGACGGGCGCGGCAACTTCTCGCTCGGGATCCGTGAACAGATCATCTTCCCGGAGATCAACTACGACGACATCGCCGCCGTCCGGGGTCTGGACGTGACGATCACGACGACGGCGGAGAGCGACGAGCACGGCCTTGCCCTCCTCAGGGCGCTGGGCATGCCGTTCGCCACCGATGAAGGAAGGGAGCAGTAGGTGCTCCTCCCTGCAATGCACGCCTGCTCCTGGCCCGCGATCACGCGGCGCCAGAGCCCACCCTCGTCCTCACCAAGGCTGCCCAGCCTTGCCTCGTCCGAGTGCGGACTCTGGCTTGGTACTCGCGACCCAGAAGCGGGGCAGCATCACAGGAAGGAGCACTAGTGGCCAAGAAGTCGCTCCGCCACAAGGCGCAGCAGCCGCAGCGCTTCAAGGTCAGGCAGTACACGCGCTGCCGCCGGTGCGGCCGGCCGCGCGCCGTCTATCGCAAGTTCGGCCTCTGCCGGATCTGCCTGCGCGACCTCGCGCACCAGGGGCAGATCCCGGGCATGACCAAGAGCTCGTGGTGAACCGATGCTGACCGATCCGATCGCAGACATGCTCACGCGGATCCGCAACGCCAACAAGGCGCTGCACGAGACCGCCGAGATGCCGACCTCCCGCCAGAAGGAGGAGATCGCCCGCCTGCTCCAGGAGGAGGGGTACATCACCGGCTTCCGCGTCGTGAGCCCGGAGGAATTCAACAGCCGGCAGTCGGACCCCAAGAAGCACCGGTCGTACGGGACGCTCGTCATCGAGCTCAAGTACGGGCCGAGCCGCGAGCGGATCATCACCGACCTGAAGCGCGTCTCGAAGCCCGGCCGCCGCGTCTACGCTAGGAAGGACCGGCTCCCGCGCGTCCTCGGGGGGATGGGCACGGCGATCATGTCGACGTCGAGGGGCCTGGTCACGAGCAAGACCGCCGAGCGCGAAGGCATCGGCGGCGAAGTGATCTGTTTCGTCTGGTAGCCACGAACTGAGTCGATGAGCCGAATCGGAAAGAGTCCAATCGAACTGCCCGCCGGCGTCTCGGTGTCGATCGATCCTGGCCGCGTGATGGTCAACGGGCCGCTCGGCGAGCTGACCCAGCAGGTGCCGCAGCGAATGAAGATCGAGCAGGCGGACGGCGAGCTGACCGTCAGCCGGCCCACGGACCGGGGTGACGACCGCGCGCTGCACGGCCTGACGCGCTCGCTCGTCGCCAACATGGTCGAGGGCGTCACGAAGGGCTTCGAGCGGAAGCTCGAGATCCAGGGCGTCGGCTACCGCGCTGCCCTGCGCGGGACCTCGCTCGAGCTCAGCGTCGGCTTCTCCCACACGGTCGTGATCGAGCCACGGCAGGGCATCACGTTCGAGGTCCCGACGCCGACGGAGATCATCGTCAAGGGGATCGACAAGCAGCAGGTCGGGCAGACGGCCGCCGAAGTGCGCCGCGTTCGGCCGCCCGAACCGTACAAGGGCAAGGGGATCCGCTACGAGGGCGAGTACGTCCGCCGGAAGGTCGGGAAGCGCGCATGAGCCAGCTCACCGTCAGGCAACGGCGCGAGCGGCGCCACCGCCGCGTCCGCAAGGGCGTCATCGGCACGGCCGAGCGCCCGCGCCTCGTCGTCTTCCGCTCCAACCGCGGCATTGCCGCCCAGCTCGTCGACGACGCCGAGGGGAAGACCCTCGCCGCGGCCAGCTGGCTGAACAAGAAGGGCGCCAAGGGCGCCAAGACCGACCAGGCGGCCGAGGTGGGCAAGCTGCTCGCCGCGAACGCAAAGAAGGCCGGCATCCAGCGCGCCGTCTTCGACCGGGGCGGCTACCTGTACCACGGGCGCGTGAAGGCGCTCGCCGACGCAGCCCGCGAAGGAGGATTGGACTTTTGAGCGACTACCAGGAGACCCGCGAGCTCAAGGAGCGCGTGGTCGAGATCAACCGCGTCGCCAAGGTCGTCAAGGGCGGCCGGCGCTTCTCGTTCACGGCGCTCGTCGTGATCGGCGACGAGGTCGACCGCGTCGGCGTCGGCTACGGAAAGGCGCGCGAGGTTCCGCTCGCCATCTCGAAGGCCGTCGAGGACGCGAAGAAGAACCTCTTCACGGTCGCCAAGCACGGGACGACGATCACGCATGAGATTCTCGGCCAGTACGGCGCGGCGCGGGTGCTGCTGCGGCCGGCCAGCGAGGGCACCGGCGTCATCGCCGGCGGCGGGGTGCGCGCCGTCCTGGAACTCGGCGGCGTCCGCGACATCCTCGCGAAGAGCCTCGGCACGACGAATCCCGTGAACATGCTGAAGGCGACGGTCCAGGGCCTCCAGAGCCTGCGTCGGCCGGAAGAGGTCGCGAAGGCCCGCGGCAAGACGATCGCCGACGTGCTTCCGCTCCCGAAGGAGCAGCCGGCCGAGGAGCCCGAGGCTCCGGCGGCGGACGAGCCCGTCGCCGCGGCGGTGGCGACCGAGGAGGCGGCGACGGATGGCGAATAAGACGCTTCGCATCACGCAGGTCCGCAGCCAGATCGGCGAGAGCGAGCGCCATCGCGGCACGCTGCGCGCGCTTGGGCTCGGCAAGATCGGCCGCACCGTGGAGCGCCCGGAGAGCCCAGAGGTCGCCGGTATGCTCAGGAAGGTTCGTCATCTCGTCCGCATCGAAGGCGAGTAAGCCCGCATGCCCGAAGAGCTCAACCTCTCCAACCTGAAGCCCGCATCCGCGCGCAAGGGTCGAAAGCGCATCGGCCGAGGCATGGGCTCGGGCAAGGGCCGGTACTCCGGGCGCGGGATCAAGGGCCAGAAGTCCCGCTCGGGCTCGCACAAGATGCGCGCCGGCTTCGAGGGCGGCCAGATGCCGATCTACATGCGGCTCGGGAAGCAGCGCGGCCCGTACTCGAAGGACGCGATGCCCATGGGCCCGCACCGCACCGAGACGGTGCCGGTGAACCTCCGCGATCTCGACCGCTTCGACGCCGGCGCAGAGGTCACGCCGGAGAGGCTCGTCGAGGCGGGGCTGATCCGGAACACCCGGGTGGACGTGAAGATCCTCGGCCAGGGCGAGCTGAAGAAGAAGCTCTCCGTGACGGCGCACTTCTTCTCCGAGACGGCCCGCGAGAAGATCGAGGCCGCCGGCGGATCCGTGACCGCCCTCAAGGAGGTCAAGCCGAAGCGGCGGCGGCGGAAGGGGAGCAGACCGACGGCGCCGGCAGCGCAGGCGGCCGAGGACGCTCGGGAGGAGCAGCCGGAAGCCGAGGTCGAGGCCGAGACGCCGGCCGAGGAATCCGCCGAGTAGATGTTTTCCTGGCTCACGAACGCCTGGCGCGTCCCGGAGCTGCGCCACCGCGTCCTCTTCACGGCGCTGATCCTCGCGTTCTACCGGCTCGGCTCGTGGATCCCCGCACCGGGCGTGAACGCCGACGCGATCGAGAACTACTTCAACGCGTCCGGCGGCGGCACCGTGCTCGCGCTGCTCAACCTCTTCTCGGGCGGCGCGCTCTCGCAGTTCGCGATCTTCGCGCTCGGGATCATGCCGTACGTCACCGCCTCGATCATCCTCCAGCTGATGACGGTCGTCGTCCCGCGGCTCGAGCAGCTGCAGAAGGAAGGCGAGGCAGGCTACGCCAAGATCAACCAGTACACGCGCTACCTGACGATCGTGCTCGCCGCCGCCCAGTCGGCCGGCTTCGCGTTCCTCTTCCAGCGCCAGGGCGCGCTCGACGCGAACTTCGGCCGCGGCGCCCTGATCGTCCTCACGCTCACCGCCGGCTGTGCGCTGCTGATGTGGATGGGCGAGCTCATCACCAAGCGCGGGATCGGCAACGGCATCTCGCTCCTGATCTTCGCCTCGATCCTCACCGGGCTGCCGCTCGGCATCAACGCCTGGGTCGAGGGCGGCATCTTCGAGCGGCTCTTCTTCCCGATCATGGCCGTCGGCGTCGTCGTCGCCGTCGTCTTCATCCAGGAGGGCCAGCGCCGGATCCCGATCCAGTACGCGAAGCGGATGGTGGGGCGGCGGATGACCACCGGCGGCTCGACCTACATGCCGCTGCGCGTGAACATGGCAGGCGTCATCCCGGTCATCTTCGCGGCGGCCGTCATGGCGTTCCCGCCGACGATCGCGCAGTACTTCCCGCAGACGCAGACCTTCATCAACAAGTACTTCTCGTACACCGACTGGCCGTACCTGCTGCTGGAGGGCGTGATGATCGTCGTCTTCACGTTCTTCTACACCGCGGTGCAGTTCAACCCCGTCGATCAGGCCGACAACCTGCGGAAGCACGGCGGCTACATCCCCGGCATCCGGCCCGGGCCGCCGACCGCTCAGTACCTCGATCGCGTGCTCACCCGGCTGACACTGCCGGGGGCGCTCTACCTCGCGGTGGTTGCCGTCCTGCCGAGCCTCTTCATCGCGTACGCCGACGTGTCGCAGGCGCTGGCCGGCGCGCTCGGCGGCACCTCGGTCCTGATCGCGGTCGGCGTGGCGCTGGACACCATGCGCCAGATGGAGTCGCAGATGATGATGCGCTCCTACGAAGGCTTTCTGAAGTGAACATCCTGCTCCTCGGGCCCCAGGGGTCGGGGAAGGGAACCCAGGCGAAGCGGATCCAGGCCGAGTACGGGATCCCGCACATCGCCACCGGCGAGATCCTCCGCGCGGCGATCGACGCCGAGACCGAGCTCGGCAAGCGCGTGAAGCCGATCGTGGAGAGCGGCCGGCTCGTCCCCGACGACCTGATGATCGAGCTGATCCGCGAGCGGCTCGGCGAGGACGATGCCCAGGAGGGCTTCATCCTCGACGGCTTCCCCCGCACCCTCCCGCAGGCGGAGGCGCTGGACGAGATGCTCGCCGACATCGGCCGCCAGCTCTCGATCGTCTTCGGCTTCCAGCTCGAGGACGAGATCGGCATCGAGCGGATGCTGCGGCGCGCCGAGGTCGAGGGCCGAAAGGACGACACGCCCGAGGCGATCGCCGAGCGACTGCGGCTGTACCACGAGCAGACCGAGCCGCTGATCGGCCACTACCGCGCCCAGGGGAACCTCGTCGGGATCCACGCGCACAGGACGGTCGACGAGGTCTTCTCAGAGCTCCAGGAGGCGCTCGAGCAAACCGCCGCGAGGTCGGCGTGATCGTCCGCAAGTCGGCCCCCGAGCTCGACGTCATGCAGCAGGCCGGCGGGATCGTCGCCGACACCCACGCGCTCCTCGGGGAGCACATCCGCCCGGGAGTCACGACCGCCGAGCTCGACCGCATGGCCGACGAGTACATCCGCTCCCGGGGCGGCATCCCGACCTTCCTCGACTACCCGGGCCCGTACCCGTATCCCGCCTCGATCTGCGCTTCGCTCAACGAGGTCGTCGTCCACGGCATCCCGAGCGAGCAGCCGCTCGAGGACGGCGACGTGCTCTCGGTGGACGTCGGCGTCACATACGAGGGCTTCGTCGGGGACTCGGCCTACACGTACAGGGTCGGCGAGATCGACGCCGAGACGGAACGGCTGCTCGAGGCCTGCCAGGCGGCGCTCGCGGCCGGAATCGGGAAGGCGCGCGCCGGCGCGCACCTCTCCGACCTCTCGCACGCGATCCAGACGGTCACCGAGGACGCAGGCTTCTCGGTCGTCCGGAGCCTCGTCGGCCACGGCGTCGGGCGGAACATGCACGAGGACCCGCAGATCCCGAACTTCGGGGAGCCCGGCCGAGGGCCGATCCTCGCCCCGGGGATGACGCTTGCGATCGAGCCGATGATCACCGCCGGAGGGGCCGACGTCGTCGTGCGGGAGGACCGCTGGACGATCGCGACGCGCGACGGGTCGCTCGCCGCGCACTTCGAGCACACGGTCGCCGTCACGGACGGCGAGCCGAGAATCCTCACAGCAGCGCCCGTTCGGGTCAGCTAGAGGGTTTGCTACCATTTCCCACTCGGCGCAGGCCGTGCTGCGCTGTGTTCGTCGTTCGTCCGAGACCGCGCTCAGAGAGCGCGGTTCCCGTGTGGAGGTATGGCCCAGAAGGAAGAGAAGATCGAGGTTGAAGGCGAGGTCATCGAGGCCCTGCCGAGCACGATGTTCCGCGTCCAGATCGACGAGGGGCACCAGGTGCTCGCGAAGATCTCGGGCAAGATGCGCAAGCACTACATCCGCATCCTCCCCGGAGATCGCGTGAAGGTGGAGCTGTCCCCGTACGACCTCTCCCGAGGCCGGATCACCTTCAGGCACAGGTGAGATGAAAGTCCGTCCGTCCGTCAAGCCGATGTGCGAGCGCTGCCGCGTGATCAAGCGGCACGGCCGCACCATGGTCATCTGCTCGAACCCGCGACACAAGCAAAGGCAGGGATAAGTGGCACGAATCGCAGGCGTCAACCTTCCGCGCGAGAAGCGACTCGAGGTCGGCCTCACCTACATCTTCGGAGTCGGGCGCTCGACGGCGCTCCAGATCTGCACGGCGACCGGCCTCTCGCCCGAGGAGCGGGTGCGCGACCTCACCGACCCGGAGATCACGAAGCTGCGCGAGTACATCGACGCGAACCTCCAGGTCGAGGGTGACCTCCGCCGGGAGCGCCAGCAGGCGATCAAGCGCCTGTCCGAGATCGGCGCCTACCGCGGCCTCCGCCACCGCCGCAGCCTGCCGGTGAACGGCCAGCGGACGAAGACGAACGCCCGGACCCGCAAAGGCCCGAAGAAGACCGTCGGACGCGGCAAGAAGGCAAAGACCTAATGGCCCCGCCGCGCAGACAGGCCGCCCGCGGGCGGACGCGTCGCCGTGTCCGCAAGAACATCGCCATCGGGCAGGCGCACATCAAGACGTCGTTCAACAACACGATCGTCACTCTCACGGACAAGGAGGGGAACGTGATCGTGTGGGAGTCGGCCGGCTCGGCCGGGTTCAAGGGCTCCCGCAAGTCGACGCCGTTCGCCGCCCAGGTCACGGCCGACGCCTGCGCCCGGAAGGGCATGGAGCACGGCCTCCAGAAGGTCGAGGTCTTCGTCAAGGGCCCGGGTTCGGGCCGCGAGACCGCGATCCGGTCGCTGCAGGCTGCCGGGCTCGAGATCCTCGGCGTCAAGGACGTGACCCCGCAGGCGCACAACGGCGTCCGCCCGAAGAAGCGGAGGCGGGTCTAGTGGCGAGAACCCTTGGCCCCAAGTGCCGCGCGTGCCGCCGGGAGGGCATGAAGCTCTTCCTCAAGGGCGAGCGCTGCCTCACCGAGAAGTGCTCGGTCGAGCGCCGTAGCTACCCGCCGGGCGAGCACGGCCGCGGCCGCATCAAGCAGTCCGAGTACTTGCTCCAGCTGCGCGAAAAGCAGAAGGCGCGGCGGTACTACGGCCTGCTCGAGAAGCAGTTCCGCAACTACTACACGAAGGCGGCGAAGGGCTCGGGCATCACGGGCGAGACGCTCCTGCGCATGCTCGAGACCCGGCTCGACAACGTCGTCTACCGGCTCGGCTTCGCCGCCTCCCGCGCCCAGGCGCGCCAGTTCGTGCGCCACGGCCATTTCCACGTCAACGGCCGCCGGGTGAACATCCCGAGCTACCAGGTGCGGCCGGACGACATCGTCACCATGGCGCCGGGCAGCTCCGCCGAGCAGGTGATCCGGGACGCGACCGACCTCACGGCTTCCGTCGCGCCGTGGCTCCAGGCCGACCACGAGAGTCTCACCGGGAAGGTGCTCAAGTGGCCGGAACGGAGTGAGATCGACACGCCCGTCCAGGAACAGCTCATCGTCGAGCTCTATTCGAAGTAACGAGGGAAGGATCGCTTTGGCCACACGCACAAGCCTGATGGAGTTCCAGATTCCGCGGATCGTCCACGAGGAGGTCGACGAGCGCCGCGGCGTCTTCGTGATCGAGCCGCTGGACCGCGGCTTCGGTCATACGTTCGGCAACTCGCTGCGCCGCGTGCTGCTCTCCTCGCTGGAGGGCGCCGCCGTCACCTCGGTGAAGATCGAGGGCGTCGCGCACGAGTTCACGACGCTTCCCGGTGTTCGCGAGGACGTCGTGGACATCATCTCGGCCCTGAAGAATCTCGTCGCGCGGCTTCACGGAGAGTCCCCGGAGGTCGAGGTCCGGCTGACGAAGCGCGGCTCGGGCGCGGTCACCGCCGGCGACATCGAGGCGCCTGCCGACCTCGAGGTCCTCAACCCGGACCTGGAGATCGCGCACCTGTCCGACAAGGGCCGGCTCGAGATGACGATGACGATCGGCCGCGGCCGCGGGTACGTGCCGGCCGAGCTGAACCGCGGGCCGGAGCACACGATCGGCGTGATTCCGATCGACTCGCTCTTCTCGCCCGTGCGGCGCGTCTCGTACGACGTCGAGGCCGCCCGCGTCGGCCAGCGCACCGACTACGACAAGCTCACGCTCGACGTGACGACCGACGGTTCGGTCGACCCGCGCGAGGCGATCGGCGAGGCCGCGGAGATCCTGATCCGGCAGCTCGCGATCTTCACGGACATCGAGAAGATGGAGGGCTTCGGCGAGGCTGCCGCCGCGCAGGCTACGACCACCGAGGCGCCGCTCGCGCACGGGATGGAGAACTTCCCGATCGAGGAGCTGGAGCTGGGCGTCCGCTCGTACAACTGCCTGAAGCGGGTCGGCATCGAGACGATCGGCGATCTCGTCACGAAGTCCGAGGGTGAGCTCGCCGCGATCCCGAACTTCGGCAAGAAGTCGATCGAAGAGGTCAAGGAGACGCTCGCCACGCACGGTCTCAACCTGCGCGGCGACGACTCCTTGTAGGAGGCTCGCGTTGCGTCACCATCGCTCCGGAAAGAAGCTCGGGCGCGACTCGGCGCACCGTAAGGCTCTCTACGCGAACCTCGCCGGCTCGCTCATCGAGCACGGGCGGATCAAGACGACAGTCGCCAAGGCGAAGGCCGTGCGGCCGATCGCCGAAAAGATGATCACGCTGGGGCGGCGAGGCGACCTCGCCGCCCGGCGTCAGGCGCTGGCGTACCTCCGCTCGAACGACGTCGTACACATCCTCTTCGCCGAGGTGGCGCCCCGGTTCGCGGATCGCGCTGGCGGCTACACGCGGATCGTGAAGATCGGCCCGCGGGCGGGCGACGCCGCGGAGATGGCGTACCTCGAGCTCGTGGACTACGTGCCTCCGGCGCCCGTCGCACGGCCGGTACGAGAGCGCGAGCCCGAGGAGCAGGCCGCGGTTCCGACCGCGTAGCGACGCGCCTCAAGCTCACACTCGAGTACGACGGCACCGGCTTCCGCGGCTGGGCCGCGCAGCCCGGCCTGCGAACGGTCGAGGGCGAGATGCGTGCGGCGCTCGACCGGGTCTTCCCCGAGTGGGCGGAGCTCGTGATCGCCGGCCGCACGGATACGGGCGTGCACGCGCTCGGGAACATCGCGTCGGTGGAGGTGCACGGTGGGCCGCCGGCCGAGCGGGCGGCGGAGGCGCTGAACGCGGCGCTGCCCGGCGACGTCGGCGTCGTCGGGGTCGAGGAGGCGGCGCCGGGCTTCCATGCACGGCATTCGGCTCTCGCTCGGTCGTACCGGTACCGGCTCTTCCGGCGGCGCGAGCGCTCGCCCTTCGAGGAGCGGCGGAGCTGGTGGTATCCGCGTCCGCTCGACGAGGAGGCGCTGGCCCAGTCGGCAGACCTGGTCTTCGGCGAGCACGACTTCCGTGCGTTCACGCCGGCCGAGACGCAGCACAAGGTGTTCGTCCGCGTCGTGCGTCGGGCTGAGTGGCACCGGCGGGGCGACGCGCTCGAGTTCGAGATCGAGGCGGACAGCTTCCTCCGGCACATGGTCCGGACCCTGGTCGGGACCATGGTCGAGCAGCGGCCGGCGCAGCTCGAGCTGCTGCTGACCGGAGGCCACGGCCGCTCCGACGCGGGCAGTACAGCACCGCCGTGGGGCCTCTACCTCGAGCGGGTGCGCTATTGACACACAACCGGCACGAACTCCATGTCCCCGCGAGCCGGGTCCGAGGGACAGTCCCTCGCGAGCCCGCGCAAAGAAAAGGAGTCCCGAACGGTCTGCAGCCAACCGTCGGGACTCCGCAGGCGGGGGGAGAGGCAATCCGCCTGCGCCGCCCCTTTCGACGCAGCCGCGACGAATCCCGCCCCGGATAGCATCAGCCGCATGGCGACCCGGACCGCCAGCGACGCGGCGCGCCGCGTGGACGAGCTGCGCCGCGCGATCGAGCACCACCTCTACCGCTACCACGTGCTCGACGACCCGGAGATCTCGGACGCCGAGTACGACCGTCTCTACGACGAGCTGAAGGAGCTCGAGGCCGAGCATCCGGAGCTCGACGACCCGAGCTCCCCGACCCACCGCGTCGGAGCCCCGCCGTCGGACAAGTTCCGGAAGGTCGAGCACCTCTCGCCGATGGGGTCGCTCGAGAAGATCACGACCGACGAGGCGCTCGAGAAATGGGCGCTGGACGTCTGCAAGCGCCTGGACGTGCCCTCGGAGGACGTCGCCTGGGTAATCGAGCCGAAGATCGACGGATCCGCGATCTCCCTCGTCTACGAGAACGGCGTGCTTGCCCGCGGCGCCACCAGAGGAGACGGACGTCAGGGCGAGGACGTGACCCCCAACCTCCGCACGATCCCCTCGATCCCGCTCCGCCTCCTGGGCGACGACGCGCCGGCGGTCCTCGAGGTCCGCGGCGAGGTCTACATGCCGCTCTCGGGCTTCAACGCCTTCAACGAGCGCCTGATCGCCGAGGGGAAGAAGACCGCCCCGAACCCGCGCAACGCGGCCGCGGGATCGCTCCGCCAGAAGAACTCGCAGATCACGGCGGAGCGGCCGCTCTCGATCTGGGTCTACGGCGCCGGCCACGCCGACGGCATCGACTTCGGGAGCCAGTCGGAGCTTCTCGAATGGCTCCGCGAGCACGGCTTCCGGACGAACCCGCACGTCGAGCGGCTGGACACGGTCGCCGACGTCGCGCGGCGGTGCGCCGAGTGGGAGCGCAGGCGGATCGAGCTCGACTACGAGATCGACGGGATCGTGATCAAGGTCGACTCGCTGGATCACCAGCGCCGGCTCGGCACGCTCCACGACCGGCCGCGATGGGCGCGCGCCTACAAGTGGGCGCCCATGACGGCCACGACGCGCTTGAACAAGATCATGATCCGCGTCGGGCGGACGGGCGCGCTCAACCCGTGGGCGATGCTGGAGCCGGTCGAGGTCGGCGGCGTCACCATCTCGCGCGCCACCCTCCACAACGAGGACGACATCAACCGGAAGGACATCCGCGAGGGCGACGACGTCATCGTCCAGCGCGCGGGCGACGTGATCCCGCAGATCGTCGGCCCGGCCGGCGCCCACCGGAAGGGGACGAAGCGGTTCCGGATGCCGACGCACTGTCCGTTGTGCGGCGCCGAGGTCGTGAAGCCGGAGGGCGAGGCGATGCACCGGTGCCCCAACCGGGCCTGTCCCTCTCGGGGGCTCGAGACGCTGAACAACTGGGTCATGGCAGCCGCGGACATCGACGGCGTCGGCGAGCAGCTCGTCCGCCGGCTCTGGGATCTCGGCCTCCTCCGCTCGCTGCCCGACCTGTACCGGCTCACGAAGGAGCAGCTCATCGAGCTGGACGGCTTCCAGGAGAAGAGCGCCACGAATGTCATCTCGTCGATCGAGGCGTCGAAGGAGATCCCGTTCCGGCGTGTCCTCTTCGGCCTGAATATCCCGGACGTGGGCTGGGTGACTGCACAGACCCTCGCCCGCCACTTCGGCTCGGTCGACCGCCTGGCCGACGCCTCGCAGGAGGAGATCATGGAGGTGGAGGGCCTCGGGCCCGAGCGCGCCGAGAAGATCGTCGAGTGGTTCGCGGAGGCGGACAACCGGCAGCTGATCGCCGAGCTCCGCGAGCTGGGCCTGCGCTTCGAGTCGGGCGACGAGGACCGCCCGCCCGAGGGGCCACTGACCGGCAGCACGTACGTGATCACGGGAACGCTCGAACGCTGGTCGCGCGAGCAGGCGCAGGCCCAGCTCGAGGCGCGCGGCGCGAAGGTCGCCAACTCGGTCTCCAAGAAGACGACTGGGCTGATCGTCGGCGAGGAGCCCGGCGCGTCCAAGCTCACGAAGGCACAGCGCACGGGCGTGCCGCTGCTCGACGAGGCCGAGCTCGCGCGGCTACTGAGCGGCTAGGACGGAGGCAAAGCGGTCCTGGGCGCGGCGCGCCCAGAACTGCGAGACCGGCGAGCCGTTCTGGATCACCGCGAAAGCCCAGCGGCCGCGAACGAAGCCCGAGAGCGCCGAGGACTCCCGCAGCGTGCCGGTCTTCGCGAGCACCACGCCGCGAGCCGGCGGCCGCTCCAGCCGGTCCTCCAGCGTGCCGCTCACGCCCGCCATGGCAAGGGAGTGGACGAAGGACGGCCGCAGGTCGGGGTCGTTCCAGGCGACGACCAGGATCCCGATCACGGCCGCCGCCGTAAGGCGGTTGCGGGCGGAGAGGCCCGACCCGTCGACGATCCGGACGCCTGCGAGCGGGACGGCGGCCTCGCGGAGCGCCTCCCGGACCGTCTGGGCGCCAGCCGCGCTGGAGCCGACGCCGGCCTCGACGGCGCCGAGATGCTTGAGGAGCACCTCCGCCGTGAAGTTGTCGCTCTCCCGGTTCATGAACGCGACGATCCGCGCGAGCGGCGGGGACTCCGTGGCCGCGAGCTGGGTGGCGACGGGGTCGGCGGCTCCCATGACGACCCGGCCGCGGACCGCCACGCCCGCCGCCCGCAGCGCGAGGCGGAACTGCGCGCCTGCCGCGGCCGCGGGATCGCCCGTGACGTAGCCGCGGAACCGCGCCCGGTCGACGGTCAGCGCCGAGAGCGGCGGCGACTCGTTGAGGTAGTAGTACGAGCGCCACGCCGGGCCCGTCCGACGGCTGTCGAAGAAGGACTCGTCGGCCTCGATCCCGCCGGTGACTCGGCGAATCCCGTAGGCGCGGATCTGCCGCGCGAGCACGCGCAGGTCCGAACGGGAGAGCGTCGGGTCGCCGAAGCCCTTGAGGACGAGGTCGCCGGTCCACGTCGAGCCGGTGAGCCGGCCCTCGCCGAACACGAGGGTGTCGATCCGGTAGCCCGGACCGAGCAGGGCGAGCGACGCGTAGGCGACCGCGAGCTTCGCGTTCGAGGCGGGGACGAGTGAGAGCGTCGGATGACGCAGGAAGACTGTCCGCCCCGACGCCAGATCGACCGCGGCCGCCCCGGAGAGGCTCGCCCGGACGTGCGGGACGGCCAGCGCCTTCGCGAGCTTCGCGGCGAGCGCCGGCTTCGTCGGCTGCGCCGGAGCGGCCGCGGTGAGCGCGGCGGTCGCGCAGACGGCGACTGCGGCAAGGACCCGGCGCGGCACCGGATCATTGTAGGTCCTACCGTCGAGAAAGATGGGCCGGTCGGCCTATAGGAAACCCCCGGCCAGACGCAGATAATCGAGCGAGCAACTCGGGAGACGTCAACGTCAATGGCACATCAGCTCGCATCCCTCAGAGGTCGCCTCGAAGACCTGCTGGCCGCGCTCGAGAGCGGGACGCACCCCGGCCGGGCCTACCTCGAGGAGACGCTGACCGACGGCTACGCATGGGCCCTGAAGCTCGACGCCGAATGCGCGCGCCTCGAGAGCTCGATCGGGATGCTGGCCGCCGAGCTCGACCAGGAGAGCACCGAGCAGCAGGCCCGCGAGCTGTCCCGCACCGCCCGGCGTCTGGCGCGGTCGAGGCGCGACCTGGCCGCCCTCCGCCGCCTTCTCGCCGCCCTCCGCACCGAAGCAGCCGAGCGGAAAGTCGCCTAGACGAGGCCGCTCCGGACCGCGTAGACCGCCGCCTGGATGCGGTTTTCGATCTGGAGCTTCATGAGGATGTTCGAGATGTGGTTCTTGACCGTCTTCGGGCTGATGTGGAGTTCCCCCGCGATCTCGGCGTTGTCCTTGCCGTTCGCGATCAGGCGCAGGACCTCCGTCTCGCGGTCGGAGAGCTCCGGCCGTGCGACTCCGCCGCCCGTGTCGAGGCTCGACGCGCGGATCCGCTGCAGCACCTTCGAGGCGATGTGCGGCGAGATCAGCGACTCGCCGATCGACGCCGCCCGGATTCCGGCCATCAGGTCCTGGATCGACGAGTCCTTCATGAGGTAGCCGCACGCTCCTCCGAGGATCGCGTCCATCACGTCCTCGTCCTGGTCCGAGATCGTCAGCACGAGGACGCGGGTGAGCGGCGCGACCCGCGTGATCTCGCGCGTCGCCTCGATCCCGTTCATCCCCGGCATGTTCAGGTCCATGACGACGACGTCGGGAGCGAGCTCGCGCACGAGCTGGAGCGCCGTGCTCCCGTCGGGGGCCTCCGCGACGATGTGCACGCCCTGCTCCTCGAGCAGGTTCCGCAGCCCTGTGCGGAAGAGGTCGTGGTCGTCGACCAGCATCACGCGGAGCACGTCGGCGCCTGCGGCTTCGGAGTGCTCGGCGGGGTCCGTCGCCATCGACATCATCCTATTGTCGAGAAACGGTGCCCGCGTGTCTAATTCGGGTACACGGTGACGGTGACCGTGCGGCTCCCCCACTCGTGCGCCTGGGCGAGAGACGGGAACCAGAGGTCGATCCGGGCCCCCGTGATGGCGCCACCTGTGTCGGCCGCGACGCCCATCCCGTAGCCGGGGATGGCGAGCCGCGACCCGAGCGGGATCACCGAGGGATCGACGGCGACGACGCCCCAGCCGACCGGCCGGCCGCTCGCGGTCGTGCCGGGGAGCGCATAGGCGGTCGCGAGCACCGTCAGCGAACGAACGCCTTCGGAGGCCGGCCCGGCGGGGAGGCTCGGCGCGCCAGGAGCGACGACCGGCGTTGGCGGAGCGGCCGGTACGGACGCGAGCGTCCTGGCGCGCGCGTCCAGGCGGGCGATCGCGCCGGCGTTCGCGGCGCGGGTCGTGCGGATCGAGGCGATCGTGCGTAGCCGTTCCGCGCGCGCGTCGACGAGCGAGGCGGTGGCCGCGGCCTTGGCGGCCGCGAGCTGGTCGAGTTCGCGCTGCTTCGCCGCGAGGGCGCTGCCGAGTCGCGCGAGGCGGCGGGAGCTCGAGCGCGCCCGGTCGAGCAGGTCCTCGTCCTGCCGCGCCGCCAGGTCGATCGTCTCGACCGCGCTGAGCGCCTCGTCGAGGGAGCCCGCGCCGAGGATGACGGCGAGGACGTCCGTGTTCCCCTGCTCGTAGAGGGTCTGGAGCCGCCTGGCGAGGGCGTCCTGGCTGAGGCGCAGGGACGCGCGGACGATCCGGAGCTCCGCCATCGCCTCCCGCCGCTGTGCCCGGACCTTGGCGGAGCGGGCGCGGAACGACGCGAGCTCCGCGCGCGCCTGCGCCAGCCGGCTCTCGATCGCCGTGAGGCTGGCGAGCACGTTCTGGGACCCGGCCGCGAGCGCGTCGTTTCGCGCGCGAAGGGCGTCGGCCTGCGCCTGAAGATCGGCAGGGCCCTGCGCGCCGCCTGCCGCAGCCAGCAGTCCGCCGACCGCAGTTCCGCAGAGTGCGGCGGCGGCCAGCGTTCGCAAACCCCTCCCTGGCCCGCGCACGAGCGGCGACCCTACCACAGGTCTTGCAATACCCGTTTGCGGCTGTCCGGAAGCGTTGTTAGGGTGCCGTGCTTGTGCCGTTCCGCTCCACGGTCCGCACACCGGACGGCGGGGGTGCGCGGGGCGGCGCGTCGGATGCGTAGGTCTCAGCTAGCAGTCATCACGAGTTCGATCCTCGCCGCTCTCGCCGTGGCCGGCAGCGCGACCGCGGAGCCTGCGTCGGTCTCGTCGAAGCGCGCGCAGGCGCAGTCGGTGATGGCGCAGATCCAGGCGCTCGACGGCTCCCTCGAGCACGCGATCGACGCCTACAACCTCGCCAACGAGCGGCTGGACGCGATCAAGGGCGACCTCGCCGAGAACCGCGTCAACCTCCAGATCGCCGGTCAGAACCTCCAGACGGCGCAGCGGGTGCTCGCCGCCCGGATGGTGGCCATCTACACGTCCGACCAGAACGACTCGACCCTCGACGTCCTCGTCGGCTCGCGGAGCCTCGAGGACCTGCTCGACGGGCTCGAGACGGTGTCACGCGTCTCCGAGCAGGACTCGAAGGTGCTCGCGAACGTAACCCGGTTCCGCGCCGACATGCGGCGTGCGCGCGCCCGCCTCCGGCGGGACCGGGACCGCCAGGCCGACCTCGTCGCCGAGCGCGCGGCGTACAAGGCGTCGATCGAGGGAAAGCTCGCTGAGCGCCAGCGGATGCTCTCGTCGATCAAGTCCGAGATCGCGGCGATCCAGGCGGCGGAGCGCAGGCGGCAGGCGCAGCTCGCCGCCCAGGCGCGCGCCAGGCTCGCTGCACCACAGCCGCTGATCCCCGACCTGGCCCAGGCGAACGAGACGTCGTCGGCTCCCGAGCCGGCCTTGCCGGTGCCGGCCGCGCCGCCCGCGAAGTACGGCGGGGTGGTCGGGATCGCGATGCGGTATCTCGGCATCCCGTACGTGTACGGCGGCTCGTCGCCGTCCGGGTTCGACTGCTCAGGCTTCGTCATGTACGTCTACGCGCAGGTCGGCGTCTCGCTGCCGCACAACGCGGCTATGCAGTACGGGTACGGCACGCCGGTCGACCGCAGCCAGCTCCAGCCGGGTGACCTGGTCTTCTTCAACGGCCTCGGCCACAACGGGATCTACATCGGCGGCGGGCAGTTCATCCACTCGCCGCACACGGGCGACGTCGTGAAGATCTCCAGCCTGAGCGGTTGGTACGCGTCGACGTGGGTCGGCGCCCGCAGGCTCTAGGCCGCCAGCAGCTCCCGACACTCACGGCACGGCTCGACGCGGACGGCGGGTTGCTATACCCGTCGGCGCATGGCGCAGACCGGGCACGAGCAGGCGGCGCACGGCTCTCACGCCGCCGAGCCCGCCGGCGCGGCCGGCTCGCTGAACCGGATCGCGTTCTCGGCGACCGTCCACTGTCTGACCGGGTGCGCGATCGGCGAGGTTCTCGGAGTCATGATCGGAACCGCGCTCGGGTGGGGGAACTGGGAGACGATCGTCCTGGCGATCGCCCTCGCGTACGCGCTCACGATGCTGCCCCTCGTCCGGGCGGGGCTTGCACTGACCGCCGCCCTCCCGCTCGCGTTCGCCTCGGACACGGTCTCGATCGCGGTGATGGAGTTCGTCGACAACGTCGTCCTGCTCCTCATCCCCGGCGCGATGGAGGCGGGGCTGGACGACGCCCTGTTCTGGGCGTCGCTCGCATTCGCGCTGGTCCTGGCGGGTATCGCCGCCTACCCCGTGAACCTGTACCTCATCTCGC
>DASSUI010000011.1:0-22523 GCA_035707105.1 Gaiellaceae bacterium | reverse complement strand
GGACAGCCCCGCTCCGGCCAGGTACGCGACCAGGATCAAACGGGCGCGCCTCACCGAGCAGACGTACGCGGCCATCCAGAGGCCGAAGATGCCGAGGTACAGCGTGATCGCGAAGTAGTTCGCGGCGCGGCCGCCGTCGACCGCCCCGAGCGAGGCGAGCAGGTTGAGCGCGCAGAACCCGGCGACGAGCAGCGTCACGCTGAGCGGGATGCGCTCGAGATGCAGCCCGCCCGCCGCGAAGGCGACGGCGATCGCGACCGCGAACACGAGGTCGGCGGGCGCCGGCTCGATCCGGACGACCGCCAGGAGGACGACGCCCACCGCCACCGCCGCGTCGTAGCGGGCGACCGCGAGCGCGAGCGTCCCCAGCAGGCCCAGCCCGAACGCAAGGACGATCGGCAGCGGCAGCGGGCTCCTGCCGAGCACGAGCCCGAGCAGGAGGAACAGCCCCAGGAGGCCCGCCGCCCCGGCCGTCCATCCGGCAGCCTGCACCGGGTGGAGCCGCCTGCGGACGACGAGCTGCGCAGCCTCCACGAGAACGCCTCAGGCGCCGGCCTGCGCCGGCCCCGCCTGCTCCTGCTCGTGACCCTCGCCGAGACCGGCGGCGCCCAGTCTTACGTCGCCTCGCTCCTCCCGGCCGTCGTGCAGGACTTCGACGTCGCAGTCGCGGCCTACGGACCCGGGCCCCTCCGGGACGCCGCGGCCGAGGCGGGAGTTCGCTTCCTGCCCCTCCGGAGCCTGCGACGGCCGGTGCGCCCCTGGCGCGACCTCGCCGCGCTCGTCGAGCTGACCCGGCTGCTGCGGGCCGAGCGGCCCGACATCCTCCACGCGAGCAGCTCGAAGGCCGGCGTTCTCGGGCGTGTGGCAGCGGCGCTCGCCCGCGTGCCGGTCCGGATCTTCACCGCACACGGCTGGGCGTTCACGGCGCACACGGGGCTTGCGTCGGCTCTGTACCGCTGGGCAGACCGCCTCGTCCGGCCGCTCACCACGGTGACGGTCTGCGTGGCGGAGCAGCAGCGCGCGGCCGGCGTCTCTGCACGCACGTGCGACCCTGAGCGGACGGTGGTGATCCCGAACGGCGTCGACGTGGCGGGCATGCCGCAGGCCCGGGGCGCCGGCGGGCGCCCCGTCGTCGTCGCCGTAGGACGGCTGAGCCCGCCCAAAGACTTCCTCACCCTCGTCCGTGCGCTCGTCGAGCTCCCGCGCAGCTCGTACGAGGCGCTGATCGTCGGGGACGGGCCCGACCGGCTCCGTGTCGAGGACGAGATCCGCGCTCTCGGACTCGCCGACCACGTTCGCCTGGTCGGGGATCGGCGCGACGTCCCCTCCCTGCTCGCCGCGGCCGACCTGTTCGTCCTCTCGAGCGCGTCGGAGGGGATGCCCATGTCGGTGCTCGAGGCGATGGCGGCCGGTCTCCCGGTCGTGGCCTCGCGCGTCGGAGGCGTGCCCGAGCTCGTCGTCGACGGCGAGACCGGGCTCCTCGTCGACCCGGGAAGGCCGGACGACCTGGCGGCAGCGCTCCTTCGCCTCGTCCGCGACGCCCGCCTGCGGCGTCGCCTCGGCGACGCCGGGCGAGCCCGCGTCGAGCAGAGCTTCGATGTGGACGCGTTCAGGCGCGCACACGTCGAGCTCTACTTCCGCGAGCTCGCCAGGCGGAGGCTGCCCGCCCCCATGCCGTAGCGACGGCGGCGGTACAGGCCGCGGAGCGGCGGCGGGGAATCGTGGCCGCCGCCCAGCTTCGCGCGGAAGTCGAGGAGACCGTCTCGCCGGTCGATCTGCACCCTGCGGAGGGACAGGCGGTCCGTTCCGCGTGAATTAGTTCCGGGCTCGCACGAGACCGCCACGCGGTACCCGGCTGCGGCGACGAGTCCGCGCTCGCGGAGCCCGAAGAGCCCGGAAGGGTAGGAAAACGCAAGAACGGGGCGACGAAGGTGCGCTTCGAGTGCGGCCTTCGAGCCCGCAATCTCCTCCTGGGCCGCGGAGTCGCGCAGCGTCAGGAGGTTGGGGTGGCTCAGGGAGTGCGCCTCGAAGCGCAGCGTGCCCTCGCGGTCCAGGTCGACGATCTCGTCCCAGGCGAGGAGCGGCGGCTGGAGGTCGTACCAGTCGAAGGTCGCCCAGCCGTCGATCACCGCCGGCGCCACGAAGACCGTCGCCCGGAATCCCCGCTCCGCCAGGAGCGGCAGCGCCTGCTCGGCGACGTCCAGGTAGCCGTCGTCGAAGCTGAGCCCGACCGTCCTCGCGGGCGGGTCACCCCCATCGAGTAGGTCGGCGGCCTCGAGCACGTCGACGACGCGGTACCCCTCTGACGCCAGGTAGTCGAGGTGGCGGCGGAAGTCGTGCGGGCTGACGGCCAGCTCGTCGCGGTCGTCCGAGATTCGGTGGTAGAAGAGGATGCGAAGGCCCGAGGCGTCGGGCCGGCCGTGCGTGCGGAGCTCCCAGGCGGCCGACCGCGCCCTCGTTCCGGCAGCCTTGAACGTATGGAGCACGCTCACGCGACCCGCCCCAGCAGGCGGCGCGCGGGCGCGAGCCCCTCGAAGTAGAAGCGTCGCAGCGCCGGCGAGCGCTTCAGCCGCTTGCGCAGCCGGATTCCGCCCAGCCGCGCGGAGACGGCCATCCTCCCCTTCAGCGTGGCGGCGAGGCCGAAACCCTCGAACAGCGGCTCGAGGTGGTCGGCGAGCTCGACCTTGTAGCGCTCGGCGCCGCCCAGGAACTCCACTCGAGTCGCACCTTCCGCGGCGGCGGCCTCGATCGCGTCGAGCGTGTTGATCGCGCCGGGCGAGTAGCGGCCGAAGGCGGGATCGAACGCGATCCGGTGGACGTACATCCGCCCCTCGAGCGCGAGGTAGTAGTGAAAGGCGACCGGTCGTCCGTCGATCCGCAGGGTCACGATGCGCGGCACGTCGAGCGGAGCGAGCGCCTGGATCGCGGCGCGGTTGAACTCCCGGCCGACGGGCGACGCGAAATCGGAGCCGTCGGGGCGGCCGTCCCAGCGCAGCGCATGCACGGTGAAGGCGTCCTCGATCGACTGTTGGAGCTCGTCGGGCGTCCTGGCGACCTCGACCTCCAGCCGGCCCAGCCCGGCGAGCTGGCGCCGCCGACGGCGGTGGTGACTCCGCTTCTTCGCCGAGAGCCTCGAGGCGTACACCACCTCCCAGCCGCGACTGAGATCGAGCACCGGCGCCTCCGCGCGCGCGATCAGCCTGACGGCCGACGGCCCGAGCCCGTCCACGAGCGCGCTGCGCGCCGGGAGACCGGAGAAGTCGGCGAAGTCCTGGCCCGATGCGAGTGCGCGCACTGCAAGCGCAGCCGCGGTCGCGGTGCCCTCGCCGTCGGCGAGGAGCAGGTCGGCGAGCCCGGGATCGCCGCCCACGAACGAGAGCACGCGGAGCCCGCGCATGCCGCGGATGCAGAGCGGCAGGGCACCCACGAGCCTCCCGTCCCGGCGGGCAACGTGGACCGCCAGCTCGCCGCCGTCGCCGTAGTGCCGCCACCACTCGACGAGCCAGGCGTTGAGAAGGAACGGGCTCGGGCGCGGCCTCGACCGCACGAGGCGGTCCCACTCGTCCGCGACGGCCGCGAGCTCCGTTTCGCTCGTGATCGTGCCGAGATCGGGCCCGGCGGGCACGGTCGTCTCGCTCACACCGGGAAGGTTCCCCGCGTCTGCGCAGGCGAGTCCACGGCGCGCAGGAACGCCTCGACGTCGTTCCGGCGCCGCAGGACGACGGCGGTCCGTCCGTCCTGTGGGCGGGCGAGCTCGGCCAGGAGCTTTGCCCTCACCGCCGTGCGATACCGCCACTGGTTGCGGAGGAACTTGAGTAGCGCGCGGTGGGGTGCGGCCGGCTCCGTGCCGGCCGGGATGCCGGCACCCGCGTGGCGGTTGAGGCGGCGGCGGCTCACGCGCCAGAGGCAGCGGAGCGGGGAGGCGTCGACGAAGACCAGCGTGTCGGCCGCCTCGAGCCAGTCGGGGAGCATGTCGTCGAACTGGGAGTCGACGATCCACGAGTCCGCGGCAGCGGCGCGCCGCTGCACCGCCTCCCACTCGTCCCGCGGCATCGGCACCCAGCCGGGGCCCCAGAACAGTGTGTCCAGGTGCGTGACCGGGATCTGCAGCCGCCGGCCCAGCTCGAGCGCGAGCTCCGACTTGCCGGCGCCGGTCGGCCCCGTGACGACGATCCTCTTCACCCTTTCGCCTGAAGATGACGCGTTGCGGACTCGGTGAGTCCCACCACGGGAATCTTCTTCACGTGGAGACGCGGACGCACTCCTGGGCGGCCGAGGCAGCCCAGGCGAGAGAGAGCGACGCGCGGTGGGTCGCCGCGGCCGGCCGCATCGTCCTCGTGTGGGTGCCCTGCTACACGCTCATGGGGTACCGATTCGGCCCCTCCGGCGTGGCGGCGGCGGGGGCGGCGTTGCTGACGGCCGTCTGGCTCGTCTCGTTCCGCAGCGCGTTCGCTGCGGTGCACTTCACCCTCGGCGTCCCCGTCCGGTGCGCGGTCGGCACGCTGACCGGGACGGTCGGCGTCTCGGCCGTCGCCCTGTGGGTTCCGGGCCTCGGGATGTCCTCGTCGACGATCCTCGCCCTCGCACTCTCCGTCTTCGCGCTCACGACGGTCTGGGAGTGCGTCGCCCAGCGGGTCGTCGGGAAGCGGCGGGTCCTGATCATCGGCAGGTCGAGCTGCGCCGACGAGGTCGCCGACGCGATCTCCTTCGAGGGCCACACGCCGTTCACGGTCGTCGGCGCCGTGGACGACGAGCCGGACGACCCCGCGCGACTCGGGTCCGTCGCGGAGCTCTACCGGATCATCGACGAGCAGCGGCCAGACCTGATCGTGCTCACGGACGGCGAGAGCTCCGCCAAGGCGCTCGACCGTCTGCTGGAACGCCCCTCGGCCGGCCTCAAGGTGGTCGGTCACGCCCATTTCTTCGACCACGCCTTCGGGCGCATCCCGCTCGAGGATCTGAAGCCGACGTGGTTCATGAGCATCTTCCACCTCTGGCAGCGTCCGTACACCCGCTTCGCGAAGCGGACGTTCGACATCGTCTGCGCCTCCTGCCTGCTGATCGTCACCGCGCCCCTGATGGTGGTCATCGCCGGCCTCGTCCGGCTGACGCCCGGGCCGGTCATCTACCGCCAGGTGCGCGTCGGGGAGGGCGGACGGCACTTCACGATGTTCAAGTTCCGCACGATGGGCGAGGACGCCGAGCAGCCGGGCCGGCCGGCGTTCGCCGCCGAGCACGACCCGCGTGTGACGGGCGTCGGACGGTTCCTTCGCCGGACACACCTGGACGAGCTGCCGCAACTCTGGGACGTGCTCAAGGGAGACATGTCGATCGTCGGTCCCCGCCCGGAGCGGCCCGAGTTCATCCCCACGCTCGAGGAGGCGGTGCCGTTCTTCACCCGGCGGTTGCTCGTGAAGCCCGGAATCACGGGCTGGGCGCAGCTTCGCAGGGACTATGCGTCCGATACGGCCGGTGCGGCGGACAAGCTCTCGTACGACCTCTGGTACCTGCGACACCGGAACCTGCTCGTCGACGTCGCCATCTGCGCCAAGACGTTCTCGTCGATCCTCCTGAGGCCGGGGCGGTGAAGAAACCGGCCGCCGAAGCGACCCCCGCACCCGTTCGCCGGGCCTGGTACCGGATCGAGCAGGTGGAGATCAGCTGGCTGCCGGTCGGCGAGGCGGCGTTCCTGCTCTGGGTGCTCGTGCTCCTTCTGGGCGTCTGGTTCGGGATCGTCCTCGCGCTCGGGCTCGTCTAGGCGCTGGCGTGCGGACCGCCGAGGCCATCGAGCGGCGATCCGGCGGCGTCGTGCAGCCGCCCGAGAGCATTTGCATCGAGACGCTGACGTCCGAGGCGGAGCTCGCCGGCCTGGGCGGCTCGTGGGACCGGCTGGTCCAGGCGATGCCGCGTCCGAGCCCGTTCCTGCTCCACGGATGGCTGCACGAGTGGTGGCTCCACTACGGCAACGGCGACGAGCTCGCGATCCACGTCGCGTACCGCGGTGACAGGCTCGTCGGGGCGCTACCGCTGTACGTGCACAAGCGTTCCGGCCTGCGTGTGGCGGAGTTCGTCGGTGGAAGCTGGGCGGTCCTCGCCGACGCGATGCTCGCGCCGGGAGAGGACGAGGCCGTCGTCCGGGCGCTCGTCGACCACGCGAGCTCGTCGGGACACGACTTCGCGAGCCTCTTCGGACTGCCGGGATCGAGCAGGGTCGTCGCGGCGCTGCCGCGAGGCTCGCTCCGGCTCCTCGAGCGGCTGGAGGCGCCCGTGCTCGATCTCCACGAGGGGTGGGAGGCCGTCTACCGCGCGAAGATGCCGTCGAAGGCGAGAAGCGAGCGGCGCCGCCGCCGCCGGCAGCTCGAGGAGCTCGGGACCGTCGAGACGTCGGTCGCCCGAACGCCGGACGAGCTCGCGCCGGCGCTCGAGGAGGCGTACCGCGTCCACACGCTGCGCTGGGAGGGCCGGCACGACCCGACCGGCTTCGTCACCGAGACGGGGATGCGCTTCCACCGGGCCGCGGTGGCTCGACTCTCCGAGGCCGGCGTGCCGCGCCTGACGACGCTCCGGCTCGACGGCCGCGCAATCGCCTTCGCGTTCGCTCTCCAGCTCCAGGGCCGGGCGTACGGGATGAACATGGCCTTCGATCCCGCGTACGCTCGGTACGCACCGGGATTCGAGGCGAAGCTCGTCTCCCTCGAGGCCGCCGCCGCCGAGGGGGTCACGTGCGTCGAGCTGCTCGGGACGGCCGCGCCGCACAAGCGTCGGTTCACCGATCGGTTCGATCCCGTCTACCAGGGCATCGGCCTCGCGCGCACCCTGCGCGGCCGCGCAGCGGCCGAGGCGCTCGCTGACGGCATCCGGCTCCGCCGCGGGATCAAGCGCTCGGGCGCGGCACAGCGGCTGTACCGCCTGGTTCCGCGGCCGGCCCGAGGCTGAGCCTCAGAGCACGAGCTTCGGCCCGCGTCCGCGCCTGCCTCGCAGGTCCCACGACCAGACCGTGAAGCCGAGGAGCCGGAGCCGCGAGGCCGTCCCGATCGAGCGAAAGCCGAGGAGCTGCGTAGCCGCTGCGAGCATGACGGCGTTGTCCTGGGTCACCCAGGTCACCTGCGTGCGAAAGCCGCGCTCGGCGGCGACTCGGACGGAATGGGCGACCAGGGCGAGTCCGACGCCTCGCCCGCGCGCCGAGGGCGCCTCGGTGAGCCAGTAGCCGAAGCAGACGCCGGGCTCCTTGACGTCGACCTCGTCCTCGCCTGTCGCCGAGAGCAGGTCGAGGGCGACCACCCGGCTTCCCTCGGCCGCCACGAGCGCGATCGCGCCTTCGCGGAGCTGTCTGCGGAGGAAGCGACGACCGTGCGCTTCCGCGAAGCTGGGCCAGAGGCCCGAGAGGTCGTCCTCGTCGGGTGCGTACGTTCGCAGCGCGACGCCGGGCGCAGTCTCCACGGGCAGCACGCCGGTGTCGTCGAGAGCGTGCTCCAGCACGAACGTGCGTGTGAAGCCGAGGGCGAACTGCTTGGCGGGCGCGAGGAGGCGGACGGCCAGCCAAGCGGCGCGGCGCGCGATCCCGCCGCCGGCGAGCGCTTCCTCGGCGCGCTCCATCCGCCCGCGGACGAGCGTGGGTGCCACGCCGTCCGACGGCTCCGTCCTCCTGGGGGCGTCGGCGACGATCTCGGCGAGATCGGCCACCGAGAGCGGCCCGCGCGCCGTCCACACGTCGTCGGGGACGTCGACGCCGAACGTCGCCTCCACGGCCGTCAGCAGCTTCACGAGCGCGAGCGAGTCGAGGCCCACCCCGAGATCTCCGAGCGGCGCGTCGACCGGGATCGGGCGCTCGCTGCCGAGCAGCAGCTCGTCTCGCACGATGCGGACGATCTCGTCCTGCGCGGCCTCGCGGCTCACCCCGCGAGATCCTCGGCGGTCAGCCGCACCTTTCCCGCGGCGGTCCTCGGCAGCTCGTCGCGGATCTCGATCCTCCTCGGGACCTTGTACTCGGCGAGCGCCGCGCGGCAGAACGCGAGCAACTCGGCCTCGTCCGCGGCTCCCGAGAGCGCGACTACGGCGTACGGGATGTCGTCGCCGCTGCCGTCCGGCACGCCGACGACCGCCGCCTCGCGGACGGCTGGGTGACGCTCCAGCGTGCCGGCCACCTCGGCGGGGGAGACCTTCAGCCCGCCGACGTTGATGAGGGCGTCCCGGCGGCCGAGCACCGTGAGGAAGCCGTCGGCATCCATCCGCCCGACGTCACCAGTCCAGAACGAGCCGGCCCGGAAGGGGGACGGGCCGGGCGGCGCGCCCAGGACGTAGCCGGCGGCGACGGCGTCGCTCTCGACGACCACCTCGCCCTCGTCGCCCGCCGGGAGCTCGGCCCCGTCGACGCCGGCGACGATCGCGCGAACGCCGGACACCGCCTTTCCGACCGACGCCGGCCGGCTCGCCACCTCCGCCGGCACGTGGTTCGTCACCGCGCCGGTCTCGGAGCTGCCGTAGTGCTGGCAGATCGGCGCCCGGAACCGCTCGGCGAACTCCGCCACCACCCCAGGCGAGAGCGGGGCGGTGCAGGACAGCAGCCAGCGGGTCCCGGACAGGTCGGGCGCCGGATCCGCACGGGCCGCGAGCAGCGCGCGGTACTGCGCGGGCACGCCGAGGAAGACCGTGAGGCCCGGCCCTGCGAGCGCGGCCAGCGTGCGGCGGGGGACGAAGGCGTCCTCGAGCACGAGGGTCGTGCCCGCGGAGAGGCACGGAAGCACACCGAGGTCAAAGCCGTAGCTGTGGAAGAGCGGGACACCCGCGTGGACGCGATCGCCCTCGGTCAGGTCGAGCGTCCGGACGACGTTCTCGACCTCGGCCAGGACGTTGTCGCTGCCGAGCGCGATGCCCTTCGGCTCCGCCGTCGAGCCGGAGCTGAACTTGAGCAAGGCCGCCGACGGCTCGCCGCCACCGGAGGCCGGAATGACGACCTCGACGTCCCCGGCCACATACGAGCGGGCCCCGGGCACGGCCGCACGGATCGTGTCGGCGCCGCCCCGTTCCGCGACGACGGCCGAGAGCCCGATCCCCTCTGCGATCGCGGACAGCTCTCCCGGCCCGTACTGCGGCGAGAGGAGCGCCACCGTCGCGTCCAGCCGGCACAGCGCGAGAACGGCGGCGACGAAGCGCGGGGAGTTCGGAAGCATGAGCCCGACGGCCCGGCCCTCCGGGACGCCCGCCTCGGCGAGGACGGACGCCGTGCGGTCGGCCCCGCGCCAGAGGTCGGCGAAGGTGAGCTCTTCGGCCGGAGTCGAGACGGCCGTGCGGCTGCCCAGATCGCCCGTTCGCTCGAGGAACGCGTCCCAGAGCGCAGATGAGGAGCGCTCTTCAGCCATGTCGAGCGGCGCGTACCTCCCCGGCGTGACTGCCCGCAGCGCGCCGATCCTATCCCGCGCATGCGAAGGGCGGGCCTGACGGCCCGCCCTTCGTCGCCGCGTCGCCCTCTTTACGCCGGCGAGAGGGTGCCCTTCCGGCTGTGCCGGATCGCCAGCCCCATGCCGCCTGCCACCAGCAGGAGCGCGAGACCGAATCCGGTCACCGCGTACGGGTTGACGTCGATGCTCCAGCTGTCGTCGCTCACGACCGTGGCCGTCTCGACCGTTCCCCGCGCGAGGTTGCGGTCGTCGGGGCTGCTCGCCGAGACGATTCCCAGCTCGGCCGGGGTGACGCCCACGCCCTGGCTGAGGTACGGGATCTCGACGCGCGGCCCGGCCGGGGTGCTCGCCCGCGAGAAGCTGCGATCGTCGGGGCTGAGCGTGCCGCCGAACTGCGAGGCGTCGACGCCCTGCCCGTGGCTCAGGTACGGGATCTCGACCCGCTGCTGGTCGACCCTGTACGGGATCTCGCCCGGGCCGAGCCGGTACTGCGCCATGGCCTGATCCGTCGAGACCGGCTTCGCCTGCGCCGCCGCCGGGATCGCCAGCGCCGCGAGAGCCAGGCCGATGCGAATGATGGTGAACCGCTTCCTGCGCCTCATGACTCCTCCTCCTTGTTCCTCGCTGCCCGCCATGAGGTCACGGTAGGAGCCCCCCGCCGCCGTGTCGTTCACGCGCGCGACACAGGAAGTGTCAAACTCGTCACAGAACGCAGATGGAGTGGGAGCTCTTCGCCGGCGTGCCGGAGGAGACCGTGCGGCGCCTCCTCTCCATCGCTCGCCGCCGAACGTTCGACCGCGGCGAGGTCGTCTTCCACCGGGGCGACCCCGCGGACTGCCTGCATCTCATCGTCAGCGGCCGGTTCGCCGTCGGGATCACGACGCCGCTCGGTGCAACCGCCCTGCTCGGCGTCCGCGGCCCGGGCGACGCGTTCGGGGAGCTCGCGCTCGTCGAGTCGGGAGGGCACCGGTCGGCGACGGTCGCGGCGCTCGAGGCGGCGGAGACGCGTTCCGTTCTCGTCGGAGACTTCGAGCGGCTGCGGGCCGAGCACCCGGCCGTCGACGCACTGCTCGTCCGGCTCCTCGCCGAGCGGGTGCGGCGGCTCTCCGAGCACCTCACGGAAGCGCACTACCTCCCGGCGGAGACGCGGGTGCTCCGGCGGCTGGTCGAGCTCGGAGACTTGTACGGCGACTGCATCCCGCTTCCTCAGGAGCAGCTCGCCGAGCTGGCCGGGACCTCGCGAGCAACCGCGAACCGCGTCCTGCGAGACCTCCAGCGTCGCGGCCTGCTCGAGCTCGGCCGGTCGAGCGTCACCGTCCGCGAGCCGGAGGACCTCCGGCGGCGGAGCGGGATCCGCGAGCCGTAGGTCGCGACAGGGATCGGCCGACCAGCTCGCGACGCGATCCGGCTCGCAGCCTTCAGGGAACCAGCGGCCACCCCAGGACGACTCCCGGATTCCAGTGCGCCTGATACGGCGGGCTCGCGGGCGCAAGTCCGACCGGAACCGCCCCCGCCGGGACCGGCCCGAGCGGGATCGGCGTGAAGAAGTACTCCGACTCGCCCCAGCGCCCGCCGAAGCTCGACCACGGAGCGCCGTCGATGCGCTGGATCGTCGCCGGCGTCAGGCCGCTTCCCGGCGGTCCGACGGAAGGACCGGCAAGCACCTGGTCGACCACCTGCAGGAACGGCAGCGACGGCAGGATTGGCGCGATCGCGGCCGGGATGCACGCCGGCGAGATCGGGATCGAGCCGAGCGCGCCCGCGCCCGTTGCGAAGTAGTTCGCGTGCGAGCCGAGCGCGACGTACGCGACCGGATGGGTGCTGCCGACCGGCGACTTCTCGACGTCCGACCAGCCCGTTCGCTGACCCGAGCAGTGCTGGCTGTAGGCAGCCTCGACGGGCTGCTCGTCCAGGTCGAGGACGACGTTCACGACCTCCCAGTCGCCTTCGTGGGACTGCCAGAACGTCCCGACCGGCGTCGCCGGCAGGAGCAGCGGGTTGTCGTAGTAGAAGAGCCAGTACTGGAGGACGGTGCGGGTCGGCGTCCGCGCGACACGGCCGTAGACCGCCGCGCCGCCGCTTCCCTCCTCCCACGCCGCCGCGTAGCAGGCCTGGCCCGCGAGCGGCGCGTCTGCCTCGCAGCCGACCTGGTCGAGGCGATAGAACGCTCCGGGTGTCGCGCCCGGGAGCTCGCCCGGCTCCGGGTCGGCGTCGACGACCGTCCAGAACTGGTCGAGCGGGAGCTGCAAGAGGCTCGTCCCCGTGAACCGCTCGAGCTCCGAGTCCTCGATGAACGACTGAACCTTGGTCGGCTGGAAGGGCTCATTTGGATGGAAGACGAGCACCGGCTGGTAGGTGCGCAGGAGCTTGGCGTCCGGAGTGCCGTTCTTGGCGCTCGCGCCGCCCGCGGTGACCAGCGCGAGCGTGACGAGCAGCAGGAGGAGACCGAACGCTCTCCATACGACCGAGGGTCGGATCGTGGACATGGCAATCCGTCCTTTCAGGAGAGACACGCGCGTGCCCCTTCATGCTGCCGCCGTCCGTCGCTCACGGCCATCGGGGCACCTCCGGAAGCGCCCTACGGAGATCTACGGATGACGTCGCCGGATGGCGCCTTCGGCGCTGCGATCGAAGCCGACGCCCGGACTCGAACCGGGGACCCCATCATTACGAGTGATGTGCTCTACCAGCTGAGCTACGTCGGCGGGCCCGTCTAGCTTAGCCGCCGAGAACGTTCACGGCTCTCGCCGCGACGAGCAGGACGGCGCCGACCGAGATGGCCGCGTCGAGGGCCATCAGGCCCTTGGCCCACCGCGTCAGCGGCATCGCGTCGGTCGGGCTGAACGCGATCCCGTTCGTGAAGGCGACGTAGACGTAGTCCTCCAGCCTCGGGTACCAGCCGGGCCACGCGAGCTCGCTGTTCTCGTCCTGCGGGAACTGGAAGTCGGGCGACGCTCGCCCGTTGACCGCCCGCTCGGCCGGGCCGCCGCAGTCGAACGTCCAGAAGGCGAGGCCGAAGACGATCGCGTTCGTCAGCCAGAGGACGGCGCCGCTCATCAGCAGCTGCGGGGCGGTGAGATCCGAGCTCTTCTCCGTCAACAGCGCCGCGATCAGGAGGCAGAGCCCGACGAGGTTTCCCAGGACGACGAATCCGATCATCCAGACGGCGACGCGGTGCGCCCGGCGGTGATCGGTCATCGGAGCCGTCACGAACACCGCCCCGACCAGCAGGCCCGTGGGCACCGCGAGGATCACCCAGAGCCACTGGTGGAAGCCGAGAAGCTCCCAGTCCGCCACCGCGCTCGCGACCGAGAGGGCAAGCAGGAGGCCGATCGCGACGAGGCCGAAGAGCGTCGCGTCCAGCCGCGCCTCCCGGCGCGCCTCCTCGACGCTCACGCCGGTACGAGCGACCCGGCGAAGGCTCGGCGGAGCTGCACGAAGAGCGCCTCGAACGCCAGCGGAGCCTGGAGCTGCAGCTCCTCCAGCAGGCGCCAGGTGTCCCGCACGAGCTCGGCCGCGACCTCCGCCGCGGCGGCCCGGTCGTCGCCGGCGTCCTCGCGGAGCTCCGCGAGGTGGTCCACGTGGATCGCCGCCCGCTCGGCGCCGACACTCACCGCGATCAGGTCCCGGTACCAGGCGGCGAGCTCCTCGAGCGAGAGCAGCAGCTCCTCGCGCTCCGCCCCCCTCGCCGCCCTGCGGAGCCGCTGCTCGGCCTCGCGATCGGTCAGGTCGAGCGCCTCGAGCTCCTCCTCGGCCTTCGCCCTCGCCTCCTTCGCCCGCTCGCCGGCGCCGTCGACGAGCGCAGCGGACGCCTCGGCCGGGACGAAGTCCGCATCCCGGTAGACGGCGCGCGCGAGCTCGATCAGCTTCTCGCGCCGCCCGGCCGCCGTCGGGTCGAGCAGCCGCTCGACGCGGTCGAGCCGCCCGGAGGCCACCCGCGCGAGCGCGGCAGTCTGATTCTCCGAGAGCCCCGGCGCACGCGCCTCGACGATGGCGCGCACGGCACGCTCGGAGAGCCGCCGGAACGGGACGGCCTGGCAGCGCGAGCGGATCGTCTCCGGGAGCGGCCCGACGTCGTCGGCGACCAGGACGATCACGGCGTACGGCGGCGGCTCCTCGAGATCCTTGAGCAGCGCGTCCGCCGCCTCCTCGTTCATCAGGTGCGCCCCCAGGATCAGGTAGACACGCCGGTCGGCCTCGAACGGGCGCATGTGGAGATCCCGGCGCAGCTCCCGGATCGCGTCGATCCGGATCTGGTCCCCGAGCGGCTCGAGCACGTAGAGGTCCGGGTGCGCGCCTCGCGAGACCCGGTCGTGCTCGCCGAGGAGCTCGGCGGCGAGGTCGCGCGCCAGCGCCCGCTTCCCGACGCCCGGCGGACCATGGAAGAGGTAGGCGTGCGCGACACCCTCCCGGAGCGCCGCCTCGAGCAGCGCCTTGGCCTCAGCCTGCTCCGGCACGTTCTCGAACACGGCCGAGAACCTCCTTCGCGATGTCGTGTACGGGACGGTTCCCCTCCACGGCGACGACGCGCTGGGGGAAGAGGCCGGCAAGCTGGCGGTAGCCGTCGTCGACGAGCGTGAGGAAGCCCTCGCCCTCGCGCTCGATGCGGTCACGCGCACCGCTCGAGCGCTTCGCCGCTTCGTCCACGTCGACCAGGAGCAGGAACGTCAGGTCGGGGAGGATCCCGCGGATCGCGTCGAGGTTCAGCGCGAGCACGCGCTCGATCCCGAGGCCGCGCGCGATGCCCTGGTAGGCGAGCGACGAGTCGAGGAACCGGTCGCAGACGACCTCGGCGCCCTCGGCGAGTTTCGGCCCGATCACCTGGTCGACGAGCTCGGCGCGCGCCGCCGTGAAGAGCGCCGCCTCCGTCCAAGGGGACATGGAGTCGCCCTCGAGGAGCAGCTCCCGTACCCGCTCTCCGAGCGGCGTCCCTCCCGGTTCGCGCGTGGTGACGACGTTGCGGCCCTCCTTCTGCAGCGCCTCGGCGAGGAGCTCGGCCTGGGTCGTCTTGCCGGACCCGTCGAGGCCCTCGAAGGAGACGAACATTCGGTCGGGAGGATAGTCGGGGGTCCAGGCGAACAAAGCGTCCGCCGATGGATCAGTCGATGAGCATGCCGACGCCCGAGACCCTGGTCCGTCCGTGGCGCACCGCGACCCTCGTCGCGAGCGCCGTGGCGGCCTTCGAGCTCGTCCTGATCCTCATCCTCGGTGTGGCGCTACTCGGGAAGCCGCTGTCGGAACGGATGCGCGACACCGCCCAGCAGCGGAGCATCGGGATCACGACGCCGACGAAGGCGAAGCCGAAGATCGGCAGCTCGGCGGCCCGCCTCTCTCGCGCCGAGACGACCGTCACCGTCCTGAACGGAAACGGCGTGTCCGGCGCGGCGCACGAGGCGGCCTCGCGAGTCGAGGCGCGCGGCTACTCGATCGGGAACGTCGGGAACGCGAAACGCACCGACTTCACGCGCACGCTCGTCATGTACCGGCCGGGCTACCGCGGTGAGGCGCTCCGGCTCGCGCGGGACCTGCGGATCAAGATCGTCGGCCCGCTGGACGGCATGAAGCCGCGCGGGCTGATGGGCGCCCACGTCGCCCTCGTCGTCGGCTCGTCGGCCAAGTAACACTCTGTTACCAGCCGGCCTCGGGACCCTCGACCCCGCTCTCGGAGCCGCTTCGCGGGGCTGTCGAGCCAAGTAACACTGTGTTACTTGGCGGCCTGGAGGCGCCAGAAGACGTAGCGGCCGTTCGGAGTCTGCTCCGGCTCGACGCCCAACACGCCGCGCAGGTCAGCCTCCACTGCGGCGCCGCCGTCGCCGTAGCCGAGCCGATCGACCAGGATCGCAGCGAACCCCGCTTCGCGCGCGGCCGGGACGAGCTCCGCCGCCGGCTTCGTCGCATTCCCGGCGGCCCAGTCCTCTGGTCGTCCGCGCATCCCTCCCCAGCTCCAGCGCAGATCCGTCGAGTGAAGGTAGGCCTTCGCGGGCTCGTAGATCGGGCGCGCGCCGACGGCGGGCTCGGGAAACGGCTCGTACGGAAGCTGCACGACCTTTGCGCCCGCTGGAAGCGCCATCTCGACCAAGCGAATCGACGCCTGGTCCGCTTGCCACTCCGCCTTGAACGCCCGATACGGAGGGATGAAGGTCGAGGTCGTCTGGTCGAGCGCGCCGAGCACGAGGAGCACGAGAAGCAGGGCCACGAACGCCGGAGCCGACCGACGAAACCGCTCCCGGAGCGCCTCAAGCAGTAGCGCCACAGCCATCAGCGCAAAGAAGGCGATGAAGACGGACAGGCGGTTCCACGACCGGATTTGCGGCCAGACCACGGCGAGCAAGGTCGAGAGCCCCCCGGTGATCCCTACGAGCACGGCGACGACGGTCAATGCCGCCAGCCGCCGGTGCTGCGGGAAGAAGTCGCTCCGGGCACCCCCTACGCAGGCGGCGAGCGCGACCCCGAGGAGCCACAGGAAGCCGACGGACCCGATCACTCCGAGCGTGGCCTCGCGGGCCTCGGTCTGGGGGATCTGCTCCGTGTACTCGCGCTTCCTCGAAGCAAGCGCGTCGATGCGGTGGTCGTCCACCGGCAGCAGCAGTTGCGTGAGCTTGAGGCCGTATGTCTCGCTCTCGAACCAGTACCGCTGCGCGACCTCGTCGTTCTCACCGTGCTTCAGGCGGTAGAGGATCGTCGGCGTCAGCTGGACGAGCGAGACGGCGAGGATCACGCCGACGAAGAAGCCGCCGGCGGCGAGCGCCCGCCGCTCCCGGGTGGCGACGAACCGGAGAATCGACGCGGCCACGACAAGCAGAACGGTGAACGCGGAGTAGTAGAACGAGCCGGAGGCCACCGCGACGAGCGCGCACAGCGCCCCCGTCCCGAGCGCAATCCGCGCCCGCCCGTCCAGCAGGGACAGCGCAAGATACGCTCCGATCGGAACGACGTAGTACGCGGCGAGGAACAGATGCCACTCGCCGCGCATGAAGTGGTACGGGAGCAGCGTGTAGATCGCGGCGACCACGAGCGCCACAGGCGGCGCCACGCTCAGCCGGCGGAGCACGAGGTAGGCCACCACGGCCGTGAGTGGAAAGGTCAGCAGGAAGAAGAGGTTCATCACGAGCGCGGCGTCGTCGGTGAACAGCCCCGCGAGCCAGAAGAAGGCGACGTGCAGGCTGTCCCCGCTGAGGACGGGGTAGTCGTAGAGGTGCTGGCCGTCCGGTGCGCCGAGACGCGGGTTGTCGTAGAACCACCCCCGCTCCATCACGCTCCTGATGAGCGTCAGGTTCAGCGTCGCGTCGCCGGAGTAGGCGAAGGGAACACGGAGATCGGCATCCCACAGCTCGAGGAAGAGGACGGCGCCGAGAGACCCGAGGAGGGCGGCAGCCGCCGCGAAGCCGACCTCCCGCCGGGCCGTCACAGGCCAAGTGTGCCGAGGAGAGGATCGGCAGGGCCCCAGCGATCGAGCTCGCTCGACCGCTGGAGGTGCCGGATACCCGCGTCGCGCAACCCGATGTCGAGCTCGAAGCGACCGAGCTCGAACCAGGTTCTCGGATTCTCCGGCTGAAGCTCGACCGCCCGGATGTAGAGGTCGAGCGCCTTCCGGTCGTCTCCGGCGACCTCCTCCGCGACGGCCTCGGCGAAGAGCGGCTCGACGGCGAGCGGGTTGAGCGTTCTCGCCCGGCGCGCGTCGGAGGCCGCCTCGCCCGCGTCGCGGCGCTCGAGAGCCGCATACGCGCTTTCGACTTCACGCGCCGCGAGCCAAGGGGCCGCGAGCGACGCCAGGACGGCAGCTCCCAAGACGAGAAATCCAACCGCGAAGGGAGCCTCTCGGGGAACACGGGCCGCCGGCCGACCCGCGGCGACGAGGACGCCGAGGACGAGGAAGACGGGCGCCGACACGGCGACGAAGTCCCAGTCGTAATCGACGAGGCCGTGGATCAGGTAGACGAGGGCCAGGACCGCGAGCGCCAGGACCGCTGCCGCGTCTGGCTGATCCAGCCGCCGAAGGGCGCGGACGGTCGCCAGCGCCGCGGCGACTCCGGCCCCGGTGATGAGCAAGAAGCCGACGAGGCCCGTCTCCGAGAGGAACTGCAGCGCGAGGTTGTGGGGCTCCGTCGCCACGGTCGTGTTCGTCCGTAGCGGCCTTCGAGCCAGCGAGAACGTCCCGGCGCCGGTGCCCGCCACGGGATGGTCCTCCCAGAGCTGCCACGCCTCTCCCCACCAGGTCCAGCGACTGTTGGAGCCGAAGTCCCCGAGCCGCTCCGGACCGCTACCCGCCGTGGTGACGGGATTCGTGAACTCGCGGAAGCTGTCGCGCGCCCACCCGACGGGGTCGCCCCTCGTCAGTCCGAGCGCTGCGACGAGCACGACGACCACAGAGGCCACGGCGATTCCGCGAGGCGAGAGAACACGCGTGAGCTGAGGCTGCCAGCGTCCTTCGTTCGCGACGCCGAGATGCGCGACGAACGCGACCGCCGCACCTACGATCACCACGGCGGCCCCAAACTCGAGTCCGTCGCGAAGTCGCTGGTCGTACGGACGGCCGGCCTCGACGAGCCCGGGCTGACCGAAGCTCCAGGTTGCGAGCAGGGCAGCCGGTGCGAGGGCGAGCACGAGAGCTGCCGTCGTCTCGAGGCGCTGCCCGGCGAAGGCGATGTAGACCGCAACCCCGGCGAGCGCCACGACGACGCCTCCGCGCGAGTACGTGAGGAGCAGCGCAATCGCGGCGAGATACACGACGACGACCGAGCCGACACGGATCCAGCGCGTGTGCTCGCGCCGCACCGCCGCCCAGAGGGCGAGCGGTATCGCCATACCCGCGAGGAGGGCAAGAGCGTTCCAGTAGCCGAGGGGCGAGCGCAGACGGGCAGTGCGGTCGGCGTCCGGGCCGAGGTTGGGCACCACCTTGCCGACGAGCGCCCAGCAGAGCGCTGCCGCGAAGAGGACCAGCAGCCCGCCTGCGATCGCGCGGGGCGCCCACCGAGCGGCAGCGGCAATCAAGATGCCGAGCAGCACGAAGGCGAAGTAGACGACGCCTCGGTTGAAGTACTCCCACGAGCGGTCGGGCTGGAGCGACCACACGATCGAGACCGCATTCCAAAGCACGAACCAGGCGAGGAGCGCGACGAACGCGACAGCCGCACCGTCGAGGCGCGGGAACGCGAGCCGGCCGAGCAAGACGAGCGCCAGCCCGAGCGCCGCGGCCAGGACAGCGGCCGCCCCGATCCAGGCGAGCGGCGCGTAGCGGGACCCGCCACCGAAGAGGACAGCAGCGAGACAAAGACCGGCGGCGGCGACCAGCAGGGCCCCGGCGTTGCGTGGGAGGCCCCGTGGCATCGGAGGCGAAGCTAACAGTCGCGAAGCGCTAACGTCCCTAATAACAAAGCGTTTACACCCTGCTGAGGTTGAGTTCACCCGAGAGGGGGAAACTGCTCCCGATGGCCCGCGCGACGGCGCTTCTACTTCTGCTTGCCTGCGGCGCGGCGATCTTCGCAGTCAGTTCACCGACCGCCGCCGCCGCCGCCAAGCCCTGCTGGAAGCAGGTCATCGACGACTGGTCCCAGGACGGCAGCATCGACGGCCGCTACTCGGCCCGCTGCATCGACGAGGCGCTCGCGAAGGTGCCGGAGGACATCCGGGCGTACAGCGACTTCGAGGAGCAGGCCAAGGCCGCGCGCATCGCGGTCAGCCGACGTCTCCAGAGCACCGGCGGCGGCTCCGGCCCTCCCGGAACCGACTCGAGCGCCACCGGCGAGGACACCCAGATGGTGCAGGAGCGCGACCCGAACACGGGCCCGAAGGACGAGACGCCGATCCAGTCCGTCCTCGGGACGCACGGCAACAACGCAGACTCGATGCCAATCCCCCTGCTCGTCCTGCTGGCCCTCGCGGCTGCGCTCATCACGGCCGGCGGAATCGGCTTCGGAGCGCGAAAACTCAGGGCTCGCCGGCTCGGCGGCTAGGAGGCTCTGGCGAAATGGCGCTCGTCGCCGGGGTGCGATGCTCGCGTCCAGGCAAGGACACAGGGAGCGGTCGTATCCACCGATACGGGCGCGACTGAGGACGCAGTCCTGGGAGCGAGCAGCGCGGCCCGGAGGCACAGCCGCCATTTCGCCGGAGCCTCCGAGTCCGTCCGACCCGCCTTCTAGTTTCTCAGGTCCGCTCCGGCGCGAGACCTCTGCGGCGAGGGCGCTCGAAACTACGATGTACGACCTAACCCAGGAGGGGTAGAGATGGCGTCCGCCGAGAAGCTCCAGACCGAGAACACCGTCGTCGACGAGGAGTCGAGCCTCGGCGTCAAGCGCCATTTCACGATCCCGGGCCGCGACCCGTTCGAGGAGATCGAGTGGGAGATCCGCGACGCGTTCATCCCCGGCAAGGACAAGCCGGCGTTCGAGCAGAAGGACGTCGAGTTCCCGAAGTTTTGGTCGCAGACGGCCACGAACATCGTCGCGCAGAAGTACTTCCGCGGCCGCCTCGGCTCCCCCGAGCGCGAGACGAGCGTCAGGCAGATGATCGGCCGCGTCGTCGACACGATCGGTCGCTGGGGCCGCGACGGCGGTTACTTCGCCGACGAGGACGAGGCGCTGACCTTCGAGGACGAGCTGAAGGCGATCCTCGTGAACCAGCTCGCCGCCTTCAACTCCCCGGTCTGGTTCAACGTCGGCTTCGAGGAGAAGCCGCAGTGCTCGGCCTGCTTCATCCTTTCGATCGAGGACTCGATGGAGTCGATCCTCGACTGGATCCGCCGCGAGGGCGTCATCTTCCGCGGCGGCTCGGGCTCCGGCGTCAACCTCTCGACGCTGCGCTCCTCCAAGGAGCAGCTCTCGAAGGGCGGCCACGCCTCCGGCCCGGTCAGCTTCATGCGCGGCGCCGACGCCTCCGCCGGGACGATCAAGTCCGGCGGCAAGACGCGGCGCGCCGCGAAGATGGTCGTCCTCGACGTCGACCACCCCGACATCGAGGAGTTCATCTGGTGCAAGGCGCGCGAGGAGGAGAAGGCGCGCGTGCTCGAGGCGGCCGGCTACGACATGTCGCTGGACTCGCCCGACTGGGGCTCGATCCAGTACCAGAACGCGAACAACTCGGTCCGGGTGACGGACGGCTTCATGGAAGCGGTCGAGGCAGACGCCGACTGGAACCTCACGGCCCGCACCGACGGTGCCGTCCTCGAGACGGTCCCGGCGCGGAAGCTGCTCCACGACATGGCCGAGGCGGCCTGGCGCTGCGCGGACCCGGGCGTCCAGTACGACACGACGATCAACGCGTGGCACACCTGCCCGAACACCGGCCGGATCAACGCGTCGAACCCGTGCTCGGAGTACATGCACATCGACGACTCGGCGTGCAACCTCGCCTCGCTGAACCTCCTGAAGTTCCGCCGCGAGGACGGCGAGCTCGACGTCGAGGCGTTCGAGCACGCGGTCGACGTCGTCTTCCTGGCGCAGGAGATCCTCGTCGGCTACTCCTCTTATCCGACCCCCGAGATCGAGGCGAACGCGAAGGCGTACCGCCAGCTCGGGCTCGGCTACGCGAACCTCGGCGCGCTGCTTATGGCGCGCGGCCTGCCGTACGACTCGGACGAGGGCCGGGCGTACGCGGCAGCGATCACGGCGCTGATGACCGGCCGCGCCTACCGCAAGTCGGCCGAGGTCGCGAAGCGGATGGGCCCGTTCGAGGGGTACCAGAAGAACACCGCCGCGATGATCGGCGTGATCGCCAAGCACCGGGCCGCCTGCGGCAACATCGAACACGCGGACTCCGTGCCGGCCGACCTCCTCGGCCACTGCCGCAAGGCGTGGGACGAGGCGCTCGACCTCGGCGAGGTCAGCGGCTACCGCAACGCGCAGGCGACCGTGCTCGCACCGACCGGGACGATCAGCTTCATGATGGATTGCGACACGACGGGCGTCGAGCCGGACTTCTCGCTCGTGAAGTCGAAGAAGCTCGTCGGCGGCGGCGAGATCACGATCGTCAACCGCACCGTGCCGATGGCGCTGGACAAGCTCGGCTACTCGCCGGACGAGTCAGCGGAGATCACCGCGTACATCGAGGATAAGAACTCCGTCGTCGGCGCGCCGTACGTGAAGACCGAGCACTACCCGGTCTTCGACTGCGCGATCGGTGAGCGCGCGATCCACTACATGGGGCACGTGAAGATGATGGGCGCGACGCAGCCGTTCATCTCGGGCGCGATCTCGAAGACGGTGAACCTGCCGGAGCAGGCGACGATCGACGAGGTCGCCCAGCTCTTCACGGACTCGTGGAAGCTCGGCGTGAAGGCGATCGCGATCTACCGCGACAACTGCAAGGTCGCGCAGCCGCTGTCCGGGAAGTCGGACGCGGCCGAGACGACGCCGCTGGCCGGGATCTCCCCCGCCGTGCTCGGCGCGAAGCCGCAGCGCCGGCGCCTGCCGCTCGACCGCACCGAGGTCGGCCGCAAGTTCCAGGTCGGCGACTACGAGGGCTACATCCACGTCGGCCTCTACGAGGACGGCACCCCGGGCGACATCTTCGTGGACATCGCGAAGGACGGGACGACGCTCCAGGGCCTGATGAACTCGCTGATGATCGCGGTCTCGATGGGCCTGCAGTACGGCGTCCCGCCGGAGGTCTACGTCTCGAAGCTGAGCCACATGCGCTTCGAGCCGAGTGGGATGACGAACGACGCGGACATCCGCATCGCGAAGTCGATCGTCGACTACATCTTCCGCTGGTTCGGCAAGAAGTTCCTGACCGTGGAGCAGCAGGAGGAGGTCGGGATCCTCTCGACCGAGGTGAAGGCGCGCATGGCGGCGAGCTATGCCAACGGCGGCGGGACGGCAGCGGCCGCGCCGGCTACAGCGGAGCCACCGGTAGCGGGCCAGACGGCGCTGTTCAACGCGCACGACGACGCAGTCGAGTGCGCGAGGTGCGGCGGCCGGATGATCCGAACGGGCAGCTGCTACACGTGCCGAGACTGCGGCACGAACACCGGCTGCAGCTGACCGCTTTGTCTGACAAGTCGGCCCGGCTGGGGCGCCCGGCAGGAATCGAACTTGCGCGGGACATCAGCGTTTTCCCGGATGACCGCTACGACCTCACGGCGTACCGTCGGGTGGCCATGCGTCGACGCATCTGCGCCGCCGTCGTCAT
>DASSUI010000010.1:0-8879 GCA_035707105.1 Gaiellaceae bacterium | reverse complement strand
CGACTTTCCGCGACCCGATGGAGCCGGGCGACGGCTTCGCCGCCGCGCGGCCGAGAGGCTCCGGAAATCCCTTGCCCGAGAGTGGCTTGCGGCCGAGCGGGCCGAGCCCGCTCGGCGGCGGGAGTGCATCCCTCAAATGAGGGAGCAGGGACCCGGCACTTGTGCCGAATTCGACCAGCGTGGACAAGGTACGGATCGAGTGCCTCTCCTGCGGAGCCCGCCGCAGCGTCGCCGGCGACGAGCGCCACCTCGATCCCGGCGAATGCCCGCGTTGCTCCTACGTCGGCTGGGCGCGCGTCGACGACCTGAGCGACGTCGCGCGCCGGCTGATCCGCGAACGCCCGATCGAGCGCCGCAGCCTCCGCATCGTCTGATCGGGACCGGTCCGGGGGTCTGACCCCAGGCCACGGCCCGGCGGGACGGCGGGACTACACTTGGAGCCATGGCCGACGTCGAGACGCGGACGGAGCTCTGGGGCGGCGAGACCAGCAAGGCGGTCGCGAACTTCACGGTCTCCGGCGAGCCGATCCCGGCGCCGGTCGCGCACTGGCTCGGCCGGATCAAGGGCGCCGCGGCGCGCGTGAACGCCGATCTCGGCCTGCTGGACGCCGACAAGGCCGAGCGGATCGCCGCCGCCGCCGAGCGCGTCGTCTCGGGCGAGCTCGACGACCAGTTCCCGATCGACGTCTTCCAGACCGGCTCTGGGACCTCCTCGAACATGAACGCGAACGAGGTGCTCGCCACGCTCGCGGGCGAGGACGTCCACGCCAACGACGACGTCAACATGGGCCAGTCGTCGAACGACGTCTTCCCTTCGGCAGTCCACCTCGCCGCGCTCGAGCAGCTGACCCAGGACCTGCTGCCTGCACTCGACCGGCTCGCGTCGTCGCTCGCGCTGAAGGCGGAGGAGTTCGACGACGTCGTCAAGTCGGGCCGGACGCACCTGATGGACGCGGTCCCCGTGACCCTCGGACAGGAGTTCGGCGGCTACGCCGCCCAGGTTCGCCAGGGCATCGCCCGCGTCGAGGACACCCTGCCCCGGGTGGGCCAGATCCCGCTCGGCGGCACCGCGGTCGGCACGGGGCTGAACACGCATCCCGAGTTCGCCGAGCGGGTGCGGGCGATCCTCGGTCGCGAGACCGGGCTGCCGATCTCCGCGCCGGCCGACCCCTTCGAGGGCCAGGCTGCCCGCGATGCGCTCGTCGAGGCGTCCGGCGCCCTCAAGACCGTCGCCGTCTCGCTGACGAAGGTCGCCAACGACCTCCGGCTGCTCGGCTCCGGGCCACGCGCCGGGCTCGCCGAGATCATGCTCCCCGAGCTCCAGAAGGGGAGCTCGATCATGCCGGGGAAAGTGAACCCGGTCATCCCCGAGGTCGTGACCCAGGTCTCGGCCCAGGTGATCGGCAACGACGCCGCGATCACGATCGGCGGCATGCAGGGACACCTCGAGTTGAACGTCTTCGTCCCGCTGCTCGCCCGCAACCTGCTCGAGTCGATCCGGCTTCTCGCCGCCGCGGCGCGTCTTCTCGCGGAGAAGTGCGTCGACGGGATCGAGGCGAACCGCGAGAACGCCGAGCACTATGCGGAGCTGACTCTGTCGGCGGCCACCGCGCTGAACCCGCACATCGGCTACGACAAGGCGTCGGAGATCGTGAAGACCGCGGCCGCGACCGGCCGCTCGCTCCGCGAGGTCGCCCGCGAGGCCGGCGTCTCCGAGGAGATCCTCGACGAGGCGCTCGACTACCGGGCGATGGCCAAGCCGCACCAGGCCTAGGAATCTTCTCGTCCCAGGCCCAGCCGGGAGGTTGATTCATCGCCGGCCGATTGACAGCGGTTTCGCGATATCGCATCATCCACCGGTTGGTACGCGCCGCGAGGACCGGCGCAACTCGATTGGGGAGGGGAACATTGCTACGACGTACTGGACGGTCTGACCGTCGCTGGGCCGGTTGGCGCGCGGCGGCGATGGCCGTCGTCACGCTCGTCGCCCTCGGCGCCGTCACCGTCGGCGCCTCCGGGGCCGCGGGCGGAAACAGCGACGTCTTCCGGGCGAAGCTCGGGAAGACGAAGGCCGGAAACGGCACGATCCACCTGACTCCGTCGCAGCGGAACTACCCGGTGCGGGTCGGCTCGCGGCTGATCAAGCCGAGCCAGATCGCGAAGCTCCGGAAGCGCGTGCTGCGGCGGACGACGAAGGGTGCCCGCCTCCGCCTCGCATCGCACACGCCGGTCGTCGGCGAGACCCGGAACTGGGTCGGCCTCGACGACGTGAACGGCGCCTACTACCGCAAGACGTACACGCTTCGCGGCGTGGGCGGCAACATCGAGGTCTGGGTCGCAAGCGAGGACCGGACCTTCGCCGGCGTCCGCTCGGTCGGAACCGACTTCCAGCCCGGCGACTGCCGGAACGGCGCTCGGACGACGATCACCGACGCGCAGGTGAACTACCTGATCGATGAGTTCGACGACAACATCCTCCCGAAGGAGTCCGAGGCGTTCAGCGTCGCTCCCGATCGGGACGGCTCGCACGCGCTGCTCGGCGCCCCGTTCCACCCGGGCGGCGACGGCGACAATACCGTCGTCCTCATCGACAACGTCCGTGACGACAACTTCATGGACCTGAACAACACGCAGGGCTTCTCGTACATCGCCGGGTTCTTCTCGTCCCAGCTGAACACCCTGTTCGATCGCAACATCATGACGATCGACGCGTTCGACTGGCTGCATCGGACGGGTGCCAACCCGGCACACGAGCCGTCGTCGAACCTCTGCACGAGCGCGCCGGCGCGGCCGTTCCTGTACGAGGGCGTCTTCGCGCACGAGTACCAGCACCTGCTGGAGTCCTACGCGAGCCCGGGCGAGCAGAGCTGGGTGAACGAGGGCCTGTCCGACTGGGCACAGACGCTCACCGGGTACGCCGATCCCGCCAGGCCCATCACCGAGATCGGCTTCGACTCGCACATCCAGTGCTTCCTCGGGAACCTCGGGATCATCACGAATGCGAACCCGATCGGTCGCAACGGCGGGCCGGAGAACTCGCTGACCCTCTGGGGCGACCAGGGCGACGACGAGATCCTCTGCGACTACGGCGCCGCCTACACGCTGATGGAGTATCTGCACGGCCTGTACGGCACGTCGTTCATGTCCGCGCTCCACAACGAGGACGTGAACGGCCTGGCCGGCCTGCAGAAGACCCTGGACGCCTTCCACGCCGAGCGGTCGGCGCGGGGCACGCTGCACGACTGGGCGATGATGGTCGCGATCGACGGCCTGCTCGACCAGGGGCGGCAGCTCCGCGGCGGTCCCGAGTGGCGGTATCAGACGCCGACGCTCAACGCGGTCGTCAACTGGGACAACCCAGACGCGTACTCGGAGCCGGGCGCTCCGCCGAACGGCTCGGACTACCTCCGGCTCAAGGACGGCGCGGGGAACCCGTTGAAGCTGAACCAGATCAAGTCGCTCAAGTTCAACGGGGCAAGCGTGCTGCCGTCCAAGCCGATCGAGTGGACGGTCGACGCGAACCCGCCCGGCCACGCGGGCAACCCCGCGCTGTACTCGGGCACCGGCGACCTGCTCGACCGGGCGATCGTGCGCTCGGTGACGGTTCCCACGGTTGACCCGAACCTCCGGTTCAACGCGCAGTGGAACCTCGAGGACGCCTGGGACTTCACGTTCGTCCAGGTCTCGACGAACGGCGGGGCGACGTACCAGAGCGTGCGGTGCACCGACAGCCGGCCGACGCCGGCCGAGGATCCGGCCACGTACCCGGCCGTCCCCAACATCCGGGTGCACTTCCCGGGCTTCACGGGTGACTCGGCAGGCTGGAAGGCCGAGACCTGCAACCTGTCCGCGTACGCGGGCCAGACGATCCTCGTGTCGTTCCGCAACATGACCGACCCGAACACCCAGGGCAACGGGATCGCGATCCCGCCCGGCTTCTGGCTCGACGATCTGACCCTCGGTGCGCAGGCGCTGTCGGACGGGTCGACCCTGACCGGCTGGATGTCGGCCACGCAGGCCAGGCCGATCCCCGTAGAGGGCTTCACGGTCCAGCTGCTCGCCTACAAGCAGCAGGGGACGAGCCCGGTCCGGATCGCGAACGTGCGGCTGAACGGCAACTTCGACGCGACGTTGAGCCAGCGCCAGCTCGCCGCCCTGCTGGGCGAGGGGAACAACGCGGACGTCGTCGCGGCGATCGTGATGTACGACGAGTCGACGGAATCCATCGCCGACTACGCGCCGTACAGCCTGACGGTCAACTAACGGCGAACCACCGGTAAACGAGCGAGGCCGCCCACGGGCGGCCTCGCTCGTTGCTCTACGCTCCGCGCGATGCGGGCGCTCGCGCTCCTGACCGCCGCCCTCGCCCTGGCGGGCTGCAGCATCGGCGGCGGCGACGGCGGCGACGCCACCGTCGAGCAGGACGAGCTTGCGGGAGCCGTGCTCCAGCCGGACGATGTCCCGCGCGTCTTCCTCCGCTTCGACGAGGGCCGCCAGGGGCTGGGGGACGTCCAGGGCCGCCGCCGGTCGGCGCCTGAGCGCTTCGGCCGCGTCGGCGGCTGGAAGGCACGCTACCGCCGCGCGGGGTCGAACCGGACGGAGGGCCCGCTCGTCATCGCGTCGCTCGTCGACGCCTTCGACTCGCAGGGCGGCGCCGAGAAGGAGTGGCAGGCGCTCGAGGACGACTTCGGCGGCGGCGACGTCCCGTGGACGGCGGCGGAGGCGCCCGGCCTCGGGGACGAGTCGCTCGCCTGGACCCTCGTGCAAGGCGCCGGTGCGGGGAGGGTCGCGTTCTTCGTCGTCGCCTGGCGCGAGGACAACGCCGTCGCCTCCCTCGAGGCGAACGGATTCGCAGGGAAGCTGGAGCTCGCGGAGGCGGTCGCGCTCGCGCGCAAGCAGGCCGACCGCCTGGCGCGTGCGGCGGCGTCTTGACTTCTGGTCTCCCTAGACGTCTTCCAGAGCCGTCTAGAGCCGCGGGGGGCAGACGGGCATCGGCAGCTTCGCCTGTGCCCTCGATCCCCGGTTGCCCACGGCCAGGATCGTGGCGCCGAGACAGCGGTCGGGCATGAAGTCGAAGCGGACGACGAACGCACCCCGCCTCGTCGCGGTCACGCGCTTCGAGTGCTTCCGAACGGACACGACCGTGACGCGCACCCGCTCGCCCGGGAGGAACCTCGAGCCGCTGAGCGAGAGCATCGGCGTCTGGAGAACTCGGAGCTTCGCCGTGCGCGATGCGGACTCGTCCGCGGCCGCGCCGGCCTGGATCAACAGGAGACCCGCTAACAGGAGACCCGCTGCAAGCGATGCGATCAACGCTTTCACGGCTGAAAGTATGCCTCCGACCGATCCAGGCGGCCGCGATGTCGCCTTCATAGACGCGGCAGTCGTGCGTCCTGTTGCAAATCGCGTCGACCCGTCGTATAGTCCCGCGGCTTTTTACGGCTGCGGCGATAAACAACGCGGCAACCGAAAGGGGGAGAGCGTGAAGAGAGCTGCTGGAGCATTGCTGCTCGTGGCTCTCGCGAGCCTTCTCGTCCTCTGGGCGGGGACGGCTTCGGGAGCACGAGGAGACGACGGCGTCCGTGCAGACCGGTCAGGTGCGGCCGACCTTCGTGACGTCGATTTCGGAACCGATCTGACCGAGTGTCCGCAGGCCGGGCTCGAACGCCACGAGCGCCCGCTGCGCCAGCTCGACAAGGACGAGGTCGAACGGATCTCCGACCGGGGCGACGACATCCGCATGAACCAGGATTACTCGTGCTTCCCGCAGGACGAGATGTCGATCTCGGTCAACCCGAGGAACTCTCGGAACGTGGTCGGGGGAGCCAACGACTATCGCCTGGCCTGGGCGACGTCGGGCTTCTATGCGTCGACCGACAAGGGAGCGAGCTGGTACGACGGGCTGATCCCGTTCCCGTCGCTGCCGTCGGGAGACAACCTCGACGGCGGCGGCGACCCGGCCGTGATCCACGATCGGAACGGCGTCGTCTACTGGACCGACATCAACTTCAACCGGACCGACGACACGAACGGCATCTGGACGAGCCGCTCCACGAACGGCGGCTTCACCTGGACTCGGCCGTGTGTTCCGCTGGCCCCGCCTGCCGGCCAGACCGAGTCGGTCGCATGCGGAGGAGCAGGCGACCCGCGCCAGCCCGGTGACGGCACGGTCACGTTCAACCAGGACCCGACGCCGGGCGTCCTCAACGGCGACATCGCCTTCGACGACAAGGAGTACAACGACGCCGGGCCGCGGCCGGCCGGCGTCGCGCCGCAGTGCTACACGCCGACGACGCGGACGCCCATTCCGGCCGGCGCCGCCGGCTGTCCGATGTCGCGCATCAGCCCGGACCGGCTGTACGTGACGTGGACTCGCTTCGACACGAGTGGCTGCGCGACGGGCGTGGCGCCCTGCGAGACCCGCATCTGGGAGAGCCATTCGGACGACTACGCACGCTCGTGGTCGCGGCCGCAGCCGATCAGCGGTGCTGCTGCGTTCTGCGTGGGGATCGGGCCGCTGGGCCCGAACGCGTGCGACGACAACCAGGGCTCGCAGCCCGTCGTCCAACCGAAGACCGGCGTGGTCTACGTGACGTTCGAGAACTTCAGCACGCCGGACGAGAACCAGTACCTCGTCGTGAAGTCGACGGACGGCGGAGCGACGTGGTCGAGCCCGCTCTTCGTGACCTCGGTGTTCGACGTCAACTATCCGCGCGCGGGTGCCGCCGGCGGGCGGCCCGACTGCACGGCCCGCGGCCAGCAGAACGGCCGGATGGTCGTCACGAACAGCTGCTTCCGTCTGAACGCTCGCGGCGCGATCACAGTCGACAAGCGCGGCGGTGACTTCGCCGACGATCTGTACCTCGTCATCGCCGACAACCGGAACGGCACACGCGTCTCGACGAACACCGACGTCCAGCTGTTCAAGTCGACGGACGGCGGCGTCACCTGGCGCGGCCCGACCCGGGTCAACGACGATCCGTCGAGCCAGCCGGCCGACCGCACGTGCACGTTCACGGGCGCGACGGCCTGCCCGACGGGCGTGCACACGGGCAACGACCAGTTCTTCCCCTGGATCGACATCAGCTCGAAGGGCGACGTGGTCGTTACCTGGCAGGACCGCCGGCTCGATCGCGACTCGACGGCGCACGAGTGGCCGACGAGCCGGACGCGGCCAGGCAACTACCTCCTCTGGTACTGGGGCGGGAACTGCGACGTGGATCATTCGGACTCCACCGAGTGCGTGGCGCCCACGGCCGGGACGATCACGCAGCCGACGGCTCCGGTGAACCCGCCGAACACGCCGTTCCCGAGCCAGACGGTGTTCCCGTTCGACAACTTCGGGATCTCCGACACGGGCTACAACTGGGACTACTGCTTCCGGGCGGGGATCTTCTGCGGGGATTACGAGAACGTCTTCATCGACCACAAGAACCGCGCGTGGGCGATGTGGACGGACGCCCGCAACGGACGGTCGTCGCGGATGCAGCAGGGTCGCAATCCCGCGTGTGAGCAGTCTGATGCGTTCACGGACGTCTTCCAGGCGTCCGGTCACGCGTCCGGCCAGGATCACCCGAGGTCGACGGACCACCTCTTCGCCGTCACACCCTGTCCGGGCGACTAGACCGGAATGCAACGAGGGCCGCCTTCGGGCGGCCCTCGCTCTTCTCGCGGGCGACAGGCCGCAAAGAAAACTTGATATTGCGCCCTAAATCGTGGAATATCACCGCGCCAACGTGGCAGGGGAGGTCTATCGCTTCCTGCTCCGGATGCCTGTGCATCTTCGAGAGCAGCTCAAGGACGCGGCTTCGCGGTCCGGGCGAAGCCTGAACGCAGAGCTCGTCCACCGACTGGAGCGAAGCCTCGCCGAGGAAGCGGGCGTCCTCCGACGCCTTCGAGCCCGCCCAGGAGCGGGGAGTCCGCAGGGGAGGAGAGGCATGTCAGAGAAGGATCCGAACCGGCACCGCCGCGTGCGGCGACGCCGGCTGGCCCTAGGCGTCGCCGCCGTCGCGGCGCTGGCCGCAGCGGCACTCGTCGCCGCAGTCTTCATGGACGGCTCGTCGTCGTCGCGGACGGCCGCCGAGTCGAGTCTCGCCGAGGAGGGCGTGGTCTCGCCCGCGCTGAAGGAAAAGCTCGCCCCCGACGCGCGGTTTTCTCCGGGCGAGCTGCAGTACGAGGCGGGCGAGGCCGCCGAGGAATCCGGCGGAGACGGCGTCCAGGACTGGTACATGCACGCGTCGCCGGGCGTGGACATCCCGATGGCCGCGATCGCCGGGAGCCGCCAGGACTGGAAGACGCTCAAGTCACGCGGCAACTCGGCCGGCAAGCTCGGTGACCACGGCCAGTGGGAGAACCTGGGGCCGAACAACGCCGTCTACCCGCTGAACCAGTACCGCAACCGGTACGTCTACGTCCCGAACGAGTACGTGGCGGCGGGACGGACGTCGCACAGCGTCATCGACCCGAACTGCGGCCCGGCAAGCTGCCGGTACTGGATCGCGAACGCGGGCGGCGGCATCTGGCGGACGGACGACGCGTTCGCCGACGAGCCGAAGTGGGAGTACGTCTCGTCCGAGTTCCTGCACAACAACACCGCGGCGCTGGAGCTCGACCCGAACGATCCCTCGAGCAACGTCATCTACGCCGGAACCGGCGAGCCGAACATCTGCCGCAGCGGCTGCCTCGCCGGGGTCGGCCTCTACACGTCGAAGGACGGCGGGGACCACTGGACCGGCCCCCTCGGGAGCCAGTACTTCAGCGGTCGTGGCATCGGCGGCATCGAGGTCAAGCCGGGCGACTCGTCCACGATCTTCGTGGCGTCGGGCGCCCAGGGCTCGCGCGGCATCAGCAGCACCTGCTGCACGGGCGTCGACCGCGGC
>DASSUI010000009.1:0-23927 GCA_035707105.1 Gaiellaceae bacterium | reverse complement strand
TGAACGAGGGCTCCCGCCGCGCGCGCTGCGTCGAGGGCGGCCTGCTTGTCGTCCACCACGAGGCCGAAGTGGCGGTGGCCGTCCGGGCCCTGGCTGCGACCTTCCGCGAGGGCGACGAACTGGTCGCCGATGTCCACGAAGGCCATGCGGCCGGACCGGCCGCGAAGCGAGATGTCGAACACCCGACCGTAGAACTCGAGCGCCTCCTCGACGTCACCCACCTCGACTGCGACATGGTTGATCCCGACCAGCTTCGCTTTCATATGCCTCCTTGATCGTCTCGCTCCACCTTGCCACGGGCGCCGTCGGCGGCGCGCTCGTCCGCTCGCCGGTCGCAGCGGCGGCGCTGGGGCCGGTGCTCCACTTCCTCGGCGATCGCGTCCCGCACGAGGACATCGCGTCGCACAGGTTCGAGCTGCGCTGCGGCGTCCTCGGCGTGCTGGCGCTCGCCCTCGCGCGCGGCCCGCTCGACCCGGCGACCGTCGGCGCGGTGACGGCGACGGCGCCGGACATCGAGCACGTGGTTCGCCTGCCGAGGCCCGGCGGGCGCAAGCTCTTTCCGAGCCACCGGATCCCCGGCTGGCAGCGGCCGGGCGGCCTGACCGCCGAGGTGCAGCTGTTCGTCGCCGGTCTCCTCTTCGGTGCCGTGATCGTGGCGCGCCGGCGCTAGCCGGTTCCGGCAAACCGATCCGGCCGGGACCCGGTATTCACCGAATCGACCGGAACGAAGGAGGCGCATGATGCGCAAGACGACAATCGCACTCGGCCTGGCGGTCGTGGCGCTCGTTCTCGGCGCGGCCGCGTGCGGCGGCGACGACAACGAGTCGTCGGCCGGCGGCGCGACGACGGAAGCGACCACCACCGAAGGGACGACCACCGAGGGAACGACCACCGAGGGGACGACGACGTCCGGCGGCGGCGAGGCGTCCAACATGCTGGAGGGCGAGACGGGCCCTGGGTTCGAGATCGAGGTCAAGATGAACGGCGAGGACGCCGAGACCGTGCCGGCCGGGACCTACACGCTCAAGGTCGAGGACAAGTCCGACATCCACAACTTCCACCTGATCGGCCCCGGCGTCGACGAGGAGGTCACCGACGTCCCGTTCGAGGGCGAGAAGTCGGTCACGGTCACACTCGAGCCCGGAACGTACACGTACCAGTGCGACCCGCACGCCTCGCAAGGCATGAAGGGCACCTTCACGGTCACATAGGGTCAGCCGGAACCGGAGAGCGTGGCCAGGTCGGCGCGATCCTTCGCGGCGACCACCGGGTCGTCGTGAGGCTGCGACTTGTCCTCCTCGAGTGCGCGGCGATTGATCACCCGTGCGCGGACGCCGCGGAGCTCGGCGTGCTCGTCGCCGAAGGCGCCCTCCGGCCAGGCACCGCGACCTTCCCGTAGGGGCGTGTAGACGCGTCCGTCGTCGTCGCGAGCGAGAAACGCAAGCTCGAGCCGGACACCGCCGTTTTCGTAGCCGGTGTAGCCGTCCTCGCCCTCTTCGGGCGCGTGCTGCCACCCGGCCGCGACGAGCAACTCGGCGATGCGACCGTGGTCCTCGAGCCAGACGCCGAGGTCGAGGTCGTCGTGCGGCCTCGTGACCGAGCCTGCGTGGAAGTCGACCGACCAGCCGCCGAACAGCCAGTAATCGATCCCGTGACGCTCGAGCAGCCTGTCGATCTCGGCTAGCGCAGCGAGCTGATCCGCCTCGCTCATGCGGTCACTCTCGCAGAAGGCTTTGCACTCCTGACGTCGCGAACGGAGCCTAATCGGCCGGTAGCGACAGGCCTTGCGGCTTGGTCTCAGCGACAAGTCGGAGCTCCCGCTCGAGGGCAATCTCCGCCTCGGGTTCGAACTCGCTATCGCGCAGCTGCTCGTACCTGCGCCGCGCAGCTTCGTGGCGACCCGCCGCCGAGTCGCGGCGTGCAGCTACGGCGAAGAGCGCGACGACCCGGACGTCAAGCCGGCCTTCGGGGAGATCCTCCAATGCGCGTTCGAGCTCGGCGTCGGCGGTGGGCGGATTCCGTTCGAGTTCTGCCTTCCGTTCTGCCACGGCCACCTTCGTCGCCTCGAGAAGCTTGCGTTCTCGGTCGAGCACATCGTCCTCTCCGTCGGCCGCGACTGCTCGCATCGCGAGCGTCGTCTCGAAGACGATGTCGTCGACCTCGACCGTGCTCGCTGCCATGTTCACGGCCTCGCCGAGCCTGCGGGCGGCGACCTCCTGGTCGCCCTCGGCAACCGCTTGCATTGCTGCCGTTACCTCGCAGCTGGTCCGCGGGGTCGTCGAATCGCGTTCGGCTCTGGCGAGCCACATACGCCCATCCTCGAGTTTCGAGAGCGCGAGGGACGCGCGCGCGCGCCGGCACTTCGTGTTTCCGTCGACGGCCTCGAACTGAAGCACGCTGGCATACGCTTGACGCGCCTCTTCGACTTGACCGGCCAACAGATGTGCGAGCGCCTGCAGTTCGAAGTACCACGCCTTGTCGCTCCCCTTTGCGATCGGGAGCTCGAGCAGCGCAAGTGTTTGCCCGGCGTCGCGCCGACTATGGAGCGCGAGCCACGCGCGGACGGCGCTTACCCACGGATCTTCCCCGTACATCGCCACCAGCTGCTCCGCGACGAGCTCCGCTTCATCGAAGTCGCGCCTGTTGGCGAGCAGCGGTAGCCGCTCGGCGAGCACCTGCCTGTCGGCGGCCGAAAGGGCGTAGCCGGCGTCTGCCGCCTCGAAGGCAAGCTGCTCCAGCCCGAGGTAGCGCAGGAACTGGGCGACGTACCCCCAACGCTGTGCGTCGGTGTAGTTGTGAACGAGAGCCTTCTCGACGTACATGAGCGCCTCGAAGAGGCCGGGCCGCCGGTGATCCGTGTCTGGAAGCTGCGATTCGAGATCGGCCACAATCGCCCGCGTGACGTAGGCCCACGACTCGGGACCGCGCGGAAGCCCCGCCTTCTCGGCCGTCCTCTCCCAGATGGAGCGCGCTTGGGCGACAAGCTCTTGGTCTGGCTTCTGCGCGCCGAGCGGGAAGCTTTTCCTCAGCACTGCATCGGCGCGTAGCCAACCCGCCTCCGAAGGTCCGCCGAGCCTCGTCGCATGGTCGAGCTCATCGATCGCGCAATCGACGTCGCCGTTCCAGAGGCAGAGTCGACCGGCCTGGACCGCCGCCTCGGCAGCTTCCCTTCGCGGGTGGTCGGGTAGCTGCTCGAGCGCTTTTCGGCGAATGACGTACACGTCCGCCTCGGGATGCGCCTCGAGACCGTGGACGCCACTCAGGAGCGCGTCCTTCGCGAGCTCGAGAGCCTGCTCCGGACGAGCGCTCTCGAGCAGAACCGCGGCCGCCATCTTGAGGAGCCGCCCCGGCGGGTCGATGAGCGCCGACCGGTGGTTCATACGCGCCACGGAGACTGTCGGCATCCGCTCGAGGCCGCGTCTGTAGAGATCGTCGGCAGTCGAGAACTTCCCAGTCAGCTCGGCCCAGATGCCGAGCACGAGGTAGCCCCAAGGCTCCTGCGGACTCGCCTCCACCGCATGTTGAGCGTCCGCCGCGGCCCCGTCGAGGTCGCCGGTGAACAAGCGGAAGGCAGCTCGCTCGGCGTGCATTCGCCCCGCATACGGATAGAGCTCCACCGCGGCGTCCATGTGATCGGCTGCCCGGGCCGTATCGCCTTTGCCCCGAACCAGTGTCCACGCCGCGAAACGATGAGCGCGGCTCCGAAGCCTGGGAGTCAAGACAGTGTCCCACCCCTCCACGTCTGCCTCGGCGATTTCCTCGATCGGCTCGAACGCCGGTGGCGGTCCGGCCTCGCGCCACTCCCGAAACGCTTCCGCAAGTCGTTCTGCGCCGCCGCGAAGCTCTACCGGCCAGGCGAGATCACCGGTCGCGATTGTCGCCGCCGCCGCCTCCTCGCCGGCGTCCGCCGCATCGAGAAGCTCCTCCAACCAGGCCTGTGCCCCGCCGACTCCCCCCGAGGCGAGCTTCGCGTCGAGCTGCTCCTTCAGGGCCGCGAGCGCCTCCGTCGTGTAGCGATGCAAGGCCCTCCATTCGTCCCGCAGGTGGTCGACGTCGTCGACGAGGGAGCGAATCCGTCTTACGGCCCGTTCCGCTGCAGCTGCCAGCGTTACGAAGGCGTCCCGCTCGCCGTTGAACGCTTCCGTGGAGTTCGCATCCGCCAAAGCCTGCCCGAGGAGTGGCCGCACGCGCTGTGCGTCTTCCGCGACCTCGGCAAGGGATGCACGCCAGCGTTCACGGGTTTCATGGAGTGCCTGTGCCGGCGACGTCTCGTGCGCCGTATTCTCGGTGGCGTCGAGGGTGTCGCTCACGGTGTCACGCGTTGGAAGAGGTCGCGCCGACTCGTGCCAAGGGAGCAGACGGTGCAGCAGCGGTCGTCAGCCTGAGCTCGCCGGGCCGGGTCACAAAGGCAGCGGGCGAGAGGAACGCGTGCACGTCTGGTTCCATCGTCCAGATCAACGCACGCGCGCGTTGGATTGTCGCTTCGAATGACTCGCCGGCAGCGAGGCGGGTGTAGAGCTCCTTGTTGAACGCCTTGCTGAGGCGACGCCCAAGCGGAAACTCGTATGCGACGACTGCCTCCACGCCCCGCTCCAGAAGCCTCCAGGCGAAGACAGAGAGATCCGGCGGGACGTAGTCACTGGGTCCCTTGATCTGCTGAAGCACGACGATGCGCGGTTGCTGCTCGCCTTCCGGAAAGAGGGCGGCGAACATCTGGGCCTCGCGAAAGTCGAAGTCGGGCGTGCCGCCGAGGGCCAAGCGGTCGGCACCCTCGTAGTAGCGGCCGAAGCCGACGTAGTGGACGATGTCGTACACGCCGCTCTCGAGCTTGTCCCGCAGAGCCATCGCCGTCGGCATCGGCAGCGTTTCGGCGTCGACTCCCTCGAGGCGCTCGACCACCTCGCCCGCGTGCTCGACGATGGCGTCTGAGGCGGAGTCGCCGCCCTGGGCGGGGGGTGTGACGGGGATCATCAGCGCGGACAGCTGGCGGCGGGTGGGTGGGGCGGGCGGTTGGTGCTCAGAGTGCTGGACACGCACGAACGCGAGCCGTTGCTGGGCCGCTAACTGAGCGTCTGCTCGGAACTCCGGACCGCCCATGTAGAGGTACTCCCAAGGCATGTCGACGAATTCCGTCGGAATGACCGTCCGATCGAAGTGGAGTGCGAGCTGAAGGCGTTCGGCTCCCGTCGACAGGAGTTCATCGAAGCGCTTCCCGATCTCGTCCGGAAGCACGGCGTCGAAGAGGATCGCACCGAGCAGGCGAATTGCCTCTCCGTGATTGAATCGCCGGAGGATCGGAGCCATCGGGTCGTCTCGAGCCGGGGTGGCCCAGTCGCGAAAGAGCCGAGCCACCTGGTCGAGCACGAGGTGCACCTCGGCCGGCTCGTCTGGAAGGTGCTCCTCGGTTGGGTACAGCGTTGCGCTGACCCGCCAGTGACGTCTCTCGCCGCCGATCGAGACGACGAACCAGGTGGTGAAGCCCTCGGAGGCCGACCTCGCGCTGGCCTGGAGCAGCACCGTCTTCTGCTGCGTCGGCAGGAGGTCGAACCACTCGTGACGGCGCGCCTCGTGGTACTTCTGGTTCTGGCTCTTGAGCGTCGGGCTCAACAGCCACAGGCGCTCGATCGGGATTGCATAACCGCCGAGGTCGGTTCGTTCGTCCCGCGTGAGGCTAAGGACCCCGCAGACGCCGCCGGTGCGCCGGTTGAGGAGAGGAGCCCCGCTTATACCTGGCTGAACTTGTCCTCCACCGAGCCTCAGGAGCCGCTCGTCTCCGGTGTTCCCCTCGGCCCGTAGCGGGCTTGCGACCCCCTCCCGGCGGAGCTCTGGATACCCGAACGTTACGAATTTGTCGTCGAACCTCTGACCGCCGATCAGGAGCACGCACTTGTGCTCGCTTGCGGGTGTGACGCGGAGCACGGCCAGGTCGTCTTCCGGCCATACGTCCGCCACCTTCGCGACCGTGTAGGCGACATTCGAGACGTCCGAGACCGCGATGTTCTCCCTCGCCTCGCCGAGAACATGCGCGCAGGTCACGACGTGGCCGGGCGCCACGAAGAAACCGCTTCCTTTCGGCGCACCGCCTATGTCGATGCGGACCGTGCAGACGCGGAGCTCCCGGTCGCTGATGATCGCCGAGGCGGTATCGATCGCAGTCACGGCACTACCCCTCGCCCGGAGCGGGTCGCGCATGCTGCCACTCGAGTGTCACCCTCAGTGTGGCGGTTCCGACCCCCTTCACGACCAGGGCCGTCAGGGCACCGGACTCGACTCCGACATCGACGCCGAACTCGACAACAGCCCGGTCCGGTCTCACGCGGTCGAGCGCGGCGGTCATCCGCTCTGCGATGGCTTCGATCGACGTCGAGACGCCGTCGAAGGAGAGAACGTCGCCGATCCCGACGGGCCTTTCCGGGCTGACGTTGTACGCCTCAACCGCGACGATCCGGCCGTCGCCGAGATCGACCTTCACGAGAGCATTCGAGCTCGAGTTCACGTCCGGTTACACAGCTCTCGGATGCCTGCCATCCCGACGATCACCGGTCGTCCTCGTGCCTGCGGGTGTGGGCGCGAGGCACACGACAACCGGGAAAGCCGCAGCACCGAACTCGGAGGCGTCTCAACCTAGGCCCTTTCGCGTGCTGCATCCATGCATATCGCAGCCGCACTAGCCTGTCAACGACCCGGCCCAGAGCGGCGAGACTACGCCGATGATGCTTGGAGTGCGACTCACCGTCGTGGCAAGCCAGGGTGAGGCCGACGTGATCTGCTCGCTGCTCGGCTCCGAGGGCATCGAGTGTGCGGAGCGAATGGCCGACAGCATCGAGACGAGCGTGGGCTGGCGAGAGATCCTCGTGACGGAGTCTGATCTCGCGTATCCACTACGCTCGATTGCCGCCTGAGGTTTGGATCATGCTGCGCGGTCATGGTCGTCCCCGACGCGCCGGCAAACTGGCTCAGGCCAGTTGGACCGCGTCCAATTGGGTGAGCATGCCGAGTTCGTCCGAGACGACCCAGAGCGCGGTGACCAGGCCGTCGGCGATGGTCAGGATGTCGATGGTCCGGACCTCGACCGCGCCGCCCGTCGGCGTGACGGTGCCCACCGGAGTGACGAGCGGGCCGACGTTCCGGGCGCGCATGTTGAACGCGATCACCAGCCGGTCGGGCGTCTCCACCTGATCGAGGATCTCGGTCGTCAGGCCCTCGAAGGCGCGCTGCAGCACCCGCGCCCGTTCGACCAGCCAGCCAACCGGCATCGGTGTGCCGTTGATCGACACCGGATCGGCGTAGACCTCGCGGAAGGCTGCCTCGGGGTCATCACGCTCGTCCACTGGCTCCTGCCACAGGCCCAGCAACCGGTCCAGCAGAGCGGTCATCTTCTATGCGTCTCTCTCATGGAAGGTTTCAGCCCCCGGCGACCTTAGAAGACGAGGTAGAGGACCTCGCCGACCATCGCCGGCCTGTCGGCGTCGCGAATCTCGATCTCGACGCCGAGCCGGTAGAGCACGCCTTCGCCGCGTCGCTCGCTTCCGATCAATGTCGCCTTCAGCCGTACCTGCGACCCGACCGGGACCGGCGCCGTGAAACGGACCTTCTCCGTCCCGTAGTTGATCCCCATGCGGACGTCGGTGACGTTGAGCACCTGCGAGACGAAGTAAGGGAGCAGCGAGAGGCTGAGGTACCCATGCGCGACGGTCCCGCCGAACGGACCCTGCGCCGCGCGCTCGGGATCGACGTGGATCCACTGGTGGTCGTTCGTCGCCTCGGCGAAGAGATCGATCCGCTGCTGGTCGATCGTCTCCCAGTCGCTCGTTCCGAGATCGATCTCCTCCGCGGCCTGGAGCTCGGCCAGGGTCAGCTTCGTCGTCATTCGGGCACCTTCTCCTTGAGCCTCGCGCGCATCGCCTTGCGGTCGATCTTCCCTACGGCGGTGAGCGGCAGCGACCCGACGACGTGTACTTCTCGCGGGTACTTGTAGCCGCCGATCCGCTCCTTCGCGAAGCCGACAAGCTCGTCCGGCTCGATCTCGTGCCCTGCGCGGAGCTCGACGAACGCCACGACCTCTTCGCCGTGCAGCGCGTCGGGCCGACCGACGACACCCGCGGCGGCGATGGCCGGATGTTGGAGCAGCGCCTCCTCGACGTCACGCGGGAAGACGTTGAACCCGCCGCGGATGATCAGGTCCTTCTTCCGGTCGACGACGTAGAGGTAGCCGTCCCCATCGAGGTAGCCGAGGTCGCCCGTGCGCAGCCAACCGTCGTGGATCGTCTCGGCTGTCTGCTCGGGCGCATTCCAGTAGCCGAGCATCACGGAAGGTGAGCGGACGCAGATCTCGCCAACCTCCTCGTCGCCGTCGATCCTGACCTCGACGCCGGGAGCCGGCTTACCGACCGACCCGAGCCTCGATCGACCGGGCGGCGTGGAGGAGACGAGCCCGGCGGTTTCGGTCAATCCGTAGCCCTCCCGGATCTCGACGTGGGGCAGGCGCCGCACGAGCTCTTCGGCCACGTCGGTGGAGAGAGGTGCGCCGCCCGAGACGACGTACCGCAGCTCCGACAGGTCGTACTCCTCGACTGGGAGCGACAGCAGCAGCTGGAGCATCGATGGGACGACGGCCGCGATCTGGGTTCTGTGCGTCTGTGCGAGCTCGAGCCAGACACCGGGGTCGAACCAGCGCATCAGCACTGTCTCGTGACGCTCGAGCGCGTGCAGCCCGACGACCGTCACGAGCAGCCCGTAGGCGTGGGAGAGCGGCAACGCGGTGAGGCCGCGGACGATCTCCGGGAGATGTCCGGCATCGTGGCCCGCCTTTCCGGCCGACGCGAGATTTTCGTGCGACAGCAGCACGCCCTTGGAGCGGCCGGTCGTCCCGCCGGTGTAGAGGAGGGCGGCGGGATCGGAGCCGGTACGCGAGACGATCTCGCCCGGGTCGGCTTCCTCGAGCGAGCGAAACACGTCGGTTGTGACGAGGTCGACGCCCTCCGGCGCCTTGTGCGCGAGATCCGGCGTGGCGAGCACGAGCATCGCGCCCGAGTCGGTGACGATGTGCTCGAGCTCCGAGGGCGGTAGCAGGAAGATCGCGGGAGTGACGACGGCGCCGGCGCGCCAGATCGCGTTGTATGCGATCGGGACCTCGGGACAGTTCTCCATCAGCACGACGGCGCGGTCGCCCGGCGAGAGGCCGAGCCAGCGGAGCCCGCCTGCGAGGCACGCCGCCCGCTCGTGGAGCTCGACGGACCGGACCCAGCGCCCGTCGAACCACAGGGCGTCATAGTCGCCCAGCCGCTCGTACGCGGCTTCCGCCAGCCGGGCGAGATGTGTCTCAGCCAACGCGCATCGAGCGGCCGCCGGCCCTGGCGATCATGGCGACCATTCCCGCGGGCGCCGCTCCGTCCGGAAACCGGTCGGTGAGCTCCGCGAGGAGGTCGTCGGCGTCCCACGGTCCGTCGGCCGAAAGGAGCTCGCCAGCGTCCCACGGGCGGAGGACGTTGATCGCGCCTCCCCAGACGAAGAAGCACTGGCCGGTGATCCCCTGGCTCTCGTCCGCGCAGAGGGCGACGACGAGCGGGGCCATGTTCGCGGGGTCGAGCGGGTCGAACCCCTCTTCGGGCTCCGGCAGATCGCCGAACGTCTCCTCGGTCATGCGGGTCCGTGCGTTCGGGGCCAGGCAGTTGGCGGTGACGCCGTAGCGCTGGAGCTCCTGCGCCGCGATCAGGGTGAAGCCCGCGATCGCCGCCTTCGCGGCTCCGTAGTTCGCCTGGCCCACGTTCCCGAAGACGCCGGACGGGCTCGACGTGTTGATCACCCGAGCGTGAAGCGTCTCGCCTGCCTTCGCGCGCTCGCGCCAGTGGGCGGCCGCGTGGCGGGTGGGGCCGAAGTGACCCTTGAGGTGGACGGCGATGACGGCGTCCCACTCGTCCTCGCTCATGTTGACGAGCATTCGGTCGCGGAGGATCCCGGCGTTGTTGACGAGGATGTCGAGCCCGCCGAAGCGGTCGATCGCACCGCGCACCAGCTGCTCGGCGGCGGCGAAGTCCGAGACGTCGTCGTAACTCGCTGCCGCTTCGCCGCCGGCTGCGGCGATCTCGTCGACGACCGACTGCGCGGGCGTCGCGTCCGATCCCTCCCCGGCCAGCGAGGCACCGACGTCGTTGACGACGATCTTCGCGCCGGCGCGTGCGAGGGCGAGCGCGTGCTCGCGTCCGATCCCCCGGCCCGCGCCCGTCACGATCGCCACCTTGCCCTCGAGGGTCGGCATTGGGGGAAGATCGTACGACGCATGGAGTTCGAGGGGAGCCAAGTGCAGAACGCGATCTACGCCTCGGGCGAGTCGCCCTGGCCGATCGCCGCCGACGACTGGGAAGCGCGCGCGGCGGAGGTACTAGACCAGGGCCCCTTCGACTACATCGCCGGCGGGGCGGGCTCGGAGGCCACGATGCGCGCGAACCTCGAGGCGTTCGAGCGGCGCCGGCTGCGCCCGCGGATGCTGACCGGGAACGCGACGCGAGACCTCTCCGTCGAGATTCTCGGCACCCACTCGCCCACGCCGTTCCTGCTCGCGCCGATCGGCGTTCTCTCGATCGCGCACGCCGACGGAGAGTTGGCGGTCGCGCGGGCCGCGGCGGCAACCGGCATCCCGCTCGTCCTCTCGAGCGCGGCGTCTCACTCGCTCGAGGCGGTGGCCGAGGCGATGGGCGACGCGCCGCGCTGGTTCCAGCTCTACTGGGTGAGCGACCACGAGGTCGTCGAGAGCCTCGTCACGCGGGCGGAGGCCGCCGGATACGGCGCCGTCGTCGTCACGCTCGACACGCTCACGCTCGGGTGGCGGCCGCGCGACCTGCGAAACGCGTATCTCCCGTTCGTCACGGGCGAAGGCTGCGCGCAGTTCTTCTCCGATCCCGTCTTCCGGAGCCGCCTCGAGCGACCGCCGGAGGAGGACGTCCTCTCGGCAGCGGTGGCGATGCTCGCGACGTTCCCGAACCTCGGCCTCCGCTGGGACGACCTCCGCTGGCTTCGCGGCCGGACCGAGCTGCCGCTCCTCGTCAAGGGCATCCTGACCGCCGAGGACGCGCTCATCGCCCGCGGCTGCGGGGTCGACGGCATCGTCGTGTCGAACCACGGCGGACGCCAGGTCGACGGCGCGGTGGCGGCGCTCGACGCGCTCGTCGAGGTGCGCGAGGCGCTCGGCGGCGAGGCGATCGTCCTCATGGACGGCGGGATCCGCAGGGGCGCCGACGTGCTGAAGGCGCTCGCCCTGGGTGCCGACGCCGTGCTGCTCGGGCGTCCCTACGCGTACGCCCTCGCCGTCGGCGGGCAGGAGGGCGTGGAGACGCTGATCCGTTACCTGATGGCCGACACCGATCTTTCCCTGGCGCTCGTCGGCGGGACACGCGCCGCAGGCCTGGACGCATCGTGGATCGCGGCGTCGTCCTGAGCGAGCTCGGCCGGTTCGCGGTCGAGGAGATCGAGCTCGCGGAACCCGGGCCGCGCGAGGCGAGGGTGCGACTCGAGGCCAGCGGCGTCTGTCACTCCGACTTGCACGTCGTCCGGACCGGTTTCGGCCATCCGCTTCCAGTGCTGCTCGGGCACGAGGGTGCGGGCGTCGTCGAGGCGGTCGGCGAGGGTGTCGAGCAGGTCGCTCCCGGCGACCGCGTCGTCATCGGCTGGCGCTCGCCGTGCGGCGAGTGCCGCTGGTGCCTCCGGGGCGCGACGGAGCTGTGCCGAACGCCGCCGATGGCCGTCCGGCGGGTGCGCGCCCAGGACGGTCGCTACCTGATGGGCGTCTTCCGCGCGGGGACGTTCGCGACGCGAACGGTTCTCCACGGGGATTCGCTCGTCCGCCTCCCGGCGGAGCTTCCGGCTGAGGAGGCGTGCCTGCTCGGCTGCGCGGTGGCCACCGGCGTCTGCTCCGTGCTGAAGACGGCCGAGGTTTGGGAGGGAGCCCGCGTCGGGGTGATCGGGTGCGGCGCCGTCGGGCTCTGCGTCGTCCAGGGCGCGCGGATCGCAGGAGCTGCGGAGATCCACGCCCTGGATCTCGACGAGCGCAAGCTCGAGGCGGCGGGGCGGTTCGGCGCGACGCATACGGGAGCGGATGACGCGACGCGCCTCGATTTCGTGTTCGACGTCGTCGGCCGGCCGGAGACGGTTGCTCAGGGGATCGGCATGCTCGGGCACGCCGGCACGCTCGTCTACATCGGCCTTCCGAACCCCGGGGCGGTCGCGGAGCTGCCGCTCGACTACGCGTTCGACCGGCGAGTGCGGATCCTCGTCTCCCACGGGGGCGACCACGTCCCCGCGGAGGACTTCCCACGGCTGGCCCTGCTCGCGGCGGAAGGCCGGCTGGACCTCGCGGGCCTGGTCACGAAGAGGATCGCGCTGGACGAGGTCGCCGTCGCGTTCGAGGAGATGGAGGCGGGTGACGTGATCCGCTCGGTGATCGTCCTGTGAGGTTCCCGCCGCCCGTCGCCGAGCTGATCGGGATCGAGCTTCTCGAGCAGGGCGGAGGACGGTCGACGATGCGGCTCGAGGCTGGCGAGCAGCACTCGAATCCGATGGGAACCATCCACGGCGGGATCCTGTGCGACCTCGCCGACGCGGCGATGGGGGTCGCGTTCTTCTCGACGCTCGACGAGGGCGAGTCGTTCACGACGCTCGAGCTGAAGATCAACTACGTCCGCCCGTTCTGGACCGGAACGCTCGTCGCGTTCGGCCGGGTGATCCATCGCGGCAGGTCGCTTGGGCTCACCGAGTGCCGCGTCGTCGACGACCACGACCGCCTGATCGCGCATGCGACAAGCACCTGCATGGCACTCCGCGGCGAGGCCGCCGCGGGCCGCTGAACCAAGTAACAACTTGTCACAAACGCGGTCCGACCCCGCCCCAGCGGCCGCGCCGGGCGGCCGCCGAGGCAAGTAACAAGTTGTTACTTGCCTCCTCGGTGCGGCGCTTGGGTCAATCCGTCCCGCGCCTTGCAGCGTCCTGTTACCGGCGGTAGCACTCGTTGTAGGCTTAGAGCGTGGACCTCCGCGACAGCCCGGACGAGGCCGCATTCCGCGATCAGGTCCGCGCCTGGCTTCAGGAGAACCTGCCCGCCGGGGACCGGCGCGAGTGGAGCCGGAAGATGCACGAGGCTGGGTACGCGGGACTGACCTGGCCCGAGGAGTACGGCGGCCGGGGAGGGCCCTACAGCCACCAGGCGATCGTCCTCGAGGAGTTCGCCCGAGCGGAGGCGCCCCAGCACATGGGCGTCATCGGCCTGGGGATGGCCGGGCCGACGATCATGGCCCACGGCACGGAGGAGCAGAAACGGCGCTACCTCCCGAGGATCCTCTCGGCCGAGGAGATCTGGTGCCAGGGCTTCTCGGAGCCGGACGCGGGCTCCGATCTGTCCGCGGTCAAGACGTCGGTCGTGGAGCGGAACGGGTCGTTCGTCGTGAACGGCCAGAAGGTCTGGTCGTCGTTCGCGCACATCGCCGACCACTGCATCCTCGTCGGCCGAGGAGACCCGAACTCCCAGCGGCACGAGGGGCTCACCTACGTGATCGTGGACATGAAGGCACCGGGCGTCGAAGTCCGGCCGCTCCGCCAGATCACCGGTGAGGCGGAGTTCAACGAGATCTTTTTCTCTGACGTCGAGGTGCCGCGGGAGAACCTCCTCGGCGAGGTCGGAGGGGGCTGGCAGGTGGCGATGACGACGCTCCTCCACGAGCGCGGCACACTCGGCTTCGCGCTCGGCGGCGCGCTCGAGGCGCAGGTGCAAAAGCTCGTCGCGCTGGCGAAGGAGCGCGGCGCCGACGACCCCCTGATCCGGGACCGCGTCGCGCAGGAATGGATCGAGCTCCAGGCGCTGAAGATGACGAACTATCGCTCGCTGACGACCCTGATGCAGACAGGTATCCCGGGCCCCGAAGGCTCGGTCTCAAAGCTCCACTGGTCGGAGCAGAACCAGCGGCTGACGAAGCTGGCGATGGAGATCCTCGAGGGCGAGGACGACGGCTACTGGCGGCACCAGCAACTGCGGAGCCGCGGCAACACGATAGAGGCGGGGACCTCCGAGATCCTCCGGAACATCATTGCCGAGCGCGTGCTCGGCCTCCCGAGGTCGCGGTGATGCAGTTTGCGTTCACCGAGGAGCAAGAGCTTCTCCGCCGCGAAGCCCGCGCGGCGCTCGGAAACGGCGGCTGGAGCCGCGAGGAGATCGGCGCAGCCGAGCTCGGCTTCGTCGACCAGGCGGTCCTGTTCGAGGAGGCCGGGCGGGCGAACGTCGGTGAGTCGCTCTTCGACGAGTCACGGCCGGAGCACGAGCGTCTCGCGTCGCTCGCGCTCGAGGCGGTTGGAATCGGGAAGAAGGCGCTCGAGCTCGCCGTCGCCTATGCAAAGGAGCGGGAGCAGTTCGGCCGCAAGATCGGCGTCTACCAGGCCGTCTCGCACAAGCTCGCGGACACGTTCGTCGAGACCGAGCTCGCACGGTCGCTCGCCTACTGGGCCGCCTGGTGCGTCGCCGAGGACGACGAGCAGGCGCCGATCGCCGTCGCCGCTGCGAAGGCGTACGCAGGCGACGCTGCCGTCGCGGCGTGCGAGCGCTCAATCCAGGTTCACGGCGGCATGGGATTCACCTGGGAGCACGTGCTCCACGAGTACTACAAGCGTGCGCTGTGGATCCAGGCGTACGGCGGTCACGCCCGAGTCCAGCGCGCCAAGATCGCCGCCTGGCTCCTCGATTGACGCGCAGCGTCCTGGTCACCGGCGCGTCGTCCGGCATCGGACGGGCATGCGCGCTGCGCCTGTCGCGCGCCGGCTGGCAGGTCTACGCCGGAGTCCGCAGCGCGGGTGATGCGCCGCCCGGCACTGAGGAGATGCTGCTGGACGTGACCGAACCGGTGCCGCTGGCGATCGACCGGCTTGACGGGCTCGTCAACAACGCGGGAGTTGCCGTCGCCGGCCCGCTCGAGTTCCTCCCGACGGACGAGCTGCAACACCAGCTCGAGGTCAACGTCGTCGGCCAGCTTCGGGTCGTGCAGACGGTCCTGCCTGCCCTGCGCGCATCGCGAGGCCGGATCGTCAACATCGGCTCGATCTCGGGCCGTAGCGCCTTGCCGTTTCTCGGTGCCTATGCGATGTCGAAGTTCGCGTTGGAGGCAATGTCGGATGCGCTGCGGGTCGAGCTCCGGCCCTGGGGAATTCCCGTCGCGATCGTCCAGCCAGGCACCATCAGGACGGCCATGTGGACGCGAGAACGGCCGGATCCCTCGCCCGAGGCACTCGCCCTCTACGGCAATCGTCTGGCCGCCTTCCGCAGGTTCGCGCTGAAGCGGAGCGCGCACGGGGCGCCGCCGGAGGCTGTCGCGGCGGTGGTCGAGTCCGCGCTGACAGCCGAACGACCGCGTGTGCGCTATCTCGTCGGCCGCGACGCGCGGCTGCGCGCCGGGATCGAGCGGTTGCCCGATCGCCTGCGCGACCGGATCTACAACCGAGTGCTGCTGGGAGGGACGTGATGGGTTACGCGAAGGGCTCGATCGACGAGATGGGCGAGGGCCCCGGCTTCCGCAAGGTCCGCCAACAGCTCGGCGTCCAGGCGTTCGGCGTCAACGCCGTCGTCTACGGCCCGCGGTTCGAAGGCTTTTTGCACTTTCACGACGAGCAGGACGAGCTCTACTTCGTCCATCGAGGCGTCGCGCTGTTCGAGGTGGACGGCGACGAGTTCGAGCTCGGGCCCGGTGGAGTCGTCCACGTCGAGTCGACGACTCCTAGGAAGATCACGAATGCGAGTGAGGACGAGCTCGTCATGCTCGTCGTCGGGGGCAAAGGAGGTTACGTGGGCCGGGACGGGCAGCTCGTCGACGTAGAGCGCGACCTGCCGCGCCGGCAGGCCTTTACCAGGGGCGACAAATGACGGACGATTTCGATGGGCCTACGTCAGGAGGAAAGCGGTCGATGAACGGGTTGATGATGGATTACCAGCTCTCGATTCCGCCGATGTTGGAGCGCGCGGCGACGTTCTTCGGCAACCGGGAGGTGGTCACGCGGCTTCCCGACAAGAGCTTCCACCGCTACACGTACGGCGATATGGCCGGGCGGGCGAAACAGCTCGCCGTTGCGCTCCAGAAGCTCGGCCTCGAGCGCGGCGACCGTGTCGCAACCCTCTGCTGGAACCACTACCAGCACCTCGAGGCGTACTTCGGGATCCCGTGCGGCGGGTTCGTCCTGCACACGCTCAACCTCCGTCTTCACCCCTCCGATCTCGCCTACGTCGCCGATCACGGCAACGACAGGGCGATAATCGTCGACCGGAGCCTCGTACCGCTTCTCGAGCAGTTCCAGGGCGAGACGAAGATCGAGCACGCCTTCGTCGTCGAAGACTCCTACGAGGACCTGCTGGGGACGGCGAGTCCCGACGAGTGGGAGGACCCGCAGCTCGACGAGCGCGAGGCGGCAGCGATGTGCTTCACGAGCGGCACGACCGGACGCTGCAAGGGCGTCGTCTACTCGCATCGATCGACCGTGCTGCACGCGCTCGGCGTCGCGTCGACGTCGCCGCTCGGCCTCCGGGTCGCCCACGGGGACACACTGCTGCCGGTCGTGCCGATGTTCCACGCGAACGCGTGGGGCTATCCGTACCTCGCGGCCATGCTGGGCACGAAGCTCGTCTTCCCCGGCCCGCATCTCGACCCCGAGAGTCTGCTTGAGGACTTCGTGCAGGAGAAAGTGACGTGGACCGCCGGCGTCCCGACGATCTGGCTCGGGATGCTCCAGATGCTCGACGCGAATCCCGGCAAATGGGACCTGTCGCACATGAAAGGGATGCTCGTCGGCGGCTCCGCGGTGCCGCGCGCGATGATCGCGGCGTACAAGGAGCGCCACGGCCTGAACGTCGTCCAGGGCTGGGGCATGACGGAGACGTCACCGGTTGCTTCGGTCACCGACTTCCTCGGCGACCTTCAGGAGGCCGACCAGGACACGCAGCTCGACTTCGTCGCCATGGCCGGCGTCCCGCTTCCGTTCGTCGAGCTCCGCGTCCGCGTCGGCGACGAGGACGTGCCATGGGACGGCGAATCCATGGGCGAGCTCGAGGTTCGCGGCCCATGGGTCGCGTCGGGGTACTTCGAGGACGACACGCAGGCCGATCGCTGGACCGACGACGGCTGGTTCCGCACCGGCGACATCGTCTCCATGCACCCGCGGGGTTTCATCCAGATCAAGGACCGGTCGAAGGACGTGATCAAGTCCGGCGGCGAGTGGATCTCGTCCGTCGAGCTCGAGAACGCGCTGATGGCGCATCCGGCCGTGGCAGAGGCGGCGGTGATCGCGATTCCCGACGAGAAGTGGGCGGAGCGCCCGCTCGCCGCCGTGGTCGTGAAGGAGGGCCATACGGTGACGGAGGAGGAGCTCCGCGATCACCTGGCGCCGAAGTTCGCGAAGTGGTGGCTGCCCGACCGGTTCGAGTTCGTCGACGAGATCCCGAAGACGAGCGTCGGGAAGTTCAAGAAGACGGCGCTGCGGGAGCAGTTCGCGCAGGAGCAGGTCCCGACTTCTCCGTGAGGGCCGTCGTCCTCCGGGAGCCCGGCGGGCCCGAGCGGCTCGGGCTCGCGGAGGCGCCCGATCCCGAGCCGCGCGACGGCGAGGTCGTCGTGCGCGTGCGGGCGTCCGGAGTCAACTTCGCCGACGTGCTCGTCCGGCAGGGGCGGTACCCGCAGCCCCCCGAGCTGCCGACGGTCCTCGGCTCGGAGGTAGCGGGGGAGGCCGGTCGCCGCCGCGTGATCGCGCTGCCGCAGGCCGGGGGGTACGCGGACGCAGTGGCGGTGGACGAGCGGCTCGTCGTGCCGCTGCCGGACGGGATGTCGTTCGAGCTGGGCGCCGCGTTCCTCGTCACGTTCCTCACGGCGTGGATCCCGCTGACGCGCCAGGTCCGTGTCGGCCCCGGCTCGGTCGTGCTGGTGCACGCCGGGTCCGGCGGTGTCGGCTCGGCGGCGATCCAGCTCGCCCGCCACCTTGGCGCCCGTGTCGTCGCCACGGCGAGCACCGAGGACAAGCGGCGCGTCGCCGCGGAGCAGGGCGCGGACGAGGTTTTCAGCTACGACGATTTCGCGGAGGGAGTGCGCGCGGACGTCGTCCTCGACCCGGTCGGCGGTGACATCTTCAGCGAGAGCTTTCGCGTGCTCAAGCCGCTCGGATCGGTGGTCGCACTCGGGTTTGCAGGCGGGTGGTGGGAGCCGCTCGATCCGGCGCCGCTCGTCGGGCGGAACCTGGGGCTACACGGGTTCTACCTCGGCCGCCTGATGCGGCACGAGCCGGGCATCGTTCAGGAGGCGATCGGCGAGCTCGTCGAGCTCTGGGTGGCGGGCGCGGTGAAGCCGCTGGTCGGCGCGACGTTTCCTCTGGATCGTGCCGCCGAGGCGCACGAGCTGATCGAGTCACGCGGACATGTCGGCAAGGTCGTCCTCGTTCCCTAGGACGGCCGTCGTCACGGGTGCTGCGGGCGGGATCGGCCGCGCGCTCGTCGGCCGGCTGCAGGATGGCGGCGCGGAGGTGGTCGCGCTCGACCTCGTCGACGGGTTCGACGTAACGGACCCGAAGGCGTGGGAGTCCGTCGAGCGCGCGGAGCTCGCGTGCCTCAACGCCGGCATGGCGACCAGCACGGCCTCACTGACGGATCTGACCGTCGAGGAGTACCGGCGGGTCGTGGCTGTGAACGTCGACGGCGTGGTGCTCGGGTTGCGGCGACTCGCGCGCGTCATGCGCGACGGGGATGCGATCGTCGTGACCGCGTCGCTTGCCGGCCTCGTGGGGCTCGAGGGCGACCCGGTCTACGCGTTGACGAAGCACGCCCTCGTCGGGCTCGTTCGGTCGGCGGCGCGGCAGCTCGCCGAGCGCGGCATCCGGCTGAACGCGGTGTGTCCCGGCTTCGCGGATACGCCGATGGTCGGCGGCGAGCTCCGCGAGTCGCTCGAGGCCGTGGGGTTCCCGCTGCTGACGGCAGAGGACGTCGCGGACGCGATCCTCGTGGCGGCGCGCAGCGAAGCGACCGGCGAAGCGTGGGTCGTCCAGCCGGGTCGCGGGCCCGAGCCCTACCGCTTCCGCGGCATCCCCGGCCCGCGCGTCGACGGTGAGCGCGGAATCGCTCCGCCGCCCGAGATCAAGTAACAACTTGTTACTTGACTGATCCGGCGCAGTTCGGAGCGAGCTTGCGCGGCACAGTGGAACCGTGCCCAGGTTCGCGGCCCGGATTCCGGATCGTCTGTACAGACGTCTCGTCGAGCTCGACGACCGGCGCGTACCGATCGCCGAGACCCACCGCCGGCTGGGCGCCGAGGCGGAGCGGCTGGGGCTGACTCGGCCCAGCTACGAGCGTGTTCGCATGCTCGTACACGAGTCGCGGCGGTGGCGCCGAGGCCCGAGCACGGCGACGGTGCTGGTCGACGTCGCCTTCCGCGTGCGGCCGCCGGAGGCGATCGCCGACCACCTCTCCGGCATCGGCGTTCCCACCATCCGCCGCTAGCCCCGAACGGCAAGTAACAACTTGTTACTTGCCGTCCTGCGGCCCGGCGCTCCGCTCCGCGACCTTGACGAGCGCCTTGCCGCGGTTCTCGCCTCGGAGCATTCCCATGAAGGCGGCCGGGGCGCTCTCGAGCCCCTCGGAGATGTCCTCGCGCCAGCGGATCTCGCCCTCCGCGACCCACCGGGCGAGGCGCGCGACCGCCTCGTCGAAACGGTGCGCGTAGTCGCCGACCAGGAAGCCCTCCATTCGCGCGCGGTAGACGATCAGGAGGGTGGGGTGGAAGGTTGGCTCCGGCCGGTCGACGTTGTACTGCGAGACCTGCCCGCAGATCACGATCCGGGCGCCGACGTTCAGCCGCCGGTGGACGGCCGCCGAGACGTCGCCGCCGACGTTGTCGAAGTACACGTCCACGCCGTCCGCGCACGCGGCCTTCAGCGCATCGTGGAACCCCTCGTCCTTGTAGTCCAGAGCGATGTCGTAGCCGTACAGCGTGCAGTCGGTGCACTTGTCCGGCCCGCCGGCGATGCCGACGGTTCTGCAGCCCATGAGCTTGGCGATCTGCCCCGCGACCTGCCCGACCGCGCCCGCCGCTCCAGACACGACGACGGTGTCACCCGGCTTCGGCCGCCCGACGTCCAGGAGGCCGAAATACGCCGTCATCCCGGTCGCGCCGACCGCGTGGAGCGCGAGCGTCGGCGGGTCGAGGAACTCGGGGACGCGCCTGAGCGACCCCGCCCGTGCCACCGCGTACTCCTGCCAGCCGAGCTGCCCGAGCGCCAGGTCGCCCACCGCGAACCGCCCGTCGCGGCTCTCGACGACTTCGCCGACCGCCTGCGACGTGATCACGTCGCCGAGCTCGAGCGATTTCGCGTACGACCGCGCCTCGCTCATCCGCCCGCGCTGGTACGGATCGACCGACACCCACAGGATCCGCACGAGCACCTCGCCGGCCGCCGGCGTCCCGACCTCGACCTCGTCGACCGCGAAGTCGGACTCCGCCGGGAATCCCGTCGGGCGCTCCGCGAGGGTCACGCGCCGGTTCGTCCTTACAAGAACCGCCACGTCCCGCCCCGCTCGAATTCCTTGAGGATCCGCCGGCTGACGACCATCCGGTGCACTTCGTCCGGCCCGTCGTAGATTCGCGCGCCGCGGGCCATCGCGTACATCGCACCGAGCGGTGTCTCGTCGGTCAGCCCGCGCGCGCCGTGGACCTGGATCGCGCGGTCGATCACGTCGTGGAGAACACGCGCGGCGTAGAACTTGATCAGCGAGATCTCGACCCGGGCCTCGTCGCCCGCGTCGATCTTGCCCGCTGCGTCGAGCGTCATCAGCCGGCAGGCGTGGATCTCCGCGGCGGAGTCGGCGATCCAGTTCTGCACCGTCTGCTTGTCCGCGAGCCGGGAGCCGAACGCCTCGCGCTCGAGCGCGTACGAGCACAGCAGCTCGAACGCCCGCTGCATCTGGCCGAGCCAGCGCATCACGTGGTGGATCCGTCCCGGACCGAGCCTCTTCTGCGCGATCCGGAACCCGTCGCCGGGCTCGCCGAGCGTGTTCTCGACGGGCACGCGGACGCCGCGGTACCAGACCTCGCAGTGCGTCGACCAGCCGCTCCCGGTGTGGCCGAGGACCGGAACCGGCCCCGCGACGTCCACGCCGGGCGTCTCCGCCGGGACGATGATCTGCGACGCACGGCGGTGCGGCTCGGCATCCGGATCCGTCACGGCCATCACGATCCCGAAGGCCGCGCCCTCCGCGCCGGACGAGAACCACTTGTGGCCGTCGATCACCCACACGTCGCCCTCTCGGCGCGCGGTCGTCCGGAGCGTCGTCGGATCTGATCCCGGTACCTCCGGCTCGGTCATCGAGAAAAAGGAGCGGATCTCGCCGGCGACGAGCGGGCGGAGCCATCGGTCCTTCTGCTCGTCCGTCCCGAAGAGGTGCAGGATCTCGGCGTTCCCGGCGTCGGGAGCCTGGCAGCCGAAGACGAGCTGCGCGTAGGTCGAGCGCCCGATCTCCTCGTTCAGGAACGCGTACGCGAGGAACCCCCGGCCGGTGCCGCCTGCCTCGGGAGGCACGTGTGGCGCCCAGAGGCCCTGCTCCTTCGCCTTCGCCTGGAGCGAGCGGATCAGCTCCGCGTCGTCACCGTGCAGGTCGCGCTCGTTCGGGTAGACGTGCTCCTCCATGAAGGCGCGGTAGCGTCCGCGCAGCTCCTCGATCTCCGCCGGCGGAGCGAGTTCCGTGACCGCCATCCGTTTAGCATCGCACGGGATGCGGCTCGGCTTCTACATGGGGTACGCGCCGCCCGGGACGAACCCGACGGAGCTGATCGCCCTCGCCCAGCAAGCGGAGGGACTCGGCTACGACTCGGCCTGGGCCGCCGAGGCGTGGGGAACGGACTCCGCCACCGTGCTGGCCTGGCTCGCCGCGACCACGACGAAGCTGAAGATCGGATCGGCGATCTTCCAGATCCCGGCGCGGACCCCGGCCGCAACGGCGATGACGGCAGCGACGCTCGACCTGATGTCGGGCGGCCGCTTCCTGCTCGGGCTCGGCGTGTCCGGGCCGCAGGTCGTCGAGGGCTGGCACGGCCAGCGCTGGGGAAAGCCGCTCGGGAAGACTCGCGAGTACGTCGAGATCGTCCGCTCGGCGCTTCGGCGCGAGACGGTCGAGTACAGCGGCGAGCACTACCAGGTGCCGTACACGGGCCCCGGAGCGACGGGCCTCGGGAAGCCGCTGAAGCTGATGACGCGGCCGGTCCGCGCCGAGATCCCGATCTACCTCGCCGTGTTCAAGCCGCGGGCCGTCGAGCTGGCCGCCGAGATCGCGGACGGCTGGCTGCCGATCTTCTTCTCGCCGGAGCGCGCGCGCGAGACCTTTCCGGCACCGTTCGCCCGCAAGGGCTTCGACATCGCGCCGTCGGTGCCGGCGCTCGCGCTGGACGACGTGGACGCGGCCCGCGACGCACTGCGCGGCTACTACGCGCTCTACATCGGCGGCATGGGCGCGCGCGGGGCGAACTTCTACAACGACCTCGTCGCGAGCTATGGGTACGAGGCGGAGGCACGGACGATCCAGGACCTGTTCCTCGAGGGGCGGCAGCGCGATGCCGCCGCCGCGGTCCCGGATGCGCTGATCGACGAGATGGCGTTCGTCGGGCCTGCGGACCGGATCCGCGACCGGCTCGCCGCATGGCGGGAGTCGGGCGCGACGACGCTTCTGATCTCGACCCGCGACCCGGGGACGCTGCGAGCCGTGGCCGAGGCGGCCCGATGAGCCTCTTCGACCTCGGCGGCAGGACTGCGATCGTCACCGGCGGCGGGAAGGGCATCGGCCGCCAGATGGCACAGGGGCTCGCGGAGGCGGGCGCCAACGTCGTCGTCTGCGCCCGCCAGGCGGAACGGTGCGAGGCGGCGGCCGCGGAGCTCGAGCGGCTGGGCGTGCGCGCGCTCGGGCTCCGGTGCGACGTGCGCGACTCGGAGCAGGTCCAGGCGGTGGTCGACCGCACCGTCGCCGACTTCGGCGCCGTGGACATCCTGGTCAACAACGCGGGCACCGTCTGGGGTGCATCCCCCGAGGACATGCCGCTCGAGGGCTGGAACAAGGTCGTCGACGTCAACCTCACCGGCGTCTTCCTGTTCGCCCAGGCGGCGGGCCGGGCGATGATCCAGCGCGGGGCGGGCGGCGCGATCGTGAACATCGCCTCCGTCGCGGGCCTTCGCGGCGGGCCGCCGGAGATCATGAACACGATCGTCTACAACGCCACCAAGGGCGGGGTGATCGCGTTCACGCGAGACCTTGCCTGCAAGTGGGCGCGGCATGACATCCGGGTGAACGCGATCGCGCCGGGCTGGTTCCCGTCGGACATGGCCAACTTCGTGCTCGAACAGCACGGCGAGGAGCTCACGAGTCGGATCCCGCTCGGGCGGTTCGGCGGCCCGGAGGACCTCAAGGGCGTCGTCGTCTTCCTCGCGTCCCCGGCTGCCGCCTACGTGACGGGCCACACGCTCGTCGTGGACGGAGGCCAATCGGCTTGGTAGGGCCGCCCTGGGCGGAGGAGCTCGCCGCCAGGCTCGAGCAGCCCGTGCTCTCCCTCCGGCTGCTCCCGGGTGGCGCGTCGAAGGAGGCCTGGGCGGTCGAGACGGCCGGCGGTCCGCTGCTCGTCCGCCGCGCCGGCGGCGGGGTCATCCATGAGGGCACGCTGTCGCTCGAGCACGAGTTCCAGGTGCTCGAGGCGGCACGCGAGGCTGGAGTGAGCGTGCCGCGACCGGTCGCGTATCTCGGCGAGGTCGGTGGCCGCGAGGCGTTCGCGATGGAGCTCGTCGAGGGCGAGACGATCGGCCGGCGCATCGTCCGCGACCCGCCGCCCGGGCTCGAGACCCAGCTCGCGGAGGAGCTGGCCAAGATCCACGCGATCCCCTCGGAGCGGCTGCCG
>DASSUI010000008.1:0-54109 GCA_035707105.1 Gaiellaceae bacterium | reverse complement strand
GCCGCCGTGGCCCCAGACCTGGTCCTTGCCGCCCCGCGCAACGATCACGTCGGCGCCGGGCGTGCCGTTGATGATGTCGGCCCGCTGCGTGCCGACGATCGTCGCCGTCATCCCCAGACACGAGCCCTTCTTGCCGGCCTGAACCGGCTTCTTTCCCATGGCGGCGCCGGTGAAGACCGCCAGGCCGAGCGCGAGCGCTCCGAGCGCCGCGACCGTGGGTTTCAACATGCCGTACCCCCCGTTCGAGAACCGTGCGGCCGAAGCATGGCAGACCAGCCGGGCGTCCTCGGCGTCGTCAGGACGCGCTTACTCGGGATGCGCCCAGGTGTTCACCTCCGCCAGCGCCCACTCGGCCCAACCGATCCGCGCGCGGAGCACGCGTAGACCGTGTTCGAGCGCGAGGGCAGCCGCCTTCTCCGCCGGGGTCTGCGGGTCGTCCTCAGCGGCGATTGCTTCCAGCTCCTCGACCTCGAGCTCGAGCAGCTCCTTCTCGTGCACGAGAAAGGCCCGGGCCTCCTCCGGCTCGAGCAGCCAGAGAAGGAAGACGCGCAGGAGGAGCTCGCTGCGGCCGGCGCGGTCCGGCGCGGTCTCGCGGAGCCACTGACGAAGCTCGCCGACCCCCTTCGGCGTGGTCTCGTACACCTTGCTCCCCCGGGGGCCGCTCGCCGTCTGCCGGATCAGTCCCGACTCGAGCAGCTTCGCGAGCTCCGGATAGATCTGACTGCGACTCGCCGGCCACGCATAGCTGAGCGACCCTGCGTACGACTTCGCCAGTCCGTAGCCGGTCTCGGGACCGCGGGCGAGCTGAGCGAGCAGAGCGTACCTCAGTGACATGTCAAGTTTGACAGGTCAAGGTGGACATGCTGCAATCCTCGCACATGCGGATGCTCATCCTGGGCCTCGCCTTCGCGCTGGCAGTCCTGCCGGCCGCCCGAACGGCGTCCGCGGACGTCGAACGTCACCCGTGCGTCCCGAGGTCGGCGGAGATCCGCTTCCGCGCCGCCGACGGAACGAGACTGGCCGGCTACCGGCTCGGTCGGGGTCGAACCGCAGTCGTGCTCGCGCACCAGGTGCGCGGCGATGCCTGCCAGTGGGCCGGCTACGCGCGACGCCTGGCCCGCCTCGGCTATTTCGTCATCGCCTTCGACTTCCGCGGCTACGGCGACTCGCAGGTGCGCGGCGGACGAGCCGCGAACCGCCTCGCGGCCGACGTCGCCGCGGCGGCGAAGGCGGCGCGCGCCCGCGGGGCAGGCAAGGTCTTCGCCGTCGGAGCCTCGATGGGCGGCACCGCGGTGCTCGCTGCCGGCGTGAGCGCCCGGCCGCAGCTGAACGGAGTCGTCAGCCTCTCGGGGTCCGCCGTCTTCAGCTCGATCGATGCGCTCGGCACCGCGCCGAGGCTGACCGTGCCTGTGCTCTATCTCGTCGGGCAGCTCGATGCCGACTTCGCGCTCGACGCTCAGCGGCTCTACGACGCGACCGGCTCTACCGACAAGTCGATCCAGGTCCTCCCAGTGGGGCTACACGGCGTCGACCTCGTCCGCTGGGACGGGCGCGCGCGAGCGCTGGTCGAAGGCTTCATCAGCTCGCACTGACGCCGCGCCGGTCTAGGGCGAGCGCTCGATCAGTTCGACGCGGTAGTCGTCCCGTTACCTCGGAACGTTGAGTTGAAGACCCACAAGAGACCTTGCCTCGGTGAAGTTGCGCCACCCGGCCACGGGTATCCGGCTGGGCTCACTCGACGGTCGCGAGCGCGTATTCGACCGCCTCCTCGAGCCGCATCGCCCTGCCATCCACGAAGTCGGCTGACGTTTCCGACGAGTTCTCCAGCTCACCGAGGACCCGTGCATATCGCTGTCTCTCGCGATCGTGCAGAGGTGCGCCGTGCTTCCCCTCGAAGGCGACAACGCTGCCCCAAAGGCGCGCTGCTTGATGGACTCTGCCACTCCGCGCGCACACTGCCGCGAGGCCGGCAAGACAGTACGCCATCTGTGCGTCGTCTTTGAGCTGGAGTCCGATCTCGAGGCTTTCCCGGTAGAGCCGCGCGGCCTCGCCGACACTTCGGCGGTCGAGAGCCTCGTCGCCGAAGCCATGGAGTCTGGCGGCGAGGCCCCACATCGCAAGCCGCAGAGGTCGGTCAGGAGTCCGGCCCGACAACCACTGAAGCGCAGCGCGAAGGTTGCCGTAGTCTGCCTCAAGCCGGTCGACCACTCGAGCCGCCTCCGGACTGCGGATGAGGCGCTCGACGGAGCGGGCTTGCTGAAAGTAGTACTCCGCATGCCTTCGTCGTCGCTCGTCCAGCTCGCTTTCGTCCAGGCATTCGAGAGCGTATTCACCGATCGTTTCGAGCATCGAGTAACGGTCGCCCTCGTAGCGGAGCAGGCTCTTGTCGATCAGTGCGGTGATGGTGTCAAGGTCCGCCTCACACACTTCCTCGGCGGCCTCGAGTGTGCAGCCGCCGTCGAACACGGCGAAGCGGGCAAAGAGGCGCTTCTCATCAGCAGTGAGAAGGTCGTAGCTCCATGCGATCGTCGCGCGCAGCGTACGCTGACGTTCGGGCGCGTCCCTCGGGCCACCGGTGAGGATCGGAAGCCGCCTGTCGAGACGCTTCAACAACTCTTGCGCTGAGAGGGCCTTGACGCGTGCGGCCGCAAGCTCGAGTGCGAGCGGTAAGCAGTCGAGCCGTCGAGCGATATCCACAACGGCGCCGTCGTCGACGAAATCCGGTTTCACCGCAGTTGCTCGCGCGATGAACAGCGCAACCGCTTCGCGTTCGCGCAACGGTGCCACCGGATACTCGTGTTCGCCTCCGAGGTGCAGAGGTTCGCGACTCGTGACAAGGAGCTTGAGCTGCGGGTGTTGCGCCAGTAGCTCGCCGACCCGAGACGCCGAGGCGAGCACCTGCTCGAAGTTGTCGAGAACGAGCAGAACGCGCCGGTCCGCGGCTCCTTCGCCGAGCGTCTCGGTTGTCCCGAGTGCTCCCGCAATTGTTGGCAACACGAGCTCCGGGTCGTGGAGCGCCTGCAGCGGTACCCAAACGACTCCTTCAGGGAAATCCTCAACCGCCTCCGCCGCAAGATGTAGCGCCAGCCGTGTCTTCCCAGAGCCGCCGGGGCCGGTCAAGGTCACAAGCCGGTGCGCGCGTAGAAGTCGACCCGCTTCCCGAACCTCTTGCTCGCGTCCGATCAAGGGTGTCGGCTGAGTCGGCAGATTCGTCGAATTGAGGCTGCGAAGTGGCGGAAATTCCGCCTCGCCGAGCTGGTACAGATGGACCGGCTCGCCGAGGTCCTTCAGCCGGTGAGAACCCAGATCGCGAACGAGAACCGAAGGTGCGAGTAGGTCGCGCGTCGTCTCCGAGATCAGAACCTGCCCCCCGTGTCCCGCCGCAGCGATCCGCGCCGCCTGATGCACCTCGATTCCGCTGTAACGGCCGTTGACGAGCAAGGGCTCGCCCGTGTGCAGTCCCATCCGCACCCGAAAGCCGTATTCGACGAGCCCGGCCTGCGCAGCCTCCGCCGCGGCCACAGCCTCTCGCGCGCTTCGAAACGCGACGAAGACCGCATCGCCCTCGGTGTCCACTTCGACACCTCCGTTGGCCGCGGCCGCCTCACGCATGAGTTGCCGGTACGCGGCGAGCGCGGCCGCGTACCGCTCGGGGCCGAGCTCACGAAGGAGCGCCGTCGACCGCTCGATGTCGGCGAAGAACAGGGTGATCGTGCCGGTTGGGAGGCCCCCCATGACAGCCTCGGATGATCACCCCGCGGAACCGGGCGTGGCAAGGCGTACCCTCCACGTGCTCGTCGGTTCGAAGACGCGAGAGGAGACGACGCCTAGCCAGCCCGCTCGATCAGCTTGATGCGGTACTGGTCCGGGTCGCGGACGAAGCGATGCGCGAGCCGCCCTCGCGTACCTGGTACGGCGGGCGCTCCGCCGCTGCTGCCGGGCCGTGGACCTGACCTCGAGGTCGTTGCGATTCCGATTCCTGCCAGCAATCCAATCTCCCAGGCATCTCCGGGGCGAAAGCGAGTTACGATCCGTCATGTCACCGCGTTGCTGCACGGTTCCTGAGGCGATCCCGCTCGATGATCCAGAGCCGAAACGCACTATCTCAGACGGCTCTCGCAGAGCCGTTGAGCCCCGAGCTGGCGCTGGTCGATCCCGAGCTCGCGTCCCGCGCGCGTGAGCACCTTGGAAGCCCGGGAAGCACCGTTCTCAGGCGCATCCGCGATCCCGAGGCGGGCGCGCCGCGACGCGAGAGCTCAGCCGCACCGGATCTTGCGCAATCCATGGCGCCGGCGAGCGAACCCGACGTCCGACCGCCCTACGAGAGCCGGCGCCGGCCGGGCCAGCGCTCGCCTCGGACTTTGATGGCCGCGGCAGCACTGACCCTCGCTGTTGTCGGGGGAATAACTGCAGTCCAAGCAACCTCGGAAGGAGGTCGGCTCGGCCCAGGCAGCGCTCCGACCGCCGACACGATGACGAAGGACGCTGGTGTCAAGGGGGCCGTCCATCGAGCGAACAAGGGCAGGCGGCGGGGCATCGCCCCGAATACCCGCATGCTTGCCTGGCCGGAGGCCCAAGGGGCGAGCTCGTACCTGGTCGAGATTTTCACGATGGGTCAGAGGGTGTTCGAGGCATCACTCGAGGCGCGCCGCCTTGACCTGCCTAACCGGTGGACGTACCGAGGTCGGCGATTCCGGCTTACTCCCGGCACCTACCAATGGCGGGTTCGGCCGGTATTCGGCTCCTCGCCCCCGACACTCGGGGAACCGATCGTGCGAAGCTCCTGGATCGTCCGCTAGCTGCGGACGACCCGCAGAGGGTGTGGGACGCCGCGACGTCTGAGCTAGACCCCCTGCGAATGCTGAGGGAGTCGCGCTGATGCCTCGTCGTCGCTCTCGATAGCGGCAACCTCGGCCGGATCGATCAGCCGCTCGCGGTAGGCCGCCGCCACTGCCTCGCCCCGGCTATGAGCGCCGAGCTTGGCCAAGACGCGCTGCACATGGCTGGAGACGGTCTTCGTACTGATTACGAGGCGCCGTGCGATCGCGGCCGAGCCCAGACCCGCGGCGATGAGACGTAACACCTCGAATTCGCGGCGGGTCAGATCGATCGGGCCCCCATCGCTCGCCCGCGTGTGCTTGTACGTCGAGCGAGCTGTCCACCGGCGAACCCTCGCCAAGAGGTCGTCGGGCTCGAAGGGTTTCACCAGGTAGTCATCCCCTCCCAGCAGGAAGCCCGCCGTGCGGTCGTATGCCTCCGTCCGTTCACCCGAAACGAAGATGATCGGGAGTTCTTCACCGAGCTCCTCGCGGAGTTCTCGGCACACCTCGTAACCGCTCAGGTCCGGAAGCTTGACGTCGAGGATGACGAGGAGCGGCCGCTCGTCTCTGGCAACGGCGAGCGCCTCCATGCCTCGCGGAATTTGCCGGCACTCGAAACCGGCCCGCTCCAGGAGATCCGACGTGTAGTGAAGGAACGCTTCGTCGTCGTCGACAACGAGGATGTAGCGCCCGACTCCACCTCCTAGGCGTGAGGCGCTCCGGCGAGGCCCCAACTCTGATGGCATGGAGATGAGTGTTCCAGACCCGCTGTCTCATGTCCACGAGGCCGAACGCTCAGGTCTATCGAGGAGGGGATACCTAGGCGGGGCTTAGTCCCCTCGACGGGGAAGAGGATCGGGTGTATGCCCGTTGTTGCGAGCTTCTCGGCAGTTCTATGCTCGCATCGGAGCGGGCAGGTGCGCTCGACTCCGGGAGCTGGTCCGAGGGGAGGAGGAGCTCGTGGCACGGACGAGACAACGACGATCGGGGGGACGAACGCTTGCCCTTTTCACGGGCCTCGCCGCGAGCATCGCGCTCGCGGTCGGCGTGCCGTACTCAGCGGCGGTCCACGACTTCGATCCGCCCACCGGCGTCGGCGAGATCTTCGAGCTCGACAACAACGCCGTAGACGCGACTCCGACTCCAACGGGAGACGACTGGGACACGGTTGTCGTCGCCGAAACGGGCTCGGACGTGCGACACATCTTCGCAACCGACTTCTTTAACCAGGACGACGACACCTTCTGCCAGGGGACGAAGGAAATCGACGACATCTCGTCCTGGAGGTGGTGCGACAACACCGCGTCGAACGACAAGAACGACATCGAGCACGCCTATGCCGCGATTTACACGGTGCCCGGCACCGGCGACTTCGCCGGCAATCCCCTCGCAGGGCACCAGATCCTCTACATGGGCGCCGACCGGTTCGCAAATAACGGCGACAGCGGGCTCGGCTTCATGTTCCTCCAGTCCGGCCTCCAGAAGCTGGGCTGCATGCCCACTCCTTGCACGACAATCGGCGGAACGTTCGGCGACGGCCTCGGCGGCCTCGCCGCCCATGTCGACGGTGACCTCTACGTCGTCTCACAGTTCACGCAAGGCGGCGAGGGGGTCACCGCAGACGTCTACCGGTGGGACGGCGTTGCTCCGGGCATCGGATGGGATCTGGAGGATACGGGTGTCGACTGCGACATCGCCCTTGCCAACGACTTCGTCTGCGGCACCGTCTTCGGTGACGGCAACAACACGACGAACCTGGCCACGGACGCCCCGTGGACGTATACGTCAAAGTTCCCCGGCGAGAATCCCCCCGGCACTCCGCAGCCGAACGACTTCGCCGAGGGCACCTTCTTCGAGGGCGGCATCGACCTGACGCATTTCGGCGTCGAGGGATGCTTCCAGACCGTCCTCGCCGACACGAGCCAGTCGCAGAACATCAACGAATCGGCGCAGGACTTCGTGTTCGACGACTTCGAGCTCTGCAGCGTCGAGATCACCAAGACAGGGCCGGCACTCTCGAAGGCCGGCGACGACGTTACCTACGACTTCACGATCACAAACACAGGCGCTGCGACGCTCTACCTCGACACGCTTACGGACGACGTTCTCGGAGATCTCGAGGACGACGCTCCGGCCACCTGCGACACGCTTGCCCCCGGCGCCTCTTGCAGCTTCAGCGTCAACTTCACCGTGCCCGATAACGACCCCGACCCGCTTGTCAACACGGTCACGGCCGTCTACAAGGGCAACCAGGATCTGAGCGGGCAAGCGATCACCGACAGCGACGACCACTCGGTCGAGCTGTTCCAGCCGAGCGTGTCGGTCGAAAAGACCGGCGACGAGCTCTCCAAGGTCGGGGACGACGTCGACTACACGATCACGGTCACGAATACGAGCTCGAGCGACAGTCCCGACCTCGTGAACGGGACGATCACGGACACGCTGCTCGGCGACCTCCTCGACGCGGCGAACCCGTTCGTCACCGACAGCACCTGCACGGCCACCCTGGCCACGGGTGCCAGTTGCGAGATCAAGGCCACCCGCGCCGTGCAGGCCGGCGACGCCGATCCGCTGCCGAACACGGTCACCGTCCACTACAACCCCTCAGGGTTCCCCAACGAGATCACCGACAGCGACGACCACTCGGTCAACCTGTTCCAGCCGGCCGTCGAAGTGCAGAAGACCGGCACGGAGCTGTCGAAGGTGGGCGACACGGTCACCTACACCTTCAAGATCTTCAACCGCAGCTCCACCGACAGCCCGAACCTGGTGGTCAAGTCGATCGACGACACGCTGCTCGGCGATCTCCTCGACGACGCACCGGCCGCCTGTGACGAACTCACCGACGCCGACGGCGACGACTCGACCGGCACCGACCAATGCTCGTTCACGGTCAACCGGGTCGTGCAGGCCGGCGATCCCGACCCGCTCGAGAACACCGTGACGGTCGTCTACAACCCCTCAGGGTTCCCCAACGAGATCACCGACAGCGACGACCACTCGGTCAACCTGTTCACGGCCTCGGTCGACGTCACGAAACAGTGCGCGCCGGCAAACGTGACCGTCGGTCAGACCGTCACCTTCACGTGCGGGATTCAGAACACGAGTTCGAGCGATGCTCCCAACCTCATCCTCGACTCGGTGACCGACGTCAGGAACCCGGGCAACGTCACCACCGATCTGACGTCGACGGCGATGGGGGCCGGCTGCGGTTCACTCGCACCCGGCGCGTCGTGCAGCTTCACCTACACGGCTGTCGCCACGGCCGTCGGAACGCTGAGCAACACCGTGACCGCTCACTACCACCCGCTGAACTTCCCGAATGACGTCACCGACAATGGGACGTGCAGCGTTCAAGTGACCGGAGGCGAGGGCTGCACGCCCGGCTTCTTCAAGCGGTGGACCAACGTGTGGGACGGCTACACCGATCCAATCGTCGTCAAAGTCCGAACGGCGATTACCGGGCTCGGGGCGCCCTACACGTACGTCGGCACGACCGGGCTGACCGTCCAGCTCTTCAAGGACATCTTCGGACTCACGAGCGCGCAGATGACCGCTGCCGGGCTGGATCCGAACCTCACGATGCTCCAGGCAATCAATCTCGGCGGCGGGGGCTTCCAGAAGCTGGCGCGCCATGGCGTGGCGGGTCTTCTCAGCTCGGCGTCGGTCGCCTACACCTTCACGACGATTCAGGTGCTCCAGATGGTTCACGATGCGATCGTCAACCTCCAGGCAGAGCCGACGGCGACGCAATTGGCGAGCGCGAACGACCTCTCGCACGAGAACTGTCCGAAGGCCTAGTACGTCACGATCCGCAGGAAGGGCCGACTATGTCGGCCCTTCCTGCTGCTCGAACGTGTGCTTTAGCCGACGACGTGGAACGTCGTGGAGGCGAGGACTCGCTTTCGGAAGTTGTCTCGATTGACGAGGTCGGCGCGGCAGTCGGCATCTCCGCTTGTCCACGAGGCAGTGGGGCCGAGTGTCAAGACCTGGCCGGAGCGATACTCATCGAAGAAGCCGCGCCACTGGCTGTAGACGAGGCGTCCGTTCTGGTAGCAGTTGGCGTTCACCCAGGGCCGCGTCGTGGCAGTGGTCGACACCGCGAATGTCACCTGGTCACCAAGGTGCGGGCCAGTCGGCTCGACAAGAGAAGTGGCAAGCATGACGAGGCTGATACTCGACGTCCGCGTACCTCCGCCCTTTCCGGCAAACGCGGGGGTGACAGTGAATGCGCAGGCGGCCGCGGCGAGCAAAGCGGCTAAGACGATCGAATGGTTCCGGTGGGTGCGTCTGGGAGTCACTGAGCTACCTCCTCGAGCTTGCAGGCGTGACCGCAGACGTCGTAGGGCTTGCGTTCTTCCCTTCCCTTATCGCTTGATCCCCAGCGCGTGCCTATCCCCGAGAGGAGTGATCCGACACCTCCGAGCACGCGCACCCCATCGCAGCCCCCGATCGGGCGCTGAGCCCCGGATCCGCCGCCAAGCGTTTACGCCCGCTCGATGAGTTCCACCCGGTACGAGTCCGGGTCGCGGACGAAGCAAATCCGCGAGCCACCCTCGCGCACCTGGTAGGGCGGGCGCTCCGGCTCGATGCCCTGCGCGGCGAGACGCTCGAGCGTCCCATCGAGGTCGTCCACCGTCAGCGCTACGTGGCCGTACCCCGTGCCGAGCTCGTACGAGTCGACGCCGAAGTTGTACGTCAGCTCCAGCTCCGGGAGCTCCTGCCCGGGCACGCCGAGGAAGTAGTTGACGGCCTCGTCCCGGATCGGCAGCTCGCGGCGCTTCTCCAGGCCGAGTGCCTCGTAGAACGCGATCGACCGCTCGGGGTCGGTCACCCGGTAGCAGGTGTGGACGAGCTCCACTACTCGTCGATCCTACGGAACGTCAGCGTCCAGTTGACGACCGAGGTCTGCGACGTCTCGACGAGCGGCTCGTTCTGGGCCAGGCGCACCGGCGAGTGCTGGCGCCCGCGCGCCCGGACCGGCGAAACGCCGTTCAGAAGCGCGCGCTCGTCGATCCTGCCCGGCACCCGGTCGAGCCACGCGGGACGGAACGCAATGCCGAGACCGCACGCGGTGAACGGCCCCGGTGCGCGCCGGGCCCCGAACCTGATCACGTTGCGCGCCGGCCGCCGGAACGCCGCGCGAATCGTGACCGGCGGAATCGCAGTCCCTCTGCAGTCGCCGGCGCGTCTGACGAGTGGCGCGCCGCGGCAGCGCCTCGTCTCCGTGAACGAGCCCACTGCCGTCGACCCCGTCACCCGTACGTGGTCGAGCCTCGCGGGCGAATAGGCGACCCGGCCCGCGGTCCCGAGGACCGAGATCGCCGTCGGACGGGCGCTCCGCAGGGTGACGCGCCGAAGCCCGGTGCCTTCGCGTCTGACCACGCATTCCTCGTCCGCCTGTGTCGACACGTACGAGACGCGGTCGATGATCGTCCCCTGCAGGGAGACGGCGTACCGGTTGGTGGATTGGGCCGCCGCGGCCAGCGGCAGCAGCAGCGCCGCGATTCCGGCCAGGACGAATCTCACTGCTCCAGATCTTCCCTGATCAGGCCGAACAAAACGCCGTCGACCCACTCGCCGTGCCGCAAGTACGCCCTCCGCCTCACCCCCTCGCGGACGAATCCGGCCCGCTCGGCATGCCGGATCGCTCGCTCGTTGAAGCCGTAACACTCGAGCTCGAGACGGTGAAAGTCGAGGTCGAGGAGCAGGTGCCGCTGGAGGATCCGGGCCGCGTCGTCGGAGAGCCGGCGGCCGCGGAAATCGGGGTGGACGGCGAGCCCGCCCAGGCGCGCGATGCGGCTCCGGCGGTTCGCGAGCGAGAACTCCATCATCCCGGCCCGCGTCCAGCCGTGGCCGTCGGGCACCTCGATCACGAACAAGCCGGACTCGGTCGGCGTCTCGCCGGACGCCCGAACGTCGCCCTCGACGCCTTGACGGTCGCGGGTCCTGGACGCAGCCAGGAACGGCGACGTCTCGTCGTCGTTCAGGAGCTCGACGAAGAAGTCGACGTCCTCTGCGGTCGCCCGGCGGAGCCGGAGGCCGTCGCCCTCGAGGGTCAAGGCGTCGGGGCCGGGACGGGCTCCTGGCGGCGCAGCGGCCTCACGAGCCCGGAGCCGAGAGCCACACCGCCGAGGATGAGCGCCAGGCCGACCACCGCCGTCACGCGGATCGGCTCGTCCAGGAAGACGGCGCCGTAGACGAGCGCCACGACCGGGAGCAGGTAGACGACGAGGCTCGCCTTCGCCGAGCCGTAATCCTGGAGCAGGCGGAGGTACATCATCAGGCCGAGCGCAGTCCCGCCCAGGCCGAGGACGGCGACGGACGCGATCGCCTCCCAGCCGGGCATGCCGCCCGGCCCCTGCGCGACGCCGAACGGGAGGATGACCAGGGTGCCCCAGAGGGCCGAGGCCGTCGACACCAGCAGGCCCGAGGAGTCTCCGAGCTTGTGCTGGCTGTAGAGCGAGCCGGCCGCGTATGAGATCGAGGCCAGGATCACGGCGAGCGTGCCGACCGCGCCGGCCCAGCCGCCGGCCGGATCGACGCCGACGAGGACGCCAACGCCCACGATCCCGAGCACAAGCCCGAATGCCCGCAGCCCGGCGACGCGTTCGTGCTGGGCGAACCGCATCGCGAGCAGCGCGACGAAGATCGGCATGGAGGCGTTCGCGATCGCGGCGATTCCGGAGTCGATTCGGGTCTGGCCCCACGCGATCAGCCAGAACGGCAGCGCCGTGCTGATCACGCCGAGGACGAGCCCGGCCCAGCCGAAGTCCCGCATGCAGCGGACGGCCTGCCGGAAGCCCCTGCGCGCGACGAGCATGGCGCCGAGCGCCGCCGACGCGAACAGCAGCCGTCCGGTCATCGTCGCCGCCGGAGAGAGGTCGTCCAGGGCGATCTCGATGAACATGAACGACGAGCCCCAGATCAGGGCGAGCGACAGCAGAAGCGGGACGTACCGACGGCTCACTGTTGCAAGGTAACGCGTCCGTCCGGGCGACTATTCTCAGACTTCTGACGCGGGTCGCGGAACAGCCGCTCCATCGTGCGCTCGGCCTCACGGACGGCGAGTTCGACCGTATCCGCGAGTTGCTCGAACGCGAGCCCAATGACTTCGAGCTGGCCGTCTTCTCGCTCCTCTGGTCGGAGCACTGCGGCTACAAGCACTCGGCGCTACTGCTGAAGCGGCTGCCTTCGAGCGGCGAGCGCGTGCTCCAGGGGCCGGGCGAGAACGCGGGGGTGCTCGACCTCGGCGGCGGCGAGGCGGTCGCGTTCAAGGTCGAGAGCCACAACCACCCCTCGGCCGTGGAGCCGTTCCAGGGCGCCGCGACCGGCGTCGGCGGGATCCTGCGCGACGTCATCGCGATGGGCGCGCGGCCGATCGCGCTGCTGGACGGCCTCCGTTTCGGGGAACCGGACTGGACGTTCGAGCGGGCCGTCGAGGGGATCGGGCATTACGGGAACTGCGTCGGCGTGCCGACGGTCGGCGGCGAGGCGGTCTTCGACGAGGCGTACGCCGGCAACTGCCTCGTGAACGCGATGTGCGTCGGGCTGCTCCCGGTGGAGCGGCTCACCCGCGCCCGGGCGACGCTGACCGGCGGTCTCCTCCTCCTCTACGGCGCGACGACGGGACGGGACGGCATCGGCGGCGCCAGCGTGCTGGCGAGCCAGGAGCTGGGCGAGGAGGACGCGGACAAGCGGCCTTCCGTCCAGATCGGCGATCCGTTCACCGGCAAGAAGCTGATCGAGTCGAGCCTCGAGCTCGTGGAGCGCGGCCTCGTCGAGTCGCTGCAGGATTGCGGCGCCGCCGGCCTCGCCTCCTCGCTGGCGGAGATGGCGCGGGACGGTGCCGGCGTCGACGTCGACCTCGAGCGCGTGCCGCTCCGGGAGGAGCTCGAGCCGTGGGAGATCATGATCTCCGAGAGCCAGGAGCGGATGGTCGCGGTCGTGCGGCCCGACCGGCTCGAGGACGTGCTCGCCGTATGCCGCAGGTGGGAGCTCGCCCACGCCGTGATCGGCGAGGTGACCGACACAGGCGAGCTGCGAGCCTTCCACGGCGGCGAGGTCGTCGGCGAGATCCCCGCCTCGCTGCTGACGGACGAGTGCCCGCGCTACCGGGTCGAGGTACGGCCGAAAGAGACCAGCCCGGCGCCCGTCGCGGAGTCGAACCTCACGAGTCGGCGCTGGATCTACGAGCGCTACGACCACCTCGTCGGCTCCCGGACGGTTCGCCGCCCGGGACTCGACGCCGCCGTGCTCCGGCTTGACGGGCAGCGCGGCCTGGCCGTCTCGCTCGACGGCCCGCCGGTCGGCGAGCGCGACCCGTTCGGCGCCGGCGCGCTGGCCGTCCTCGATGCGGCGCGCAACGTCGCCTGCGTCGGCGGCGAGCCGATCGGCCTCACGGACTGCCTCAACTTCGGCAATCCGGAGAAAGCCGAGATCGCGTGGGAGCTCGAGCAGGCGATCGAGGGCATCGCACAGGCGGCCGAGGCGCTCGGGATCCCCGTCGTCAGCGGCAACGTCTCGCTCTACAACGACACGGACGGCCGCTCGATCCCGCCGACCCCGGTCGTCGGCTGTGTCGGGCTCGTCGCCGACGTGACGCGGGTCCCGCGCGGCTGGCGCCGAGGGGACACGGTCAGTGTGGTTCGAGGGGCAAGTGACACTGTGTTACTTGGGAAAGAGTGGCTCGCTTCCGAGACGGAGTTGATCGGGCTCGTCTGGCGGGCGGCTGCAGGGCTTTCGCTCCTCCACGACGTCTCCGACGGCGGCCTCGAGACGGCCCTTCGAGAGATGGCCGAGTGGAGCGGGGTCAGCGCAGAGCTCGAGGTGCCCGACCCGGACACCGTTCGCTTCGTCCTCGCCGGCGACGACGTCCCCGACTTCGCCGAGGAGGTCGGCCGGGTCTAGCCATGTGCGGCCTCTTCGGCATCCGTGCCCCCGAGCGCGACGTCGCGCGCGTCGCCTACTTCGGCCTCTTCGCGCTCCAGCACCGGGGCCAAGAGTCGGCCGGCATCGCCGTGTCCGACCGCGGCCGCTTGACGGTGGTGCGGGACATGGGCCTCGTGCCGCAGGTCTTCTCCGAGCAGACGCTGCACGGCCTCGACGGCCAGCTGGCGATCGGCCACACCCGCTACTCCACGACCGGGTCCACGAGATGGGCGAACGCGCAGCCGCTCATCCACCACGGACGCGCACGGACGGTCGCGCTCGGCCACAACGGCAACCTCACGAACACGGAGGACCTCCGCGAGGAGCTGGAGGCGGACGGCGTCCGGCTGGCGTCGAGCTCAGACTCCGAGATCATCGCCGCGCTCATCGCGAACGACCCGGCGCCGCTCGCCGAGGCCGTCGCGCACACACTCGAGCGCGTCGACGGCGCGACGACGGTCGTAGCCCTGACGGAGGGGAAGCTCGTCGGCTTCCGCGACCCCTACGGCTTCCGCCCGCTCGTCCTCGGGAGCCTCGGCGACGACTGGGTGCTGGCCTCCGAGAGCTGCGCGCTCGACCTCGTCGGCGCGGAGCCGGTACGGGAGCTGCGCCCGGGCGAGCTGGTCGTCGTGGACGGCGACCTCGCGAGCCACCAGGTTGCGCACCCGGAGGGCCGGCTCTGCCTCTTCGAGTTCATCTACCTCGCCCGCCCCGACACGCGCCTCGAGGGTGTCGAGGTGCACGGAGCCCGGGTACGCATGGGCGAGCGCCTCGCCGCGGAAGCACCCGTCGACGCCGACCTTGTGATGCCGGTGCCCGACTCGGGAACGCCGGCCGCGATCGGGTTCGCCCGCGCCTCAGGCATCCCGTTCAACGAGGGCCTGATCAAGAACCGCTACGTGGGACGCACGTTCATCCAGCCCGACCAGGGACTGCGGGAGCAGGGGATCAAGCTGAAGTTCAACCCGCTGGACGAGATCGCCGGCAAGCGGGTCGTGGTCGTCGACGACTCGATCGTCCGGGGGACGACGATGCGGCAGCTCGTCGCCATGCTCTTCGAGGGCGGCGCGGCCGAGGTCCACGTCCGGGTCTCGTCCCCGCCAATCGTCTCACCCTGCTTCTACGGAATCGACTTCGGCGACACGGACCAGCTCGTCGCCGCCGAGCGGACGATCGAGGAGACGCGCCGCGAGATCCGGGCGACCTCGCTCGCGCACCTCTCGCTCGAGGGCGTCCAGGCCTCGACCCGCCGGCCGCCGAACCAGTTCTGCCGCGCCTGCTTCACGCGCAAGTATCCGACCCGCGTTCCCGCGGGCCGGACACTCGCGAAGCTGCGCTTCGAGCCCGCAGCCGTCTCGTAGCAGCTACTGCTCGAGCACGCGGCTCGCCTTGGCGATGCCGCGCGAGAGGATGTAGGCGATCGTCACCCACTGGAAGAAGTCGAACCACGACGCCGCGTTCAGGACGTCTGAGATCCAGGCGACGAGCCAGGCGAGGATCAGCGCGACGAGGTAAAGGGCGAACTCGGCGTTCCCCGGGATCGGCAGCCGCGCGACGTCGATGGTCATGCCGGTCGGGCGTGACGGCGGCGGCGGGGTCGCCTGCTGCTGTGTCGGCTGGTCTGGCGTGGACATCGATGCTCCTTTCGACCGCAGAACTGGGTGGACACGAGTTCAGCGGGCCGATTCCAGCTCCTCCCCGCGCCCGTAGCGGACGGCGCGCCGCACGGTGCGGGGATCGAGGCCTTCCTCCAGCAACCGCTGTCGGAGCTCGCCTTCCCGCGCGAGTCTCAGGAACAACCATGCCAGCGCGCCGATCGTCACGAGCGAGCCTTCGACCATCATGATCGTGCCGGCGAGGCCCTGATCCTGGAGCGCGCCGATGCCGAGGTGCTCCTCGCCGTGGTCGTAGACGCCGTAGATCACGACTCCCGACCAGATGAAAACGTTTCCGAGCACGGTCTCGAGGAGCCGGACGACGGCGACGTAGCCGAACTTGGCGCCCGTCCCGAACCACTCGGGGCCCGGGAGCACCTCGATGACGGCGGCCCACATCAGGATGCCGGTGCCGAAGAAGAAGAGGTGCTCGAGCGCGTGGACGGCGTCGTGCTCCACCGCCGCCTCGTAGAGCGGCGGCAGGTGCCACGCGTACAGGCTGACCGCCCAGAGCGGGAGCGCGACGAGCGGATGCGCGAGGACGCGGAGCTTCGAGAGCGGCTCGACCGCGAGCAGCGGCCGGAGCAGCGGACCTGTCAGCCCGAGCACGATCGCGAGCGGCGCCAGGTCGCCGAGCAGGACGTGCTGGAGCATGTGGACGAAGAAGAGCTCGTCCTCGTACGGGAGCAGCTGGGCGACGGCAGCGATGAGGAGCCCGAGCGCGAAGCTGCCCTGGCGCCAGAGCGGGACGGGCGCGCCGCGCGCCGACAGCGTCCTCGCGCGGCGCCAGTACATGACCGCGACCACGGCGAGCGGCAGCAAGGCGGTCAGGCTCGTCATAGGCCCCTATTAGACTCGCCCGCAGGTGGAGGGACGCACGTACGCGGCCGCCGGAGTCTCGCTCGCGACTGCCGACTCGGTCGTCGACCGGCTGCGGGCTGCCGTCGAGTCCACCGGCGCCGACAACTTCGGCGCCTTCGCCGGGCTGTACCCGCTCGACGACCGCAGGTTCCTCGCCGCGTCGACCGACGGGGTCGGCACGAAGCTGATCCTCGCCCGCGAGCGGGGCGCGCTGCGGGCGTGCGGCGCCGACCTCGCCGCCCACTGCATCAACGACGTGCTGACGGCCGGCGCCGATCCGCTCTTCCTCCTCGACTACGTGGCTGCGAACCGGATCTCGCTGGACGAGGTGGCCGAGCTCGTCGAAGGCGCCGCGGATGTCTGCCGCACAGCCGGTGTCTGGCTCCTCGGCGGCGAGACGGCCGAGCTGCCGGGCATCTACCGCGAGAACGAGCTGGACTTTGCGGGCACCTGCGTCGGCATCGTCGACCGCGATCGGCTCGTCGACGGCTCCCGGATCGGGGAGGGAGACGCGATCGTCGGGTTCCTGTCGGCGGGAGTCCACGCGAACGGGTTCACGCTCGTGCGGCGGGTGCTCGAGGAAGAGGGCTACGCGGGCGACGACCTGCTGGCCCCGACCCGGGTCTACCTGGACGAGGTGCGCCGTCTCGACCGCGTCCACGGACTGGCGCACGTCACCGGCGGCGGGATCGAGGGCAACCTCGCCCGCATCGTCCCGGACGGCCTGCGGGCGGCGATCGACTGGGAGAGCTGGCCGCGGCCGCCCGTCTTCGAGTGGCTCGCCCGGCACGTTGACGAGGGCGAGCTGCGCCGCGTCTTCAACCTCGGCATCGGCTTCTGCGCCGTCGTGCCGGAGCCGGCGGACGGCCACGTGATCGGCCGGATCGTCGCGACATGATCGGCGTCCTCGTCTCCGGCGAGGGCACCAACCTCCAGGCGCTCCTGGATGCGGGCCTCCCCGTCGCCTGCGTCGCGTCGAACAAGCGCGCCGCGCCGGCGCTGGAGCGAGCGCGGAGCGCGGGGGTCGCAACGGAGGCGTTCCCGCTCGAGGACTTCGAGACGCGAGAGGAGCGTGACGAGGAGATGGGCCGCTGGCTCCAGGAGCAGGGCGCGACCTTCGTCGTCTGCGCCGGGTACATGCACCTGCTCCGGAAGCCGTTCCTCGACCGCTTCGCGGGCCGGATCGTGAACACGCACTCCGCGCCGCTGCCCGACTTCCCGGGCGCGCACCCGATCGAGGACGTGCTCGCCGCCGGTGTGTCCCAGACGGCGGCGACCGTCCACTACGTCGACGAGGGGGTCGACACCGGCGCCGTGATCGTCGCCGAGCCGGTCCCGGTGCTCGAGGACGACACGGTCGACTCGCTGCGCGCCCGCGTCCAGGCCGTGGAGCACCGGCTGCTTCCCCAGACGGTCCGCAGCCTGATCGAGTGATCCGCCGCGCCCTCCTGTCCGCCTGGGACAAATCCGGGCTGGTCGAGTTCGCGCAGGGCCTGCACGACCTCGGCGTCGATCTCGTCGCGAGCGGTGGCACGGCCGAGCACCTCGCCGAGAGCGGCATCCACGCGACGCCCGTGGAGGAGCTGACGGAGATCCCCGAGATGCTCGGCGGGCGCGTGAAGACCCTCCACCCGCGCATCCACGCGGCGATCCTCGCCCGGCGCGACCACCCGGACGACCTCGCGGCGCTCGACGAGCACGGGATCGAGCCGTTCGACCTCGTCTGCGTCGGCTTCTATCCGTTCACCCAGGTCGTCGCGCGCCACGGTGTCACCGAGGCGGACGCCGTCGAGATGATCGACATCGGCGGCCCGTCGATGCTCCGCGCCGCGGCGAAGAACTTCGCCCACGTCGCGCCCGTCTGCTCGCCGAAGCGCTACCCGGAGATCCTCGACGAGCTGCGGACGACCGGCCGGCTCTCGCCGGACACCCGCCGCCGGCTCGCCGCCGAGGCGTTCGCCACGACGGCCGCGTACGAGACGGCGATCGCGAGCTGGTTCATGGGCCGCGAGGCGTTTCCGGAGCGCTTCATCCCGAGCTTCACGAAGGTCGCCGACCTCGCGTACGGCGAGAACCCGCACCAGCGCGCCGCGTACTACGCCGAGGTGGGCGCGCGGCGGCACGTGCTCTCCCGGGTCGACCAGCTGCACGGCAAGCAGCTCTCGTTCAACAACCTGAACGACCTCTCCGCCGCCCGCCGGCTGATCGGCGAGTTCCAGCTGCCGGCGGCCGTCGTCGTCAAGCACGCGAACCCGGCCGGCGTTGCCGTCGCCCGCTCGCTCGAAGACGCCTTCCGGCACGCGCACGACGCGGATCCCGTCTCGGCCTACGGGATGGTGCTCGCGCTCAACCGGCCGGTGTCCGCAGGGCTCGGACACGAGCTGGCGGAGCGCTTCATCGAGGTCGTCATCGCGCCCGAGTACGAGGACGGCGCGCTCGAGGCGCTGCGGCAGAAGCCGGCGACGCGGATCCTGCTCGACCGCGAGCGCCGCCGGGGCGATCTCGGCGAGCGGGACTACAAGCGCGTCATCGGCGGGATGCTCGTCCAGGACGGCGACCGGGAGATCGACGATCGCACCGGTATGGAGCTGGTCTGCGGCGAGGCGACGGAGGAGGTGTGGGGCGACCTGCTCTTCGCCTGGCGGGTCGCGAAGCACGTGTCGTCGAACGCGATCGTGATCGCGAAGGACCTCAAGACGCTCGGGATCGGCGGCGGCCAGACGAGCCGGGTCGACTCGGTCCGCATCGCGGTCGACAAGGCACACCAGCACGGCCACGACCTGAATGGGGCCGTCCTCGCCTCGGACGCGTTCATCCCCTTCGCGGACGGTGCGGAAGCGGCGCTCGGCGCCGGGATCGCGGCGATCATCCAGCCGGGCGGCGCAAAGCGGGACGACGAGGTTGTCGCGGCCGTGGAGGCCGCCGGCGGAGCGATGGTGTTCACACACCGGCGCCACTTCCGGCATTGACGGAGCACGAGCGCTTCATGCGCGAGGCCCTCGCGGAGGCCGAGGCGGCGAGCGAGGCGGGGCAGCTGCCGATCGACGCCGTCGTCGTTTTCGACGGCGAGGTCGTCTCCCGCGGGCAGAACCGGCACCTCGAGCGCAGGACGCAGCTCGCGCACGCCGAGCTCGAGGCGCTCCTGGAGGGCGGCGACGCCGTCTGGTCGCGCCACGACGACTGCGTCCTCTACACGACCGTCGAGCCGTGCCCGATGTGCCTCGGCGCGATGGTGATGGCCGACGTGCCGAACGTCGTCTTCGCGGCGCATGACGCGAATGCCGGAATCCACCACATGGGCGACAACGCCTACGTCGCCCGGCACATCCGGAGCTACGAAGGCGGCATCCTCGAGCGGGAGTCGCTCGACCTGATCGCCCGCTACGACCCGGAGCTCCTGGCGTTCATCATGGGATCGGCGTGAGCACCTTCGCCGCCGCGATCAGCTCTTCGCGGCTATCCGCCTGGATCGTGACGTAGACGCCGTCGCGCACGAGGTATCCGAGCCCTTCCGCATCCGCGAGCGCCAGCGTCCCAGGAGCCGGCGTCACCGACCAGCCGTGCCCTCGGCCGGACATCGGTTGGGGCGCGATCGTCTGCGAGACCGTGACCGCGCACGACTCACCGGCTCGGTAACAGAGCTCGAGCCCCGGTAGCGACTCAGCCGGCCCTCCCCTCGTCCACGGGCCGGTCTCATAACGCATCACCCGGATGGGCTCGAGTGTGAGATCCCCGAATCGTCTACCGAGCCAAACTGCGTTGGGCAGGACTTCGCGCGCCTCGTTCGGCGCGCGAACCCCGACGCGCGTAGCACCGTACAAGCCTTGGACGAGACCGTTCTCGGTCCTCGCCGCCGTGAAGTCACCGCGACCGCGCGGAAGCGTCTCCCACGACAGGATGCGGTACTCGGCGCCGCCGGCCCGCCAGAGGACCGGCTCGTAGGTCTCTCCGTCGACCGCCACTCGGTGCTCGGCGTCATACGACGCAATGCCGTGCTCCGGATAGCGAACCCGGAAGGTGATCCAGCGGACTTCACGGCCGTCGATCTCGCTCCGGCCGCTCTCCTCGGCATCGCCTACCGCCAAGGCTTTCCGGTAGACCTCGGTCAGACCGAGGAACTGGCGCGCGACCTCGGGGCCCGCGGCCTCGTACAGCACGTCGTCAAGAACCCGTCCATCTATCCGCTCGATCCGGCGAAGGCCCCGGCTTTCATCGAACCAGAGCTCCTCCTCGACCGGCACCCGCCGGAGCCCACCACGCCGGAGGTCGTAGAACTCCTGGGACCGCGACTGCAGGACGAGGTGCACGACGGGACCGCCCGCCACCGCTGCGCGGGCGCGCTCGAGAATCCGCTCGCCGCCGTCGCCCGGCCAGAAGAGGACGAGAGCAAGAATCGCGGCACCCACAACCGCCGCCGGCCTCTTCCAGTCGCGTCGAACCGGAGCGTGGCGCGCCCGCTCGAGGACGCCCTCCCAGTCGCCGGTCCGCCCGCGGTACGACGGAACGCTCCGCTCGACTGCCGCCTTGACGTGGTCTACGGACACGCTGGCTCCTTCTCCTCGAGCCGTTGCTTGACGGCGGCCCGGGCGGCGTGGACGGAGGCGGCGACAGTGCCCGGCCGAACTCCCATGATTCGCCCGATTGCCAGGTAATCGAGATCCGCGAAGTAACGGAGGAATAGGACGAGGCGCTGGCGCTCCGGCAACTCCGCGATCGCGCGCCGAACCCGCTCGTCGGGCTCGGGCGCGCTCGGAGCAATCAGGTCCGGCGGCTGACCCGCCTCGGCGCGGACGGCGCGCCGATCTCGAGCCGCATTGACGACCGCGCGCCAGACGAACGCCTCGAGGGCGGCTCGACGTCGGATCCCCCGCCTGCTTCGCACTACGCCGACGAACGCGTCCTGCACGGCGTCCGCGCCCTGCTGCTCCCCTCCGGTGATCGCGACGGCAACGCGGAGGAAGGCCGGGTATCGGTGCCTGTAGATCAGCTCGATCTCCTCCAGCAACTCGTCCCGGGTTCTCGCCACACCCCATACGACCGCGACGCCCACGGTTTTCTTTAGCGGCGGGCCGATTCGCCAGCCTTGCCCAGGCGCGTCTCCACGCCTCCCCGCCGCTCGTGGATCCGCATGCACACGGGGCGGGCCCTTCGAACCGCGGGCCGAATGCATCGCCGCGCCTGCTCGAGCTCGGCCGCAGGGCCCATTCGCGGGACTGGGCGCGGGGTGACGACCTCAACCTCTCCGGAAAGCCGGAGGTTCCACGGCTGCAGGAGCGCGAGGGCGAACAGCGTTGCGACGGCACCGAGAACCGATCTCACCGCCTCAAGGATCCCGCACGCCCCCGAGAATCGCCAGTCCCGCTCTAAGCTTCGCGCGATGCCCCGTGAGTACCCGACCGCGCTCGAGCTCGTCGGCAAGACGCCGATCGTGCGGCTCCAGAAGCTCGGCTCGCCGGACGGCCCCCAGCTGCTCGCCAAGCTCGAGTACCTGAACCCCGGCGGGTCGTTGAAGGACCGGATCGGCCTCCCCTTGATCGAGGCAGCGGAGCGCGACGGACACCTGAAGCCGGGCGGGACGATCGTCGAGCCGACCTCCGGGAACACCGGCGTCGGCCTCGCGATCGCGGCGGCGATCAAGGGCTACCGCTGCATCTTCGTCATGCCCGACAAGATGAGCCAGGAGAAGATCTCGCTGCTGCGCGCGTACGGCGCGGAGGTCGTCATCTGCCCGACCGCCGTCGACGCCGACTCGCCCGAGAGCTACTACTCGGTCTCCGATCGACTCGCCGAGGAGATCCCGGGCGCCTTCAAGCCCGACCAGTACTCGAACATGGCGAACCCGGACGCCCACTACGAGCACACGGGCCCCGAGATCTGGGAGCAGACGGGCGGAGAGATCGACGCGTTCGTCGTCTCCGTCGGGACCGGCGGAACCATCTCCGGCGCCGGCCGGTACCTGAAGGAGCGCAACCCGGACATCCTCGTCGTCGGCGCCGATCCCGAGGGCTCGGTCTACACGGCCATGGAGGATTCAGACATCCATCCGTACCTCGTCGAGGGGATCGGCAAGGACACCTGGCCGGAAACGATGGCGCGGGACGTCGTGGACGAGTGGATCCGCGTGTCCGACCGCGACTCGTTCATCACGGCCAGGCGGCTCGCACGCGAGGAGGGGCTGCTCGCCGGAGGCTCGGGTGGCACGTCCGTTTGGGCGATGCTCGAAGTGGCCAGACGCTTCGGGCCGGACGCGCGGATCCTGACGATGATCCCCGACAGCGGCCGCAACTACCTGTCGAAGTTCTTCGACGACAACTGGATGCTCGACCACGGCTTCCTCGAGCGCCGGGCGCCGCAACCAACCGTCGAGCAGGTGCTCCGCTCGAAGCAGACGGAAGAGCCGGACATCCCGGACCTGATCACGATCGCCGCGAACCAGAAGGTGGGCGCGGCGATCGACCTGATGCAGCGCTACTCGATCTCCCAGCTGCCGGTCATCAGGGACGGCGAGGTCGAGTCGCTCGCCGACGTGATCGGCTCGCTCCAGGACCGCGACCTCCTCGACCGCGTCTTCAAGAATCCGGACGCGCTGCACGAGGACGTCGTCGCCGCGATGCAGCCGCCGCTCGCCGCCATCGACGCCGCCGACCCGCTGGACGAGGTCTTCTCCACGCTCTCGGGCCGGACGAACGCCGTCGTCGTCGCGAAGCAGGGAAGGCCGGTCGGCGTCCTCACCCGCACCGACCTGCTCGAGTACCTCGCCCACAACCGTTAGCCGGCACGTGCGGGTCGCACTCTTCTCCGACGTGCACGGCAACGCGGTTGCGTTCAGGACGTTCCTCGCCGACCTCGACGGTCAGGACGTCGACCGGGTCGTCTGCCTCGGCGACCACGCCCAGGGCGGCGCCCAGCCGGCCGAGTGCCTCGAGCTGCTACGAGAACGCGGGTGGTCGGCGGTCATGGGCAACTCGGACCACTTCCTGCTCACGCTCGACCCGGGCGAGGAGGCGGTGACCGACGCCCAGCTGGACATGGCCCGCTGGTCCGCGTCCCAGCTCTCCGACGAGTTGCTCGAGTTCCACCGCAGCTTCCGGCCGACGGTCGAGGTCGATCTCGGCGAGGGCCGCACGCTGCTGGCGTTCCACGGCTCGCCGCGCTCACGCGACGAGATCCTCGGGCCGTGGCTGGAGGAGCAGGCATGGCGCGAGCCGTTCGACGACGCCGACGCCACGATCCTGGCCGGCGGCCACACGCACCTACAGTGGACGCGGCGGCTCGGTGACCGCTACTACGTCAATCCCGGCAGCGTCGGACTCGCGTACGACCACAACCAGCCGGAGGAGACCTTCCGCACCGACCCGTTCGCGGAGTACGCGATCGTCACGCTCGACGGGTCGGCGGTCGACGTGCAGTTCCGCCGCATCGCGTTCGACGGTGCCGAGGTTCTGCGGGCGATCGAGGAGAGCGGCATGCCGCATGCAGAGCGCGCCGCGCGCTTCTGGCGTCAGCGCGGCATTCCGACGTAACGGAACCCGAGACCCGGGACCTCCTTGTCGTCCACGGGATACGCGCGCCACTCGAAGAACCGCTCCTCGAACCGCGGGTCGAGCTCGCTGCGCATGACTCCATACCCGTGCAGACCCTCGTGCTCCGCCTCCCACTCGGGCGTCATCGGCTCCAACCGGTCCCACGCGATCTCGTTCAGGATCAGCGGCCCGCGCAAGAGGCCGCGGAGCTTGTCGAGCGCCCCGCCGAGATCGTGGACATGGTGGAGAGACGTGCTGGCGACGGCGGCGTCGAAGGGCTCCGGATCCTCGAAGGCCTCGATCGTCGTTCGCCTAAAGATCTTCCCTTCGGGCGCTTCGGGGTCGATCGCCACGACCTCGTAGCCGGCCTCCGCGAGCGCGCGTGCCAGCTCGCCCTCGCCGCAGCCGATCTCGAGCACCCGTCGTGGCGGTGGGCCGAGTTGAGAGAGTACGAACTCCTTGAGGTCAGGCAAGGCGATCGAGGTCACCCACGAGGAGGCGCGGAGGATCGCCGTTCGCGCGCAGCTCCTCGACGGCTCGGCCGTCGACGTTTTCGAGACGGTCCGCCGCCTCGGGTTCCTCCAGATGGATCCGATCTCGACGGTCGCACCACCGCAGTATCTCGTCCTCTGGAGCCGTCTAGGCCCGTATGACCGCTCGGCCCTCGACCGGTTGCTGGAGGAGCGGAAGCTGTTCGAGTGGAACGCCTTCATCTGGCCGCGCGATGATCTCCCGCTCATCCGGGCTCAGATGCGCGAGCGGTGGGGGCACTACAAACGCGAGCGCTGGGCGCTCGCGTTCCTGAAGGAGCAGTCGGCGCTCCGGCGATACATCCTGCGGGAGCTCGAACGGCGAGGCCCTCTCCCCTCCCGCGAGCTCGAGCACGCCGATGCGCGGTTTCACGAGCACACCGTCTGGTGGGGCACTCGGGCGCAGCTGACGTGGATGCTGGAGCTCCTGCACCTGCGCGGACAGATCGCCGTCGCCGGCAGGAGTGGAACCCACCGTCTCTGGGATCTCGCCGAACGGGTCTACCCGTCCACGGAGACGATCCCGGCTGCCGCCGCCCGGCGCGCCCGCGCCGAGAAGCGCTTTCGTTCACTGGGCGTGAAACTCGAGCGAGGACGCCTGATCGCGCACCCGGACGCGGACGCGCGGCCGGTGCCCAGACGCACGACCTTCCTCTCGCCGTTCGACCGGCTGGTTCACGACCGCGACCGGGCGGAAGCGTTGTGGGGGTTCCGCTACCGCCTCGAGATGTACGTGCCGAAGGCGAAGCGTGAGTACGGCTACTACGTCCTTCCGATCTTGCACGGGGACGACATCGTCGGCAGGGTCGAGCCTGTCTACGATCGGAAGACGAACGTGCTCCACGTGAAGAACGTCTGGTGGGAGCCGGGGAAGCGGGAGGTCTCGCTGGACACGCCGCTGCGGCGCCTTGCAGCCTTCCTCGGCGCGGATAGCATCCGCACCTAGATGGACTTCGAGACGAGGGCGATCCACGCGGGCCAGGACCCGGACCCGGCGACGGGCGCCGTCACCGTCCCGATCTACCAGACGTCGACCTTCGTGCAGGAGGCGGTCGGCGTCCACAAGGGCTACGACTACGCCCGCGTCGCCAACCCGACGCGCACGGCACTCCAGCTGTGCCTCGCCTCGCTCGAGAACGCCGAGTTCGGCGCCGCCTACGCCTCGGGGATCGCGGCGACGACGACGCTCATGCACCTCGTCCACCCGAGCGAGAGGGTCGTGTCGGTCAACGACGTCTACGGCGGCGTCTACCGGCTCTTCACCCAGGTCTACGAGCCCAAGGGCTACTCGTTCGAGTTCCTCGACGTGGAGACGATCAACTCGTCGCTCGCCGACCACATCGACGAGAAGACGCGGATCGTCTGGCTCGAGACGCCGACGAACCCGCTCCTCAACGTCGTCGATATCGCGGCGGCCGCGAAGGCGGCGCACGAGGTCGGTGCGATGGTCGTCGTCGACAACACCTTCGCGACCCCGTACCTCCAGCGGCCGCTCGAGCTCGGGGCCGACGTCGTCCTCCACTCGACCACGAAGTACCTGGGCGGACACTCGGACACCGTCGGCGGGTTCGTCGCGACGAACGATCCCACCGTGGCGGAGCGCCTCTACTTCCTGCAGAAGTCGCTCGGCGCAATCCCGGGGCCGATGGACTCCTGGCTCGTGCTGCGCGGTGTGAAGACGCTCGCGCTCCGGATGCAAAAGCACTCGGAGAACGCGCGCCAGGTCGCCGAGTACCTCTCCTCACACGACGCGGTCGAGCGGGTGCTGTACCCCGGCCTGCCGAATCATCCGGGCCACGAGATCGCGGCGCGCCAGATGGAGGACTTCGGCGGCATGGTCTCGTTCCAGGTCGGCTCGGAGGAGGAGGCGGTCGATCTCGTCGCGCGGACAAGCGTCTTCCAGCTGGCCGAGAGCCTCGGCGGCGTCGAGAGCTTGATCGAGCACCCCGCCCGGATGACGCACGCCTCGACGGCGGACGCGCCGTTCGCCGTCCCGGGCAACCTGATCCGCCTCTCGGTTGGGATCGAGTCCGCGACCGACCTGATTCAGGACCTCGAGCAGGCGCTCGTGCGGTCTCCGGCCGCGGCCGGCGCCTAGCCGGAACCCCGTCGCCCGTCGCGGTGTAGAGCGGACGATGAAAGGAGTCCGCATGAAACGCCTCACGCTGATCCTCGCGGTCGCCGCGCTCGTGCTGCCGGCGGCCGCACTCGGCAAAGGCCCGACCGCGGCGACGATGGACGGCCCCGGCGGCGGGGGCATCTCGTTCAGCGGCGACGAGGGCAGCGGTCCGCTGGGCCACCTCACCCAGCAGTCCGGATGGTTCGATGCCGCGTTCGAGCAGGTGCCGAGCCCGCTCCTCCCCGGGCGGCCCACGGGCGACCTCGGGCCGAAGTACACCGTCACCTACACGGTGCCGGGCCCGAACAACGACACGTTCACGATCCGGCAGGACATCTATCCGTACGCCGACCCCGCGCCCGTGACCTACATGGCGCCGGGACAACCGCTCTTCGAGATGGAGACCCACGGCGGCTGGTTCCAGGCAGGTCCCGACCTGAAGACGACGCTCGTGTCGGCCGGCCTTCCCGCCACTGCCCCGGGCGCATCGACGTCGGATGGCTCGTCCTTCCCGACGGCGCCGGTGAGCGTGCTCGCCGTCGCGCTGCTGTTCGCGTTCGCGACCGTGTTCGTGGTGCGGCGCCGGGCCCGACCCGCAGCCGCCTGACCCCCGCATAGGATCGGGCCGAGTGGACACGCTCGGCCCGATCGACCTCCACCATCAAGGCGCCGAGCGCGTCATCGGCTGCTACCTGCTCGAGACGCCCGAGGGCCTGGCTCTCAACGACTGCGGACCCTCGACGTGCCTCCCGGCGTTGAAACGGGGCCTCGAAGAGCGCGGCCTGTCCCTCGAGGACGTCGACCACCTGCTGCTGAGCCACATCCACCTGGACCACGCCGGCGCCGCGGGGATCCTGGTCCGCGAGCAGCCGAACCTCCGCGTCCACGTCTCCGAGGTCGGTGCGCCCCACCTCGCCGACCCGTCCCGCCTCGAGCGGAGCGCGCGCCGGCTGTACGGCGACGCCTTCGACGAGCTCTGGGGCGAGGTTGCGCCGGTGCCGGAGGAGAACCTGGAGGTCGTGGGCGAGACGGCGCTCGGCCTCGAGGTCCTTCCGACCCCGGGCCACGCGAGCCACCACGTCTGCTACGTCGGGGCCGACGGAACGCTCTATGCGGGCGACGCCGCCGGCGTGCGGATCGCGCCCGACGGCTACGCCTGCCCGCCGACGCCGCCGCCCGAGTTCGACCTCGCGACCTGGCTTCGGTCGATAGACGAGATCGAGCGCCGAGCGCCGACCCGGCTCGCCCTGATCCACTTTGGCGTCGTGGACGACCCGGGGCCGCACCTCGATCAGCTTCGCCGGCGCCTACGCGACTGGACTGCCGGCGACGTTCCCGAGGACGAGTGGCTGCGCCGCCGGGAGGAGGAGCGCGCGGCCGCGAGCAGCGACCCGGACGCCTACGAGCGGGCGATGCCGCTGTGGCAGTCGTACGCCGGGCTCCGGCGCTACTGGGACACTGCGGCCGACACCGGCTCGCCCACGATCGCCCCGCGGTAGGCGCGAACGTAGTCGGCGACCATCCGCTCGGGCGAGAACCGCTCCTCCGCGTACCGGCGGCACTCGAGCGGATCGAGCGCGTCGGCACGCTCGAGGGCGTCGGGCATCTCGCGGTAGTGGTCGACGATGATCCCGGAGCGCCCGTCCTCGATCACCTCGGGCACCGCACCCCGGCGAGTCGCGATCACCGGGGTCCCGCATGCCATCGACTCGATCATGACGAGGCCAAACGGCTCCTCCCAGTCGATCGGGAACAGCGTCGCCCGCGCGTCCTGCAGCAGCTCCACCTTCGTGCCGTGCGAGACCTCGCCGAGGTACTCGATCCCGTGCATGCCGAGGTGCGGCTCCACGAGCTCGGCGAAGTACCGCTGCTCCTTCGGCTCTTGCTTCTTGCCCGCGATCTTGAGGGGCAGGCCCGTCTCGATCGCGACGGCGATCGCCCGGTGACAGCCCTTGTCGGGGCTCATGCGCCCGAGGAAGAGCAGGTACTCACCGGGATGCGGCTTGCAGGGATAGACCGAGAAGTCGAGCGCGTTCGGACAGTTCGCGAGCCACGGGAGCTCCGGCTTCGGCCGGCGCTGGTTGAGGGAGATCGAGATCAGGTGCACGTTTGGGACGAGCCGGCAGAGCGCCTCGTACATCTCGCCCGGCTCGCCCGTAAGCGGTCCGTGGACGGTGTGGACGACCGGCGTCTCGACCAGCCCGGAGAGGACGATGCCCGTCATCCCGGTGTGCTCGCTGATCACGTCGAAGTCGTGGGCGTGCGAGTAGCAGGGCAGCGCGTGGACCAGCTCGAAGTGCGAGCGGCCGATCCACTCGCTCGGCGCGGTCTCGAAGGCCGCCGACAGCTTCGCCTTCGTTCGCGAGTCTCCCGACGCGAAGAGCGTCACGTCGTGCCCCGCCTCCACGAGACCGTCGGCGAGGAGGGCCACGACCCATTCGATCCCGCCGTAGCCGCTCGGCGGCACCGGGAACCACGGCGGACTGACGACCGCGATGCGAAGCCGCTCCTCGTTCATCCCGCGTGCACCTTCGCCTCTCCTTCCTCGAGCCGGACTTCCCAGAGCCGGTCGAATGCTCTCACGCTGGAGAGTCTGATGGAACCGGCCCACGAGGGGAGCTCGGCCGGCGCCGTCGTCGCGAGGGCGTGCTGCCGCCGGTCCGGCTGCAGGCCGAGGAGGAGCTGCAGCAGGAGCACCGGCGTCCCCGCCGCCCAGGCCTGCGGGCGCGCCGCGGTCGGGTAGGCGATCGGGAACCGCGTCTCGGTCCGCGGCATGCCCGCGAAGACCTCGGGAAGCTGGTAGTCGAAGTGCCGCCCGGCGGTCAGCATCTGCCGCACGATCCGGTGCGCCTCCGGCCAGCGGCCGTACTTCGCCATTCCCCAGGCGCAGAGCGAGTTGTCGTGCGGCCAGACGGTGCCGTTGTGGTAAGCGAGCGGGTTGTAGGCGCGGTCGAGCGTCGACATCGTGCGGATCCCCCAGCCGGACCAGAGCGCGTCGCTCATCAGCGCGTCGACGATCGCGTCCACCCGGTCGGTTGGGACGATTTCGCTCCACAGCAGGTGGCCGACGTTCGAGCACAGCGAGTCGACCTGGCTCTTGTCGCCGTCCAGCGCGAGCACGTAGTAGCCGCCTCGCTCCTCCGTCCAGAACGCCTCGTTGAAGCGGTCGCGGAGCTCCGCCGCCTCCCGCTCCAGCCGGTCCGCGAGCTCGCGGTCGCGCCAGACCTCGCGCGCGAGCTCGGCGGCCCGCCGTTTCGCGTCGTAGACGTAGCCCTGCACCTCGCAGGGCGCGATCGGCGGCTCCGCGATTCGCCCGTCGGCGAACCGCTGTGAGTCGTGCGAGTCCTTCCACGACTGGTTGTCGAGCCCGCGCGGGCTGCGCCTCCGGTACTCGACGAACCCGTCGCCGTCGAGGTCTCCGCGCTTGTCGATCCACTCGAGCGCCTGGAGCGCATGGCCCTTCAGGCTCTCGACGAGCTCGGTGTCGTCGGTCCAGCGCCAGACCTCCGAGAGCAGAATCAGGTACAGCGGCGTCGCGTCGACGGTGCCGTAGTAGGTGCCGTGCCAGTTGCGCGCGGCCTTCCCACGCCGCAGCTCGTGGACGATCTTCCCGGGCTCCGCGTCGCGGCCCGGGTCGTCGTCCGTCGCCTGGAGATCGCCGAGCACCTCCAGGGCGGTGACGGCGAGCTCCGGCCCGAACAGGAGCGTCTGCAGGCACGTGATCAGCGTGTCGCGGCCGAACACCGTCATGAACCAGGGCATCCCGGCGGCCGGGAGCTTCCCGACGCCGTCCTCGCGGCCGTGCATGCGGAGCGACGCGAGGTCGGACACCGACCGCCCGAACGAGTGCGCCAGGTCGTCCCAGGTCGCGCGGAGCTGCGGCACGCGGAGCTGCCAGGCGGCCAGGGACTCGCGCACTCGCGCGAGCTCGTCCCCGAAACGCCGCTCAGCGACCCGGGGGACGACCTGCTGGCCGTCGGGCAGCGGGACGATGTCGAGCCGCAGATCCCACCGGTCGCGTGGCTCGAGCTCGATCCGGTACGTGACCACACAGCCGTCGATCTCGCCGGCGCGAGACATGATCACCTGCGTCTGCGCGGGGACGCCGGTCTCGTCGGCGAGGAGGAACTGATTGTTCTCCGAGTCGTAGCGACACTCCACGAGCGGCGGCAAGGGCTCCGCGTGCTGCGGGTCGCCGAGCGCGAAGTCGTAGTCCTTGACGGCGAAGATGTCTGCGAAGTCACAGCCGACCTCGACGCCGAGGGAGAGCGACACCGGCCGCATCCCCTGGTTCTGGACGACGATCCGGTCCTGCATCGCTTCGCCGATGAACCGCTCGCGGGTGATCGAGACCTCGTCGGGTCCCAGGTGGTCTGTCGGCGGGTTGCGGAGGTAGAACGCCGCGGAGAAGTAGTCCACCTTGTCCGACGTGAGGAGCAGCGGCCGCTTGCCGTCGACCGTGAGCTTGAGGACGGAGAGGAACCGCGTGTCCTCGGCGAACAGGCCGCTCGTCGCCCACGTTCCGACGTCGCCGACGTCGTCGCAGATGCAGAAGGTCGAGCCCTCGAGGATCGTGATCGCCATGCGCTACGAGCCGCGGACGATCCGGTCCGGGGCACTCTGCGCGCGCGCCTTGACGACGAGCTCGTCGACGTTGACGTGCTCGGCGGCACCGATTCCGCTCGACGCGCCGGTCACGATCGCTCTCTTCCCGTCGAGCGCGCCCACGGGCGCGGAGCTTACGTTTTTGAGACGATCACGAGAGCGAACGCCGTCAGGCACGAAGGAGGCCAGGAATGTTCTCGCGCGTTGCCCGCTACAAGATCCCGGAGGAGAACCTCGATGCGACAATTGGAGCATTCGAGGCGGCCATGAACGAGCTGCGGGAGATCGAAGGAAACCAGGGCGGCTACCTGCTCGTGGACCGCGACAACTGCACCGCCATCTCCCTCACGTTCTGGACAGATCGAACGGCGCTAGAGGCCAGCGAGGTTCGCGCCAGCCGGCTCCGCCAGCAGGCGGTCGGCCCCTACGGCGGCGAGATCCAGGCCGTCGACCGGTGCGAGATCGCGCTCGACCTCAGCGAGCGCGCAACGGTCTAGGACGCTCGGAAAAAGGGACGCCCCGGACGGATCTGCGGCCAATCCGCCGGGGCTGACGCAGTCTTCGGCGCCCCGGCGCCGGTGCCGCACCCCTCGGACAAGGGATCCCGTTGCTGCTCGGCGTGTTCGTTTCTCGGCCCGAGCGGGTACGGAAGCTGCACGCGTTGCTAACCGAAAGGAGGCCGCACATGTACATCGGCGGTGGCGTGCTTCTTCTGATTCTCATCATCCTGCTGATCATCCTGCTTCTCTAAGACAGGCCCGGACAGGACGAGACGAAACGAACGGAGCCGGCGGCGGAGCCGCCGGCTCGTTCATGCGTGCTCCTCGGCCTCCCGCTGTTGCTCGGCGGGCGCGCTCACCTCGATCCGGTCCGACCAGGCAAGGTAGACCGGCGCCAGGAGCACGACCGAGACGGCGAGCACGATCGCAAGTGCGGCGGCCGAGGGCCCGAGCTCCGGCCGGTAGAGCACGGACGGCGGGAGCAGCTTCACGACCGGGATCGTGGCGATCGCGAGGAGGAACTGGAGCATCGAGGCGCCGATGCTCAGCGGCGTCAGCTCGTTCTCGCGCCGCCCCCACCGCACGACGAACTGCACGACGTCGAGGTCCGGCCGCGCGACGCCCGCGCGGGCCAGCAACGCAGAGAGGGCGACGACCCACCATGCGAGAGCCAGCAGGAACGGGACGAGCGCGACGGATGCCGGGCCGAGGCCGACCTGCAAGCCGGCCAGCGCCAGGCACACGACGCCGGCCGCCGACCGGGCGAGGCCGCCCCAGTGCGGTATGAGGAGCGCCGAGGCGGCGAGCTTCACGTCGGTCCGCTCGCTCGTCTGCAGCTCGGCGATCGGAAGCCGCCAGATGTTCGGCGTGATGACGTTCGCAAGCCCGGACGCCGCCTCGATCGCGCCGAACATGCCGATGAACTGCCAGCGCGTCCAGGGCGCAAGGCCGCCGAGCGCGATCGCCGTGAGGATGACCCCGAAGAGGTTGACGAAGGTGAGGGTGAAGACGAGCGCGAGGCCCCGGAAGGCCCGCCCCCCTCCTCCCACCGAACGGCCTGACGCCGGAGCCTTCACCGCACGAGTCCGAGCCAGCGTACGGCGGCCGGGAGCTGGAGGTGCTCGTACGTCTCGAAGGAGTGGCTCCACGAGCCCGTGACCGCCTCCACGCGACCGCGCGGCCGTCGCCGCTGCAGCTCGCGGTAGAAAGCTCCTGACTGCCGGGCCTGGTCGATGACGATCCGGTCCGCCTCGCTCCACCACATCTGCAGCCTCACGCCGGAGCTCGCCACCGACGGCAGCCAGTGGGTCGGGCTCCGGAGGACATATCCACGGGGATTGGTGCGGGGCGTACCGCCGACCTCGATGCGTGCCAGCGCCTGCGCCCGGCGGCCGCCCGGGCTCCGCGCGAAGTCGTGGTACCGCAGGTAGAAGTTCGTCACGGAGTCGAAGACGACCGCGCCGGCGAGCATGCGCGGGTGCTGGCCGAGCAGGAGCAGCGTCTCGTGGCCGCCCATGCTGCCCCCGACGGCGTAGACCCGGCGCGCGTCGACCCTGAGCCACGGCAGGGCCGAGTGGACGATCTGCGGCATGCGCGCGAGATCCGCGATCTGCCCCCGCCAGCCCCAGGAGTGAAGAGGCAGCCTCCGCCCCATGCCGCCGGGACAGACGAGCGCGAAGTGCCCGCGCGCGGGCAGGTCGCGCCACTTGCTGGCGTTCGTCGCCGCACGCACGTTTCGTCCATGAGGGGAGATCACGAGCGGCAACGGCGGGGTAGCACGCCCAGGCCCGTAGCGCTCCGGGAGGACGACGACGGCGGGGCGAGCCCGCCGGTTGTGCGCGCGATACCGGATCGTCAAGCGCTTGAATCCGTCGCTCACGACGATCAGTTCCGGATCGTCAGCCGGCGGTCGGCCTTCGTCATGTTGCCGGCCGTGTCCCAGACACGGACGCGCAGGAAGTAGCGGCCGTTCGCAAGCCGCGTAGTGTCCCAGTACGGCCGCTGGAACAGCCGGAACCAGTACGTACCGTCGCACGAGAGCGTGCGGTGGAAGAGCATGCAGCCGCTCGCCGGCAGGTTCTGCTCCGTGCCGGGTCCGAAGTGCTGCCCCGCGGGCATCTCGAGCAGCTGCTCGGCCCAGAAGACGTCGCGGCGGTGCACGACCCGCCCGGTCGCAACCTGGACGATCGTGACCGCCATTCGGAACGGGTGGTGCGGCGAGGCGAGGTACGGGAGCTGCCGGAACCAGCCGATGAACGACTGCGGGTCGCTGGCCCGAACGCGTATGTCGACGCGGCCGGAGAGCCGGCTCGCGTTGAGCCGCCGCCCTGCCTGCGGGAGCCGGGCGACGTTCGTCGGCCGCCGGCCCCATCGCGGGGTCGCGGGCGCGTAGAAGCGGACCTCGTGCACGACCGGCTTCGCCCGATCGACGTATGGATGCACCTTTCCGCCCCGCCGCAGCGGGTTCACGATCAGGCGCCGTCCGTCGGCCGTGAACACGAACTCGCTGAGGTGAACGTGCCAGCTTCCCTGCCAGGTCCACCCGATGAGCTGCCCCGGGGGAACTACGTCCCCGGGCTCCACCATCGCCTCGATGTGGCCGTACCCGAAGTGGCCGATGCGTGCGAAGCCGCGCACGCCGCGCGGAGTCGCCTCGTGGACGCGGCCGCCCTCGACCGCGTACACGCGGTGCGTTCGGCCGCGCGGCGCCCCGCGCTCCGGCCGGTCGTCGCGGACGGCGACGTCGACCCCCTCGTGGTAGATCGCGCCGCGGCGCCGATCCGGCCGCGGATCCAGGAAGGAGCCGCGGATGGGGTGCTGCCTCGTCAGCGGCAGCACGGGCCATCCTCGCCAGGAGTCGTTGTAGCTCTGAAACGCCTCGAGCCGGCCGGGGATTCGTTGCGGCACGCCCACGACGTTTCCCGAAACCGGCCGAACGAACCGTGATGGGCCGAACCGAGCATTGCGCGAACCCGCTTCATAGGCGCAGACGTCGAGGCAGGGGCCCCTGACCACTGCGTGAGGGCATAGGGCGGAACAGGCGCCCGAGGCTCCTTCGTAACTCGTAGGTGAATTCCCGGATGACGGGCGCTGGCTGCAGGTGCCATCTTGTGCCGATAGCAGCGAGGGAGCGGCGGCATGACACCAGCACCTGATCCGGTGCCGACAGGTTTAGGCTCGCCTGTGGAGGACCCTGAGCTGCGGCAGGGCTCGCTGTCTATACCCGTGGTTGCGGTGCGCGAGCGAACGATCGCGGACGTCGCGAGAAGCCTTGCGCCTGGCTGGACGTGCCAGGACTTCCTTACCTGGCCACCCGACGCGTTTGCGCTCGCCGCCGCCGTTCTCTCGGAGTCGGGCGCCTACAGGCTGATCGTGTCTCCACCGGCGGGCCTCCGCTGGCCGCCTGATGACCTCTCCGGCGACACATGGGAGAGTGACGTCGAGCGTTGGGCCCGCGAGTGGAGCGCGTGGGCGGTCGCACGCCGGCCAGGACGGAGGCGCCCAAAGACGCTCTCCCGGCTTGCGACGACCATAGCCGCCGCGTGGCGGCTCCCGCTCGTCGAGCTCGACGAGCCGCGGAACTGGAACACCCTCGTCTCGGTGCTGATGCTGCACGCGATCGCCGACGAGGCCTGCAGCGGGCTCGGGGTTCAATACTCGTCGCCCGGATCGCTCCACAGCTGGGCGACGCAGCTCTTGCTCGAGGAGGGCACGCTCTCGCGCCTCTCCGGTGGGCGGGCACGGGTCCTGCCCAAGTCGGCTCTACCGCGGACCGGTATGTCGATTAGGTCGCTGTCCCGTTACCTCGGGCTGGATCGTTCCGAAACCGAAGTCCGCTGGTTCTGCTCGGATGCGAAGACGCTGCCGGCCTCGCGTTTCACTCTGCTCCTCGTTCCCTATCCGGCGCGTATCTCGCGCTCCGATTTCCGCACCATAAGCGGTCCTCTGGACAACATGGACTCGGATCGGTACGGCTTCTTCGAGTTCGCGCCGCACTTCCCCCTCGACATCAAACGCGTCCTTCGGATTGTCGAAGCCGGCTGGGGACGAGCCGGCGGAGTGGACGCCGTCGTCCTTCCAGAATCGGTGCTCCGGCCTAACGAGGCGCATCAGCTCCGCCGGGCGCTCCACGCCTACGGCGTCCCGCACCTCATCGCAGGTGTCCGCGAGCAAGCGACCTCGCGCACCTCCTTCGGGCTCAACTATGCATACGTGACAGGAGTCCGGGGTGGTCGTTCCTGGGAGGCGGTGCAGCACAAGCATCATCGGTGGTTGCTGGACGATGCGCAGATCTCCCAGTACCACCTCGAGGGACGGCTCGATCCTGGGCGTCAGTGGTGGGAAGCAATCGGGATCGAGCGGCGCAGCCTCACGTTCGTCACGATCGACGAATATCTGACGCTGTGCCCCCTCATCTGCGAGGACCTCGCCCAGCCAGACCCCGTGGGGAGCATCATTCGGCAGGTCGGGCCGTCGCTCGTGATCGCCCTGCTCCTCGACGGGCCGCAGCTCGCTGAGCGCTGGCCCGCCCGATACGCGAGCGTCTTCGCGGATGATCCTGGATCGGCCGTGCTGACTCTCACGTCGCTTGGGATGGCGCTGCGGAGCCAGCCTTCGGGGTTCTGCCCCTCTCGGTCGGTCGCCCTCTGGAAGGACGGGCACTCGGGGATCCGAGAGCTCACTCTCGACGAAGGAGCCGCTGCGCTGTTGCTCACGGCGACCGTCCACCATCGGTTCGGAATGACTGCGGATGGAAGAAGCGTTCCAGTCGCGCAGCTTCTCCTCGAGCACGTCCACCAGGTCAGGGTCTCGGCGTCTGCGTCCTCGGGACGTCGCCGGACTGTCTCTACGCACAGCGACGCGGGGAAGGCTCTCGAGACCCGTAACGCCGGGTCACTCGACGTCGCCCGATCGCCGCTCGGTCGCACCCCGCCAGACGTTCGCTCGGAAGACGCCGTGTACGCATGCGACTGGGACGGGAGAATCATTTCCTGGAACAAGGCGGTGGAACGGCTCATGGGAATCACCGCGAGTGAATCGATCGGACGCCGCTGTTGGGAGGTCATCCGGGGGCGCGATGGGAACGGCGACCTTGTCTGCCAGGAGGACTGCGTCGTCGCGAGACGGCTGAAGCGAGGGCGGGCCAGCCCGTGCCCATCAGTCGTCGTCGTGACCGGCGGCCGGCCGAAATCGATCGAGATCTCGACGCTCATCGTTCGCGAAGGCAGGCAGCCGCTCGTGATCCACACGGTACGCGAGGCTCGCTCCACGACCGGGTCGACCCCAGCCCGCCGATCACAAGCTCGAGGCGGAGCGCCGCACGCGTAACGACCTTACGCCGACCACGGACGACTCCGCCTGCTCATCATCCGCGTGCACAAACCGCCGCCGACTCGTCCCGACCTATCGGGTTCCGGCGGCGGTCCGCGCGATGCCTCGTAAGGTGGGCGGTGCCGGGCTCGAACCAGCGACCTCCTGCTTGTAAGGCAGGCGCTCTCCCAACTGAGCTAACCGCCCCGGGGTTCAGGGTATCGGCCGGAAGCTCGCTGCCTCGTTCGCGTTCGATACGCGCGGGTGAGTACCCTGCGTGCGGGCCCCCATCGACTAGCGGCCCAGGTCACAGCCCTTTCAAGGCTGTAGCGCGGGTTCGAATCCCGCTGGGGGCATCCGCGGGAAACGGCCTCGTGGGCGGAAGCGCTCCCCGTATCCTCCTCCGCCGTGAGCCGGGAAACGCGTGTCGCGATCATCGGCGCCGAGCTGGACCTCGGCGCGGGCCGGCGCGGGGTCGACATGGGGCCTTCGGCGATCCGCTACGCCGGCCTCGGCGAGCGGCTCGCGGAGCTCGGCATCGCCTCGGAGGACTGGGGCAACGTCTACACCCACGTTCGCGAGACGATGGACGTGGGCCGGGAGAACGCCCGCTTCCTCGACGAGATCAGGGAGACCTGCGAGCGGATCGCGGAGCAGGTGCGGTCGGCGGCCGAGCAGGGTCTCACTCCGCTCGTGCTCGGCGGCGACCACTCCGTCGCGATCGGGACGATCGGCGGCCTCGCGTCCGTCGACGGCCCCGGCGGCGTCTTGTGGTTCGACGCGCACGGCGACCTCAACACCCCGGAGACGACGCCGAGCGGCAACGTCCACGGGATGCCGCTCGCCGCGGCGCTCGGGCGGGCCGGGGCCGGGTTCGAGAGCAACAAGTGGACGCTGCCCGCGCTCGATCCCGAGCGCGTCGTGCTCATCGGCGCACGCAGCATCGACCCCGGTGAGCGAGAGACGATCGAGCACTCGGGCGTCGCCGTCTACACGATCTCGGACATCGACCGGCGCGGCGTCGAGCCCGTCCTGCGGGAGGCGCTCGATCGGGTCGCGGGCGCTCCGTTCGTCCATGTCTCGCTCGACCTCGACCTCGTCGACCCCGTCGTCGCGCCCGGCGTCGGCTCGCCGGTGAAGGGCGGCCTCTCCTACCGCGAGGCGCACCTGGCGATGGAGCTCGTCGCCGAGAGCAACCTCCTGTCGGCGCTCGAGCTCGTCGAGGTCAATCCGATCCTCGACCACGAGAACACGACGGCGACGCTGGCGGTCGACCTGGCCGCGAGCGCGCTCGGGGCGCGCATTCTCTAGGCGCTACGCTGGCCGGGCGGGGCCGGTAGCTCAGTCGGTAGAGCAGGGGACTTTTAATCCCAAGGTCGCAGGTTCGATCCCTGCCCGGCCCATTGGGACTCGGAACTGGCCTGGAGTGACCGCATCTGTGCAAGCTCGGCAACGCGTCACGCTAGTTCCTCGACTCGATCGAGCGCCGGCATGTGTCGACACCGAGGCCAGCCGCAACGCGGACATGCCTCCGCTGCTACCGGCCGGGCAGCAGTCGCTCGACCGAGAGCGCCTGGCGCTGCACCTCGCCGCGCTGCAGCGTCGCCGCGTGATACCGGTCGGAGAGCCAGAGCGGCAGCTGGTTGCCGAAGAACAGCTCGCCCGGCGTCCCGCTCTCTCCGCCCGGAATCACCTGCACCGCGCGCGGATGAGACTTCCGCGGCTCGGCGACGAACCGCCGGGCCGGACCGCTGCCGAACATGAAGGAGTTGAGCCCGGTCGCGCGGGCCGAATGGGAGGACGCGTCGACGACGCCGAAGCCGCCGTCGGTCGGGATCCCCGGAAGCGCGGCGGCGAGATGGCTGAAACCGGCACCCGGCGGGATGGAGAACGGGCCGCCGAGCGGATGGTCGAAGACGATCCGGTGGAGCTTGCCCCACCGGTAGTCGGCCTGGTTGGTCGACCCGCCGAACGCCGGCGCGAAGTCGGGGCCCGCCGCGAGAGCGAGGGCGTCCTGGACGCTCTTCAGCAGCAGGAAGTCACGTCGCGCGGACGGCGACGCGAGACCCGGCACGTTGAAGAAGTTCACGCCCGAGGCGCCTACGCCGCCGGTGACGGAATAGGTCTCGAGGAGATGCCTGATGCCGATCAGGGCTCGCTCGGCCGGAGGCAGGAATCCTCCGAGCCCGACGGACTGGAGCGTCGCGTCCACCGTGTTCGCGATCAGCCGGCCGCGCCACAGCGAGTAAATCGTCGTCGCGACGCTTGCGTCGATCTCGTCCTGCGACGGCGGCGTCCCGGCGGAAGCCCCGGCATCCCAGCCCTCGACGATGCCGGTCGGCGTCGAGAAGTCCCACCCGCCGAGCCGCCCGACCGCCTCGCCGACCGCCGGGTTCGCGCCAAGCGCTGCCAACTCCGGAGGAGCGCCGGGCGTCGTCGCCGCCTGGAGCGCCCGCGTCAGGTACGGCACGAAGACGGCTGCGTCATGGAGCTTCACGTCCGCCTGGATGGACTGCATCTCCGCGAACGAGACGGAGCCGTCGGCGAGCGCCTCCGGGATCCGCGTCGACAGCCGCGCGTTTCGGGTGCCGTGATCGTGTCCGGGCGTGACGTAGCGGATGCCGCCTCCGGGGCGCAGCTCGTTCAGCGGGTCGTTGTCGAACGTCTGGCCGTTCGGATCCTGATTCGCGTTCGAGATCCAGCCGCGCGCCGGGTTCGCGAGCTGGTCCATCTCGGAGAACGGGAGCAGCTCGTACCGGTTCGCCTGATCCTCGGCAGGCGCGGGATCCGGGATCCACTCGTTCCCGCCCGTCCCGTTGCGGACGAACCAGGGCGGCAGGCCGTTCACAGTGCCGGCCTGGAGGTCTTCGCGAAGCGGAATCTCGCCGCTCGTGAAGTAGCCGATCGACCCCTGCCGGTCGGCGACCATCCAGTTCTGGGCGCCGAAGTCGAAGTAGCGCACGGCGGCCCGGGCCTCGGCGACGGTCTCCGCACGGGCGAGCAGCCGGAAGAAGTCGGGCTCCCGTGTGGGGGCGAAGCCCGTGAACTGCACACTGAGCGCCGGGGAGACGCTGATCAGCGGGCCGTTGTTCCGGCGCGGGACGACGAAGGTCGCGGGCGGAACCGACGCGCTGGGCGGGACGACGGCGACGTCGTCGGCGGTGCCGTTGCCGGGCGCGTTCGCCCGATAGGTCTCCGGGATCACGACGAGCGGCTCCTGCTGCCCGCGGTACGTCGTTGCCACCGGAACCCCGCCCTGGAAGACCAGCTGCTCCTGGTAGACGTCGGTCACGTCGGTCGGGTTGACCGTCGATCCCCAGGCGATGTGCTCGTTCATCCCGTGGACGACGAACGGCGTGCCCGGGAAGGTGACCCCGTAGATGCTGAGCCGCTCCTGTCGGCGACCGGGAGTGACGTCGAGGCCGAGCTCGTAGAAGACCGGCGGCGAGTCGAGGGCGAGGTGCGGGTCGCTCGCGACCATCGCGTGGCCGGACGCCGAGTGCGCCCCGTCGACGACGAAGATGTTGCTGCCGCGGTCGCCCGGCCGAACGGCGATGCCCGCTCGCTTCGCGCGGGCGAGAATCGCGCCTAGCCTCTGCGCGCGAAGGGAGAGGCTGCGCGCCGACCACGCCGGACTGCGCTCCACGCCGACAGACTGCGCCGTGTCGCCCGGGAGGATCGACGGCGCGTGGGCGAACGGCTCGGCCCGGTTGACGTCGGCTGAGAAGAGCGCCGCTCCGGCCGCAGGACCCAGCGCGGTCGAGTAGGCGATCAGCCGCTGGGTGTTGGCGATGTCGCCGAGGTCGAACGACAGCCCCGTGGCGAGCAGCTTGGTGACCGCCATCGAGTCGAGCCCCGTCCATTCGGGCACCGAGGTTTTCGTCAGCTCGAGCGCCCGGTACTCGGGCGGCAGCGGGTGCCGAGCGAGCCATGCGTTGACGCCGGCTGCGTACGCCTCCGAGCTCGCGCGCGACTCCGGCGAGAGCGCCGGCAGCGAGCGCTGCGCGGCGCGCAGGAGCCCGATCGTCCGCAGCTGCACATCCGACGGGAGCGCCGAGGGGCCGAGGAGCTCGGCCAGACGCCCGGCCGCCTGGCGTCGACTGACGTCCATCTGGAAGAACCGGTCGCCGGCGTGCAGCCACCCCACCGCGAAGATCGCGTCATGGTCGCTCGTCGCGTAGACATGCGGGACGCCCAGCTTGTCCCGGATGATGCGGACAGGACCGTCGAGGCCGGGCAGCCTGACAGTCGCGTCCTGGGCGCGCGAGGCACCCGAGGTCGACGCCAGCGCGAGGCCGACGAGCACCACCATCAGGACAGCTCCGCGTCTCCTCACTATCCCTCCCTGGCCGAGCGGTGTGTGAGGCTTCGGGAGTTTACTCCCGTGTCGTCCCCAGGTAGGAGATCCTGTCGGGCTCTTCGACGAGCCGCGCTTTGTCGCGCTTGACGAGGTACTCGATGTGCGCCCGCGTCTCCGCGAGCGCGAAGCGGCGCAAGGTCGTCGAGAGCGGCTCGGGGAAGAGCTTCAGCGACACGTCGTACGCGGTCTGCGGCCGCCCGTCGAGCGCAGCGGCCGTCTGTTCGAGCCGCTCTTGGTGGTGGGCGATCAGCTCCCGGGCCCTGCCGGCCGGATCGCCGATCGGCTCGCCGTGACCCGGAAACGCCACGCGCGGCCCAAGCTCGGCGATTCGGTTCAGCGAGGTCAGGTAGTCGCCGAGAGGATCGGGCCGCGAATCGGGATACAGGCCGATGTTCGGCGAGATCGAGCCGAGCAGCGTATCCCCGGCGACGAGGATTCCGTCGCGAAGCAGGGCTAGGTGCCCATCTGCGTGCCCGGGCAGGTGGAGGACGACCCAGCCGTCCACCTCGTCGCCGGCCGAGAGCGGCTCCGGGTCGCGCGCGAAGCGGACGAGACGGACGAACGCGGTCGCCTCGGTGCGAAACGACTCCACGTCCTCGCGAGGAGCGCCGTGCAGCTGCAGGTACTTCGGCATCCGCTCCTCGACGCGCAGCTCGCCCCACGTCCGGAGGCACTGCGCGTAGTCGTCGGCTCCCTGGAAGACGGGCGCTCCCGTCAGCCCGCCGAGATCGGCGGCCGCGCCGACGTGGTCGGGGTGGAAATGGGTGATGACGATGCGCACGACAGGCTCGTCCAGCTGCTCGACGATACGCCGCCATCTCTCAGCCGCGTCGGGAAGCCCGAGGCCGGTGTCCACCACCGTCCAGCCGCCGCCCTCCGCCGGGAGGAGGTAGCAGTGCACGTGGTCGAGGCCGAGCGGCATGGGGAAGGTGATGCGGCGGATCCCGGTCTCGAGGTCGACCATCTCGCTTATTCAACCCCCGGCGCCTTATCATCGGCGCCCCGTGCCACTCCTGGCAGTCGAAAACGTGACGCGCCGCTTCGGGGGGATCGTCGCGCTGGACAACGTCTCGCTGGCGCTCGAGCAAGGGGCGGTCGGCGGGCTGATCGGTCCGAACGGGGCCGGGAAGACGACCCTCTTCAACGTCGTGACGCGCGTGTACCGCCCCGATTCCGGGCGGGTCGTCTTCGACGGACGAGACCTGCTCCGGATCCGACCGCACAGGGTGGTCAAGCGCGGTGTCGCCCGCACGTTCCAGAACGTTGTCCTCTTCCCGACGATGACCGTCGCCGAGAACGTCCTCGTCGGCGCCCACACGCGCATGCGGCCGTTCGGCGAGCGACGCGGACGGGCCCTCGTGGGCGAGACACTCGACTACCTAGGGCTCGCCCAGCTCGCGGCCCGGCCGGCGGCCGGCCTGTCGTTCGGGACGCTGAAGCGGGTCGAGCTCGCGCGAGCGCTCGTCTCACGGCCGCGCCTCCTCCTGCTCGACGAGCCCGCAGGCGGACTCAACCACGAGGAGGTCGGGGAGCTCGCGACGCTGATCCAGGGGATCCGCAAGGACTTCGACCTCACGCTGCTCATCGTCGAGCACCACATGGCCTTCGTGATGAGCGTCAGCGACCGTGTGCACGTCCTGAACTTCGGCCGCAAGATCGCCGAGGGGACGCCGCAGGAGGTTCAGCGAGACCCCGAAGTGATCGAGGCGTACCTCGGGGGCGAGCATGCCGCTGCTTGAGCTCAAGGACGTGCACGCGCGCTACGGCCCGATTCGCGCCCTACACGGCGTCTCGTTGACCGTCGACGAGGGCGAGGTCGTCGCGCTGCTCGGCGCGAACGGCGCGGGCAAGACGACGACGCTCCGCAGCATCTCGGGGATGACGCGGACGTCGGGCGAGCTCGTGTTCAACGGGCGCCGCCTGCCGCGCCGGAGCCCGGAGGCGGTCGCGCGGCTCGGCATCGCCCACGTCCCGGAGGGCCGGGGACTCTTCCCCGAGCTCACCGTCTGGGAGAACCTGCGCATGGGCGCCGTCGGTCGTGGCGTGTCCCTGGCGGAGGAGGCCGAACGGGTGGTCGGGTACTTCCCCTGGATCGGCCGGCGCCGGACCCAGGACGCCGCGACGCTCAGCGGCGGCGAGCAGCAGATGCTGGCGCTCGCCCGGGCGCTCGTGTCGAAGCCGCGGCTGCTGATGCTCGACGAGCCGTCGCTCGGCCTCGCGCCGACGATCGTGCGGGAGCTGTTCGCGATCGTCCGCAGGCTGAACGACGAGGAGCGGCTGACGGTGCTCGTCGTCGAGCAGAACGCGACGATCGCCCTCGACGTCGCGTCGCGGGCGTACGTGCTCGAGGTCGGCAAGGTGGCCGTCGCCGGGACGAGCGACGAGCTCCTTCGCCACGAAGGCGTCCGCAAGTCCTACCTGGGGTACTAGGTGGAGCTTCGCGCGAGAGCCCCGTGGACGAACGCCAGCATCGGCCCGGCGCTGCAGGCCGCCCTGATCCTCGTCGCGTCGCTGGCGCTCGTCGGCGTGGTCGGTCTGTTCTTCGCGGCCACCAAGGACACCTTCACCTGGGACGGGTACGGCCAGCAGGTCGTGAGCGGCCTCGCGCAGGGAGCGATCTTCGCAAGCCTCGCCCTCGCGCTCGTCCTGATCTACCGCGCAACCGACGTTCTCAACTTCGCCCAGGGGGAGATGGCAACGTTCACGACGTACGTCGCCTGGTCGCTGATGAACCACGGGCTCTCGTTCTGGCCCGCGTTCGCGCTCACGCTCGTCATCGCCTTCGCCGGAGGCGCGGCGATCGAGCGGACGCTGATCCGGCCGGTCGAGCACCGGCCGGAGATCGTGATCGTCATCGTGACGATCGGCCTGCTGATCGCGCTCAACGGGCTCACCGGCTGGATCTGGGGCACCGAGGTCAAGGCGTTCGACAGTCCGTTCCCGCTCAGGACGGTCGAGATCGCCGGCGTGGTCGTGTCGCTCCAGGACCTCGGCGTCCTCGTCGTGTGCCTCGTGACGGTCAGCGTGCTCTGGGCGTTCTTCAATCTGACCACCCTCGGCCTGGTCATGCGCGCGGTCGCGAACAGCCAGGAGGCGAGCCGGCTCCTCGGCGTCCGGGTGGGCTGGATGCTCGCGCTCGGGTGGGGGCTCGCCGCGGCGCTCGGCGCCGTCGCGGGGATGATGGCCGCGCCGGCGCTGACGCTCGATCCGAACATGATGCTGGTCGTCCTCATCTACGCCTTCGCCGCCGCGGTCCTCGGCGGTATCGACAGCCCGGTCGGAGCGGTCGTGGGCGGGCTCGTACTCGGCGTCGTCATCAACGTCCTCGGCGCGTACGTCGACTTCGTCGGTGGGGAGCTGCGCCTGCCGGCGGCGCTCGCCGTCCTGCTCGTCGTGCTGCTGATCCGGCCCCAGGGCCTCTTCGGTCACCGCGTCGTGAGGAGGGTCTAGTGCGGTTCCCCCCGATCGCGATCACCGCGCTCAAGGTTGCGGCCGTCATCGGCCTCGCGGTCTTCATCGCCTTCCTGCCGCGGATCTTCGACGCTCGCCTCGACCCGGCTTCGGCCGAGTTCCGCGTCGGCCAGTTCACCCTCGTCGGAATCTGGTTCGTCGCGCTCCTCGGACTCAACCTCCTGACCGGGTACAGCGGACAGATCTCGCTCGGCCACGGGGCGTTCGTCGGGCTCGGGGCCTACGTCGCGACGCTGCTTTCCCTCGGGCGGCCGGGGCTCGAGCTGTACATGCTCGACCCGCCGTCGTGGATGCCGATCGGGGACGGGATGCGGCCGGTGTTCACGATCCCCATCGCCGCGCTCGTGACAGGGGCGATCGGCTTCGTCTTCGGAATCCCGGCGCTCCGCCTGGGCGGGATCTCGCTCGCGCTCGCGACCCTTGCCGTCGCAGTCTCGTTCCCGATCCTGATGAAGCGGTTCGACGAGGTCACTGGCGGCGGCGGAGGCCTGAACCTGAACCTTCCGACGACACCGTTCGGCTGGGACATCTCCACGCGCCACTGGCTTTTCTACGAGGCGTGGGGCACGGCGGCCGTCGTGTTCGTCGCCGCCTGGCTGCTCGTCCGCGGGCGGGTCGGCCGGGCGTGGCGGGCGCTGCGGGACGGCGAGATCGCGGCCGTGTCGTCGGGCGTCGACGCTGCCCTGTACAAGACGCTCGCGTTCGGCGTCTCCTCCGCGTTCGCCGGCGCCGCCGGCGCGCTCCTCGCGATCGAGGTCGCGTACGTCAATCCCGACACCTTCCCGGTCAGCCTCTCGATCCTGCTCCTCGCGGCCGCAGTCATCGGAGGGCTCGGCTCGCTGTTCGGTGCGATCTTCGGCGCGCTGCTCTACGTCTTCTTGCCGATCTACGCGCAGAACCCGCCGATCCTGTCCTCGGATTTCTCTACACAGGCGCCCGCAGTGGTCTTCGGCGCCGTCCTGATCGCGATCATGCTGCTCCTCCCCGGCGGCATCGCGGGACTCGTCCGCCGCCTCGGATTCGTCGGGCGAAGTGCGTGGCTACGGCGGCCGCGGCAGTCGCAGCCCGGTGCCTGACGCGTTAACGTCGATTCCGATGGCGATCGAGACGGCAGCGATCAGACGCCGAAACGCCGAGCGCGCCCGCGTCCGCGAGCGCCGGCGCGAGGAGCTGCTCGACGCGGCGGACACCGTCATCAAGCGCGCAGGTCCGGGCGTCTCGATGGACGAGATCGCCGCCGAAGCCGGGATCACGAAGCCGGTGCTCTACCGCCACTTCGGCGACAAGGACGGCCTCTACGAGGCGTTGACGGAGCGCTACGTCGACGAGCTCGCCAGGGCGCTGCGCCCGTCCGTCGAGACGGACGACCCGCGGAGTCGGCTCGCGGCGACGATCGACGCGTACCTCTCGTACGTCGAGCGGCAGCCCGAGCGGTACCGGTTCCTCCTGCACGCCGGAGAGCAGCCGCGCACCGCGCCTCTCGTCGCCGGGTTCCGGCGCCGCCACATCGCGCACTGCACGATCGCCGCCGACGAGAGCGTTCGGCGCGCGGGGCTGGATCCGACGTTCGGCGAGATCTGGGCCCAGTGCGTGATCGGCATGGTGAGAGCGGCCGGCGCCTCCTGGCTCGAAAAACGGTCGCTCCCGCGCGACCGGCTCGTCGAGTACCTCACGGCGGTTCTCTGGGACGGCTTCGCCGCGCTGCGGCGAGCCGCGGCGAACCGGTGATCGTGGCGTTACCTTCGGTAACGCGTTGTATTAGTCTTGCCCGCACGGTGGCGTTCTCGAGGAGGAAGGCATGAGAAAGTTGTTGTTGGCGGCCGGCGCGCTCGTCGGCGCGCTGACGGTGAGCCTGCCGGGTGCGTTCGCGCGCGTCGACGGCGGCGCGGCTCCGGCAGCCGACCCAGGGATCACGAGCAGGTCGATCACGATCGGGGGGACCTTCCCGTTCAGCGGACCGGTCTCCGGCTATGCGCCGATCGCGCGCGGGATGGAGACGTACTTCCGCTTCGTGAACGCGCGCAAGGGGCCCGACGGGAAGCGTGGCGTCTACGGGCGCCAGATCATCTTCAAGACGTACGACGACGGGTACAACCCCGCTCGGACGGTGCAGCTGACGAACCAGCTGATCCTGCAGGACAAGGTCTTCGCGATCTACGGGACGCTCGGAACCGAGCCGAACCTCGCCATCCGGCCGATCCTGACCCAGCGCCGGATCCCGCAGCTCAACATCGCCACCGGGGCGAGCTACTGGGGCACGCAGTACCGACAGTTCCCCTGGACGATGGGCTGGCAGACGGACTACGTCGCGGAGGGCCGTGTCTACGCGCGCTGGATCCTCCAGAACCGCCCGCGCGCACGAATCGCGATCTTCTACCAGAACGACGACTACGGGAAGGACTACCTCCGCGGGATCAAGAGTGGACTCGGCAGGCGCACGAACATGATCGTCTCCGAGCTCGGCTACGAGGTGACCGACTCGAGCTACGCGTCGCAGATCGCGCGCCAGAAGGCCTCCGGCGCGGACACCTGGATCCTGCTGACGACGGCCGGAACGCCGACCGTGCGCGCGCTCGGGACGGGTCGGGCGCTCGCGTGGCGGCCGGACCAGATCGTCATCAACTCGGTCGCGGCGACCGACCAGGTGATGGCCGCCGCTGCCCGTCAGACGGGGGCCGACTATGTCAACGGCGCCGTCAGCACCGGCTACCTGAAGAACAACACGAACCCGAAGTACCGCAACGATCCCGCGATCCGGTCGTTCCGCCGCATCATGTCCAAGTGGGGCCCCGAGGGAGGCGTGGACATCCGCAACTCGTTCTACTTCTACGGGATCGCGAACGCGTACGACTTCGTGAAGCTGCTGTACGCAGCGGGGAAGAACCCGACGCGGAGGTCGCTCATGGCGGCGGCGCAGCGGCGTAACTGGGTCAACCCGTACACCCTCCCGGGCGTGCGGACGAGGACGACCAGGACCGACCACTTCCCCCTCGATCAGGGCAAGGTTCTCCGATACACGAACGGCAGCTGGACCGAGATCAGCCCGCTCTACAAGGGCCGCTAGGCCGCGGGCGACCAACGGAGTGACGGGGTCGCGGCTGCGGCCCCGTCGTCGTTCGTGGACTTGACGCTCACACCGGAGCAGGAGCTGATCCGCCGCTCGGCGCGAGAGTTCGCCGACCGCGAGATCGCACCGCACGCGAGGGACTGGGACCGCGCCGAGGCGATGGATCGCGCGATCGTCGGGAAGCTCGCCGGGGTCGGGTTCCTCGCCGGCTGGGAGCTCGACACCCTCTCGTACTGCCTCGTGATGGAAGAGCTCGGGCGGGCCGACTCGTCCGTCAGGGGGATCGTCTCCGTGAACGTCGGGCTCGTGGGCAAGACCATCGGCCGCTGGGGCACCGACGAGCAGCGGCAGGAGTGGCTCCCGCGGCTCGGGTCGGGCGAGGCACTCGGGTGCTACGCCCTGACCGAGCCGGGCGCGGGCTCCGACCCGTCGAGCATCGCGACTCGCGCCGAGCGCGACGGCGACGGGTGGACGATCTCCGGCTCGAAGGTCTTCATCACGCTGGGCACCTGGGCGGCGCTCGCGCTCGTGTTCGCGCAGACGAGTGACGGGATCACGTGCTTCCTCGTCCCGACCGGGTCGGATGGGTTCTCTGCGAAGCAGATCAAGGGAAAGCTCGGGCTCCGCGCCCAGGACACCGGCGAGCTGACGCTCGACGGCGTCCGCGTGCCGGGCGACGCGGTCCTCGGGGAGGTCGGCGGCGGCCTGAAGGTCGCTTTCTCGGCCCTCGACAACGGCAGGATCTCGCTCGCCGCCGGCTGCGTCGGGATCGCGCAGGGGTGCCTCGATGCCTCGCTCGCCTACGCGCGCGAGCGGCAGCAGTTCGGCCGGCGGATCGCGTCCTTTCAGCTCGTCCAGGAGCTGCTCGCCGAGATCGCGCTCGAGACCGAGGCGGCGCGGCTGCTCACGTGGAAGGCGGCGCTCGCCGCGGACGCCGGCGCGAGGCACACGCTCGAGTCGTCGGGTGCGAAGCTCTACGCGAGCGAGGCGGCGGTCCGGGCGGCGAACGCGGCCGTCCAGGTCCACGGCGGCTACGGCTACGTGGACGAGTACCCGGTGGGGAAGTACCTGCGTGACGCACGCGTGACGACGCTGTACGAAGGCACGAGCCAGATCCAGAAGCTGATCATCGGCCGCGCGCTCACCGGGGAGAACGCCTTTGCCTGACGCGGTAATTGTCGCCGCCACGCGCACGCCGATCGGCAGAGCCCGCAAGGGGTCGTTGGCCGATGCGCGCCCGGACGATCTCGTCGCCTTCGCGATCGACGCCGCGCTGATGCAGGTTCCGGCGCTCGAGCGCCGCGAGCTCGTCGACGTCATGGTCGGCTGCGGGTTCCCCGAGCAGCAGCAGGGGATGAACCTCGCACGGCGCGCCGCGTTGCTCGCCGGGCTCCCGGCCGGGGTTCCCGGGACGACCGTGAACCGCTTCTGCGCCTCCTCGCTCCAGACGATCCGGATGGCGTTCCACGCGATCGTGGCCGGCGAGGGTGACGTGTTCGTCGCGGCCGGCGTGGAATCGATCTCGCAGGTGGATGGGTACCCGAAGGACGCCGACGAGCTCCACCCGAAGCTCTTCGGCGACGACGCGCCAATCGCGAACGTCTACATCCCGATGGGCATGACCGCCGAGAACGTCGCCGAGCGGTGGAACGTGTCACGGGAGGAGATGGACCTCTACGCGCAGCGGTCGCAGGAGCGGGCCGTCCGGGCACAGGACAGCGGCTTCTTCGCCCGGGAGATCACGCCGTGGAACGGCGTCGACGCGGACGACGGACCGCGCCGGGAATCGACGCTCGAGCGGCTCGCGGGGCTCGAGCCGGCCTTCAAGCCGGGGGGCAAGGTCACGGCGGGGAACTCGTGTCCGCTGAACGACGGCGCGGCGGCCGTCGTCGTAACGAGCGCGTCGCGTGCGACGGAGCTCGGGCTGCGGCCCCGCGCACGGATCATCGCCTCGTCCGTCTCGGGCGTCGAGCCCGAGATCATGGGCGTCGGCCCGATCGAGGCGGTTCGCAAGGTGCTCGACCGAGCGGGCATGACGATCGACGACGTCGACGTGGTCGAGCTGAACGAGGCGTTTGCCGCCCAGGTCCTCCCGGTCTGCCGGGAGCTAGGGATCGACCCGTTCGGCGAGAAGCTGAACCCGCACGGCGGCGCGATCGCGCTCGGCCATCCGTACGGCATGACCGGCGCCCGGATCATGTGCACGCTCCTGAACGACCTCGAGACGCTCGACGCGACGATCGGTCTGGAGACGATGTGCGTCGGCGGCGGCCAGGGAATGGCGATCCTCGTCGAGCGCCTCTCTTGATCCGGGCCGTCGACGAGGCCGCGCTCGCTGAGGCCCGCGCCTTCAACGAGGAACTGTCGCGGCTGCTCCATTCGCAGCCTCCGGTCCATCTGATTCCGCCGGAGGTGACCAGGCTCGCGCGGCGCGAGGGCCGGAGCGTCTTCCCCGCGCCGGATTTCCTGCCGCACGCGCGGGACGTTCCCGTCCCGACGCGCGGCGGCGGAATTCGCGTCCGCGTGCTCGCACCGGAGGGCGAGGCCCGCGGCGTCTACGTGCACATCCACGGGGGCGGTTGGGTGCTGGGCGAGTGCGACGAGCAGGACGTCCGCCTGACCTCGCTCGCGAAGGCGACCGGACTCTGCGCGATCAGCATCGGCTATCGGCTATCGCCGGAGCACCCGTACCCGGCGGCGCCGGACGACTGCGAGGACGCCGTCCTCTGGCTCCTCGAGCGCGGACTCGACGAGCTCGGGCTCCCGCCGCGGCTCGCGATCGGCGGCGAGTCGGCCGGAGCGCACCTCTCGGTCACGACGCTCCTGCGCCTCCGCGACCGGCACGGGATCCGCGGCGCCTTCAGCGCCGCGAACCTCGTCTACGGCGTCTACGACCTCTCGATGACGCCGAGCCAGCGGAACTGGGGCGAGCGCTTCCTGGTCCTGTCCACGCCGACAATGCACTGGTTCGGCCGGTCCTTCGCGGGGAACCGCGAGCTCGAGCAGCTCCGCGACCCGGACCTCTCGCCGCTGTATGCCGAGCTCGACTCCTTGCCGCCGGCGCTCTTCACGGCCGCAGCCCTCGACCCCCTCCTCGACGACTCACTCTTCCTGGAGGCGCGCTGGCGCGCCGCCGGGAACCGCGCCGACCTCTGCGTTTGGCCCGAGGCGGTGCACGGCTTCACCCTGTTCGCGCTCGCGATCGCGGAAGCCGCGAACGAGTCGCAGTACGAGTTCCTGCGCGCGGCGGTCTAGCGCAGCACGGCCTGCGTCTGTGTCACCTGCGCGACGCGGCGCTGCTCGTCGTCGACGACGTCGGTCTGGACGACGATGAAGGTCCGCCCGACGTGGAGCGGCAGCGTTGTGGCCGCGACGCGGCCGCCGCGGACGGCGCGGAAGAAGTTCGTCTTCGACTCGACCGTCGCCGTCGCCGTCGCGCCGTCGGGGAGGTTGAGGAACGCGCAAACGCCTCCGAGCGTGTCTGCTAACGCCATCAGCGCGCCGCCGTGGAGGACGCCGCCGGCGGTGCACTTCTCGGGTCCCCAGTCCATGCCGCCGCGAACCTCGTCGGCGGCCGCGTGCGTGACTTCGATCCCGAGCGTCCCGGCGAGCGGCGCGATCTGCGCCAGATCCTCCACGGGCGCGGAGCCTACGCCGCTTCGGTCGCGAACGCTTCGGCAGCGGCGCCGCGGTACACGACCTCGATCGAGTTCCCGTCGAAGTCGAGCACCCGGGCGGCGTAGTAGTCCCGGTGGTACTCGGGCCGGACACCCGGCTCCCACTCGGACCGTGCTCCGGCCGCGATCGCTGTGCCGTAGAACGCGTGGATCGCGCCGGGGTCGTCGGCGGGGAGAGCGATCTCGAGGCGGCCCGCCGCGAGCTCGGACTCGATCAGCCAGAGCGAGCTCGGCTCGCCCGGCCTTCCGAAGTAGACCCGCCGGGCATCGGGCCAGTCGAGGAGCGGGACGAGCCCGAGCGGCGCGAGTGTCTCCTCATAGAAGCGCTTGCCTGCCTCGTAGTTGCCGACGTACACGGTGATGTGGTCGATCTCCATGACGGCAGAGAATAGAACGATCGTACTTTTCTGTCAAGGCATGCGTTAGAATCCGGCACAGAGCACCATGGAAATACAAACGACCGTGCGGAAGACCAAGGGCGAACGGACCCGGGACGCGATCCTGACGCGCGCGGCGGAGCTGGCGACCCAGGAAGGCCTCGAGCCGCTCTCGATCGGGCGCCTCGCGGAGGCGACCGAGATGAGCAAGAGCGGCCTGTTCGCGCACTTCGGATCGAAGCAGGGACTCCAACTCGCCACCGTCGACCACGCCGCGCAGCTCTTCGTCGCCGAAGTGATCGCGCCCGCGCGGGCCGCGCCGCGGGGGCTCGCCCGCGTGTGGGCGCTCTGCGACCACATGGTCGCCTACAGCGAGCGGCAGGTCTTCCCCGGCGGCTGCTTCTTCGCGGCGACCTCGTTCGAGTTCAACAACAAGCCCGGCCCGGTGCGCGATCGCATCGAGGAGATGATCCGGTCGTGGCTCACGTACCTCGAGCACGCCGTGGAGCAGGCGCAGGAGGCGGGTGAGCTGAGGCGCGACCGCCCTGCCCGCGAGATCGCCTTCGAGCTCGACGCGCTCGCACAGGCGTCCAACGCGCAGTATCAGCTCTTCCGCGACCCGGCCGTCTTCGATCACGCACGGCGCGCGATCCGCGAGCGGCTGGAGAGCCTCCGCGGGCTCAAGGCCGCCTGAACTCGGCCCACAGCTGCTCCATCGTCCGCAGCCTCGGCCCTCGGTGCGCGGGGTCCATGGGCGTGACGTTGATCGCGCGCACCACCCAGTCGTCGCCGACGTCGAGCACGTTGATGCAGGCGGGCGACTGCTCAAGGTTGCCGAGGAACGCGCGGCCGCGCGTCAGCGCGTAGGAGAGGATCGCGCGGTTGACCCCGCCGTGCAGGACGGCGAGCGCGATGTCCCAGTCCGCGTCGGCGAGGAGCCTTTCGACGGCCGGGAGGACGCGGTCGAGGAGTTCGGCGACACTCTCGCCGCCGAGGAACCGTGCCTGCTCCGGCACGATGTCGCGCCAGGCCTCGACGAAGGCGCGCTCGAGGTCGTCCTCGGGAATCTCGCTCAGCCGGCCCGGCTCGATCTCCCGGAGCTCCGGCCACGCCTCCGGCTCGATCCGGGGCGCGACGATGCGCGCCGTCTCGACGGTGCGCGGAAGGCCGCTCGTGAGCACACGGTCGAAGGCGATCCCCGCCAGGAGCTCGGCCGCGGCCTGTGCCTCTTCACGCCCCTCGTCGGTGAGCGGGACGCTCTCCGGCGGAAGCGGACGGCCGTGCTCGAAGTACGCCACCTGCGCGTGGCGCATCAGGTAGATCCGCCGCCGTGTCACTCGTACTTCTCGAGAGAGGCGGGGTTCGAAATCCGAAGCTTCGCCGCCACATGCTCCTTGAGCAGCGGCAGAGCGTCGTCGGGCGGGTCGCCGGCGCGAATCCGCCGGGCGAGCGCGGCAACCTCGTCGGGCTCAAGTAACAAGTTGTTACTTGCCTGGAGCTCCCGCGCCGCGATCCCCAGGGCGTTGAGCGCCACGAGCGTGCGGAACTTGAGCCGGTGGTCCTCGGCCGCCGGGAGAACCTCCTCGGCGAGGAACTCCGCCACGGCCTCGATCAGCTCGAGCGCGTTCGGGCGGTCAGGCATGCTCGATCAGGTCGAGGAGCTCGTACTCCATCTCCGCTGCCATGCGGCCGAGCACCGCGTACTCGACGCTCCGGTCGAGCCCTGTGAGATGCCGTCGGCACTGCGTGAGGCAGCCCACGGCCCACTTGACGTTCCCGAGGACCTCCCACCAGAGCAGCTCGGCCTCGTCGACCTCGACGCCCGTGAGCTCAGCGTATCGCCGCAGGTACGGCCCGACGTCGCCGACGCCGCCAAGCCGCCGCTCGTCGGCGCCGAATCGCCAGGCACGAACCACCGGCCAGGCCACATCCTCGCGCGGGTCGGCCAGATGCGCGAACTCCCAGTCGAGCAGGTACTCGAGGCCGCGGTCGGAGACGACGACGTTTCCGATCCGGAAGTCGCCGTGGCTGACGACGTCGTCGAGCGGCTCAGGACGGTGCTCTCGCAGCCACCAGAGGCCGTACTCGATCGCCGGATGCGGCTCGCCGACGGCATCGAGCTCGTGCTGAAAGCGGTCGAGGACGTCTCCGCCGGTGAGGAACGGCAGCCGCTCCGAGGGGATCGCGTGGATCTTGGCCAGCTCCTCCGCGAGCTGGGTCTCGAGCCCGGGCGGCGGGTCGCGGACGATGCGCCGGCCGATCGTCTCGCCCTCGACGAGCTCCATCGCGAACGCCTCGCGGCC
>DASSUI010000007.1:0-7950 GCA_035707105.1 Gaiellaceae bacterium | reverse complement strand
CACCGCGATCTCCTCGTACGGCACGCCCTCGCGCGCGAACGTCCGGATGTTGCCGACGATCGACGCGACCTCCGCCTCCGCGTCCTCGCAGGCCCGCAGGACCGGCTGCTCGCCTGACGCGCAGGTCGCCCGCAGCACCTTTCGCGACCCGCCGAGCTTCGGCACGAGCCGGTTCGCGAGCTCGAGGATCTCCGGCGTAGACCGGTAGTTCTCCTCCAGCCGGAAGACCTGCCCCTGCGCCTTCAGCAGGTAATCGGGCGTCGCACCCGTGAACGAGTAGATCGCCTGGTAGTCGTCGCCGACCACGCACAGCTCGTCCCGGTCTCCGAGCCAGCGTTCGAGCAGCGACTGCTGGAGCAGGTTCACGTCCTGGTACTCGTCCACCGTGAACGCTCGGTAGCGCTCGCGGAAGATCCGCGCCGCCTCGGCGTCCTCGTCGTAGAGCCGCACGGCGAGCTCGAGCAGATCCTCGAAGTCGAGCCGGCGTTGCCGCTCCTTCTGCGCCTCGTAGCGCCGGAAGACGCTCGCCATCAGGTCGGTAGGGACCGGCGGCTCGTGCGCGCCCAGCCCGTCGAGATAGGTCTCCGGTCGGAGCCGCCGGTTCTTCGCCCACTCGATCTCACCCGCCAGATCGCCGAGGGGCCGGAACTTGTACGGAGGAGGCAGCGAGCGCCGGATCGGCTGGAGCATCAGCGCCTTCGACGGCAGGATCTGCCCGAGCCGGTCGCCGGCGAAGAAGCGAAGCTGCGCGAGCGCCGCCGAGTGGAACGTCCGCGCCTGGACGCCCTCGACGCCGAGCCGCCGGAGCCGGGAGCGCATCTCGCCCGCCGCCTTGTCCGTGAAGGTCACCGCCAGGATCTGCAGCGGCTCGAAGGCGCCGGTCAGCACCTGGTTCGCGATCCGCCGCGTGATCGTCGTCGTCTTTCCCGAGCCGGCGCCGGCCAGGATGCACACCGGGCCGCGTACGGCCTCGACCGCGGCGCGCTGCTGCGCGTTCAGTCCCTCGAAGACCTCTTGATGGCGCACACGCCGAGCTTAGGCGGGAGGTCGGTCGTGCTGCGTCTGCGTTCTGGAACTTTTCGCGCGCCGTCGGAACGCAACCGGAGTCAGCCCCACCACCCGGGCGTCCGAAAGGGCGCGGGCTCCCGCGGATCGCCTGGTCCCGAAGATCGGCGCCAGCTCGCCGAAGTAATCGCCGGGGCCGATGCGCGCGAGGATCTCCTCGGACCCGTCGGCGCGCTCGCGCACGATCTCCACCTGCCCGTCCTCCACCGTGTAGATCAGGTCTCCCGGATCGCCTTGCCGGAAGAGGAACTGTCCGGCGGTGAGATCGACGCGCGTGATCTGATCCTCCCGCGCGGGGGTGTGCGGGCTCATCGCGACGACACGGTCTGCGAGCGGGATCATGCGCTCGTCGTGCGTGGAGACGACCACGATCCGCCCGTCGGCCACGAGCGAGCGCAGGAGCTCGAGGACTGATTCGACCTGGATGTAGTCGAGGTGGGCAGTTGGCTCGTCGGCCAGGAGCAGGGGCGGGTCGAGCGCAAGCGCGCGGGCGATCGCGACCCGCTGCTTCTGCCCGCCCGAGAGGTCGTCGGGACGATGGCGGCGCCGGTCCGCGAGGCCCGTCTGCTCGAGGAGCGCGTCGGCTCGCTCGCGTGCGGCCCGCCCGCTTCGTCCGGCCGCGCGCAGCGGCACCTGCACGTTCTCGGAGGCCGTCAGGCTGGGAATCAGGTTGAACGACTGGAAGACGATCCCGACCTTGTGCCGCCGGTACTCCGTCAAGGCGCTGCCCGTGAGCGTCGTGATCTCGGTGGGGCCAAGCCTGGCGCTTCCTCCGACGGGACGCAGGATCGCTGCGAGTACCGACAGCAGCGTCGTCTTTCCGCATCCGCTCGCGCCGAGGAGCAGAGCGAGCTCGCCCCCGCTGACGTCGAGGTCGAGCCCGTCCACCGGCCGCACGAGGTAGTCGCCGCTCCGGTACTCGACGGCGATCCCGCGGCAGCTCAGATGAGCTTCAGCTTCCAAAGGCGAGAGCCGGATCGACCCGGAGCGCGCGTCGTAATCCGAGGCTGCTCGCGAGGACGCCGACGGCGAGGGCGAGCAGAGGCAGTGCCAGGTAGCTCACAACCGGCACCTCGACGGACATCGCCGCCGCGGGCGCGGCGGCGATCTCGAGCAGGATCGCGAGTGCCACGGCGAGGATCGCGAGCAGCACAGCCTGCGAGATGAGACCGAGCGCGACGTCTCGCGTCGACACCCCGATCGCCTTCAACACGGCGAACTCCGTTGTCCGCTCGAGGGCAGAGAGGTAGACGATCGCGCCGATGATGCCCGCGGCCACGATCCACAGGAGCCATCGGACCAGACTGATCGTCTGCTTCGCCTGAGCGACCGGACGGCTGAGGTCGACCGCGACCTCGGAGTTCGTCAGGGCGGTGAATCCGCTCGGAAGCGACCGCGGAGTGCCGCGTGCGACGATCGCCGTCGCGAGCGGCCGTTCACCCAAACCCAGCCGCTGGGCCGCGCGAAGCGAGACCACGACGGTGGGAATGCCGGCGAAGTACGTCCGGCCGTGGGTGATGCCGCGCACGGTGAACGCGGCGCCGTTCAGGCTCAGTGTGTCGCCGACGTCCAGTCCGAGGCTGTCGTCGGCGAGCGCGTCCGTCTCCTCGGTGAAGGAGCCCTCCGGCGCCGGGCCGACACCGCCGGGGACGGCGCCGATCACGTTGACGCTCCGTTTGCGCGGCGTCGTCGTGGTGGCGCTGACCATCGCCACCGGATCGGCCTCCGTGATCCCAGGGAGGGCCCGTACGGCGCGGACGCGGCTCGCCGGGAACGCGCTCGGAGCGGTGAAGGGGCCGAAGTTGCCGGCGGCGACGAACCAGCGGTCCGCGCCGAAGGAGGCCGTCGTCCTCTCGATCTCGTTGTCGAAGCTCGCGCTGATGCCCGAGAGCAGCAACGCCAGCGCGAAGACGAGCCCAGTCGCGGCCACGGCGATCGCGAAGCGGCGGCGGCGCCAGATGAGGTCTCGGACGCTAACCAGCCACACGGCGTCTCCCGCCGTCGACTGAGCGACCGACCGATCGACCGAAGAGCATCCCCCGCCGATTATCTCGCGCACCGGGGATCGCGGTCGACTCGCGCCTCGTCGCCCGATCCCGGCGCGGTAGTTTCGGCTGATGGCGCGCTCGCCGTTGTTCGAAGGGATCCCGGACAGAGAGCTCGATTCGTCCCTCAGGGGCCTCGAGCGGCGGCGCATGCGTAGCGGCACCGTCCTCGCCGCGGAAGGCGACTACCTGGCGGAGATGTACGTCCTCCGTTCGGGGAGCGTGGAAATCGTCGTCGGCGGCGGCGACGCGCGCGCGCAGGTCGTCGCGCGCCTCGGTCCCGGCGAGACGATCGGCGAGATGTCGCTGCTCACTCGAGAGCCGGCGTCCGTGACGGTGCGCGCAGTCGACGACGTGGAGCTGCTCGTGCTGAAGGACGACGATCTCGAGGCGCTGATGGAGCGGCTGCCAAGGATCCCGCGGAACATCATCGGGATCCTCTCGGCCCGGCTCACGCGGATGACGCGGCTGGCCGCCAGGGAGCGCCCGGGCAAAGTCGTCGCGCTCGAGAATCGCGGCGCCGCAGAGGTGCCCGGCTATGCGCTCGCGTCGAGCATCGCCTGGCACACGCGGGCGCCCACGCTGCACGTGCTCGTCACCGACGATCCACCACCTGCGCTGGCGGCCCTCGCGACGACGGCTGTCGAGACCCCGTTTCGGCCGCGCAGGGAGGGCGGGGCCGACCTGATGATCGCGCGCCCGGAGGACGGCTTCGACGGACCCGCGCTCACGGACACGCTGGAGCGCCTCGCCCGCGCGTTCGACTACGTGCTCGTCGAGGCACCGTCGTGGCCGCGAGGGGCCGAGGCGGCTGTCGCTCTGCGCTCGAGCGACTGGCAGCTACCCGAGCTCGAGGCCGAGGAGGAGCGCGCGTTGTCGCGCGGATTGCTGCCGACGACGGGCGCAGCAGGACGTGCTGTCGGCCCGCTCGCGCGCGAGCTGGCTCAACTCAAGGTCGGCATCGCTTTGGGCTCGGGAAGCGTCCGCGGCTACGCCCACGTCGGCGTCTTGCGACGGCTCGAGACACTCGGAGTCCCGATCGACTGCCTCGCAGGTACGAGCATCGGCGCGATCGTCGCCGGGCTCTACGCGTACTTCCAGGACACCGAGCGCGTCGCCGACTTCCTCGACGAGCTCGGCGCGCGGATGTTCCGGCCGACCCTCTCACGGAAGTCGCTGCTGTCGACCCGCGCGATGCGGAACTACATCCGGAAGGTGATCGGCGACGGTCTCATCGAAGACGTTCCGATCCCGGTCGCGTTCGTCGCCACCGACGTCGACACGCACGAGGAGGTCGTCCTGCGACGTGGAAGCGGCGTGACGGCGCTGTTCGCGAGCTGCGCCGTGCCAGGCGTGTTCCCCGCCGTGCGTGTCGGCAACCGAAGGCTCGTCGACGGCGGGATCGTCAACCCGGTCCCGGCGAGCGTGGCCGCCCAGCTCGGCGCCGGCGTCGTCGTCGCCGCTCGGCTGGTCAGTGGAGGTGGCGTCGATCTCGACACGGTCTCGGAGGAGGGCGAGGGCCCGATCCCGTCGGCGGTCTCCGCGATCGTCCGCTCGTTCGAGCTGGTGCAGACGCGGATAACGGCGAGTGCTGGGCCGACGCCGACCGTGATGATCACGCCGCAGTTCGACGACCTGCCCGCGGCGAAGCTCCGTCGTTTCCGGGAAGGACGCCGATACATCCCGGCGGGCGAGGCCGCGGTCGACGCGGCCCTTCCGAGGCTTCAGGCAGCCCTGCCGTGGCTACGGGACTGATGCGAGACGCTGCCTACTACGCGCGCCTGGACTACTCGCGATGGAACCGCCCGACGCAATTCGTCCAGCGTCTGATCGCGCTCCTCGTGCGCGCGACGATGCGCGTCCGCGTCGACGGACTCGAGCGGATACCGCCATCGGGCCCGGCGATCATCGCCGGCAATCACCTCAGCCTCCTCGACTCTGTCGTCGTCATCCCGTACCTGCGCCGTCCGGTGATACTCCTCCTCGCCGAGGAGCTCCGCGTGTGGCCGTGGGTCGCCTTCGTCTACGGCCGGCTGGGCAACGCGATCGTCGTCCGTCGCGGATCCGGCGATCGGCGGCCGGTCGACCTCGGAGCGGCGGTACTCCACGCCGGCGGCATCGTTGCGGTCGCGCCGGAGGGACGACGCAGCAGGACCGGCGGCCTCGAGCGCGGCCGCAACGGGGTCGCGCGGCTTGCCGTGCGGAGCGGCGCGCCGGTGGTTCCGGTGGCGATTTGGGGACAGGAGCGGGCCGCCGCCAACTGGCGGCGCTTGCGCCGCGTTCCCGTCGAGGTCAGGTTCGGCGCGCCTCGGTGGTTCGACGACCGCGAGGCCGGCGAGCCGGCCGACGTCACGACACAGATCATGGTCGAGATCGCGCGGCTGTTACCGCGTGAGTACCGCGGCGTCTATGCCACCGAGGCTTCGGCCGCAGGCGGGCGGTCTGGAGACAGGCTTCGTGATTCGACTCCCTAGCTCTCGGGCTAGAGCGTCACACGTTCGCGACGGTCGACGCCCGTGCCGCGCTCCGGGTCTCGCCCGACGATCAGGACGAAGTGCTCGGACACGATCGCGCGGTAGAGACGGAACGGCGACGGCGGCTGCACGTCGCTCAGTCCCCACTCACGGGCGGCGTCGTCGACCGACAGCCGGTCGAAGACCTCGATGCCGCGCTCGAGCTCCGAGCCCGTGAGCTCCGCGGCCACGCCGCTCATGTAGACCGCCTGCGCGCTCCCGACCGGCACCGACGAGTCGTAGATCGCGATCGCGACCTCCGGGCGGGCGGCGAGGTTCCCGGAGTGCCGCGCCTCGGGCGAGGAAACCCAGTGAAAGCTCCGGTAGTCCTCCGACGCGAACCAGACGGGCGTTACCCAAGGGTGGCCGGCCTCGTCGGCGGTGCCGAGCGACATGTACCGGTTCGCGTCGATGATCTTCCGTGCGAGCTCGCTCAGGTCCTGGCTCATCGCGCTCCTCTCGCCCGCACCTTCAGCGAGAGCACGTCCGGCCGGTGGTAGTGGCCGGCGGGGTCGAACCGCTGGCGCTCCTCGTAGAGCCGCGCCGGGTCGAGCTCCGCGTAGAGAATCCCCTCCTCGTCGTACAGCGGCCCGGCGAGATAGCTGCCGTCCGGCGCAAGGATCGCGCTCCCGCCGCGCCCGATGATCTCGATCCCGTCGAGCAGGTGACGGAGCGGGAAGTCGTCCGGATACGCGGCCGCGCGCTGGAAGTGAGACGGGGCGACGACGAATGCCCGCGACTCCCGCGCGATGTGCACGAGCGTCGACTGCCATGCGTCGCCGTCGTCCGCCGTGGACGCGACGTAGATCTCGACGCCCGACTCGTAGAGGGCGAAGCGGGCGAGCGGCATGTAGTTCTCCCAGCAGATCAGGCCGCCGATGCGTCCGAGGTCGGTCTCGATCGCCCGCAGGCCGCCGCCGTCGCCCTGGCCCCAGACGAGCCGTTCGTGGTTCGTAGGCACGAGCTTGCGGTGCTTCAGTGCCAGCGCGCCGTCCGGCGAGTGGTAGAGCAGCGTGTTGTAGAGCGTGCCCGGCCGCGCCGGATCGATCTCTGTCACGCCGGTAACGATCCAGAGCTCGTGCTCCTGCGCGATCGCGCCGATCCGCCGCTCGCTCGGGCCCGGCACCTCGACCGCCTCGCGGGCGACCTGTGCGAAGGCCGCCTTCGCGCCGTCGTCCGCCCAGCCGGCGAGCGCTCTCGCCCACACGGAGGACGGGTAGACCGGGATGAACGCCTCGGGGAAGACGACGAGGCGCGCTCCTGCTCCTGCCGCCTCGGCAGTTAGCTCCCCGAGGCGGTCGATCGTCGCCTCGCGGTCGAGGACGACCGGCTCGGCCTGGACGCAGGCGACGGTGAACTTCTCGCGCATAGGCGCATTGTCGCTCTCTTGTCGCCGTGGACGGCGCGCGCTATGACCCGGTGAGCGACACGAAGGGGGTAGAGACATGTCCAGGATCTCGTACCTGGTTCTTGCGGCGGCCGTCTTCGCACTGCTCTCCGCCGGCGCGGGCGCGTCCGTTCGGTCGGCCGGCCACGACGAACCGGTGGTCACCCACGGAGTCGTCGTCGGCGACGTCACGGCGAGCACCGCCGTCGTCTGGACACGTGGAGACCGCGAAGGAACGCTGAAGGTGCACCTCTCGGGCGGGAAGCACCGCGGCGTCGGACGGCTCGACCTGCACTCGGCCGACGACTACACCGGGCAGGTCGTCCTCACCGGCCTGCGGCCCGACACCACCTACCACTACCGGATCGGCTCCGAGCGCGGCACGTTCCGCACGGCGCCGGCAGCGGACGACGCCGAATCCGTGCGCCTCGCGTTCGGGGGCGACGTCGCCGGCCAGAACGTCTGCCGTGACACCGGCGAGGGCTTCCCGATCTTCGAGACCGTCCGCGCCGAGCGGCCGGACGTCTTCGTCGGCCTCGGCGACATGATCTACGCCGACAACGCGTGCAACGCGGTCGGGCTCTACGGCAACGCTCAGATCCCGGGCCCGGGCCCGGCGGCCGACCTGGCGACGTTCTGGGCGCACTGGCGCTACAACCGCGCCGACGCACGGTCGCAGCGCCTGCTCCGAAGCACGAGCTACGTCGGCGTCTGGGACGACCACGAGGTCGTGAACGACTTCGGGCCGCTGAACGACACGCGCTCGACGCCGCCGTACACCCCCGGCGTCCACCTGCTCCCGATCGGCCTCGAGGCGTTCCTCGACTACACGCCGATCGCGGTCGCGCCGAACACCCCGAAGCGGCTCTACCGCTCGCTGCGCTGGGGCAAGCACCTGGAGCTGTTCGTGCTCGACAACCGCCAGTACCGGGACGCGAAC
>DASSUI010000006.1:0-32898 GCA_035707105.1 Gaiellaceae bacterium | reverse complement strand
CACCGGCGCCGGGCGCATCGGAAGAAGCCCGACGTCAGGCAGCGGCCTTTCCGCAGCGATGCCGGCCTGGGCCGGCTAGAGGTTGCCGCGCAGCGCCTGCTCGCGCTCGATCGACTCGAACAGCGCCTTGAAGTTGCCCTCGCCGAAGGTCGTCGCGCCGTGGCGCTCGATCACCTCGAAGAACACGGTCGGCCTGTCCTGCGCGGTCTTCGTGAAGATCTGGAGCAGGTAGCCGTCCTCGTCCCGGTCGGCGAGGATCCGCAGCCGCTTGAGGTCGTCGTAGTCCTCGGTGATCTCGCCGACGCGGCCCTCGACCTCGTCGTAGTACGTCTCGGGCGTGTCGAGGAAGATGACGCCGCGCTCCTTCATCGTCTCGACCGTGCGGACGATGTCCTCGCTCTGCATGGCGATGTGCTGGACGCCGGGGCCGCCGTTGAACTCGAGGTACTCCTCGATCTGGCTCTTCCGCTTGCCTTCGGCCGGCTCGTTGATGGGGAACTTGATCTTCCCGCTCCCGTCCGACATGACCTTGGACATCAGCGCCGAGTACTCGGTCTGGATCTGGTCGTCGCCGAAGTGGATGATGTTCGTCATCCCGAAGACGCGCTCGTAGAAGCCGACCCAATGATCCATGCGGCCGAGCTCGACGTTGCCCACGACGTGGTCGAGCGCGATCAGGCCGACGCCCGTCGCAGGCTGGCCGTTGTCGAGCAGCGACCGGTAGCCGGGGAGGTACGCACCCGCGTAGTCCGCGCGGTTCACGAACGTGTGGACGACCTCGCCGTAGGTTCCGATCGACGCGAGCTCCACCCGGCCGAACTCGTCCTCCACCCAGTGCGGCTCGGCGATGCCGCGCGCGCCGCGCTGGACGGCCTGCCGGTACGCCTCCGTCGCGCTCGGCACCTGCAGCGCGATGTCCTTCGCGCCGTCGCCGTGGCGGCACGCGAACTGCGTGATCTCGCTGTCCACGCGAAGGCCGCTCGTGAGGACGAGGCGGATGTCGCCCTGCTCGAGCACGTAGGAGGCGCGGTCGCGCACACCCGTTTCCGGGCCTGCGTACGCCGTGCGCGTGAAGCCGAACGCGTGCTCGTAGTAGTACGCCGCCTGCTTCGCGTTCCCGACCCAGAACTCGACGTGGTCCCAGCCCTGCAGCGGCATGAAGTCGGTGCTCATCGGTCCCATTCTATGGCCAGTTCGCGGCAGGCCCAGGGGAGGGCGACCTCGAGCTGCGCCCGCTGCACCACGCGCACCGCCGGTGCGGTCGGCGGCGGCGGAAGGCCGGCGCGCGCCGCGAAGAAGCCTGCGAGCGCCGCGGCCAGCCCCGGCGCTCCCGGTGCGATGCTGTCCGGAGGCGGCCCGCCTTCGGCGTGGAGCGACGGCGCCCAGGCGGCGAGGTCGAGGTCGGGATTCGCGAGGTGGACGAGGTTCCAGTCCACGAGCACGGCGCCGCGCTCGGTCAGGCAGAGGTTGTCGCTGCGAACGTCGAGGTGAATCAGCGAATCGCCTTCGATCGGAGCTTCCTCGGCCGCGCGGCGCAAGGCCGGGAGGGCGTTCGCGAGCCAGCCCGGCGAGCAGAGACCGAGCGCGAGGAACGGCCGCGGGTCCTCCTCCACAGCCACCCAGCCGCCGAGGAGCCACTCCCGCTCCTCCTCGATCCGTGGAGCCCACTCCGGCGCCGCGGTCACCCGAAGCTCGGCCAGGGCAGCCTGCACGGCATCGACCGCCGCGTCGTCCCACGGCGGCGGCCACCGCGCCGTGCTCAAGTCCTCGAGCACGATGAGCGGCAGGGTCATCGTCGTCGGATCCCAGCAGCCTCGGCATGAACGGCGCCGCGACGGCGCGGTAGAACCGCAGCTCGTCGCGGAGGAACCCGCTCGTGATCTCCTCGGCGCCTGCCTTCACGAACGCCGTCGAGCCGTCCTCCAGCTCGGCGATCGCGTGGTACGCCTGGGCGTATCCGCGAGTCCGGATGCGGCGGAGTGAGCGCAGTCGCGTACCGACGGCCCGTTCGACCCGGCCGTCGATCACGCCGACTCCAGAGCCGGCCGCCGTCGTACGATGAGCAGCGCGGCGCCGATCGCCGCGCCGCCCAGCACCTGCAGCCAGCCGAGCTCCTCCGAGAGGAGGACCACCGCGAAGAGCGCGGCCAGGAACGGCTGGAGGTTCGTCACGAGCGTCGCGCGCGACGGCCCGACCCGGTCGATCGCGGTGAACCAGAGCACGTTCGTGAGCACGAGCGGGCCGAGGACGGCGAACACGAAGGCGACCCAGACGAGCGCGCCGAGGTTCCAGCGCTGGTCGGCGAGCTGCGGGAGCGCGGTCAGGAGGGCGGGGACGGAGCCGACGATCAGCGCGACGGCGCTGATCCGCCAGACCGAGTAGCGGCTGAGCAGCGGCACGATCGCGACCGAGTAGATCCCCCACGTCACGGCGGCCAGAAAGGCGAGGAAGTCGCCGAGGAGGTTGCCGGAGACGCCGCCGGACGAGCCCGCCGCCACCAGCGCGACGCCCGCAAACGAGATCGCAGCCGCGAACCAGAACCGCCGATGAAGGCGCTCGACACCCACCACGTGCGCGAATGCCGCGGTCAGGATGGGCAGGCTCCCGAAGACGAGCGCCGTCGTCGAGGCGTTCGTGAGATGGATCGCGTAGGAGAACGCGAGCTGGTTCAGGTAGATGCCGACGATCGCCGCGCCACCGAGCAGGAGCAGGTGCTTGCGCCGCAGACGAAGCGACCGCTCGAGGCCGTAGGCGATCCCGGACACCACGACCGCGGCCGCCCCGAACCGAAGCGACGAGTACGCGAGCGGCTGGAACCCGTGTGTGAGCGCGTACCGGGTCACCGTGAAGTTGAACGCCCAGATCGAGACGGTCACGAGCAGCATGACCTCCGCAGCGGTCGGGCGACGCACGGGCCGAACCTACCGATGAGATCCTCGCCGCCCGGCCGTCTTCACTGCGGCAAACGAGAAGGGAGCGCACGATGGGAAAGCTGATCGTCACCGAGTTCGTCTCGATCGACGGCGTCATGGAGGCGCCCGGGGGCGAGGAGGGTTACCGGCACACGAACTGGACCTTCGAGTTCCCGGACGAGGGCCAGTACGACTACAAGCTCGAGGAGCTCCGGGAGAGCGAGGCCCTCCTTCTCGGCCGCGTCACGTACGAGGGCTTCGCGGCGGCCTGGCCCGAGCGGACGGACGAGGCCGGCTTCGCGGACAAGTTCAACTCGATGCCGAAGTACGTGGTCTCCTCGACGCTCCGGGATCCGGAGTGGAACAACACCACAGTACTCGAGGGCGACTTCACCGAGTCCGTCCCCCGCCTCAAGGACCAGGTCGAGGGGAACGTCGTCGTCCACGGCAGCAACATGCTCGTCCACGGCCTGCTCGAGCACGACCTGGTCGACGAGCTCCGGCTGATGATCTTCCCCGTGATCCTCGGGGTCGGGAAGGACATCTTTCCCTCGCTCGACGACAAGATCGTCTGGGACCTCGTCGACCACCGGCAGTACGGGTCGGTCGTGGTGCACGCGTATCGGCGGCCGGGGCGGTAGGTTTCGGCGCGATGGAGCGGGAGCCGACCAGGGAGGATGTCGACGCGCTCGTCGGGCCGGCGACGCCCCATTTCGCGTACCAGATCCGCGCGCGCGTACGCGAGCTCGTCGAGGGGCTGCCCGAGGATCACCCGGTTCGGGGCTACGCCCAGGAGCAGATCGAGCTCCTCGACCGCCTGGGCCACGCCTCCTCGAAGGCGGAGGACTCGCCGCCGGAGCCGCGCACGCGCATCGGCTGGGAGACGGTCCCGAGCTCGGCTCCGGCCGATCACCCGCTTCCGCCCAAGGGATGACGCGCTTCGATGGGGCCTCGGTGCTCGTCACCGGCGGCTCACGCGGGATCGGGAGGGCGATCGCCCTCCGCTTCGCCGAGCTCGGCGCGAAGCGGATCGCGGTCGGCTACATGCGGAACGACACCGCGGCCGAGGAGACGGCCGACGATCTGCGTGGGCTCGGCGCCGAGCCGCACCTCGTCCGCGGCAACGTGACCTCCGAGCGGGTGCTCGCCGAGGTGGCCGAGCACGGGCCGTGGAACGTCGTGGTCCACAACGCGGCGACGGGCGTGATCCGGCCGGCGCTGGAGACCGAGGACAAGCACTGGGACTGGACGCTCGGCGCGAACGCCCGGGCCCTGCTGTCGCTGGCTCGGGTCGTCGCGCCGACGATGCCCGAGGGCTCGTCGATCATCGGCATCTCCAGCCTCGGCTCCTCGCGCGTGCTCGAGAACTACGTGCTGGTCGGGACCTCGAAGGCGGCGCTCGAGTCCCTCGTCCGGTATCTGGCCGTGGAGCTTGCGCCGCGCGGGATTCGCGTGAACGCCGTGTCGGGCGGTGTCGTGGAGACCGGCGCGCTGGAGCACTTCCCGAACAAGAAGGAGATGATCCGGGCGGCCCGGAAGCGCACGCCGGCGGGCCGTATGGTGCTCCCGAGCGACATCGCGGGGGCCGTGGTCTTCCTGGCCTCGGAGGAGGCGGACATGATCCGCGGCCAGACGCTGATCGTCGACGGCGGCTACTCGCTCCTCGCCTAGCGGCGCGTCTCGCTCAAAGTCTCACGACTTTGAGCGACCGTATGAAGCCGGGCGGCACTTCGCGTCGCGCGGCCCACAAGCGCAAGCCGCTTCCATTCTCCGTCCGCCGTAGGTGCGGAACGGGCACGGCCCGTTCCGCGGCGACGCAGCTGGCAGTCGCCCTTGTGAACGACGCGAGGTGTTCCTCGAGCAGCCTCACGCCCGCCGCGAGACGGGCTTAGCCCGTCTCGCAACCTCAGGTCGGCCGAAGGAGGAACCACCGAGCGCGTTTCGGCCGCGCGCCGCGAGAAGCGGCGCCCGGCTCTATCCGGTCGCCGAAAGTCGTGAGACTTTCGGCGAAGCGAGCGCAGCGTCAAACGCGAACGCCGTAGACCGCTTCGACCTTCGACCGGAGGTACGCCAGGTACGGCTCCACGTCGAGCGGCCCGCCGACGATCCGCTCGAGCATCTCGTCCGGCGTGAACCGCCTCCCCCACCGGTACATGTGCTCGCCCAGCCAGTCGCGCAGCGTTCCGAACTCGCCCGCCTCCATCTGCGCGTCGATATCGGTCAGGTCGCCGCGCAGCCGCTCCCAGATCTGCACCGAGGCGATCGTCCCGAGCAGGTACGTCGGGAAGTATCCGAACGACCCGCCCGACCAGTGGACGTCCTGCAGGACGCCGCGGGCGTCGTCGGGGACGTCGAGCCCGAGGTACTCCTGCATCTTCTCGTTCCAGACCCGCGGCAGGTCGCGGAGGTCGAGCCGCTCGGCGATGATGTCCTGCTCCAGCTCGTACCGCAGGATGATGTGCATCCCGTAGGTGACCTCGTCCGCCTCCACGCGGATGAAGTCGGGCTGGACGCGGTTGACGTAGCGCCAGTACATCTCGTCGGTCACGCCGTTCAGCTGCTCCGGGAAGACCTCCTGGAGCCGCGGGAAGAAGAAGCGCCAGAACGGCCTCGAGCGGCAGACCAGGTTCTCCCAGAGCCGGCTCTGCGACTCGTGCAGCACCATCGAGTTCAGCTCCACGAGCGGCGTCCGCTCGAGCGCCGGGTCGATGCCGTGCTCGTAGATCCCGTGCCCGAACTCGTGCGCGGTGTGGAACACCGACTCGGCGTCCGCCTCCGAGTAGCGCGTCGTCAGCCGGATGTCGTCCACCGAGATCGACGTCGCGAACGGGTGCACCGTCGGATCGAGCCGCCAGGCCTCGGACGAGTAGCCGAGGCGCTCGAGGATCTCGCGCCCGACCATCTCCTGCTTCTCCACCGGGTAGTGGCCGTGCGCGAACTCGCTCTCGACCGGGTCGGCGGCACGAACCTCGCGGATCAGGGGGATCACGACCTCCTTGATCCGCTCGAAGATCGCCGTGATGTCCTCGCTGCGCGCGTCCTCCTGGTAGTCGTCGAGCAGGATGTCGTAGTCCGACTTCCCCGTGTCCTTGAAGCACTCGAGGTAGCGGCGCTTCAGGGCTACGTTCCTCTCCAGGTACGGAAGGAACGCCTCGAAGTCCGAGTTCTGCCTGGCCTCGGCCCAGGCCGGAATCCCGATCACCTCTGCCTTCGTGATTTCCGACCGAAGCTCGGGCGGGATGCGCCGGGCCTTCTCGTAGTCGCGCCGGGTGACGCGGATCAGCGCCGCGTCGATCGACTCGGGATCGAGCTCGGCCTCGTAGGGCGCCAGCTCGTCCAGCAGCCGGCCCATTTCGTCGGAGACGAAGAGCTCGTGCGAGAAGCGGTCGATCGTGGACAGCTGGTACGACCGGCTCTCGGTGCCCTTCGGCGGCATCATCGTTTGCTGGTCCCAGCCGAGCAGGGCGCTCGCGCGGTTGAGGTCGAGGATCACACCGAGCCGCTCCCGCAGCTCGTTCAGCTTGGCGTCGTGGCTCACTGCGTGGTCAGCGCTCCTTCCGTGTACACGCCGGACGGGTTCCAGAGCAGGAAGCCGCCGGCCTTCCAGCGCCTCGCGGCGCGAATCTGTTCCTGGACGTGCTCCAGCGTAGTCGTCCCCGTGAAGCTGAAGTCCTCGAGCCACGGGACGAGCTGCGCCCTGCCGCGGCGCATCTGGCGGCGGAAGTCGCGGAGCGAACGGCCGACGGTGCGGCCCGGGACCGAGACGGGGCTGTCGAGCCCGTACTCCCCGGGCCCGTAGTGCGACGGGTAGACCATCGGGTAGATCGCGTCCACGATCTTCGAGAGCCGCCGCGGCGACTGCCCGATCCCGAGGTCCCGGGTGGCCGACAGGCCGAACACGTCGACCGAGACGCGCACACCCATCGGCTTCAGCCGCTTGGTGGCGTAGTGGACGAACTTCGCGATCGTGACGCCCATGGCCTCGTTGCGCTTGACCGGGAAGACCGCGCTCTCGATGTCGCCGTCGGTCGGGAAGCGGACGTAGTCGAACTGGATCTCGTCGAAGCCGGCCTTCGCGGCCGCCTGCGCGATCCGGAGGTTGTAGTCCCAGACCCGCTTGTCGTACGGGTTCGCCCAGCCGAGGCCGGCGTGGTTCGTCCACACCCCGCCGCCCCTCGTCCGGATCGCGAGGTCCGGTCGGCCGCGCGATAGGTACGGGTCCTCGAAGCAGACGACACGGCCGATCAGGAAGAGGCCCTCGGCGTGCACCTGCTTCGCGGCCTTGACCGGGTCGTAGTAGCGCATCGCCGAGCCCACGCGCTTCGCGAGCGGCGGGGCGAGCGTGTGGAATGCGACCTCGCCGTTCTCGTCCTTCACGTCCAGCTCGATCGTGTTCAGGCCGGGGATCCGCGTGTACTCCTCGAGCTTCCCGTCGATCGACGCGAGCGCCATCGTCACGTGGATGCCGCGGATCTCCTTGGGCACCGGAGGGCCTCTTCGCTTCGGCGCCGCCTTCGTCTTCGAGGCATCCTTCACGCCGGAGCTGCTCGCCCGCTCGCTCCGGTCCGGCAGCGCGCCGGCACCCGCGGCGACCGCCGCACCGGCGAGCAGCAGCGCGATCGCCCCGACCGTCCGGCGCAGCCTCCGGCGCCGCCTCGCCTGCGCTCGACGCTGGCGAAAACGGTCGTTCGGATCGAGATGGGTCTCCACGAGAGCCGGAACGGTACAACGGGTCGGACGCCGACGCGGGAGTAGCGCCGGACGAGGACGGGTATTCTCCGCGCGATGGGCGTCGTCGTCAGCCTGATCCTCATCGCCGCCGGCGCGATCCTCGTCTGGGGCGTCAACGCGGAGAGCACGGACTTCAACGTGGACGCCGTCGGCGTGATCCTCATGATCGTCGGGTTCGTCGGCTTCGTCCTCAGCCTGATGATGTGGCGGTCCTGGTGGGGACCGGGCGCCCTGACGTCGCGCCGGACGTACGTCGAGCGCGGCTCCGCGCCGCCGCCCGCCGATCCCTACGCCCGCGGCGGCCGCCGGGTCGTGCACGAGGAAGAGGAGGTCGGCGGGCCGCCTCCGCCCGACGCTCCGCCCCCGCCCTAGCTCACCGCACCAGCCGGCCGTCCGCCCGCACGACGAGCCAGAGGCCGCCGAACTCGTCGACACCCTGGCACCGGACCTCGCGCGGCCCCTCGTGCGCGTAGAAGTAGAGCGGCCAGCCGTTGTACGTCACCTGGAACCGGCCGTCGCGGCGGCGCACCCGCCCGATCAAGGAGCGCCTCACGCCGCGCATCGGCGCGACCGCTCCCCGCGAGAAGTACACGGGCCACGCCCGGGCGCACCCGCCGTAGCAGGTGCTCCTGGCGCCGCGCCTGTCGCGCGTGAAGGCGTACAGGACTCGGTCCCGCCCGTCGAAGAGGACTCGGCCGTAACGCGTGCTGCGGAGCTTCAGGGCCGGCGCGGCGTCTTCCACGCTGCGCGCCGACGGCACGCTCGCCGCGCCGGAGACGCCGCCGCCGGCGAGCAGGCTCGTCGCCGTGAGCAGGATGAGGAGTCGCTTCATGTCGTGGTGCCTCCCTCGCCGGAGAGCGAACCGTAGGCCGCTCGAGCTTTCGAGATCCTTACATCGTCTGCCGACGAGAGCGTCCGTTACGCCGGGGGATGAGCCGGGCGAGCGTGTCGCCGGCGATGTAGCCCGCGATCTTCGGGTTCTCCTGCAGCCGGCGCAGCGAGTAGCCGTACCAGTGCTCGCCGTACGGGACGTAGATGCGGACGCGGTTGCCCTCGTCGACCAGGTCCGTCGCGCGATCCGGCCTGACGCCGAGCAGCATCTGGAACTCGTACTGCTCGTGCGAGCGGCCGTGGTGACGCGCGAGTCGCGCGCTTTCCTCGAGCAGCCACTCGTCGTGCGTCGCGATCCCGACGTACGAGCCGCCGGCGAGGAGCGCGTCGAGCGCGTCGACGAAGTTCTTGCGCACCTCGTCGAAGTCCTGGTAGGCGATCTCCTCGGGCTCGATGTAGATGCCCTTGCAGAGGCGGACGTTCGGCGTGAGGTCGGCGAGCGCGTCGATGTCGTCGAGCGTCCGGCGCAGGTACGCCTGGAAGACGACGCCGACGTTGTCGAGCCCCGCCTCGCGCAGCTCGCGGTACAGCCGGAGCGTGTCGTCGGTGCAGCTCGAGTCCTCCATGTCGATCCGGACGAAGTTCCCGCGCTCGCCCGCCTCGCGGACGAGCCGTTCGAGGATTTCCCTGCACAGGCCGTAGTCGAGCTTCAGCCCGATCGCGGTGAGCTTCACACTGACGTTCGAGTCGAGCCCCTGCTCGTCGATCGCGCGGAAGACGTTCTCGTACTCGTAGCCGATGTGGCGCGCCTCCTCCCACGTCGTGATCTCCTCGCCGAGGACGTCGATCGTCGCCCTCTTCCCCTCGGCGTTGAGCTGCGCGACCACGCGGCAGGCGTCCTCCACGCGGGTGCCGGAGATGTAGCGCGCCGAGATCCTGCGGACGATCGGCTTCGGAACCGCCGGAAGCGTGCGGACGATGGCCCGGTCGAGGATCGCCATTGCGCGAGGAGATTCTAGGAGCCGCGAGCCCCGTCCCTCGACCGGGGGATGCCCGGAAGCCGGGTGAAGCCGACTTGGAAACCATCGGCGCCGCCCGGAATGTCTTCCTCGTGCTGGTCGTCGTCGCCGTCCTCGGCGGCACGACGTTCGCCGCCGCGCGCGCGCTGGACGGCGGCACCGAGATCTCGGAGATCCGCGCCAAGCGCGCGAAGCAGGAGGCTGTCGCGGCCCGCAAGGAGCGTAAGGCCGAGAAGCGCCAGCTGGGAGCCGCCGCCGCGCCGGTCGCCGGCGGGTCGCGCTCCCGTCGACGCTGGGCCCCTCGCGCCAACGCGCTCTGCGATCGGACCTATGACGAGATCCTCCGCCTCGTCGAGCGCTCGCCGACCGCCGGGCCGCAGGACATCCTCCGTCTCCTCGACGCCTCGCTCCTCGTCACCGACCGCTTCATCGTCCGCCTGGAGGCGCTCGGACCGGCGCCGAACCGCCGCGTCCACGCGCAACTCATGCGTGAGCTGCACGCAAGCCAGGCCGCCGACCGGCGAGCGGTTCGCGCCCTCGAGGTGAGGTGGAGCAGCGGTGCGCTCGCGGCCGCGCTCCAGGAGAGCGCACAGCGGAGCGAGAGCCTCCGGAGCCTGGCCGAGCGACTCGACGCGGTCGCCTGCAGCCAGCTCTTCGACCCGATCGCGTTCGGCTAGCCCTCGCGCATGAACCCCTGGCGCGCGGCGCTGACCAGCGCCACCGCCTCGGGGAAGAGGATGCGCATCGCGTCGCGGAGCGCGATCGCCTGCTCGTCCGGGCCGCCCTCGGTGCGCATCTGGCCCAGCGCCGCGGAGGTCAGCTCGACCGCCGTGTTCAGCGTCAGGGTCGCGAACTGCTCGCGCTGCGCCTCGGCGACCGACTCCGCCTGCCGCTCGGCGAACTCGCGGAGCCCGCGCATCAGGTCCTCGGGGTCGCCGCCCATCGGAAATCCGAACCCACCTTCCATGTCCCTACGGTAGCTGCCGTCAGGCGAGCTCGGCCCTGTAGGCCGACTCGACGTCCGATGTGAACGACTCGACGGCGCCGGCCGCCGCCTTCAGCGCCTCCGCGAACGGCGACGAGCCCGACGAGCCGAGCGCGTCCTCCAGCCGCTTCGTCGCGACGCCGATCTCGTCCAGGTACGACGGCGTCGCGAGGCGTGGGGGCGCGCCGAGCGTCCGCTGGAGGCCGTCCAGCGCCTCCTCGGCCTCGTCGATGCCCGGCGGGTTCTCGGTGAGGCGAAGGCCAACAAGGCGGGAGCGGAGCTCGTCGAGCTCGCCGCCGCCGGCGCTCTCCTCGGCGATCTCGCAGAGCGCGACCAGCGAGGCGGCCTCCCGGATCCGCTCGCGCTCCCGGATCGGCTCGGCCGCGTCGTCGAGGCCGAGCCAGGCGATCTCCTCTCCGGACCGGAACGCGCAGAGGTAGACGCGCCTGCCGTCGGTCGGCTCGGCCGCGAGTACGCCGGCCAGCTCCTCGCCCTCCGCGGCCAACGCCGCGGCGGCGGCCGCGATGCGGTCCAGGTCGTGCTGGAGCAACACGGAGGGAAGATAGACCCGTGAAGGAGCAGGCCCTCGACCTGTTCGCGCCGCTCGGGCCGACGTACGACCGCTACGCGAGCCTGCTCTCGTTCGGCCAGGACCCGCGCTGGCGGCGTTTCCTCGTCTCCCGCATCGAGGCCGGGCCGGACGACACGGTGCTCGACGTCGCCACTGGGACGGCCGCCGTCGCGATCGAGCTGGCCCGGCGCACGCGCTGCCGCGTCGTCGGGGTCGACCAGAGTACGGGGATGCTGGCCGAGGCGTCCCGGCGAGTCGGCCACGCGGGGCTCGGCGACAGGATCGACCTCGTGCAGGGCGAGGCCGAGCGCCTCCCGTTCGACGACGGCTCCTTCGACGCGCTGACGTTCACCTACCTCCTCAGGTACGTCGAGAGTCCGGAGGCGACGCTCCGGGAGCTCGCGCGGGTCGTCCGTCCGGGCGGAACGATCGCGATGCTCGAGTTCGGACTCCCGCGAGGCCTCGCCCGTCCGGCCTGGGAGCTCTGGGTGCGAATCGGCCTTCCCCTGGCCGGGTCTCTGATCGCGCCGGGCTGGCGCGAGGTCGGCGCGTTCCTCGGTCCCAGCATCCGTGAGTTCCACCGGCGGCACGACCTTCCGTCGCTCTGGCGCGCCGCAGGGATCGAGGACGTCGCGTGGCGCCGGATGAGCTTCGGCGGCGGGATCGTGATGTGGGGGCGCAAGCCCTGAGCCGACCCGCCTTCTACGCGCTCGAGGCCGGCGGCTGGCGCGACTACGTCACGATCCTCCACCTGCCGTATACGGCGTGGCATCTGAGCTACGTCGCGATCGGCGCGGCGCTCGCGCCGGACCTCGACCGCGGCCGCCTGCTCGCCGCGCTTGCGGCCTTCTTCCTCGCGCTCGGGGTCGGCGCGCACGCGCTCGACGAGCTCGAGGGTCGCCCCCTGCGGACGCGGATCCCCGCGAGGGTGCTCTGGGCGCTCGCGATCGGCTCGATCGGCGGCGCCGTGGCGATCGGCGTCGCCGCCTCGGTCGCCTGGACGCCGTGGCTTCTTCCGTTCGTCGCGGTCGGGGCGTTCCTCGTCTTCGCGTACAACCTCGAGCTGTTCGGCGGCGTCTTCCACACGGATCTCTGGTTCGGGCTCGCGTGGGGCGGCTTCCCGCTGCTCACGGGCTACTTCGCCGTTGCGGAAGAGCTCACGCCCGAGGCCCTGCTCGCCGCCGGCTTCGCGGTCGCGAGCAGCCTCGCCCAGCGTGCGCTCTCGACGCCGGTGCGGGCCGTCCGCCGGGGGCGCAGCAGCGAGGGTCCGGAGACGATCGTCGGCCCGGAAAGGGCGCTCCGAGCGCTCACCGTGGCCATGGTCGTGCTCGCCGCCTCGTTGCTCGCCCTACGATGGTGAACCGATGAGTCCCTTCTCCCGCCGACGAAAGCGCGCGCAACGCATCGCCGACGTCGAGGCGGAGCTCGACCACGCGCGCAGCGAGATCACCCGCGTGATCCGCGAGCAGACCGAGGCAAGCACGGCCGAGATCCAGCGCCTGCTCGCGCGGGAACGCGCCGACTCCCTCTCCCGCCTGCAGGCGGAGGAGCGGAAGATCGCCGAGGAGCGGCGGCGCGACGTGCTCGAGCGGGAGCGCCGGGCCGGCTCGGAGCTCAACATGAAGCTCGCCGAGGCCCAGGAGAAGATGGAGCAGCGGTTCGCGCGCTGGAGCGCGGACCTCGACCGAAGCCAGCAGTCGCTCACGGCCGAGCTGTCGAAGCTGGCCGAGCGCCAGAAGACGCTGCTCGGCCAAGCGGAGGAGCGCCTGCAGTCCGACCGCGAGAAGATCGACGAGGCCGGCGAGCTGCAGGTGGCCGCGGTCCAGAAGCTCCGCGAGGAGCTGCAGCGCGCGTCGGATCTCGCGGCGCAGGAGCTTCGCGCCGAGCTCGACGCGCACTCCGCCGAGCGCCGCCGGGCGCTCGAGGAGATGGACCAGCGGCTCAAGGCCCGTGAGCGCCAGCTCGCGGAGCGCGTCGACCGTGAGGAGACCGACGTGGTCCGCCGCATCCAGGCGCGCTTCGTCGACATCGAGCGCCGTCAGGTCGAGGCGCTCGAGCGGACGACGAAGCAGGCGGCCGGGCGCTTCGCGGAGGCGGCCGCGCTCCAGTTCGACTCGGCGGTGAAGTCGGCCCGAGAGGACGCGGCGCGGCGGCTCGCGCGGGAGCTCGACCGCGCGGTCCACATGTTCGCTCGGGAGGCCGAGTCGGTTCTCGCCGAGCGACTTGCGCAGGTGGCCGACACCGGCACGCAGCGGGTCGAGAAGCGACTGCTCCAGGTCACCGCGGGCCTCGAGCGCCAGCGCGACGAGTTCATCGGCGCCCTCCAGCAGCGCATCGGCCAGCTCGAGCTCGAGGTGCGGGACCGCCTCCGGACGCTGGCCGCGGAGGCCGAGTCCGAGCGCGCGATCCTCGAGCGGCGCCTCGCCGAGCTTTCACGCAGGGCCGACCAAAGCGAACCGGTTCGCCACTAGCGACGGTTCGAACCCAACTTCGGCGGGGAGGGTTCGTCTAGACAAGGGCGAATCAGAGCCGATCGAAGGCGTGGACATGACCGAGATCGTCGAGTACGACCAGAGCGACCGCGAGAAGGTGGCGAGCTGGCGCCTTCACCAGCTCATCGAGGCCGGCTATCCCGTGCATCTCGCCGAGCGGCTCGCGCACAGCGACGCCGACCTCCACCGGGCCGTCGAGCTGGTCCGCCGCGGCTGCGACGCCCGCGTCGCGGCCGAGATCCTGCTCTAGCTTCGCTCACGCTTCGCGGATCGCGCGGCTAGCCGGGGAGCCAGCTGTCGCGATATCGCGTCAACTCGGGCTCTGGAAACCGGGCGTATGCCTCGGCGGCCTCGGTCGTCTCCTGCTCGACGCCCGCGCCGTGCCGGAGCGCAGTTTCCTCCACGGTGTAGCCGCCCCAGCCTGCGCCCTCCTGATGCTCGCGCGCGCCGACGGCGAAAACGACACAAGGTGCGTCTCCGGCGCCGACGATGATGTGCTTCGTCTCGGGGGGACAGTGCACGAAGTCCCACTGCCGTAGCGGCCGCTCGTCGCCTTCGATGAGCAGAAGCGCCTCTCCGGAGAGCACGAGAAAGTCCTCCTGATCGGCTTCCCAGTGGTACATGCCGATCGGTTCGCCCGGCCCGAGCACATAGAGACTGACGCCAACCTGCGGGAACTCCGTTTCGCCCTCGAAGGGCAGCCGTTCGCCCCGTCCCTCGCGGTGGCGCCAGCGGGCCTCACGGGCGTTCAGGACGAACCATCCTTCGCCGGTGGGGACGAGCCCGACGTCCGTTTGTTCGAGTGGGTCCTCGGGAACGATCGCCGGATCATAGAGCGCTCGCGAGAAGCTCGCCGGCCGCCGCGAGGTCGGACTACGCCATCACGGTGAGGCGAACGCCGAGGGTCATCCCGGTATCGCCGTGTCCACCACGCGGCGGCGCATCGATCAGCGCTCGTTCGCGCAGGCGGAGTCGCCGTGGAGGAACGTGTCGAAGAGCGCGTTGAACCCCGCGTCGCGGCCCGCGTGGTAGCGCCCGAGACCCGCGCCTTCCCACTGGATGACCGGCGTGACGCCGGGGCCCATGACGGTGACGCGATGCTTCTCGCCGTTTCCGGGCGGGCGGATCGCGCGGCTCGGGTACCCCGGCGGCGGCCGGTCGGGGACGAAGCTGAAGCAGAAGCCGCCGTTCGGGTTGTGCGTCACCTTGGCGGCGGCGCGCTTCCACCCCCGGCCCCAGGCGGAGTTGAAGGTGTCGATGTAGACGTACCGGGCGTAGGCGCCCCGGACGGTCGGCGACGGCGTCCGCCAGCCGTGAACGGGCCGCCCGAGGTAGAGGAGCCGGCCGAACAGGCCCTGCCACCTGCCGCCGTACGTCCAGTTCGGCGAGACCTCCAGCCGTGCAAGCGGGCCGTGCCAGTGAGACACGTGCAGCTCGTACTTCATGTGCGCCGGCCGAAAGGCAGGAAAGCCGCGCATCGGCTGGACGCGCCGCCAGTTCTGCAGCGCCCAGTACGAGCCGTCGGGCGCCTTGCAAGCGGCGACCATCCAGACGAGCGGCGGCCCGTCGTACGGCCTGCACGTGTCGCGAAAGACCCCCCAGATCGCGTGCCCGTACTTCCTCCAGCCGCCCGCGTGGTCGAAGCGGAAGCGGGTCGGCGGAACCGTGGCGTTCGGATGGCGGGCGTTGATCGCGCCCCACGCGAGCACGTGCCTGACCTGACCGTTGGCGCGTACGTACGTGATGAGCGCCTCGCCTTTCGCGTTCACCTGCAGCGTCGGCTTCGTCACGTTGCGATCGCCGACGGGCTGGCTCGCGGCCGCGGAGCCGGCCGCGACGCAGCCGCCGATGAGCGCGAGCGCGAGCACGCATGCCCGCTTCCCCCTCGTCGCCACGGCGCGATGGTAGCGCCGGGTTCTCGGCCCCGACGAGATTCGACGAACCCGGGAACGGCTAGTTCATGCGACGAGGAGGCTGTCCGGAGCAGCCGTCTACCTCCGCCGCGGGCCGGCTGGCAGAGTGAAGCCATGGCGAAGGTCGAGGCCGCGCAGTACGGCGACCGCAAGGTCTACAGCGTCTCCGCGTTCAACCGCGGAGTCGCCGACTGGCTGTCACGCCTGCCGACCGTCTGGGTCGAGGGCGAGGTCACCGAGCTCCGGCGTCAGGAGCGCTGGGCGAGCGTCTTCTTCACGCTCAAGGATCCGGGTGACGGCTCGTGCCTGTCCGTCTCGATGCCGCGCAGCCAGTTCGACGCGCTCCGGCTCGACCTCGGTGACGGCGAGCGCGTTCACGTCTACGGCCGGCCGGAGCTCTTCGAGGCCCGCGGGGACTTCCGGTTCCGCGCCCTCTCGATCGAGCGCTTCGGCCTCGGCGACCACCTCGCCGCCCTCGAGCGGCTGAAGCGCAAGCTCGCCGCCGAGGGGCTCTTCCAGCGGCGGCGGCCGCTGCCGCGCTTCCCTCGCTCTGTCGGGCTTGTGACGGGCAACGACGCGGCGGCGAAGCGGGACGTCCTGACCGCCATCACGACGCGCTTCCCGCCGGCGCGCGTCGTCGTGGCCGAGACCTACGTGCAGGGGCCTCGCGCGGTGCCGGCGATCGTCGAGGCGATCGGCGGGCTCTGCGAGCTCGACGACGTCGACGTGATCGTGCTGGCGCGCGGCGGCGGCAGCTTCGAGGATCTCCTGCCGTTCAGCGACGAGCGGCTCGTGCGGGCCGTCGCCGGCTGCCGGGTCCCGATCGTGTCCGCCGTCGGCCACGAGCAGGACCAGCCGCTCACGGACCTGGCCGCGGACGCGCGCGCCTCGACGCCGAGCGTCGCCGCCCGCCTCGTCGTCCCGGACGCGGACGAGCTCCGCGAGCGGCTGGAGCAGACGCGGGACCGCCTGCGCCGTGCGCCGCTCCTCACCGTCGAGCGCAAGCGGGCCCGCCTGGAGGGGACCCGCGGTCGCCTACGCGCGCTCTCCCCCAGCGCGACCCTGGAGCGCGGGTATGCGATCGTGCGGCGCGAGGGACGGATCGTGCGCGCCTCCGGCGAGCTCGAGAGCGGCACGCGCGTCGACGTCGAGCTCGGCACTGGGGGCTTCGGTGCGAGTGTCGAGGAGACCCGCGAGTGAGATTCGAGGAGGCGCAGAGGGAGCTCGAGCGCATCGTCCAGCAGCTCGAGACCGGCCAGGCCGACCTGGACGATGCAATCACGCTGTGGGAGCGCGGCGAGGAGCTGTACCGCCTCTGCTCGGACAAGCTCGACTCGGCGCAGGGGAAGATCGAGGAGCTCGGCCGGCGGGTCGAAGCTGTGAAGCCCGCTGAACCTGCTTAGAATCGGGCCATGGCGGATCAAGAATCCATACAACTCCTCAAGCGCGTCCCGCTCTTCTCGGACCTCGACAACCGTGAGCTCGAGCAGATCGCGGGCTCGATGAAGCGCCGGCAGTTCTCGGCGGGCCAGGAGATCGCCCGCGAAGGCGAGAGCGGCGTCGGGTTCTTCGTGATCCAGGACGGGAACGCGAAGGTCAGCGTGCACGGCGACGAGCGCCGTCGGCTCGGGCCGGGCGACTACTTCGGCGAGATCGCGCTGATCGCACAGGGAGCCAGGACCGCCACGGTCACGGCCGAGAGCGACCTGACCGCGCTCGGCATGACGTTCTGGGATTTCCGGCCGCTCGTCGAAGGCAACGCGTCGATCGCCTGGAAGCTGCTCCAGGCCTTCGCGAAGACGTACGGCCAGGACGAGACGCAGAGCTAGCCGGCCAGGCGTTCGCCGAGGGCGACGAGGTCCTCGCGCGCCCGCGCCGGGTCGCCGCTGAGCTCGTAGGCCTCCACGCCGTCGGGGAGATCGAGCACCCGCCCGCCGAAGACGGCACAGCGGACGCCGGCGTCCGCGCACAGCCGAGCGACCTCCCCGGGCGCCTTGCCCGTCCACGTCGTCCGGTCGACCGTGCCTTCCCCGGTGACCACGAGCTGCGCGCCGTCCAGGCGCACGCGGAAGCCGATCAGCTCCAGCACGAGCGCGGTGCCCTCGACGAGCTCGGCGCCGAGAGCCGCCATCGCCGCGCCGAGCCCACCGGCCGCTCCGGCGCCCGGCAATTCCCGGAACGGCGCGAGCGACCGCCGGGCGAGGAGCCTCCGCTCCAGCTCCGCGGCCTCGGCCGGTGTAGCGCCCTTCTGGGCCGCGAACACGCGGGCCGCGTCCACGAGCGGCGCACGAACGTCGCAAGCCGCCCGGACGGGGGCGCGGAAGCCGCCCAGCACCTCCATCAGCCCGGCGCCGCCGTCGACCGTCGCCGTCCCGCCGAGGAAGACGACGATCTCGGCCGGGTCGGCGTCCTGCACGTCGGCGAGCAGCTCGCCGAGCCCCCGGCTCGAGGCGGCGCGCACGTCCCGCTCCTCCTCGGCAACCAGTTCGAGCCCGAGTGCCTGCGCGGACTCGACGAGTGCCGTTCCGTCGTCGAGCAGCAGCCAGCGCGCCCGCACCGTCCGTCCGAGCGGATCGGAGACGTCCGACTCGCGCCACTCGCCGCTGACGGACGGGAAAAGCACCTCCAGCGTCCCCTCTCCCCCGTCCGCGACCGGAAGCTCGACCGCTCCGCCCAGGCCCTCGGCCAGGGCGGCTGCGGCGTCGCGGGCGGAGAGGACGCCCTTGAGGCTAGCCGGACATGCGAGCGCGTTCACGGGGCGCTTCCGGCCTGAGCTCCTCCACGACCGAGTCCTGCGACTCCTCCTCGGCGGGCATCCGTCGCAGCCACTCGAGCGACAGCCCCTCGCGCATCAGGAAGATCGTCCCCACGCCCACGCCGACGGACATCTCGAGCACCTGCAACCCGAGCCCGAAGGCGAGGCCGGTCGAGTAGGCGACGCCGTACGAGACGAGCGGCAGGGCGACGACCGCCTGGAGCAGACCGATGTTCCCGGGCCAGAGCGGGAAGATCGTCGCGACATTCATCAGCAGCAGGACGACGCCGGCGGCCGAGATCGGCGCGTCGATTCCGAACGCCTTCATCATCGACCACACGGCAAGCAGCTGAACGAACCAGCCCATCGTCTGCAGCAGCGCCGCAAGGGCGGCGGCCTTCGGCTCGCGGAGGACGTGGAGGCCGCGCTGGGCCATCGTGAGCAGGCGCCGGACGGCCATGGCCCCCTCGGGGAGCGGGCGCAGCTCGCGGCCGGCGACGAGGATCGCGACGAGGAACAGCGCGATCCCGACGACGCCGACGAGCTCCAGGCTCGTCACGGCCCAGTGGGGAATACGGGTGGTGGCCAGCACGAAGGCGGTCAGCAGCAGCGCTGGGACGAGGTCGAAGAGCCGGTGCGCGAAGACGGTTCCGAGCAGCCGGCCGGTCGTCCCCTGGCCCCGCGGCGTCCGCCGAGCCAGGACGGCCACGCGTGCGAGCTCGCCGATCCGCCCAGGGAGGACGGCGTTCGCGAGCAGACCGACGGCGAAGGCGGAGAAGACCCGCGTGAAGGGCGGCTCGAGAGCCTTGGGCAGCGCCTGCCTGATCACGACGTTCCACGAGACGGCGCGGATCACCACCGAGACGAGGTTCAGGACAAGGGCAACGCCGACCCAGCGCCAGGAGACGGCCTCGAATGCGTCGCCGACCCGCTCCCACTCCGGGGCCCGCCACCAGATGAGCAGGAGAAGCAGGAGCAGCCCCGGGAGGACGAGAGCGGCCTGGAGAACGCGGCGACGCGACTCGGTCATGCGGCGACGGGAAGGCGCCCGACCGCACGTTCGTAGACGTCGACGAGCCGACGGCCGATGCCGTCCCACGAGTAGCGCTCCTCCGCCAGCCGGCGGGCGGCGGCACCGGCCTCGCAGCGGCGTTCCTCGTCCGCGAGCAGGGCAGTGACGGCGTCGGCGAGCGCGGACGGGTCGCCGGGTGGGACGCTCAGCCCCGCATCGCTCGTCATCACCTCGCGGTAGCCCTCGATGTCCGATGCGACGACCGGCGTCGCGCAGGCGAAGGCGCGCGTGAGCACCATCCCGAAGCTCTCGCCGCCGAGCGACGGAGCGGCCATGGCCTTTGCGGCCAGGAGCTCCTCCGTCAACCGCTCCTGCGGCAGGAAGCCGAGGATGTCGATGCCGTCGTGCGGCGTCCTCAGCTTCGCCACCAGCAGCCTCACGGCGAGCGGGTCCGCGCCGATCACGCGCAGCGTCGCGCCCGTTCGTCGCCGGATCTCGGGCCAGGCGCGGAGGAGGATCGGGAGGCCCTTGCGGGCCTCCTGGCGGCCGACGAACAGGATCCGGTGCTCGCGGCCGGCGGGGTCGGCCTCCGGCGGGATGAGCACGCCGTTCGGGATCACCTCGTAGTCCCCGGGCGCGTAGCGGTTCGCCGAGGCGCGGGACTGCTCGGAGACGGCGATCCTGACGTCGATCCGGTCGAACAGGAAGCCCCAGAGCGGCATCGCCATCTTCGCCCAGCCGAGCTCGCCGGAGGCGTGGAACGTCGCCACGACCGGGCACTTCGCCATGGCGAGCGTGGCGATGCAGAGCGTGGGTGTCAGCGGCTCGTGCAGGTGGAGCACGTCGAAGCGCTCACGCTCGAGCGCCTGCTTGATCCTCCGGACGGAGCGCGGGCCGAGGATGATGTTCGGCAGCGACCCGTTCGCGGGAACGATCGCCGAGCGGCCGACGGGGATCACGTCCGGCGGCGGCGGGCCGTCGCGGCCCTCGCGGGGGTGGAGCGCGCGCGTGAACTGGCCCGGCGGGTCGTTGCCCATGATCGTCCGGGTTTCGTGGCCGAGCGACCGCAGCGCCTCGGCCTGGAGCTCGGCATGCTCCACGACGGCGCCCCAGAACGACCAGGAGTACGGGACGACGATCCCGACTTTCACGCCCTGGACCCTACCCCGCTCCGTGGAGGCTGCAGCCGGGGCGCGAGGGACTGTCCCTCGGACCCGGCGCCCGCGGCCGTGTCTCGTGTGCCGAAAGTGCGCCGAATCGTCCGCGGCTCCGCGACCCGGCGCGGTAGCTGAGAGGATGAGCACGGGCGTGCCGGCGGAGGCTGTCTGAGACGGACGACCCAACCGGTCATCTGACTGTGGACCGAGACGACCGGGCACCGCTCCGCTAGCGGCCGAGCTCCTCGAGCTGCGCCTCCAGCGCCCGCACGCGCTCCCGCGCCGCCTCGAGCTGCTGCTCCAGCCTGCGCCGGCGGGCGAGATTCGGGTCCGGCTTCGACTTCGGCACCGGCGTCTTCGCCGGACTCGCCCGCGGTATTGGCGCCGGCCTCGCAGAACGCTTCCCGGCCGCCTTCTGTGTACGGCCTCGCGTCGGCCGCGGACGCGACGGCACCGCCGAGTGCAGCGGCCCGAACCCTGTCTGCTCGACGTCCTCGGCCAGCGTCCCTGCCTGTAGCGCCTTCGACGCGTCCTTGTCGATCGAAGCGCCGCGAAGCGTCTGCGCCACGCGCGTGACGACGGACGCCGAGACGGCCCCGCGCTCGCCGAGCGCCTCGCGCGCGGTTTCGGTCAACTCCTCGACGAGCTGGCGGTGCGCCCGCGTCGCCGCTCGAAGTTGTGTCGGGTCCGCGCCGCCGACGACGCCGCGCTGCGCCTTTCGCAGCTCCGCACCCGCCTGCACGAGCCGCTTCGCGTCCTGCGGGCGGCGCCGCGCCGCCTGATTCGCCGCCCACACGGCGACCGATGGCTTCCGCAGGGCCTTGACCTCCTCGGCCGCCTCCTTCTTGCCGGCACCGCGAAGGTCCTTCGCGAGCGTGTCTCGCGCCTTCGTGAACTCCTCCAACGGGAGGCCGTAGAGGTCGTTCCGCCTCACCCCCGTAGCTTGACCGAACAGGCCGCTAGGCTCGCCGGATGCCGACGTCGAACGGGCTCGCCGAGCTCCACACCCACCTGGGCGGCTCCGTCGCCTCGGACATCATGTGGACGCTCGCGCACGAGCAGGGCATCGCGCTGCCCGTCAAGGACTACTGGGAGTTCGACGCGCTGGTCACGATCTCCGACCCGCGGGGCGTTCCGGACCTGACCGCGCTCGACCGGATCTACAAGTGGACGGAGCTGATCCAGTCGAGCCCGCTCGCCGTCGAGCGCTCGGTGCACGCCGCGATCGGCGGCGCCTACCGCTCGCAGGGAATCACCACGCTCGAAGTCCGGTTCAACCCCATGAAGCGGAACCGCGGCGGTGAGCGCGACCTCGATCACATCATCATGGCCGCGATCCGCGGGCTCGATCGCGCGAGCCTCGAGTACCCGCAGGTCCGCGCCGGACTGATCCTGATGATGGACCGGACGTTCACTGAGCGGCAGAACGAGATCATCGTCGACAAGGCGATCCGCTACGGGCCGCGCGGGATCGTGGGCATCGACATCGCGGGGCCGCGCCCCGAGGCGAACGGGCCCTACCCCTACCGAGACCTCCTGCCGCTCGTCCGGCGCGCCCGCGACGCCGGCCTGGGCGTCACGATCCACGTCGGCGAGGAGGGCGGCGATTTCGGCATCGCGGAGATCCGCGAGGTCGTCTCGACGCTGCGGCCCGACCGCATCGGCCACGGGATCCTCGCCGTCCGCGACCCCGAGCTGATGGCCCAGATCCGCGAGGCCGGCATCGTCCTCGAGATCTGCCCGAGCTCGAACCTCCTGACCAAGGCGCTCGAGAGCGAGGACGCCGTGCGAGACACGTTCCGAACCTTCAGCGAGAACGAGGTCCCGTTCACGATCGCCACGGACGGCCCCGAGATGATGCGCACCCATCTCCGAGACGAGTTCGAGCTTCTGCTCCGGATCGGCGCGCTCGACGAGGACCGGCTGTCGGAGGCCAACCGGCGCGGGCACGAGGCGACGTTCATGCCCGCGCCGCGAGGCTAGCCGCGCTCGATCGGCACGTCGACGAGGTTGCCCCACTCCGTCCACGAGCCGTCGTAGTTCTTCACGTCCTCGTAGCCGAGCAGCTCCCTGAGCACGAACCAGGTGTGCGCCGAGCGCTCGCCGATCCGGCAGTAGGCGATCACCTCGGTGTCCGGGGTGACGCCCTTCTTCGTGTAGATCTCGCGGAGGTCGTCGGCGCTCTTGAACGTCCCGTCGTCCTGCACGGCTGTCGCCCACGGGATGGACTGCGCCGTCGGGATGTGGCCGCCGCGGCGTGCGCCCTCCTGCTCGTAGCCCGGAGGCGCGAGCAGCTCGCCCGAGTACTCACCGGGCGACCGGACGTCGACCAGCACGCGTCCCTCGCCGCCGAGCTTCTCGAGCACCTGGTCGCGGTAGCTGCGGATGGTCTCGTCCCGGTCCCGCGCTGCATAGGAGGTCGCTGAAGGCGACGGCGCCTCCGTCGTCAGCTCACGTCCCTCGTCGATCCATTTCTGGCGACCGCCGTCCAGGATCCGGACGTCCTCGTGGCCGTAGATCTTGAGGTACCAGTACGCGTAGGCCGCGAACCAGTTGTTCTTGTCGCCGTAGAGGACGAGCGTCGTGTCGTTCGAGATCCCGCGCTCGCCCATCAGCCGCTCGAACGCGTCCTTCTCGACGAGGTCGCGCTCGACCGGATCCTCGAGATCGTCGCGCCAGTGGAGCTTGATCGCGCCGGGAATGTGCCCTTCCTCGTAGAGGTCGGGCTCCTCGTCCACCTCCGCGACGACTAGGTCGTCGTCACCCAGATGCTCCTCGAGCCATTCGGTTGTGACGAGCACCTGCTTGGCGTAGCCGTTGTCCGCCATCGAGTCTCCTTCCTCGCGTCGTTCCACCCGGAGCAACGCCCGGGCCCGCTGATAGCTTCCACGCGGCCGTGGGGCCGCTGCAAGGTCTGTCCGTCGTCGATCTCAGCCGTTACCTGCCCGGGCCGTTCGCGAGCCGCGAGCTGATGGATCTGGGTGCGCGCGTCGTCCGGCTGCTCCCCCCGAGCGGGGACCCGATGGAAGGGCTCGCCCCCGCCTGGCACGAGGCCCTGAACCGCGGCAAGGAGACGGTGCTGCTCGACCTGAAGGAGGAGCCGGAGGCGGGACGAGCCCTCTGCGCACAGGCGGACGTCGTGCTCGAGAGCTTCCGCCCGGGCGTCGTCGACCGCCTGGGCGTCGGGCCGGGCGATCTCCCGGACTCGGTCGTCTACTGCTCGTTCACCGGCTTCGGGCTCGGCGGCCCGCACGAGCGACGGGCCGGACACGACCTGAACTACCAGGGCTGGGCCGGATTGCTCGCCGACACCGCTCCCGCGATGCCCCCGACGCAGCTCGCCGACCTCGCCGGAGGTGCGCTCACCGCGGTGACCCGGATCCTCGCGGCGCTGCTCGAGCGCACGCGGACGGGGCGAGGCGCCCACATCGTCGTGTCGTTGACGCACGGCGCCCACCGCCTCGTCTCCCACCGGGTCGGCGGCGAGCCCATACCGCGGCTCCTCACCGGCGGGCTCGCCTGCTACCGGATCTATCCGACGGCCGACGGCCGCCACCTCACGGTCGCCGCGCTCGAGCCGGTGTTCTTCGCCCGGCTCTGCGAGCTCCTCGACGTCGGCGACCTCGTGGACCGCCAGTTCGACCCGGACGCGCAGGAGGCACTGGCCGCCAGGCTCGCGGAGCGCATCGCGTCCAGGCCGCTCGCGGCCTGGCTCGAGCTCTTCGACGGCGAGGACGTCTCGGTCGGCCCGGTGGCGAGCCTCGAGGAGGCGGCGGCCGGGCTCCGATGAGGCCCACCGTGCTCGCAGTCCTGGCGCTCGCGCTCGCCGGCGGCGCACCGGGCGCGGTCCCTGCCCCCACCGCGACACTCGCATTCGCACGGTCGGAGACAGCCGGCGGCGGCCTCTTCCTGCTCGCCGGCGGACGCGTACGGCCGGTCGTCCCGGGCGCGGTTCAGCCGGCGTGGTCGCGCGACGCCCGCCGGCTCGCGTACGTCGCGCCAGGCGCGGATGGGGCCGGCGACGTGTACGTCGCAGACGCCGACGGCCGGCACCGCGGCCGCGTGACGTGGACGGCTGCCGACGAGGCCTGGCCCTCGTGGTCGCCCGACGGACGGCACCTGGCCCTCGAGCGGGGCGGCCGGATCGTGGTGGTGCGGGCCGACGGGCGCGGAGAACGCCCGATCGCGCCCGGCCACGAGCCCGCCTGGTCGCCCGGCGGCCGTCGGATCGCGTTCTCGAGCGGCGGCGACCTCTACACCGCGAACCCGGGGACCGGCCGCATCGTCCGCCTCACCCGCACGCCGGCGACGGAGAACGCGCCGGCCTGGTCGCCGGACGCCCGGCGCTTGGTGCACGTCGTCGACGAGGGCACCCAGGCGGACCTGGTCTCCCTCGACCTGTCGAGCGGCGGCTCCACGCGCCTCACCAACGACCCCGCGGTCGAGAGGACGCCGGCGTTCGGCCGGGACGGCCGTCAGATCCTGTACTCCACCGAGGTCGATGCGGTGGAGACGATCTGGAGCCTGCGGCCCGGCACGGCAGCCGCGCCGATCGGCCTTCCGCCCTTCTCCGTCCGGCCGTCGCCTCGACCGGCCCCTCCCCGCTTGGCCGAGCTGCTCCCCGACCTCGAGCAGCGTCCGCCCGCCGACCTCTCCGTGCGGGTGGAGCGCCGCGGCGGCCGCGTGCACTTCCTGCTCGGATTCGACTCGGCGACCGACAACCTGGGCGACGGGCCGATGACGCTCCTAGCGCGCCGCCGAAGCGCGCGCGCCGCGACCATGGCGGTGACGCAGCGCGTCCGCCTCGGTTCCGGCGCGTTCCGCCACTACCCACGAGTCGGCGTCCTCCGTTACGTGTACTCGGCCACGCATTCCCACTGGCATGTCATGGACTTCCAGCGGTACGAGCTCCGGACGCTCGCCGACCACCGCCTCCTCGTCCGCGACCGGAAGAGCGGCTTCTGCCTCGCCGACCACTGGGCGCATGCGCCGGGCGTCCAGCCGAACGAGCCGCCCCGCCCGGTCTTCATGGACTACTGCGAGCGCGGCAACCCCCGAGCGATGTCCGTCCGGCAGGGCACGTCGATCGGCTACACGGACAAGTACCCGAGCCACTTCCACGGGCAGAACCTGGACGTGACCCGGATCCCGGCCGGGAACTACCTGCTCGTCAACAGAGCGAATCCGGAGGTCCTCTTGCACGAGCTCCGCTACGAGAACAACGCCGCCTCGCTGCGGATTCGCCTGACCTGGCCGCGCGGCCGCCGTGCGCAGCCGCGCGTGCAGGTCCTCGCGGCCTGCCCCGACTCAGACCGCTGCTAGCCCGAGGGCGGCCGGCAGCGCGAAGAGGTCGGGCAGGCGGTCCGCCTCGTCCGGGTAGAGGCCCTCGCGGTCGACGAGGAACGCGCGCATCCCGAGCGCCCGCGCGCCCTCGAGGTCGTCCTCGGGCGAGTCGCCGACCATCGCTGCGGCTCCGGCCGACACGCCGAGCCGGTCGAGCACGGCCTGGAAGATCGTCGGGTGCGGCTTCACCTTCCCATGCACTCGGGACGAGAGCGCGGCGTCCATCTGGAGGTTGTGATGGGCGAGGAACTCGTCGACGTCGCGCCCGGTGTTCGAGACGAGGCCGAGCTTGAGGCCGCGCTGCCGGAGGTCGCTGAGCACCGGCGGCACGTCGTCGAAGAGGTCGAAGTTGTGGGCGTGCTCCCACGCCTTCGTCATCTCGAGCGCCGCCTCGGACGCGCTGTCGGAGTCGCCACCCATGCCCCGGATGATCCGCTCCGTGAACGCGATCCAGATCTCCTCGTCGTGCCGGTAGTCCGGGTGCTTGTGCAACCCCTCGACCGCGTTCGCCCGGGCCTGCTTGTAGAGCGACGGGTCCAGCTCCAGGCCGAACCTGCGGCCGAGACGCTGGTAGCCCTCCGGGCCGAGGTCCGGGCCCGGTTTCGCCAGCGTGAAGTCGAGATCGAAGAGGACCGCCTGGGTGTCCACGGGACTAGGCCGGAGTTGGCCAGCGGTACGCGTTTGCCTGCCGGGAGGCGAGCGACGGCAGCTTCGCCCGTACCTCCTCGAGGCGCCGCCGGTCGAGCTCCGCGGAGATCACCGTCTCGTCGTCCGGCGCGCAGGCGACCACGGTCCCCCACGGATCGACGATCAGCGAGCGGCCGTAGCTGAGCCGCCCCGGGAGCGTCTCGCCGATCTGCGCCGCGGCCGCGACGTAGTACTGGTTCTCCACGGCCCGGGCGCGGAGGAGCAGCTCCCAGTGATCCTTGCCCGTGTAGAGCGTGAAGTGCGCCGGAACCGTGACGAGATGGGCGCCATCGAGCGCGAGGATCCGGTACAGCTCGGGGAAGCGGACGTCGTAACACACCGTCAGGCCGGTCGGCCAGCCCTCGATCTCGACGAGCACCGGTTCGTCGCCGGGCTCCTCGGCGTCCGACTCGCGGTAGGCGTGGCCGCCGACCTCGACGTCGAACATGTGGATCTTCCGGTAGAGGCCGACGACGGCGCCCTCGGGGTCGAAGACGATGCTCGTGTTCGAGAGCTTCGCGCGACCGGCGCGGCGCTCCGTGATCGAGCCGCCGACGAGCGTGACCCCGTGCGCGCGCGCCCACTCGGACATCGCGCGGACGGACTCGCCGTCCTCGAGCGTCTCGGCCGCGCCGTGCAGAACCTCCGCGTTTCCGATCGCGTTCCACTTCTCCGGCAGGACGATCACGTCGGCGCCCGTCGCCGCCGCCCGCGCGACCAGCTGCCCGGCCTTCTCGATGTTCGCCGCCTTGTCGTCCCTGCTCGTCAGCTGGACGCACGCGACGCGAAGCGTGTCCGACATGCACTGGCAGGATAGCCCCGCCCTTGGAAGCGGTCGCTCAGAGCTCCGGGCGCGCACGCGCCCTCCACGCGCTGCGGAGCAGGGACTTCCGCCTGCTCTGGGCCGGGCAGACGATCTCGCTGGTCGGCGACGGCGCGTTCCTCGTCGCCCTCGGGTGGAAGTCCTTCTCGCTGACGGGCTCGAAGAGCACGCTCGCGCTCGTCCTCATGGGCCACGGCGCCGCGATGCTCGCAACGTTGCTGATCGGCGGGGCGCTCGCGGACCGCTACCCCCGGCGGACGCTGATGATCATCTCCGACGTCGCGCGGCTGAGCGTCATGGTCGTGCTCGCCGTCGTGGACGCGACGGGCCACCTGAACCTCGGCCTGCTCGTCGCGCTCGCGGTCTGCTACGGGCTCGGCGACGGCTTCTTCTACCCGGCGTTCGGCGGGATCATCCCGCTCGTCGTCGACCAGCACCACATCGCCTCGGCGAACGCGCTGATCGGGCTCTCGCGCCAGGGCGCGTTCGTCGCGGGCCCGGCCCTCGCGGGCGCGCTCTACGGCCTCGCGGGATCGGCGTCGGTCTTCGCAGTCAACGCGGCGAGCTTCGCGGTCGCCGCGCTGCTGATGCTCCTCGCCCGGCCGCGCCGGATCGAGCCTGAGCCGGCGAAGGGCACGTTCCGCGAGATCGCGGACGGGATCCGCTACGTCGTCGGCGTCCCGTGGCTCTGGATCAGCATCTTCCTCGCCTCGTTCATCCTCATGATCGCGATGGCGCCGTACACGGCGCTGCTGCCGGCGTTCGTCGAGGACCAGTACGGCCTCGGCGTCGGCGCCTACGGGACTCTCTTCACCCTCCAGTCGGTCGGGATGGCGATCGGGAGCCTCGTCTTCGGCCAGGTCAACCCGCGCGGCCACCGCGTCATGGTCATGTACCTCCTCTTCGCGATGAACGACGTCTTCGTCGTCCTGATGGCGCTGACGCACCAGTTCGAGCTCGGCCTCTTCTTCGTGTTCTGCCGTGGGCTCTGCATCGGCTTCGGCCTCGGTGTGTGGAACACGCTGATGATGCAGTTCGTGCCCGAGAGCAAGCTCGCGCGGGTCAGCAGCCTCGACTTCTTCGGGTCGTTCGCGCTCGTCCCGGTCGGCTACGCGCTGACGGCCGCGGTGGCAGGCTTCTTCGCGCCCGCGACGCTCCTGCTCGTCGGCTTCACGATGTCCGCGGTGCTCTGGACGGCGCCGCTCACGCTGCGCCGAGTCCGCGAGGCGGCATGAGGAGCCCGGAGCAGATCCTCCGCGAGTCGAAGACGATCGCGATGGTCGGCGCCTCGCCGAACCCGATGAAGGCGAGCAACGGGGTCATGCGCTACCTGCTCGCGCAGGGCTACGACGTCATCCCGGTGCGGCCGCTCGACTGCGACGAGGTGCTCGGCGTGCCGTGTGTGGCGAGCCTCGCGGAGGTGGACCGGCCGATCGACCTCGTCGACGTCTTTCGGCGGCCCGAGCACACGCCCGGCCACGCGAGGGAGGCGGTCGAGGCGGGCGCGAAGGCCTTCTGGCTCCAGCTGGGCATCCGCTCGCCCGACGCGCGCCGAATCGCGACTGAAGGCGGCCTCGACTACGTCGAGGACCTCTGCACCGCGATCGTGCACCGGAACCTCGGCTAACCTGTGCGCTCTCGGGGTGTGGCGCAGCCTGGTAGCGCGCTCCGTTCGGGTCGGAGAGGTCCCCAGTTCAAATCTGGGCACCCCGATTGGCGCCCTTGGCAGCTCGCGACGACATCCTCGGATACGCCCGCGAGCTGCTCGACCTCGACAGCTTCCACGACTACGGGCCGATGGGCCTCCAGGTGGTCGGCGCCGACGAGGTGACGAAGATCGCCGCGTCCGTGTCCTCCTCCCTGGAGGCGTTCCGGCGGACGAAGGACGCAGCGGCCGAGCTCCTGATCGTCCACCACGGGATGTACTGGGAGGGCGACCCCCGCATCGTCGACGCGTACATGAAGCGCCGCCTCCAAGTCCTGTTCGAAGGGGACATCACGCTCGCCGCCTACCACCTGGCCCTCGACGCGCACCCGGAGATCGGAAACAACATCATCGTCGCCCGGGCGCTCGGCCTCGAAGACCCGCAGCGCTTCCTCGAGTGGGGCTTCGGCGGCCGCCTTGCCGAGCCGGCCGGCCTGGACGACCTCGCGCGGCGGCTCGAGAGCGCGACCGGGCGGAGACCGCAGGTCTTCGAAGGCGGGCCGGAGCGCATCGAGCGCGTCGCGGTGATCACCGGGGGCGCGGCGCGGCTCATCCGCGAGGCGGCGTCGGCCGGGTACGACGCGTACGTCACCGGCGAGCCGGCCGAACCGACCCTCCACTTTGCCCGCGAGCTCGGAATCCACTTCCTCGCCGGCGGGCACTACGCCACGGAGACGTTCGGGATCAAGGCCCTCGCCGAGAAGCTCGCCGACCGCTTCTCGGTCGCCTGGGAGTTCATCGACGTCCCCGTTCCGGTGTAAGCTGTGAGCGTGTCCACCAGGAGGTTGAGCGAGTGATGAGCCGCCCAGCCGACACGCGAGCTTTCGAGCCCGTCACGCCTTGCGGCGGCGGGTTTTTTTCGTGCCCTGAATCGAAACGAGGAGGAACCTGATGCCCAACCACCTGACGCCCGAGGAGCTCTCGAAGGAGGTCGGAATGGACCGCGAGCAGGTCATCCGTCTCTGTGTCCAGGAAGGCGTCCCGATCTACCAGGGAAAGATCGACAAGACCCTCTTCGCGGCGCAGCTGCAGGCCGTCGGCGCCAGCGCGCCGGTCCAGCACCACTAGCGCATTCGCGTCCTACTTGCGGCGGCCGCCGGCGGCGGCCTTCTTCCGCGTCCCGCTCGAGCTCCTGGCCTTCGAGCGCGCGGCCGCGGCAGGCTTCTTCTGTTTCTGCGCCTCGTCGACGCTCTGGCGGAGCGCCTCCATGAGGTCGATGACGGGCGTCTCCTCGACCGGCTCGGGCCGCTTGATCTCCTGGCCCGAGAGCTTCGCCTCGAGCATCTCGCGGAGATCGCGCCGGTACTCGCTCTCGAGCGTCGACGGGTCGAAGTCGGCTGCGAGGCTGTCGATCACCTGGCGCGCCAGCTCGAGCTCGGCCTCCTTGACCTCCGTGTCGCCGACCGCCTCCTCCACCTCGGCCTGCGAGCGGACGTCCTCGACGACGAACAGCGTCTCGAGCGCGAGCGCGTCGCCGCGGGGGCGGATCAGCGCGAAGTGCTCCTGGCCGCGAAGGACGAAGCGACCGACCGCTCCCATCTCGCTCTCCTGGAGAGCGCGGAGGAGCAGTACATAGGGTCGGCGCTGCGCCGCCGTGGATGACGGCGCCAGGTAGTACGTCCGGTCGAAGAACACCGGGTCGACCTGGTCGAGCGCCACGAAGCTCTGGATCTCGATCGCGCGCGAGTCGTCGTACTGCGCGATCGCCTCGAGATCGGCGTCCTCGACCATCACGAACTCGCCCTTCGAGACCTCCCAGCCCTTGACGAGCTCGTCCGCGCTCACCTCGCGGTCGTGCACCGGGCACCAGCGCTTCTGCCGTATCGGCGTGCCGCACTCGCGGTGGAGCGTGCGGAAGCTCACGTCGGACTGCCGCGCGGCGGGCTTCGTCGCCAGGGCAAGGCCGACCGGGATGTTGACCAGGCCGAAGTTGATCGAGCCGTTCCAGATCGTGCGCATTGAGGCCTCCAGAGTGTAGAGGGACCCGGATTTTCTTCCTGCGCAGGCTCATTCCTGCGCGAATTACCATAGGCGCATGGCGGTCGAGGTCGAGCGCGCGACGGGAACGAAGACAATCGCCGAGCTGTGGCGCCGCGCGGCGTCCCGGGAGGGCACGGCGTACCTCGTCGAGCGGGACGGCGAGTGGCACGAGGTCAGCTGGGCAGGGGCCACGAAGGCCGTCGACGAGATCGCCAACGGCCTGCTCGCATCCGGGATCGGCAAGGGCGACGCCGTGGGGATCCTCGGCCGCACGGCGCTCGAGTGGGTCCTGTTCGACTACGCGCTGGGGGGGATCGGTGCGATCGGCGCCGGCATCTACCCGTCGCTGCCGCCGAGGGACTGCTCGTACGTCCTCGACCACGCCGACGCGGTGGGAGTGCTCGTCGAGGACGATGACCAGCGCGCGAAGGTCGAGGAAGAGCGGCCGAACCTGCCCAAGCTCCGCCACGTCTGGTCGTACGCCGACCTCGACGACCTGCGGGCGAAGGGGCGTGAATTCGCCGCCGCGAGCCCCGGCGCGCTGGAAGAGGCCCGTGCGGCGGTCGGCGAGGAGGACTTCTTCACGTACATCTACACCTCGGGCACGACCGGGCCGCCGAAGGCCTGCATGATCACGCACCGCAACTTCTACTCGATGGTCGGCGCGGTCGACGACGTGCCGGAGTTCATCGGTACCGACGACCTGATCCTCCTCTACCTCCCGCTCGCCCACAACTTCGGGCGCTGCCTCCACCTGCTCGCGGGCTACGTCGGCTGCTCGATCGCGTTCTGCCCCGATCCGGGCCGAGTCGCGGATTTCGCAGTCCAGGTGAAGCCGACCGTCTTGCCGAGCGTCCCGCGCGTGTACGAGAAGGTGCACGCGGCGGTTCTCGCGAGCTTCGACGAGGCGACGGGCCTCAAGCGCCGCCTGATCGGGTGGGCGCTCCGCGTCGGCCGCCGGGCGAGCGAGACCCGGCAGGCCGGGAAGCGGCTCTCGCCGTGGCTCGCGCTGCAGCACCGCATCGCCGACCGGCTCGTGTATTCGAAGGTGAAGGCCAAGCTCGGCGGCCGGCTCCGGCTTCCGATCTCCGGCGGCGCGCCCCTGGCGAAGGAGATCGCCGAGTTCTTCCACACGATCGACATCCTGATCTGCGAGGGCTACGGCCAGACCGAGTGCACGACCGCCTCGAACGTGAACATGCCGGGCCGCTTCCGGTTCGGGACCGTGGGCCCGGCGATCCCCGGGATCGAGGTCAGGATCGCCGACGACGGCGAGGTGCTGGTGCGCGGGGCGAACGTCTTCGCGGGCTACTACAAGGACGAGGAGGCGACGCGTGCGACCGTCGACGACGCCGGCTGGCTGCACACGGGCGACATCGGCTCCATCGACGACGGCTTCCTCACGATCACCGACCGCAAGAAGGACATCATCGTCACCGCCGGCGGCAAGAACGTGGCCCCACAGAACATCGAGAACGAGCTCAAGGCGTCGAAATACATCTCCCAGGCACTCGTGATCGGCGACCGGCGTCCCTACCTCACGGCCCTGATCACGCTCGACGAGGCCGCGAAAAGCCTGAGCGACGTCCATATCCAGGACCTCGTCCAATCCGTCGTCGACGAGGTCAACCGGGAAAAGGCGTCGTTCGAGCAGGTCAAGCGCTTCGCAATCCTCCCGCGAGACTTCTCGCCCGAGGAGGACGAGGTGACGCCGACGCTCAAGCTGCGACGCAAGGTCGTCCAGGACCACTTCGCGCCGGACATCGAGTCGCTCTACGGCCGGCCGAGCTAGGCCGCCTAGTGGCCGTGGTGGGCGTGCACCACGGCGTGCCCCCTGCCGCGCGAGATGAGGTACAGGTTCACGGGGTAGGCGGCGATACCCGCCAGGACCAGCGCGAATGCGAGCGACGCCCAGAACAGGGCGTCGTCCAGCCCCGCCTCCATCGCGCCGGGGATGAGGAGCAGGACGACGTTGTCGACGA
>DASSUI010000005.1:0-15053 GCA_035707105.1 Gaiellaceae bacterium | reverse complement strand
GCGACGGCGAGCCTCGACGGGCGAGCACGCATCTGGGATGCGGAAACCGGTCGGCTCGTTCGACCGCTCCGCCACCCGCACGGGGTCACCGGCGTGGACTTCAACCGCGACGGCACCCTGCTCGTCACGACAGGACGGGATCGCCTTGCGCGCGTCTTCGACGTGCGCACAGGCAATCTCGCCGCGCGACTCCGCCATCGGAGAAGGGTGGCCGTGGCGCGGTTCGCGCCCACCAGTGACATCGTCGCCACGGGGGGCGCGGACAGGGTCGGCCGGCTCTGGGACGGGCGGACCGGTCGGCGCCGCGCAGAGTTGAGGGGTCACACGCGAGGGCTCGTCTGGGTCGCGTTCAGCGACGACGGGCGTCTGGTGGGGACGTCGAGCACGGACGCGACGGCGCGCATCTGGAACACGGACGACGGGACGCTGGTCTCCGTCCTCTCCGGGCACATCAACTTCGTGAACCGGCTCGCATTCAGCCCGCGCGGCGACCTCGTGGCCACCGGCAGCCGGGACCGGCTTGCGCGCCTGTTCGATTCAGATTCGGCAACCGTCCGGGCAACGTTCGCGGGCCACGACGAGGCCGTCACGGATCTGGCCTTCGCCCCGGACGGCCAAACGGTCGCAACCGGAAGCTCGGACCGGACGGTCCGCATCTGGGACGCTCGTCCCCTCTCGCGGATGGCGCTCGTCGACCGGGTTCCGGGCGGCGTCTCCGATGTGGCGTTCACGGCGAGCGGGCGGATCGTGAGCACGGCGAACGGAGCGACCCTGAGCCCCGACGGCAAGCTGGCCGCGGCGTTCGGAGCGAACGGTCGCGTGCGCATCAGCGACGTGACCTCCGGCCGTCTGGAAGCGGCGATCGAGAACCGGGGGACGACAGCGGTCGCGTTCTCGGACGACGGGAGCCGCCTGGCGGCGGGGAACCGCAACGGCATCCTCCGGCTCTGGCGGATCGCCGATGCACGCGAGGAGTCGAGCATCAGGACGCCGGGCCCCGGCCTGGTCACCGCGGTCGCGCTGAGCCCCGACCGCCGGCGGCTCCTCGCGGGCAAGGGCTCATTCGCGTATATCTGGGACATCGAGGCCGGCCGCCTGGAGCGAGGGTTCGGCGCGCACCACGGCCCCCTGACCGGAGCGGCGTTCAGCCCGGACGGCCGCTTCGTCGTCACGACGAGCGCGGATCACGACGCACGCCTGTGGGATCTCGAGACTGGGCATCAGGTGTGGATGGTTCCGCACACCGCGATCGTCAGCGACGCCGCATTCAGCGCTGACGGCCGCTGGGTAGGCCTCGCCGGCCCCGGTTTCGCCGGCGTGGTGGACGCGAAGACGGGCGAGCGCATCCTCCTGCTCGACGGACGGGACCGCATCCTTACGTCGGTCGCGTTCTCCCCGAGCGGCTGGCGGCTCGCAACCGGCGGCAGGTCGCGCGATTCGGGCGCTGTCCGTACCTACGACTGCGAGCTCTGCGGAGGGATCGAGAAGCTCACCGACGTCGCGAGACAGCGCCTCGCCCAGCTGCGTCAGAGCTCCTAACAGCCCGCAATAGACCCCGTTAGCCGCCGCTTAGTCGGCGCCGAGGGAGCCGTGAGCGGCCCCTCCGACGCTCGGTCCGCCAATGACCGAGCCAAGGAGGCCCACGATGTTCCGCCTGCTGCTGATCGCAGCTGCGGCGCTCCCTCTCGCAGTTCTCAGCGGACAGGTGCCGCAAGCACAGTCGATGACGAACGCGTCGTCCGCGGTCGTCGAGATCTCGGCGTCGAACGGCGGCCGCCCGTTCTCCGGCGACCGCCGGCTCCTGACGACGATCTCCCCCAACGGCGACGGCGTCCGCGAGCGGGCCAAGATCAAGATCCGACTGTCGCGGCCTGCCCGCGTCGAGCTCGTCGTGGCGAAGACCGCCCGCCGCGCCACGGCCGTCTACAGGCACGCATACCGCCTAGCGGCCGGCGCGCACACGCTCGTATGGGCGCCCTCGTCCAGGACCCTGCCGCGGAACTACCTCACCTACGTCCGCGTCGACGGCCGAACCTACGGGGCGCGCGACGGGAGCCCACGCCGCGCCCAGGAGACGCCCGTGATTCGAGTCCTCGGCGTCGAGTCGGCATTTCGGAGGGACAGCTATCGAGCCGGGCAACTCGCTCGCCTGCGGGTCGCCGCCGACGCCCGGTCGCTCACGCTGCAGATCTTCCGAACGGGCCCCGAGCGGATCCGGACGAAGCGAAACGACACGATGAACGGCACCGCGGCAACGCAGCCCCGGACGTACGACTGGAGCCGGCGACGGAACGCTCGGCAGACGCTCGGCGTCCGCATCGGCGATTGGCCGACGGGGGTTTACTTCGCGCGGTTGACGACGGCCGACGGCCGGATCGGCTTCGCGCCCTTCGTGCTCCGCCCCCGCCGCCTCGGCGAGCACCGCGTGGCCGTCGTCATGCCGACGAACACGTGGCAGTCCTACAACTTCCACGACGAGGACGGCGACGGTTGGGGCGAGACGTGGTACGCCCACCAAGGCCAGCCGTCCGTGCGTTTGGGGCGTCCACAACTCGACCGCGGCGTGCCGATGCGGTTTCGCTCCTACGACCTGCCGTACCTGCACTGGCTCGCCTGGAACGACCGGCCCGTGGACTACCTGTCCCAGGTCGACGTTTCGGCCGCGACTGGACGGGGACTCCGCCGCGCCTACGGCCTGATCGTCTTCCCCGGCCACCACGAGTACGTGACCTCCGGCGAGCTTGCGGCCGTGACCCGGTACCGCGACCTCGGCGGGAACCTGATGTTCCTCTCCGCCAACAACTTCTTCTGGCGCGTCGACCGGCGCGGCGACCGGCTGTACCGCGTCCGTCAGTGGCGCGATCTCGGCCGGCCCGAAGCCTCGCTCATCGGCGTGCAGTACATCGGAAACGACAGCGGCCGCCGTGGGCCGTACCTCGTGACCGACGCCGAGGCCACGCCCTGGCTGTGGGCGGGCATGGACGTCCAGAACGGAACGCGGATCGGCACCTTCGGGATCGAGATCGACAAGACCGCTGCGAGCTCTCCGCGCGGAACGCGGGTCGTCGCAGAGATCCCGAACCTGTACGGGCCGGGCATGACCGCGCAGATGACCTACTACCGCAGTCGCTCGGGAGCGAAGGTCTTCGCAGCCGGCGCATTCACGCTCGCCGGGTCGGCCACCCGACCGCACGGCGAGCGGATCCTGAACAACCTCTGGCGGCACATGACTTCCGGCCACGCGGGCAGGACGCTGAGCCTCGCGTCGGCGACGAGTCGCAGGAAGCTGGAATCCGCGTTCACGCGTGAGAGCTATCGCCCCGGTGACACCGCCGCCCTCGCCCTCTGGGGTGCCGACCGCTCATTCAGCCTGCAGGTCTTCCGGAGCGGCCCCGAACGGGTCAGGACCCGGGGGAACGACCGCATGGAGGGCGTTTCCGTCGCGGGGCCCAGCCGTCATGGTCCCGCTCGGAACCTGGCGATCCGGATCGGCAACTGGCCAACGGGCCTGTACTTCGCGCAGGTGTCCACCGGGGACGGCCGGATTGCTTTCGCGCCCTTCGTCGTCCGTCCGAGGAAGATCGGCGAACATCGCGTGGCTGTGGTCCTCCCCACCTTGACATGGCAGGCGTACAACTTCCGGGACGACGACGGCGACGGAGCCTCGGACACCTGGTATGCCGACAGGAGGAGGCGCAGCCTTCGACTCGCTCGGCCGTTCCGCGAGCGCGGCGTCCCGCTGCGATTCCGGTCGTACGACCTTCCGTTTCTGCACTGGCTGGCCTGGAACGAAAGGCCCGTCGACTACCTGGCGCAGACCGACCTGGAGGGCGTCGCGGGCGCGAGGCGCCTGCGCCGCGCCTACGACCTGATCATCTTTCCCGGTCACCACGAGTACGTGACGGGGCGTGAGTACAACCTGGTCACGGGCTACCGGAACCTCGGCGGAGATCTGATGTTCCTCTCCGCGAACAACTTCTTCTGGCGCGTCGAGCGCGACGGGACGACGCTGCGGCTGGTCGCGATGTGGCGCGATCTGGGACGACCGGAAGCGGCGCTCGTGGGCGTCCAGTACGTGGCGTACGGAAGCCACCTCCGCGGGCCGTACGAGGTCCGAAACGCTGGCTGCGTTCCCTGGCTCTTCAGCCGAACCGGGTTGCGGAAGGGGTCGAGGTTCGGAAGCTTCGGCATCGAGGTCGACCGAACGACGTCGGCGTCACCCCGTGGAACGTGCGTCGTCGCGGAGATCCGGAACGGCCGCGGCAGGGCGCTCACCGGGCAAATGTCCTACTACACGCGTGGCGGGGCGAGGGTCTTCGCGGCGGGAGCGTTCACGCTAGGCGGCTCGGCCACGCGGGCATACGGCGCGCAGCTGTTGAACAACCTCTGGCGCCACATGACCGGAGGCGCCTGAAACCGTCCGATAGGCCGCCGTTAGTCGGCCGATAGGGCGCTGTTAGCCGCCACTCCGATCGTCGGTCAGCGATCGACCGACGGAAGGAGGAAGGCGATGATCGGCAGGCAGCTCCTCATCTTGCTGGCGAGCATCGCGGCCGCGCTCTCCGCAGCGAACCTGGGCGGCGGCGGTGGGCCGTAGATGACGCGGCTTCGACAGCTCGACGCGGAGGGCCCGTCATCGGGCCTTCCGCGCGTCAGGGGACGACTTCGAGGTCTGCCAGCTGCGCGCGGGCCCGTCGGGCGTATGCGGTGCTCCCCTTGAGCTCGAAAAGGCCGAGCGCCTGCTCGGCCCGCACGGCTGCTTCCTCGACTCGGCCGGCCGTGCAAACGACGGTGGCGAGGTCGAGCAGCACCTCCCCGCGCGAGACGAGCGTGTCCGTCTCGTCGGCGAGCGTGAGCGCCTCGAGCGCGACCGCCTCGGCTTCGGCAGTGCGTCGCTTCCGTGCGAGCAGCTTTCCCTTCAGGCTGCGCCACGAGAACTGCGCGACGATGTCGCCGGCGGGGGCGGCACTCTCCGCCAGCGACGCGTATTCGCCCGCCTCGTCGAAACGACCCTGCGCGTAGAGCGCCTGCCCGACGTCGGCGGCGAGGCTCGAGAGCGCCGCAGCGTCTTCCCGTTGCTCGAACGTCTCGCGACATCCTTGGAAGGCCGTTTCGGCGGTCTCGGGGTCGTCGGCCAGCGCGTAGATGCGCCCACGGATCCGACAGCGGCTCTCGGCAATTCCGTGCTCGTCTCCGATCTCGCGATAGACCCCGTCGGCCTCGTCGATTAGCGCGAGCGCCTCGTCGAACCGATCGGCAAGCGAATGGAGACCGGCGAGATAGACGAGAACGTTTGCCGTGCCCAGGCGGTCGTTCGTCTCTCCGAGCAGGCGTTCGCACCGCTCGAGCCCCTCGGCGACGGCGGTCGGTCCGTAGTAGAGCGCGGCCGCGATCTCCGAGAGGCAGCCGGCGGGCGACCAGCTCGACCGGCGGTAGTAGGCCAAGGCGCGCTCGGCGCCCTCGAGCCACTCCACGCACCGGCCCTGCATGGAGCCGCGGGCGTAGCCGAGCGCGCGCCATGCACGGCCGAGCGCGCGAACGTCCCCGGCCGCCTCGAAGACCGGCGTCGACTCGTGGACGAGGCCAACCAGCTCGTCCGGATCGCCGCCCCGGTGCATGCGCATCTGCCCGAGCTCGATCCTCGCGCGGCGGAGCACGGCCTCGTCCTGCAAGGCGTCCGCTTCCTCGATCGCCTCGATGAGCGCGGCCTCGCCGGCCGCGACGTCGCCGCCGTGACCCAGGGCGATCCCGAGCTCGCACAAGATCTCGCCGCGACCCGGCTCACCCGTCGGCAGAAGGGCAGCGGCGCGGCCGAGGAGGTTCACCGTGGCCCGGGCATCCGCCCGCTTCCAGGCCTGGAGCCCGGCGGCGGTGAGGACCCGGCCGGCACGCCGCGCAAGCTCGGCGACGCCCTCGTCCCCTGGACGCAGCTCCTTCGAGTAGCGATGCGCCTGCTCGAGGTGGTAACCGACGATCTCGTCAACGCCCTCACCCCGTTTCTCGAGCCAGGTGCCGAAGCGCTCGTGAAGGCCGGCCCGGGCTTCCTTCGTGACACCGGCATACGCGACGTCTCGGAGCAGGACGTGGTGGAAGCGGTACGAATCGTCGTCCGCCCGGTCGGGGCGCACGAAGCCTCGGCGAACGAGCGACGCCAGCCTGCCGTCGAGCGGCGCGATCTCGTCGGGGGGCGACAAGTGGAGGAGGGCGCCGCGCGAGAACTCGCGCCCCACGACCGCGGCCCGGTCGAGGAGCGCCCGCTCCTCCCGCTGCAGGCGGTCGAGACGACCGGCCAGGAGTGCCTCCACGGAGGGCGGGACGGCACCAAGCGCGTCGGCGCCTGCCTCCTCGGCGAACGCGAGCAGCTGCTCCAGGAACAGAGCATTTCCGTCCGCGATACCGACGATCCGCTCCCGCGCAGCCTCGTCGACCGTGTCGCCGGCGAGCTCGGCGACCAGCGTCACCGCCTCCGCGTCGCCGAGCGGGTCGAGTGCGAGCACGCGGTCGCGACCCTTCCAGCCCGGACGCTCGTCCAAGAGCTCGCGCCGTGCGAGGCAGGCGAGCATCAGCGGCGCGGGCGCCGTCCACGAATCGAGGTAGTCGACGAAGTCGAGGAGGCCGGGCTCCGCCCAGTGGACGTCCTCGAGGACGACGAGGAGCGGGCGATTGGCGGCCAGCGCGATCAGGAATCGGCCGACAGCCCAGAAGACCTCTCCGGTCGACGGCGCGCCACCGCCGTCGCCACTGAGCTGCGCGACCCTTTCCGCCACCAGGTGCGCCTGCTCGTCGCCGGCGAGCAGCTGGGCGACCGACTCCCGCTGCGGCTCAGGAGCAGCCTGGCGGATGACCTCGACGAGCGGGAGGTACGTGGCTCCTTGCCCGTACGAGACGCAGCGACCGACGAGCGCCCGGGCGCTGCCGCCGAGGCTCGCCACCAGCTCGGAGACGAGCCGCGTCTTTCCGACACCTGCGTCGCCCAGGATGAAGACGACGCGGCTGCGCCGCTCAGCCACGGCGCCGGCGAACGCGGCCTGCAGCCACGCCAGCTCGTCGGCCCGCCCGACGAAGGGGCCCGTCCCGAGCGGCCGGGCGACGTCGGCCACCCCTAGGAACCGGAAGGCCGGGACGTACTGGAGGCCGCCGCCCACACCGACGGGGTCGATCGGCTCGGCATCGACTGTGTGTCGAACCAGACGATATGTCGACTCGCCGAGCAGAATCTCTCCGGGCGGCGACGCCTGCTCCAGCCGGGCGGCGACGTTGACGACGGCACCGGTGGCGAACGACTCGCCGGTGCCCGGATCCGCGACCAGCGCCTCGCCGGTGTCGAGCCCGATCCGCAAACGGAAGCCGACGCCGTGCTCCTCCTCGAGCTCGCCGCTGAGGCCGGCGATCGCCTCGCGCAGCTCGTTTGCGGCGCGGACGGCGCGCAGCGCATCGTCCTCGTGCTGCGTCGGGATCCCGAACGCCGCCATGGCGGCATCGCCGAATAACTTCTCGACGACGCCGCCGTGGCGGTCGACCGTCACTCGCACGAGCTCGAGGTAGCGGTGCAGGAACCCCCGCAGCACCTCCGGGTCGAGGAGGGCCGCGAGCTCGGTCGACTCGACGACGTCGGCGAAAAGGATCGTCACGGTCTTCCTGCGATCAGTCGGAGGCGCCTGCTTGGGCGCAGGCGCCGGCTCCAGATCCGGGTCATGGCGGAGGATCGCCTGCTCGAGCCGCTGCAGCTCTGCAGAGGGATCGATCCCGAGCCCCTCCACCAGTCGCAGGCGGGCAGCCCGGTACGCCTCGAGCGCGTCCGCCTGCCTGCCGGCCCGGTAGAGCGCGAGCATCAGCAGGCCGACCGGACGCTCTCTGAGCGGATGCTCGCCGACCAGCGACTCGAGCTCGCCGATCGCGGCCGAGTGCCGTCCCAGCTCGAGCTCAGCCTCGAGGAGCTCTTCCGTGGCCGCCACGCGGAGCTCGTCGAGCCGGACGGCTTCCGCAGCCCACGACTCGTCCAGCCTGACGTCGGCCAAGGCGGCTCCGTGCCAGAGGTCGAGCGCCCCGCGTAACTGCGCGGCACGCTCGGCCGGTGGGAGGTCGCGAGCCTCCCGCGTCAGCCGCTCGAACCGGTGCACGTCGACCGCGTCCCTGTCGATGTCCAGCAGGTAGCCCGGAGCGCGGGTGCGGAGCACGTCGGCACCGAGGAGCTTGCGCAACTCGGAGACGAGGTTCTGCAGCGAGCCCACCGCGGCCTTCGGCGGTGCGTCGCCCCACAGCGCGTCGATCAAGCGGTCGATCGACACGACCTCGCCCGCACGAAGAGCCAACACCGCGAGGAGTGCGCGCTGCTTCTGACGGCGCAACCCGAGGCGGCGGCCCTCGACACAGGCCTCGAGCGGCCCGAGTAACCGGACCTCGACGAGAGGCATTGACCTGCAATTGAACACGTTGGGGCCGATGGCGCCTAGGTCGCGCGTGAGCCGCGCGTGAGCCGCGCGTGAGGGCCTGGGCGGATCCTCGAGCCATGACGCTGGCCGAAGAAGCGCAGCGCTACCTGGCCGTCGTGGACGCGTTCCGCGCCGCAGGCTGCGAGCCGCACTGGCGACCCGAGCAGCGGCCCGCCCCAATTACCGGGACTAGTGCTTCCGCAGACAGACCCGCGCGCCGGCGATGCGACCGGAGGAGGAAGACATGATCGAGACCGACCACCCGCGCCGATTGATCCTCGCGGCGGCCGCGACACTGGCCGCGCTCGTCGCCGCCGCCCCGGCCGCGGCCGCGCCGCCGCCGAACGACAATCGTGAGGACGCCGTCGTCCTGCCCACCTTCCCCTCGGCGGTGCACGGCACGACTGCGGAAGCGACCGTGGAGCGTCTCGACCCGCAGGTCTCACGGTGCGGCCGGATCGAGAGCACCGTCTGGTACCGCATCGAGTCGGCGCCCGACGGGACGATCGTCGTGACGACGGACGCGGCCGGCGGGCTCGCGCCGGTCGTCCGCATCTACCGGCGCAACCAATCGAACATCGAAGAGCTCGATTGCGCCCGGGCCGACCCCGGCGGGAAGGCGGTCGTCTCCCTACAGGCCGTCCGCGGCGCCGGGTACCTGATCGTCGTCGGGCGGCGGCCGGGCACCGGCGACGGCGAATTCGACCTCCGCGCTGACCTCTTCCTGCCGCCCGCGAACGACGACCGCGACGACGCCGCCGAGCTCGGGACGCCGCCCGACGTCGTCCGGTCGACGACGCTCGGCGCGACGGCTAGCCCGTCGGACGGCTGCGGAATGGGTGGCGGAACCGTCTGGTACAGGATCCGCGGGCCGCAGAGCGGCCGCGTCCTCCTCCGGCTCGACACCGTGGAAGAGCTCGACGCGATCGTCGGGGTCTTCCGGCCCGTTCGCCGGAACCTCGCGACGGTCGCGTGCGGCCGGACCGACGAGCGCGGGAGCGCGCTCGTCGGCTTCACGACCATGCCGGGACGCACGTACCTGATCGCCATCGGCGAGCAGGCCAACTCGTCGCCTGGCGAATTCAGGCTCCGGGTTCAGGCTGCCGAGGCGCCGGAACGCGGCGCCGGACGAGCCCTGCCGAACGGGGGCGTCCGCGAGTCGGTCAACGGCGCCACCGACGTGAACGACATCTGGTCGGTGCGGCTTCGGCGTGGGACGACGTACCGGATCGCGTACCGATCCGCGCCCTGCGCGCCGGCGACGTTTCGGACCAGCAACAGGCGCTTCGGCCTCGGCTGCGGCTCCTACACGACGTTCACTCCCGGACGGGACGGCGGCGGCGTCTACCGGTTCGAGATCGCCGCAGGAACGAGCCCGACGCCGTTCCGCTACCGGTTACAGGTGCTGCCTGCGGCGGCGGACGACATCGGCGTGGGCATCCCCCTCGCGCGAAACGCCGTCCGGCGCGGCCGCCTGGCGCCGAGCGGGATCGACGTCCGCGACATCTACCACTTCGACCTCGAGCGGCTGAGCGAGGTCCGGCTGCGCCTCTCGCAGTCGGCCGGCGGCTCGTCCTCCCTCGTCCTCCTGACCGACACGGGGAGCCGCGTCGCCGCCGGATCGCCGATCCGCCGCCGCCTGGGACGCGGCCGCTACGTCCTCGCGGTCCAGGGCGCAGTCGGGGGACGCGCCGGGCGCTACCGCGTGACGCTTCGCGTGCGGGACGTCACCACGACGCTCGTCCGGGTCTCCGGCGCGGCGTCCTCCGAGATCACGCCGGGTTCCTCGGTCATGGTCAGCTGCCTCGTATCGCCGCCGTCCTCGGGCCGGGTCGAGCTGCAGATCGACCGCTTCGACCCGCTGACGGGCTGGCACTTCCACCACGTCGTGCGCGTCCCCGTTGGCACGGCCGTCTCCTGGCGGCCGCCTGCGCCCGGCCGCTGGCGCGTGCGCGCGACGTACCTCGGCTCCGCGCGCTCGGCGCGAAGCCGAAGCGGCTACGCCCACGTCCTCGTCGCCCGGCCGATCCGATGAGAAAGGAGAACCAATGCACACATTGAGAACACTCGTGCTGCTCGCTGTGACTGCGACGGCGATCGCGGTCCCGGGCTCGGTCCTCGCCGCCCCGCCGGACAACGACGACTTCGCGTCTGCGGTGGAGCTCTTCGCTCCGTCCGATCTCGCCCAAGGCACGAATGTGGACGCGACAAAGGAGGCCGGGGAGCCGCAGCATGCCGGGAACGCGGGGGGCGCGTCGGTCTGGTATCGGTGGACCGCGTTGGCGTCCGGTCGCGTCGTCGTCTCGACGTGCGATTCGGACTTCAACACGCTGCTCGGCGTCTATACCGGCGATGCCGTCGGATCGCTGGCGCCGGTTGCCTCGAACGACGACGCGTGCGGTGCGCAGAGCCGCCTTTCGTTCCAAGCCGTGCTCGGGACCACCTACCGCATCGCGGTCGACGGGTTCGACGGAGACACCGGCTTCGTCTCGCTCGCGCTGGACGTGCCTCCGCCGAATGACGACTTCGCGTCGTCTCAGACGATCTCCGGAGACGCCGGAACCGTCGGTGGCACGAACGTCGGCGCGACGACCGAGCCCAACGAGCCGTTTCTCGGCGCCCGGTCGGTGTGGTTCCGGTGGACCCCGCCGTCGAGCGGCTGGGCCACCTTCGAGACCTGTGGCGCAGGCTTCGACACCGTGCTCGGCGCGTTCACAGGCACAGCCGTCGATCAGCTCTCGCTCGTCGCGGCAAGTGACGACGCCTGCGACCTCCAGAGCCAGATCAGCTTCGAGGCCTCGGCCGGCACCGTCTACCACCTCGCGGTCGCCGGGTTCGACCCCGATGAGACGGGGAGCTTCGTGCTCGCCTGGAATCGCAATCCTCCCGCGCCCGAGCCGGTCACGATCCCGGTGATCAGCGGCGTCGCGCGGGACGGCGAGACGCTCACTACGAGCGACGGGTCTTGGACTGGCGTGGGGCCGCTCTCTTACTCGTACGCGTGGGGCCGGTGCGACCGCGCCTTCGCGGAGTGCGAGCTCGTTCCGGGTGCCACGGCCCGGAGCTACACGATCAGAAGCGTGGACGTCGGGTTCCGCATGTGGGTACGTGTCACGGCGTCGAACGTCGCGGGCTCCACGCCGGCGTTTTCGGACGCGACGAGCGTCGTGGTCGCCCGAGCGCCGTTCAACCGGTCCTCGCCGGTCGTCGACGGCGAGGCGAGGCTCGGAGCGATCCTCGTGGCGAGCCCGGGCGAGTGGCTCGGGACGGCTCCGATCTCGTTCGCCTACCAATGGCAGGCATGCAACGCGACGGTGTCGGTGTGCTCGGATCTCCAGGGACAGACCGGACAGGTGATGCGGGTCTCGAGCGTCGACGTGGGCGATGTCATCCGCGTTGTCGTCACCGCCACGAACGTCGCGGGCTCGGCGTCGGCGGCGTCGCTCGGCACCGATGTCGAGCGGGTCACCGGGACGCGTCCGCGTTGCGTCGTGCCGAGGCTCCGCGGGAAGACGCTGCGGTCCGCACGTGCGGCGATCCGCGCCAACCGCTGCAGGGTCGGTCGCATTCAGCGGAGGTTCTCCGCCCGTGTGCGGCCGGGTCGGGTCATCTCGCAGACCCCGCGCGCCGGCCGCCGGCTGGCGGTGGGGACGAGGGTCAACCTCGTCGTCAGCAAGGGCAAGCGGGGCTAACGGCGCCCGGCCGCTCGTGGGGCCGCCGCTGGCGGCCCCACGACGGTCCGGGCACCTCCGCCGCGGGATCGCCGGCCGCCCGGTCTTCCACGGCGTGCGCACGCAGCGCCGCCAGCGCGACGAGCGCCATCACGAACGTCTGGACGCCGGCGCAGGCCGCGAACACGGGCGCGACGCCGAAGGCGTCGAGGAGCGGGCCGGCTCCGAGAATCCCGACGGGCATCGCGATCATGTGGATGCTCATCAGCCCGCTCATGACGCTCGCACGCAGCGCGACGGGGATCCTGAGCGTGATGATCGCGTGCAGGCTCGGGTTGATGAGCCCGTTGCCGAGGCCGGATCCCACGAGCGCGGCGACGGCGGCCGGAGCTGGGACGTCGTAGACGAGCAGCCAAAGGGGAAGCGCCTGCAACAACGCGACACGAGTGATGAGCACCAGGCCGTCGACGCGGCGGACGAGTCGGTAGGAGACCGCGTTGCCGACGACGCAGCCCACGCCGAACGCGGCGAAAAGGACCCCGACGATGCTCGGGTTGGCGTCGTACCGGGCGACGACGAGGACCGGCAGCGCGATGAAGATCGCCTGGAACGCGATGTCGCCGACGACCAGGCAGGCCCGCCACGCACGGACCAGCGGATCGCGGCGGACCCACCGCAATCCGGCGCGAAGGCCGCGGCTCTCCTCGTCGACGTCCGCGGGCTTCGTCGCCGGAACGAAGAGGCCGATCAGCAAGACCGCCAGCACGTAGGTCGCGGCGTCGATGAGCAGGACGGCAGGGGCGCCGACGATCCCGATTAGGACGCCCGCGAGCGGCGGACCGAGCAGCAGCGTCACCCGCGTCGCGCCCTGGAAGAGCGCCGTCGCCTGGCTGACGACCCCCTCGTCCTCGCCGAGCAGCTCGGGGACGATGATGCGCTGCGCCGAGAAATACGGCCCAGTCATCGCGCCGATCGCGAACGCGACCGCGGCGACGACTGCGAACGACAGCTGGCCCGTCCAGTGCAGGAGCGGAATCACGAGCATCAGCGGGCCGCGCGACAGGTCGCAGATCAGCATTGTCCTTCGGGCGCCGACGCGGCTCAGCAGCCGGACTCCCAGGAGGCTCGTCAACGCCAGGCCGACCGCCTCGAACGCGATCACGACGCTCATCCGGGTGGCTGACCCCGTCGTCGTGAGCACGAACCACGGAAGCGCGACCCAGGTCATCTGCGCGCCGCTCGTCGAGACGAGCTCGGCGGCGAGCAGCGCGAGAATCGGCCGGTGCCGGAGCGGCGCGGGGTCCATCAATCAGGCGGCCTCGGCCGGCGCCTCGCGGAGGCGCGGGATCGGGGAGAACACGAGGAAGATCACGCCGGCGAGCGCGCCGAGGACGCCGATCCAGAGCGTCGTATGCAGGCCGATTGCCGTGCCCAGCGCGCCGCCGAGCAGGGCGCCGATCGGACGGATTCCGTAGTTGACGAAGCGGAACGTGCCGCTCATCCGGGCCCGCAGCCGGTCCGGGGTCCGGAGCAGCATCAGGCTGCCGGCGTTGACGTCGAGGATCATCACGCCGACCGAGCAGAAGAACTCGGCGGCGCCCAGCATGACGACGATCCGAGCCTCGGAGCCGCCGGCGAGCGGAACCAGCACGAGCGGCAGCGGGAACAGCACCGTACCGAGCGTGAAGGCAGCGCCGATCCCGATTAGTCGCTCGATCCGGACCGCGAGCAGCGCGCCGACGATCCCGCCGACTGCGCCCGCGCCGAGCACGATTCCGAGCAGCCCCGGCGACACGCCCAGCTCGCGCGTCGCGTACAGGACGAAGATCGCGTGGAAGACGAAGTTGAAGAGGTTGATCGTGGCGACGCAGAGGAGCTCCGGGCGGATGAACTCGTCGCGCAGGACGAAGCCGAAGCCCTGGCGGAGGCTCCGGAGGACGCCGGACTGCTCCTCCTCCACGGCCGGCTCCGCGGCCCGGATGCGGCCGAGGAAGAGCGCCGAGCCGATATACGAGGTTGCGTCGACGAGCAGCGTCACCGGCGCGGTGAGCAGCTGGACAAGGAAGCCGGCGACGGAGGGGCCGGCGACGAACGAGATCGAGCGGCTGAGGCTGAGCTTCGAGTTCGCGTCGACGACGTCCCGGCGCGGGACGACCGAAACGAAGAGCGTCGACCAGCTGATGTCGAACATGACGGCGAAGGTGCCGACGGCGAACGCGACGCCGTAGAGCTGCGCGAAGCCGAGCGCGTCGAACGCCGCGGCGATCGGGATCGAGGCGAGCAGGCTCGCGCGCGCGATATCGGCGACGATCATCAGCCGCCGCCGGCTGCGGACGCGCTCGATCCAGACGCCGGCGAACAGCGAGAAGAGCAGGTGCGGCATCAGCTCGGCGGCGACGAGGAAGCCCATCTGCGCCGCCGACGCGTCGAGCGTGATGACGGCGACGAGCGGCAGCGCGAGGAGCGTCACCTGGTCGCCCAGCATCGAGATCGACTGGGCCGCCCACAGCTTCAGGAACTCGGGCTGGCGGAGGAGCGGCGGCGGCTCGGTCGAAGCCGCCGCCGCCGGAGTCTCCTCCGTCAGGGTCATGCCCGTCGAACGGCGATGTCGCCGCTCATCGAGCGGGCCTTGAGATCGACGAGCGGACCGTCGTCGCCGGCGATCGGCTCGCCGGACTCGAGATCGATCTCGGAGCGCGTCTCACCCGAGAGCGTCTGGGCGTCGACATGGAGGCGCGAGCCCTTCGCGATGCCGACCTCGATGTCGCCCGAGGCCGAGTTGATCCGCACCTCGCCGGAGATGACGCTTCGGATCTCCACGTCGCCGGACGCGGTGTTGACTTCGGCGCCGCCTGCCGATTCGTCGATTGCGACGTCGCCGGAGGCGGAGTTCACCTTCGCGAAGCCGATCCGCTCGAGCCGGACGTCGCCCGACGCCGCGTCCACGTCG
>DASSUI010000004.1:0-13330 GCA_035707105.1 Gaiellaceae bacterium | reverse complement strand
AAGCAGTAGCGGTCAACGAGGTTCACTCGGGAAGGGTCCAGTCACACGGGCTGATACCAAGATCTGCTGCGAAGTCGGCCCACGTCCGGATCCGTTGAGCCTCGGGGCCAGGGGGAAGCGCCCAATACATGATGGTGCCGTTGTGCTGATACACGCCAGTAGCGGGACCGAGCTGCGCTGCCAGCACGCCGTCGATCGCAAGCTGACTCCAGCGTCGCGTCAGGAACGCAGTAACCGAGTACCGACGAGGTCCTTGGATCACATGGCCCCACCGGTTGATCATTTCCCTGTACGCGGTGGGGCGCAGCTCCTTGTACCGATGCTCGACGATGCCGTGCTCCAGCCAGGGCTCTCCCGGTGACAGGCAGAGGAAGACATCGTCGTATACACCGAGCTCGGCGGCGATCCCGCGAACGCTGGCTTCGGCAGAACTCAGGTGGCGGCGGCGCTCTGGCATCGGTCAGCGGACTCGTGTCGGAAGCTGGTCGAGAGCGGTGCGGAGGAACGCGTCGCGGCGCTCCGTGACGGCCGCGGCGTCCAGGGGGCTACCGTCGTCGGCGAACCCCGGCCAGCCTTGCATCACGGTGGGCGTGTTGAGCGCGGCGACGGCGTCCCAGTAGGGCACTGCGGTCGCCGCCCGTCCGGCCTGTCGCTGCCAGCCCTCCAACACATGGGCCGGCGCGTCCTGGCCGTACTGAAGGGCCATCTGCATCCGCACGCTGCCGAGGTCGACTCCCGGATCACCAACTCCGGCCGTCTTCCAGTCGATCAGCGCGACGCAACGGTCGTCCTCCCACAGCATGTTGCCGCCCCAGACGTCGCCATGTAGGAACACCGACGCGGCCGCGGGCACGCCGTTGCGACCTGACCCGCTCGTCGGCCTGCTGCAACAGAGGTGTCGTCGGCATCCAACCCCGCCGTCGTTCGGCGGCGCGGTCATCGACGGCAATCGGCCGGGGCCGGTGCGGCAGGTCGGCCTGCGACTCCAAGACGACGGCGTTGACCCTGGCGACGGCGGCTCCCGCTTCTCGGAGCCGGCGGCAGAAACCATCGGCGGCAGATGGCTGCTGCCGGACAGAAACGTCTCCAGGGTGGCGACGGTTCCGCTGGCCCTCCCGTCGAGATCGGCGGCGATCAGGCGCGGCGCGGCGAGGCCGTCGGTCTCGGCCAGCCGAAGGGCCCGGGCGTTCGTGATCACCATGCCGTCGTCGATCCAGCGCGGGACAGGCACCTTCAAGATCACGTCCGTGGTCCGGATCGCCGGTCCTTCGATTCTCAGGCGGAACGTGCCAGAACCGCGGCGGTCGCTGCGGGAGAGGTTCTCGGTCGAAAGGACGCGCGTCCCATCGACAGCGCTGGCCGCCCAGCGCAGCACCTGGTCATTCGGCGTCTTCGCTGTGTGCCCTCTTGCCACCTGATCAGTGTGCCGAGCACAGATGCCGCGGCTGGTGCGAAGGAGAGCAAGAGACGATCCACTACGGCTCTACGCCCTGCTTGACGAGGCCCTTCCTGCGAATGCGCCCATTTCCGACGCTTTGGACCGTGCCCTCTGATCCTGAAGGCTCCATAAAGGGCTCCAAAGGCACCGCATACTGGAGTTCCTGCAAACGCCCTCGACAGGAAAAGCCTTGATTTGCGGCGCTTTTGCAGAGCCCTCTGACGGACTCGAACCGTCGACCCCCTCCTTACCATGGAGGATGCGCGCTGCGGGAGAGGGACCGAGGAACAGCGCTTGTTTGCAGCATTCCCCTGCTCCTGACGTACTTTTCGTTGCCAACCGCACCCCTTCCTCAATGCGCCCTGAAGGTCCCCGAGAACCCCCAGACCTGTCCCCAAAACCTATCCCCGGATGACGCCGGGACACGGCCAAGACCGTGCCTCAAGCGGACCGTGGTTTCCGTCCCGTCTCGACGCCACGACGACGAGAGATGCGACGAGAAACGATCCGTTAACGGCGGCTCCAAACCGGATGTTCGCGCCGCGGCGTTCGATCGTGACGCTCACGCGGGTGGTGCCGCTCGGAGCTCCTTCGCCCTGGTGGCCGACTCCTCGACCAGGCGCTTCCCTCCCGATCGGCCGAACGCCACGGCGACGAGCACGGCCGCGAGCGCGATGTTCCAGATTGTCGACAGCAGCTGGTGCCCTACGGAGTAGGCGCTTGCGGTCGCGGCGCTCGTCGCCTCTTGCAGCGACGCCACGTTGAAGGCCTGGTTGACGCCAACGCCGCCCGGCGTGAGCGAGGCGACGTTCGCAAGCGTATTGCCTCCAAGCACGCTGAAGAGCGTGTGGAAGCCGACCGGGATTCCGTACGCCGCGAGCAGTATCGCGACGACGCCGACCTTGCAGCACCAGGCGAGGAGTTGCGGGAAGAGAACCTTGGTGACGTAGGCGCGCCTGTTCGAGAGGATCTTGCCGCCCTGCTTGGCGTCTTCCCATAGCCGCTTCAGCCGGCGCCACGCGAGCGTACCGCCGAGGCCGATGACGATCGCCGCGGCGGCGGCAGCGAGGACGGTCGCCCACGGGTGACTAGAAAGGAATCCGAACTTCCGCTCGAACGAGCCGCCGACGCTGAGGAACAGGTACAGGAACACGACGACGCCGGCCACGGCGAAGAAGAGCTTCTCGACCGCAGCGGCGGCGACGACGCCGGCGACCGTCGCGGCCGGGATGATCGCGACGAACATCAAAACCGTCACGAGCGTGCCGGCGTGCGCGGGCGTGACGCTGTTGAGCGCCACACCGGTGGCATAGCAGGCAAGGACGCCGAGGTAGCGAACCCTGGTCTCGGGATACGCGTACCGCAGGATGCCGTGCCAAGCTGCCGCGGCGAATGCGATCTGAAGGGTCTGCAGCGCCAGTGCCGGCACGAGGTAGGCGAGCGATACCGACGTCAAGCTGTCCCAGACGGCACCCAGCCATGCCGTCATGTCCCAGCCCGCCGCGACGGCTACGACTACGACGATTGCGACGACCGCAGCGGCTGCAATGAGCCACGGGCGGCGGACCTCGCTCTGGGGCGGGCCAGCCGGCGCGCGAGCGACGAGCTGCATCACGTCCACCTCCGACGGGGCGGCCGGCGCGTCAGCGCCGGCCGCCCGGGGACGCATCCCTGCCATGGCGCCGCGGCCTCCGTGGCTGCCGCCTGCGGGCGGCCTCGGGCCGCCACGAGAGGAGGCGCTTGCCGACGCCGGCGTAGACCATAAGCACCGCCGCGCAAAGCGCAGAGGACGCGCTGGCGAGCGCTGGATCGAGCGTCTGCATCACGCGTCTCCTACGCCTACCCGTGAGCGATCGGCTTCGGCTGGGCCGGCGAGCGGAGGCGCTCCTTCGCCTCGCCTAGCACACGCCGCAGCTCGATCGCCAGGGCGATGTCGAAGGTGCCGCGGACGAAGGCGAACGCGGCGACGAGCGCCAGGAGGGCGATCGCGCCCTCGTCGGGCTCGACGAACATGACGATGCCGAACCCCGCCACCACGACGCCGCTCACGGCGGTCAGCACCGTGCGTGCGCCGCTGAGCGGGAGCGCGAACGCCGCGTAGAGCTCGGTCACGCCGGTCGCGATCGCCCAGATCGCGATGGCGTAGAGCAGCGCCTTCGCCGACAGGTCGGGCCACACGAGCACGCCTACGCCGACGGCGAGGCCGACGACCGAGTTGAAGCCGAGCCAGAGGCGATGCGAGGCGGCGCCCGGCAACGCCCACGCGGCGACGCCGGAAACGAACCCGCTCGCGATCGCGAACGCGCCCACGAGAATCGTCATGGCCGAGAGGCCGATGTCGGGCCACACGAGCAGGACGAACGCGAAGACGATCGCGACCACGCCGCGCAGAGCGAGCAGCCTCCAGATCCGCGAGAACATCCGCTCGCCTTCCTCGAGCGCCGAACGAACTTCCTTTTCCGTTTCCATGTTCATTTCTCTTTTCCTTTCTCAGTCGCGCCGTGCCGCGTCGGCTTTGCTCTTCAGCTCGTCGAGCTCGGTGAGGACGCGCGTCTTGGAGCCGCGCCAGCCGTCGCCCGCCGCCGTGCCGACGTCGGCGAGGCTCTTGCCGATCGATACGCGCCGCTGCCGCAGATCGGCGATCGCCGCCTCTGCCTGCTCGCGTGCGGCCCCGGACTTCGCCGAGGCCTTTGCCTGCATCCGATCGAGGTGTTGGTCCCAGCTGTGCAGCTCGGCCTCGATCGCGCTCGTGAACTGCTCCTCCGTCGTCGCGAACTCCGCGGCCACGCGGTGCTCGGCCAGCTCGAGCTCGTTGTCGAGCTTCTCGATCCGCTCGTCGACGGCGGCCGCCTGCTCGTGGGCCGACGCCCGCGCGGACTCCTCGTCGCGGCGCAGGATGTCGATGTACCGCTGCATCCGGGACTTCGCGTCCGCCGTGGCCCGCTGCGCCTGCACCTCGAGGCGGGCGATGCGGCGGCTCGCCTCGCCGAGGCGTTCGTCGGTTGCTGTCGCCATGAAGGCTCCTCTCTCGTTGCTTTACCGGTCACGGCAAGCGTGGTCGTCGCCGCTGCCAGGGCGCTGCCGTCGGCCGGGCCGTGCGCTGCCACTCGGGCGACGCGGCTATTGCCGGTTCAGACAGGCAAGGCGGCGGCCGCCGTGACTGCACGGGCGTCGCCGAGCTCGGCCAATCCGGCTGCCGCAGCCGCGGCCGGGTCTTCCGCCAGGTCGACGAACAGGCTCTCGCGCGGCCCGTGCTGGCGCGGCCGCTTCGACCACTCGAGGACGTTCCGGTAGAGCCTCGCGGCGGTCTCGGTATCGCCGGCCGCGGCGAGGATGCGGCCGAGCTCGACGCGTGCGTGGGCGGCGGACCATTCCGCGCGCGCTTCCTTGGCGGTTGCGAGCGCGCGCCGCTGGAGCTCTTCGGCGTGGCGCAGGTCTCCCCGCGCGAGGGCGCATGAACCAAGTCCGGACAGGGCGAAGGCGACGTGGTCCGCGAAGCCCGCGCTGCCCGCGAGATCGAGTGCGCGACCGTATGCCTCCGTTGCGGCGTCGTTGTCGTTGTGCTGCTCGGCGACCCAGGCATCGAGCAGCATCGCGGGGATGCGGAATGCGTCGAACCCGATCGTCTTGGCGTGGCGGTGCGCGTCCGCCGCCATGGCCGCGACCGTCGAGGTGTCTCCCACGGCTGCCGCGATGTGTGCGCGCAGGAGGCTGGCCACCGTGAACGCCCAGTGATCTCCGCTTCCCTCGAGCGTCGCACGCGCCTGCTCTGCCAACGTGGCGCCGCGCTCGACGTCGCCGGCATGGGCGACCGCAAGGGCGAGCGTCGCCTGCGCGAAACCGACTTGCGGCGCGTCCGTGCCGGGAACTGCGGACGCGAGGGCGCGCTCGCCGATCTCGATCGCGGCGTCGAGGTCGAGCTCTTCGGTCGCGAGGAAGCAGAGACCAGCCAGTGCGTCGAGCCGCCGATCGGAGGGAACGTCGTCCGATGCCTCGGCGAGCGCCAGCTCGACGAATCGCCGCCCTTCGGTCACGCGCTCCGCGACCGTGAAGTACCAAGCGAGCGACGCCAAGCGGGCGGCGATGTCGCTGTCGTGTGCATCGCGCGCGTAAGAGAGCGCAGTCCACAGGTTGTCGTGCTCGAGGTCGAGCCGGCCGACCCACGTCTGCCAGTCTCGTCCGCGAAGCTCGGCCCAGGCCGAATCCGCGAGCGTGGCGAAGTACTCGGCATGCGCGCGCCGCGCGGGATCGAGCCGGCCGGCCTCGGCAAGACGTTCGAGCGCGTACTCGCGCACCGTGTCGAGCACGTCGTAGCGTGCGCCATCGGCGGGGAACGACACCGACAGGATCGACTTGTCGACAAGCACACCGAGGAGGTACGTCACCGTCGCCTCGTCGAGCCCACGGCTCGCGCCCACAGCGACGAGCGACGGCAGCGACGCCCCGCCGCGGTGCACGGCAACCTTGTGCAGCAGCGACTTCTCATCCTCGTGCAAGAGGTCGTAGCTCCATTCGACCAGCGTCCCCAGCGCCGCGCGGCCTGCGTCGGCCGCCCGACGCTCGCGAAGCAGCGCCAGGCGGCGCTCGACGACGAGCCGGAGCTCGGCGAGCCCGAGAGCGTGCAGCCGCGCGGCGGCGAGCTCGATCGCGAGCGGCAGTCCGTCCACGAGACGGCAGATGTCGGCGACGATCGCGACGGCTTCATCCGTCAGCACGAATTGCGGGCGCGCCGCGCGTGCCCGATCGACGAATAGCTGCATGGCGGCGGAGGCGCTGTCGTCCGGCGAGTCGTCGGTGGACAGCGCGAGCGGCTCGACCGCGAAGCGCACCTCGCCCGGGAGATGGAGCACCTCGCGGCTTGTCGCGAGCACCCGGACGTCGGGGCACTCGGCGAGCACGGCTGCCGCGACCCGGGCCGCCTCACCGACGACGGGTTCGCACGCGTCGAGGAGCACGATGGCGTCGCCGTCGCGAAGGCGAGTGATCGTGCGTGCGAGCGGATCGGCGCCGCGCGCGTCGACGGCTGCTGCGACGACGCGCGCGACGTCGTCCGGCCCTCCCGCTCGCGCGAGGTCGACGCGCCAGGCGCCGGCCTCGGGCTCAAGCGAGCGGGCGACCTCGACCGCGAGCCGGCTCTTCCCGACGCCCGGCGGCCCTATCAGCGTCACGAGGCGGCGCTCGCGCAGCAGCTCGCTCACCTGCGCGAGCTCGCGCTCGCGCCCAACGAACGACGTCGCCGGAGCCGGCAGATTGCCGCGGCGCCTCGAGGCCACGGGCACGGCGGCAATAGCCGGATCGTGAGCGAGGATCGCGTCCTGGAGCCGGTGCAGCTCGGGGCCTGGCTCGAGGGCCAGCTCCTCCAAGAGGACCCGCCGCGCCTCGCGGTACGCCTCGAGCGCGTCGGGCTGGCGGCCGCTGCGGTATAGCGCGAGCATCAACTGCGCCCACAGCCGCTCCCGGAACGGGTTCTCCTCGAGCGCCGCCCGAAGCGGGGCGACGACCTCGCGATGATCGCCGAGTGCGAGCGCGGCCTCGAACTGCTCTTCGAGCGCGTCTACTCGAAGCGACTCGAGCCGCCGCGCCTCCGCGCTGAACCACGCGGTGTCGGTGAGCCCGTGCAACGCCGAGCCGCGCCAGAGCTCCAACGCGGACGTGACGGATTCGGCCGCGGCACCGGCGTCGCCCGCGCGGAGTGCACTGCGCGCGTCCTGCACCAGCTCTTCAAACGCCAGCGCGTCGACGGCGGCGTCCATCAGTGCGTATCCGTCGGGCGACGCGGCGATCGTCTCTTGGCCGAGTGCAGCGCGAAGACGAGCGACGTGGTGCTGGACGGCGTTGCGCGGCGCGGCAGGCAGGTCCTCTCCCCAGAGCGCGTCGATCAGCAAGTCGACGTCGACGACGCGACCGCGGCGAAGTGCGAGCAACGCGAGGAGACCTTGGCGCTTGGCGCCCCTCACGCTCGCCGGCTGCCCGCCGGCGACGACCTCGAACGGGCCGAGGAGCCGGATTTCCAGCGCGTGGTTCATGCCGTCTGGATCGGGGACTGCACGCACCAGTTTCGCACGCTCGTGCGCGCGGCGCATAGGGGCGAGACGGGAGCGTTACCTCGGAACGGGCAGCGCAGCGGCGACGGGCGCGCTCTCGTCTTCCGGTGGAGGAGCGAGCCCGGCGGCGGCGTATGCCTGCGGCTGGTCGAGCGTCTCCTCGCGAAGCAGCGCCTCGGCGATCGCGTCGAGGGGGCTGCGGTTCTCTGTGAGAAGCCGGGTCGCCTCGGCATGCGCTTCCTCGACGACGCGCTTGACCTCGTCGTCGATCCGCTGCCGCGTGCGCTCGGAGACCTGCGCGGCGCCGTTCATCGCCCAGCCGTCTCCGTCCTGGGGCAGGACGGAGACGAAGCCGATCTCGTCGCTCATCCCGAACCGGCCGACCATGCTGCGCGCGAGTTGGGTCGCCTGGCGGATGTCGTTCTCCGCACCGGTGGTCTCGTCGCCGAAAACGACCTCCTCCGCCGCGCGCCCGGCGGTCGCGACCTCGAGGCGGGCGAGCAGGCGCCGCTTGTCGTAGTTGAGGCGATCGCTCTCCGGCGCCGACACCGTCACGCCGAGGCTCGTCGTTCGCGGGATGATCGAGATCTTCCGGACGGGGTCGGCCCCGCGCGTGAGCATGCCGACGAGTGCGTGGCCGGCCTCGTGGTAGGCGGTTCGGCGCCGGTCTGCGCCGGTCAGCATGATCTTCCGCTCTGCGCCGAGGAGGATGCGCTCGAGCGCGTCGCTGAAGTCGTCCATGTGCACGAGCTCGTGCTCGCGCCGCGCGGCGAGCAGCGCTGCCTCGTTGGCGAGGTTCGCGAGGTCGGCGCCGACCATGCCGACGGTCGTTGCCGCGAGCGCGTCGAGGTCGACGTCGGGCGCGAGCGGGATCGAGCGCGTGTGCACGCGCAGGATGTGCTCGCGGCCGCCCTTGTCGGGCGGGTTGATCGTCACGCGGCGGTCGAAGCGACCCGGGCGTAGCAGTGCCGGGTCGAGCACGTCCGGCCGGTTGGTCGCCGCGAGCACGATCACGCCGGTGCTTGCGTCGAAGCCGTCCATCTCGGTCAGGATCTGGTTGAGCGTCTGCTCGCGCTCGTCGTTCGCGCCGCTGAAGACGCCGCTGCCGCGCGAGCGGCCGATCGCGTCGATCTCGTCGACGAAGACGATCGACGGCGCTGCCTTCTTCGCCTGGTCGAACAGATCGCGGACGCGCGAGGCGCCGACGCCGACGATCATCTCGACGAACTCGGAGGCCGACATGGAGAAGAAGGGGACGCCCGCCTCGCCGGCGACCGCACGTGCCAGGAGCGTCTTCCCCGTCCCCGGCAAGCCGCTGAGGAGCACCCCGCGCGGGATGCGCGCGCCGAGCTTGCGGTACTTCGTGGGATCGCGGAGGAACTCGACGACTTCGGCGAGCTCCTGCTCGGCCTCGTCGATCCCGGCGATGTCGTCGAACGAGACGCGCTCCTTCGTGGGCTCGTACTGCGTCGGCTTCGCGCGTCCGAAGCTGAACATGCCGCCGCCCGCAGCGCCGGCGCGCCGCATGAGCCAGATCCAGAGACCGAAGAAGAGCAGCGTCGGGCCGAAGTACATGAGGAAGGTCTGCCATAACGGCGTCTCGCTCGTCGTCGGCTTCGCGATCACCTCGACGCCGTTCTCCCGGAGCAAGCGATCGAGCTCCGCGCTGTCGGCGAACTCGGGCACCTCGGTCGAGAAGTCGGTCGTCGCGGTCGCCTCCGCGTCGGGATAGCGGACCGCCTTCTCGAACGTGCCGTCGATCGTCGCGCCCTTCGCGGTGATCGTCGCGACGTTGCCGTCCGCGACCTGCCCGAGGAACGTGGGCTGGTACGGGATCGTCACGCGCGGGTTCTCGGCCGTTCCGAAGAGCTGCGAGACGATCAGGTAGTTCAGCAGCAGCAGGCCGAGGAATACGGCGACACTGCGCCGGTCGAGGCGCCGCGGCTTCTGCCTGTCACCGGTTCGCGTGGGCTTGTCGGAAACGGGCCGATCCTGTCCTCTCACGTTAGTCCTCCTCGTGCTCGTCACGTCCGTGTGAGCAGGATCGAGGGCGCGACTGCCACGACACTGCCGTCGAGCGTCCCGTCCCTGCCCTGTGCCCGCAATGCGGCCGAAGCAGCGACAACCCGCGCGGCGGCAGCAACTTGGCAGCGCGCGAGCACATTGTCGAAGCGTGATCGAGATCGAGCAGCTCATCCGCGCGTCGGCCGTCCCGCCGGCTGCGCCCGATCGGGTCCGGTAGCGATGCTGCCGCTCTCCGACGGCGTGCGCGCGCGCCGCTTCCTGGTCGTGAACGTCGCGCTGATCACGGCGAACCTGGCCGTCTGGGTCCTCTACGAGCTGCCGGACCTCGAGGGGGCGGTCGCGCGCGCCTCCTTCTACCCGTGCGACGTCGAGAGCTCGTGCGACTCAGCGATGCCGTGGGCGATCAGCTGGCTGACGGCGATGTTCATGCACGCCGGCTGGAGCCACCTGCTGGGCAACATGCTCTTCCTCGCGATCTTCGGCAAGAACGTCGAGGACGCATTCGGCCACCTCCGCTACCTTGTCTTCTACGTCGCGGGCGGCTTCGCGGCCACGGCGCTGCAGACGGCGACGACGCTGCTCTTGGGCTCGGACGCCGATGCGCGCATCCCGATGCTCGGGGCGAGCGGGGCGATCTCGGCCGTTCTCGGCGCGTTTCTCGCGCTGTACCCGCGCGCGCGCATCAGGACGCTCGTGCTCGTGTTCGTCGTGCAGGTCCCCGCCTGGCTCTACCTGGGCGGCTGGTTCTTCCTCCAGCTCCGCCAGGCGCACGACGCGATCGTCGACCCGGCGGCGGGAGAGAGCGGGGTCGCGCTCTTTGCGCACATCGGCGGGTTCGTGTTCGGATGGATCGTCGCCCGGGCCCTGCTCGACAGCGAGCGGAGACGAACGGAGTCTCCAGCGCGGCGGTCCGCGCTGACCCCGTTGTGAACGTCGTGCGTTCACGCCGAGCCTGCGCGACGAAGCAGCGGAGTGCCGCCGCGTGGCAGCGCCATGGCAGCCACGCACCCGATCCTCGACCCGATCCCGACGAGAAAAGGAGACGAAATGAGCAGCGCAGTTATCGAGACAATGACGACGGTTGAGCGGTGGACGGTCGATCCCAGCCGGACGACGGTCGAGTTCGAGGTCGAGCACGTGTGGGGCCTGCACACGGTACGCGGCCGCTTCCGCAGCTTCGAGGGCGCGTACATTGTCGGCCCGGGCGGCTCGAGGATCGAGCTGACGATCGACGCCGGCAGCGTCGACACCGGCTGTGCCGCACGCGACAACCATCTTCGGTCGGCCGACTTCTTCGGCGCCGACGAGCATCCGCTGGTCCGGTTCACCTCGACGCGCGTCACCGGGCTGGGAAGCGGACGCGTGCGCGTGCGCGGCGAGCTGGAAGCTGCGGGCAGGCGCGTGCCGCTCACATTCGACGCATCGGTGCGGCTGATCGACGGCGACCTCGAACTCGAGGCGACGACCACGGTCGACCAGAGCCGCTTCGGCATGAGCGACGGGCCGTTTCGCAACGTGGGGCGGCCGGCGAAGCTGCGCGTGAAGACGCGCCTCGTCCGCAGCGACAGCCGTTTCTGACGCCTCTCGACAGGAATGCAGACCAGTCATGCGCACCGCTTCGTACGAGGAGCAGATGACCGCGGGTGAGTCCGGGCAGGCGCGTCGGACCCAGCTCGAGGTCTCGGTGTCGATCCGGACGATCCTGCTGGTCGCCGGGGTCGTCGCCGTCGCGTGGGCGCTGGCGTCGATCGCGAGCGTCCTTCTCGTCATCTTCGTCTCCCTGTTCAGCATCGCCGTCCTCTCGCCGGTAGTGAGCGCGATGGAACGGCGGCTGGGCTGGAGCCGGAGGCTGTCCGCCGCTGCGCTCGTGCTGGCGACCGTGATCGTCCTCGGGGTGGTGGTGCTGGTGGTGACACAGGCGATCGTCGGCGCAGTGCGCGAGTTCAGCGACGACCTGCCGCGGATCGTCGACGAGGCCAGCCAAAGCGATCTGGGCAGCCTGATCAACGGCGGGAGCGACTCACTCGACACGTTGGCGCAGCACGCGGGCGAGATCACGGGCGGAGTGGCCAAGGTCTCGGGAGGCGTCGCCGACGTCGGCGTCTCGGCCTTCGGCGTTGTGACCCTCGTCTTCTCGGTGATGTTCCTCACGCTGTTCGGGCTGATCGACGAACCGCGCCTGCGAGGCTGGGTCGGAGGTCTGCTCTACCGGGGCGAGCGCGAGCGCTTCCTGCAGGTCACCGATCGAATCGTCCAGACCACCTCGCGCTACATGCTCGGCAACCTGGTCATCTCGGTGGTCTGCGGGACCGTGTACGGCGTTACCGCGCTGATCCTCGACGTTCCGTACCCGCTCGCTCTGGCGGTGATCGCAGGGATCCTCGACCTGATCCCGAGCATCGGGGCGACCATCGCCGGCATCATCGTCGCGCTCGCCGCGCTCTCAGTCAGCCCTGCAGCGTTTGTCGTCTTCCTCATCGTGATGGTCGTCTACCAGCAGATCGAGAACTACATCCTGCAGCCGACGATCATCGGAAAGGCGGCCCGGATCTCCGGCTTCACCGTGCTCGCCAGCGTTCTTGCCTTCGGAGCGCTCTTCGGGCTCATCGGGGCGATCATCGGCGTGCCGATCGCGGCCGGCATCCAGATCGTCTTCGAGGAGCTCACCGCCGCCAGGAGAGCGCGAATCGCCGCGGCGGACGCCGCCGAGTAGGTGGCTTGTCGCCGTCCGCGCGCGGCCCGACAGCGCGGTTGACGCCGTCGGGCTTAGACGCGCCGCGCGGTGATAGGCGAGCTGCCGCACTGGTGCGAGCGCCGCGGGCTTCGCATGCTCGACGAGGCGCGACGGGGTGATCGGCTGGCCGCCGACGCTACGCGTGAAGACGCGCCTCATCCGCACGAGAGCCGCTTCCTAGCCGCCCCCACGGCCGTGGCGGCAGCGGCGGCGTTGCACGTGGCAGCGGCCTGGCAGCGACGCGCGAGACAGTGGGGATCGTCAACTCGAACGAAAGGAGGAGCAATGGCTGAGGTTCACAACGTCGTCGTCGTCAAGTTCGCGGACGCGAGCAAGGCGTACCAGGCGCTGAGCGTGCTGAAGGACTGCGATGCCGAGGGCCGGATCGGGGTGAAGTCCGCCGCGATCGTCGAGCGCACGCCCGACGGCGAGCTACGCATCCCCGAGGGTGCGGACAACATCGCGCTTGTCGGCACGGTGAGCGGCTCGCTGATCGGAATGCTCATCGGCGTCCTCGGCGGCCCGGTGGGCGTTCTCGTCGGCTGGGGCGCCGGTGCCCTGATGGGCGGGACGATCGACATCGTCGGCATCACCAAGTCGGAGGAGGCCCTCACCGCGCTCGGACGCGCGATCCCGCCGGAGTCGACTGCCGTGATCGCGAGCGTGACGGAGCCGGCGGTCGAGGTGATCGACGGCGAGATGGCCAAGCTGGACGGCGAAGTGACGCGCCGACCGGTCGTGGACGTGATGGCTGAGCTCGAGGCGGCCGAGGAGGCCGCCGACGCGGCGGCGCGAGAGGCTCGGAAGAAGCTGCGCGAGAAGCGCAAGGCGGAGCTGACCGCCGACCTCGACGCACGGGTCGAGTCGCTGAAGGAGAAGCTCCACGTCGCGTGACGGCCAGCGGCCGCTCCCGGTCGGTAATGCCGGATGGCCGCATCATCGTGTCGAGGCTCGGCGACCGCGAGGTCGCCGGGCCTCGCCGTCGGACCCGGCAGGCATTCGACGCGCCGGTTCGGGCGGTACCTGCTCCGGCGCGGCAGCGGGGCCTGCGGCCGCGGCAGCCCGGTGGCAGCGGCGGGCGCGATCGTC
>DASSUI010000003.1:0-8118 GCA_035707105.1 Gaiellaceae bacterium | reverse complement strand
CCCGCGAGAGAGCCGGCGAACCCGACGACGAGCAGCGGCCGGAGCGGGCGCTCGACCTCGTCGCCCCAGATCAGCCGGAAGAGGCGCTCCAGCACCCTGGGAATCTACTAATGAAGTATGCGATATCTAGCCGGCCGGGAGGACGGCCGCCTCGGCCGAGGCGCCGTCGCGCCGCTCCTCGACGGCGGCGACGAGGTTCCGCACCAGGTCGCCGAGATCCCCGCGGATCTCCTCGTCCACCAGCCGGCCGGACTCGTCGAACCGCGTCGGGGCGCGACCGACCGGAACGACTCCTTCGATCACGCGGGCACCGAGGGCGCCGAGCACCTTGCGGAGCTCCTCCTGCGCCCACACCGCGCCGAACGCACCCGTCGACGCCCCGGCGACGGCGACCGGCTTGAACCGGACCGGGTTCGTCATCAGTGGTCTCGAGGCCCAGTCGATGGCGTTCTTCAGGACGCCCGGAATCGACGAGTTGTACTCGGGCGTGGCGAAGAGGACGCCGTCCGCCGCCGCGAGCGTCTCGCGCAGGCGCGCGACCGGCTCCGGGGCCGGCTCGACGTCGTCGTCCTCGTCGTACGGGGGCACCGCCTTCAGCCCGCCGAACCGCTCGAACGTCGCGCCTTCCGGAAGCAGCTCGGCGGCCGCTTCCAGAAGGCGCACGTTGTACGAGTCCCGGCGCAGGCTGCCGGAGACGCCCAGGATCTTCACCCGCCGGAGCCTATTCGGCCTTGGTGAAGAAGAGCTCCGCGTTGATCGTCACGTCGTCTGCCAGCGCCATGTCGCCGCCCGGGACGGGAGCGTTCCAGCTGACGCCGAAGTCGTGGCGGTTCACGGTCGCGGTGAGCACCGCGCCGACCCGCTGCTTGCCGTAGGCGTCGGGCGCGGGTGGCGTGACGGTGCCGCTGATCTCGACGGGCTTCGTCACGCCCTTGATCGTGATCTCGCCCTGCGCGCGGACCTCCCCCATCGTCACGTCGAGCCCCTCGGCCCGGAAGTGGAGCTCCGGGAAGCGCTCGGCGTCGAAGAAGTCGGGCGTCTGGAGATGCCCGGCGAGCTGCTCGTCCTTGACGTCGACACTGGCGACCCGGGCGTAGCCCTCGAGCGTCGCCCGCCCGCTCTCGTCCACCTCCAGCCGGCCGTCGACGTCACGGAACTGGCCCCTGAACGTGCCGACCAGGTACTTCACCTCGAAGCCGACGGTGGAGTGCACCGCGTCGAGGTTCCACGTCCCCACCGGCACGGTCGTGATGGTCTCTGTGGTCATGTCCCCTCCGTTCTTTGTGTCCTGTATTATTGAGTGCGCAAGCAATAGTAGCGCAGATCCTTGAGCACGCAACTACCAGACACACAGCTCGATCCAGCCGTCGACGGCCCGCCGGCCGTTCGCGCCTGGACGCGCCTTCTTCGCGCGCATGCCACGACGCGCCGCGTCCTCAACGCGGAGCTTCAGGTCCAGCACGGCCTCACGATCAACGACTACGAGGCGCTCCAGGTGCTCTCGTGCGCCGAGGGGCTGCGGATGAAGCGGGTCGACCTCGCCCGCCGCCTCGTGCTCTCGCCGTCCGGGGTCACGCGCCTGCTCGAGGGGCTCGAGCGGGCCGGGCTCGTCGAGCGGACTGCGTGCTCGAGCGACCTTCGCGTCGCCTACGCGCAGCTGACCGACGCCGGGCTCGCGAAGCTGCGGGACGTGTCCTGCGGCCACGAGGGCTCCGTCCGGGCGCTCTTCGAGCGCCACCTCTCGCCCGAGGAGACGGAGACGCTCGCCGAGGTCCTCGGCAAGCTCCCGGGCGGCGAGGAGTAGCCGCCCGGTGACGACGCTCGCGCCCGCCGAGGTCGAGGTCGAGCAGCCGGTCGCGGGCGACGATCCCGAGCACGAGCGCCCCTGGGTCGTCATCGTCTGGAACGACCCCATCAACCTCATGTCCTACGTGACGCTCGTCTTCCAGAAGCTCTTCGGCTACTCGCGCGAGCATGCGACGAAGTTGATGCTCCAGGTGCATTACGAGGGGAAGTCCGTCGTCTCCGGCGGAAGCCGCGAGAAGGCGGAGCTCGACGTCGCCCGGCTGCACGCCTACGGGCTCTGGGCGACCATGCAGCAGGACTGATGGCATTCCGCAGCCGGATCCGCCGGTTGCCCGGCGGCGGCGTCCGCGTCGAGCTCTCGCAGGACGAGCGCGACCTGCTCCGGCAGGTCGCGGGCGAGCTGCGCGTCCTGCTGGAGGCCGAGACGGACGACCCCTCGTTGCGCCGGCTCTACCCGAGCGCCCACGAGGACGCCGACCGCGAGCGCGAGTACCGGGAGCTGACGCGAAATCAGCTTGCCGCCGGACGCCGTCGGACCCTCGACGTGCTCGAGGAGACGGCGGGCCGCGAGGAGCTCCGCGCCGAGGAGGCGGACGCCTGGCTCCGGGCGCTCAACGACGCGCGGCTCGTCCTCGGCACCCGGCTCGACGTCACCGAGGACTACGACTGGGAGGCGCTGGACGAGGCGACGCCGCGCGCCCAGGAGCTCGCGCTGTACGCATACCTCTCCTGGCTCCAGGAGCAGCTGATCGAGGCGCTCTAGCGGGCGAGCACGTAGCCTCGAGCCGTGTTCGACCATGTGACGATCCGCGCCTCCGAGCGCGAGGCGTCAGAGGCGTTCTACGACCTCGTGCTCGGGACGCTCGGCGTCGAGAAGACGTTCTCGGACGACGGCTTCGCCGAATGGGGGGACTTCTCCCTCTCGGCCTGGAGTCCGGGCAAGCCGGTGACGCGGCGGTTGCACCTGGGCTTCGTGGCGCCGACCCGCGAGGCGGTCGACGAATTCTGGCGGGTCGGGACCGGCGCCGGCTATCGCAGCGACGGCGAGCCCGGCGCTCGGCCGCACTACCGCGACGACTACTACGGCTCGTTCCTGCTCGACCCGGACGGGAACAGCGCCGAGGCCGTCCACCACGGCGCGATGCGCCGGGGCGGAGCCATCGACCACGTCTGGTTCCGCGTCGCGGACGTCGCGGCCGCGAAGGAGTTCTACGGAGCCGTCGGCCGCCACGCGGGATTCCGGCTCGAGCTCGACATCCCGGAGCGGGCGCAGTTCGTCGGCGAGACCGGGTCGTTCTCTGCGGTGGCGGGCGACGAGCGCACGGACCCGTTCCACATGGCCTTCCCGGTCGCGGACGACGCCACCGTCGAGGCGTTCCACCGTGACCTCGTCGCCGCCGGGTACCGCGACAACGGCCGGCCGGGCGAACGCCGGAAGTACCACCCGGGCTACTACGGCGCGTTCGTCTTCGACCCCGACGGCCACAACGTCGAGCTCGTGAACCACAACCGCTGACCGCGGCTGCGACAATCACGCGCGTGAGCGAGCGGGTGCCGCGCGACGAGCTGCAGGCCGCGATCGAGGCAAGGAAGGAGCTGGGCGCCGAGATGGAGCCCGCGCTCGTCGATTCCTTCGTGGAGCGGATCGAGCAGCGGCTGTCCGAGCGGTCCCAGGCAAGCGAGCGGGCCCTCCAGAAGCGGCGCGACCACCAGAAGGAGATGATCCTTGGAGCGATGGGGATCTCGATCCCGCTCTTCGCGCTCGCGGCGATCTTCACGGGACTCGCCGGCGTCATCGTCGTCTGCGCGACGCTCGCCGTGATCGCGGTCGTCGCGTCGCGCCAGCAGTAGCTACAGGTCGCCCGGCGACGCGTAGCGGTAGAAGAAGCGGCCGAGCCCGGCACGGTTGATCGCGCCCATGAACGCCAGGTGATCCTCGAGCGCCCGCGCCTGGTCGAGGTCGCCGACGTACACCGGCTCGTAGCCGGCGTCGCGGATCAGCCGCTCCGTCGTCTCCCGGGCCTCGTCGTCGGCGGCGTAGAGGTTGCTCGGCCGCGCGCGCTGCTCGTCGATCCTGTCGTAGAGCGCCGCGAAGTTGCTGTTGAACGACTTCGCCACCGGCCCGCCGACGATGCTCTTGACCTCGTGTGCGAGGGACGGGAACTGCTCGTTGCGCTCGCCGAAGATGTTCGTCGCGTCGACCACGAGCTTGCCCGCGATGCCGCTCACCTTGCCGAGCGCGTCGGCGATCTCCCCACCCGGCACGGCCAGGAGGACGGCGTCCGCATCGGACGCGTCGCCGCCGTCCCTCCCGATCGTGGTGACATCGTGCCCTGCGCGGGTCCAGCGCTCCGCGAGCCCGCCGCCGACGTTCCCGCGCCCGATGACAGTGATCTTCATACGCACACCTCCCACGCCGATCTTGCCGGAAGAGGGTCGGTCAACGGTCGCCGTGCCACGAGTCCCACAGCGAGGCGTACGAGCCGTCGCGGGCGACGAGCTCGTCGTGCGTGCCGACCTCCTGGAGCAGCCCTTCCTCCACGACGGCCACCCTGTCCGCGTCGTGGGCCGTGTGGAGGCGGTGCGCGATCGCGACGACGGTCCTGCCGTCGAGGACGGAGGCGAGCGATCGCTCCAGGTGTCGCGCCGCCCGCGGGTCGAGCAGCGACGTCGCCTCGTCGAGCACGAGCGTGTGCGGATCGGCGAGCACGAGCCGCGCAAGCGCGACCTGCTGCGCCTGCGCCGGGGTGAGCGGCAGCCCGCCCGCGCCGATCTCCGTCTGGAGCTCCTCCGGCAGCGCGAGCGCCCACTCGAGCGCGTCGACGGCGTCGAGCGCCTGGACGAGCGCCTCTTCGCTTGCTCCCGGCCGAGCGAGGCGGAGGTTCTCGGCCAGCGTCCCCACGAAGACGTGCTGCTCCTGGGTGACCAGCGCAACCTCCTGCCGGAGGGTCTCCAGCGGCAGGTCGACGAGACGGACGCCGCCGACCTCGACGCGGCCGAGCCGCGGCGGGTGGATCCCGGCGAGCAGACGGCCGAGCGTCGACTTGCCGGCGCCCGACGGGCCGACGACCGCGACGCGCTCTCCCGGCGCGAGGTCGAGGTCGATGCCGTGGAGGACGTCTCGGTCCGCGACGTACGCGTACCGGACATCCCGCGCGCTGAGGTCGTCCCCGGACGGCCGATCGTCGGTCGCCGTTCGGTCGGGCGGAACGCTCGCGATCCCGACGAGCCGCGCGAACGACGTAGCGCCGACCTGGATCTCGTCCAGCCACGAGATCAGCCGGTCGACGGGGTCCGCGAGCTGGACGACGTAGAGCGCGATCGCCGTCACCTCGCCGATCGTCGCCCGGCCGTCCGACACGAGCCAGCCGCCCCAGGCGAGGGCGGCGGCGACCGGGAGCACGTACGAGAACTCGGCGCTCGGGAACCAGATCGTCCGGAGGCGGAGCGTCCGCCGCTCGGCCCGGTAGGCGTCCTCGAGGTCGGCGTCGATCCGGTCGACGCGCTCCTCGCGCAGGCCGAGCGCCTCGATCGTCCGTCCGCCTTCGACCGTCTCTCCTACGCGTCCGGCCAGCGTCGCGTACGTCGCCCGCTCCCAGAGGTAGGCGTCCGGGGCGCGGCGGAGGTACCAGCGCGTGCCGATCCACAGAGCGGGGACGCCGGCCAGGCACGGAAGCGCAGCGAGCGGGTTGACCCAGAACGCGGCCCCGACGGTCAGGAGCGTCGTGACGGCGGCGATCAGGGTCTCGGGGACGGCGAAGCGGATCGTCCGCGCGAGCGAGTCCACGTCGGCGGTCGTCCGCGAGACGAGGTCGCCGGTGCCGGCGCGCTCGACCGTCGAGAGCGGCAGCCCGAGAACCCGGCGCATGAACTCCTCGCGCAGCTCGGCGAAGATCTTCTCGGCGAGGACGAAGGACGCGCGCCGCGCGAACCAGGTGAGGATCGTCTGTGCGAGGAGGAACGCGGCCAGGACGAGGATCACCTTGTCGACGTACGCGCTGGTCGTCCCCTGCTCCACGGACTCGACGAGCTTGCCGAGGAGCGGCGGGCCGGCGAGCCCGGCGGTCGCGGCGGCCGCGTGGAGCCCGACCGTGCCGAGGAGCGCCGCGCGGTGCCGCCTCCCCAGCAACCGAGCCTCCGCGCGCAGGCCCGGCCCCTCCGCGATCGGCAGCAGCTCGCTCACACGTCCTCCCCACGCGTGACCGTCTCGCGGTAGTCAGGCCGGTCGGCGAGGAGCTCGCGATGCGTCCCCGAGGCGACGACCCTGCCGCCCTCGACGAGGACGACGCGGTCCGCCTGGTCGAGCACGAGCGGGCTCGTCGTGACGATCACCGTCGTGCGTCCCGCGCGCGCCTCCCGCAGCCTGCGCGCGATCCGCGCCTCCGTGTGCGCGTCGACCGCGCTCGTCGGCTCGACGAGCACGAGCACCTCGGCACCCGCGAGCAGCGTCCGGGCGAGCACGAGCCGCTGCCGCTGGCCGCCCGAGAAGGAGCGGCCCCGCTCGTCGATCTCCGTGTCGAGCCCCTGCGGCAGCGCCTCGAGGATGTCCTCGGCGTTCGCGACGGAGATCGCGTCCATGACGCCGGCGTCGTCGGCGCGGCCCCAGGGGTCGAGCTCCGAGCGGAGGGTTCCGGCGAAGAGCACGGGGTCCGCCTCGCTGACGACGATCCGGCGGCGGACGGCGTCGAGCGGCAGCGCCTCGAGCGGCGTCTCGCCGAGCAGCACGCCGTCGCCCGGATCGAAGCGACCGAGCCGGTCGGCGATCGCCGCTGCGTCGTGCGGCCGGGCCGACACGATGCAGGTGACGAGGCCCGGCTCGACGACGAGTCCAGAGCGCGTGTCGACGAGCGGCACGCCGGCCGGCGGCTCGTCGGCCGGCGCAGCCGGCTCCGCAGCATGCGGCTCGACCGCCAGGACGTCGAGCATCCGCCGGGCGCCGACGAGCGCGCGCGTGATCTTGTCTACGGCCTCGGCTGCGGTCCGCAGCGGGATGACAAGGAAGGCGGCGTACCCGTAGAAGGCGACCAGCTCGCCGATCCCGATCCGGCCCGAGAGCGCGAAGCGCGCGCCGAGCCAGGTGACGAGGACGACGAAGATCCCGGGGACGAATACCTGGGCCGCGTCGAGGGTGGACTGCGGCAGGGCGACGCGGACGCCCGCCCGCCGGACCTCCTGCGAGCGGCTGCGGTACCGGTCGTAGAACGCCTGCTCGCCGCCGATCCCGCGCAGCACCCGGAGGCCCGCGGCCGTATCGGCGCCGAGCGCGGTCAGCTTGCCGACCTCGTCCCGCTGCTCACGCTGCCGCGTCTGGAGCGGCTTGATCACGAGGCCGAGGAGCAGCACGAGCACGGGGACGCCCAGCAGGACGACGAGGCCGAGCACGACGGACGACGAGAGGAGGATGACGGCGACGACGACGTAGGCGACAACCGCCCCGGACAGCCTGGCCGTGATGTCGAAGGCGCCGCCGGCGCGCATCGCGTCGTTCGACACCGTCGCGACGACCTCGCCCGTCGAGAGCCGGCCGCGCATGGCCGGGCCGGAGCGCGCCGAGTGGTGCGAGACGACCTGGGCGAGGCGGAACGACGCCTGGAGCCAGTTGAAGACCGCGTACCGGTGGCGCATGATCCCGGCCGCCGCCTGTACGGCGCCGAGCCCGAGCAGCGCGAGCGCCCACAGGGCCAGCGCGCGGTTGTCGTGGTCGACGATGCCGTCCTCGACCGCGCGGCCGATCGCGAACGGCATCAGCGCCTGGGCGACCATCCAGAGGACGCCGTAGAAGACGCCGACGAGCAGCGTCGGCACCTGGTGCCGGCCCACCCACAGGAGAAGCCGCGCGGGCGACCGCGTGTCCGGGACGCCCGGGTCCTCGTGGGGCAGGCGGACGACGCCGGTCCAGCGGCGCGGGCCGTCGATCGTCGCGGAGGAGGCCTGGTCCATGCGTCTGGCGGGACGGCGTCCCGCGCTCTGATCGTACTCACGGCCTCAAGCCGCGTTGACCGGGGCCGATGACCGCCGAGCAGCGTGGCCGCGGCGCAGTCGCTCGCGGAGCGGGCCCTCGGCGGAGAACGCGCTCAGCGGCGCGCTCGTCCTGCCCGTCCCGGTCCGCTAGCGGCCGTGCGACACGACGAGCGCGATGCGGGTGCCGCGCGCCACGCGCCGGCCGGCGCGGACGCTCTGCGCGACCACTCGTCCCCTGGGCACGGTCCTCGAGCGCACGGCGCGAATCCGTCCGACGGCGCAGCCCGCGCGGCCGATCGCACGCCGCGCCGCACGGACGGGTCTCCGCCTGACGTTCGGCACGAGGCATCG
>DASSUI010000002.1:0-40122 GCA_035707105.1 Gaiellaceae bacterium | reverse complement strand
CCTGACGGTCGACATCGACTACGTCGATCCGGCCCTCTGGTACTACGTGCCGTCCTGGACGATCGCGTACGCGACGAGCGCGATGCTCCTGAACTACCCGCATGCGCCCGCCCCCCGAGGGTCGCGGCTCACGCCCGAGGTAGCGCAGGGCTTCCCCCGCATCTCGCGGAACGGGCTGGTGTACACCTTCCGGCTCAAGAACACGTACCGCTTCTCGAACGGCCAGCGGGTCACGGCGCAGAGCTTCGCCAACGCGCTGAACCGCGCGCTCAACCGGCGGATGAGTTCGCCGGCCCAGCCGTTCATCGAGGACATCGTCGGCGCCTCGGCGGTGATCGCAGGCCGCGCTCAGCGGGCCAGCGGGATCACCGCGAGGGGCAACACGCTGACGCTCCGGATGACCAAGCGCTCGCCGGACCTGCTCGCCCGGCTCGCGATGCCGTTCTTCGCGGCACAGACGTCCCTGCCGATCAACCCGGAGGGCGTCGGCGCCCCGGTGCAAAGCGCCGGGCCGTACTACATCAAGGAGTGGACGAAGAACAGGCGCGTCATCCTCGAGCGGAACCGCTTCTACCGCGGCCCCGCTCCCCACAACGTCAACCGCGTCGAGGTCGACATCGGGCTCCCGCTCGAGACGATCAAGCTGAACATCGACCGCGGCGCGACGGACTTCGGTGACCTCCCGCCGGCTGCGCATGCCGAGCTCGGTCGCCGCTACGGCGTCAAGAAGCAGTCGCCGGGCCGCTACTTCGCCAATCCCGCACCGACGATCCTCTATCTGGCGATGAACCACGATCGCCGGCTGTTCGGCGGCGGCGGGAACGGCAACGTGCGGCTGAAGAAGGCCGTCAACTTCGCGATCGATCGGCAGGCGATCCTCGCCCAGGGCGGGGCGTACGCCGGCGTCACGAACGACCAGTACATGCCGCCGACGATGCGCGGCTTCCGGAACCTCGCCATCTACCCGCGGCGGCCGAGCCTGAGCCAGGCTCGGAGGCTCGCCTCCGGTCAGACCCGCGGCGGCGACGGCGTGTTCTACTGCGCCAACCGGGCTCCGGCGCCCGCGCGGTGCCAGGTCGTCCAGGCGAACCTGCGGAACATCGGCTTGAACATGGACATCAAGCTGTTCCCGCGGGCGACCCAGTTCGAGCTGGCCGGCCGCAAGGGCGAGCCCTTCGACATGACGCTCGAGGGCTGGCACATGGACTACTTCGATCCGTACGACTTCATCTTCCTGGTCGACGGAACGACGATCCGGCCTGCCAACAACGTCAACTTCTCGTACTTCAACTCGGCGAGCTTCAACCGCAAGATCACGCGGGCGAAGACCCTCGTCGGCGTCGAGAGGTACCGGGCGTTCTCGGCCCTCGATCACGACCTGGTTCGCAACGGGGCGCCGCTGGCGACCTACGCGAGCCCAAACGACCGGCATTACGTCTCCGCGCGGGTCGGGTGCTACCACTACCACCCGGTCTTCACGTGGGACTACGCCGCGCTCTGCCTCAACCGCTAGGCGGACGAAGCGGAGGAGGAAGACGGGAAGGGCGGCCCACGGGGCCGCCCTTCCCTCGTTCGATCAGGAACGGCCGCGCCTGGAGCCTAGGGCCCGGTCGGCAGTCCGCCGCGGCGGGCCGAAGCGGGGAGCACGTGAGGCGGCGGGTGCAGATCGAGCGGCCGCGCCCGCCCGTGGGAGGTGCGGCAGAGGATCGACGTGAAGCCCGGGGGCGTAGATGATCGCGAGCACCGCGCCAGCATAAAGGGCGGATCCGCCCTAAAACTAGGGCCGATCGGCCCTAGTTAATACCGGCTTAACAGGGACCGGTTCGCCTTCCGCAGCCGCTCGAGGGGGTCGCGATACTCCTCGAGCGGGACCCCGAGCTCGCCCTCGATCGCAGTCTCGGCCGCCCGCAGCACCGGTTCCATGGCCACCAGGAACTTCCGGCCCTTGGGAGTGATCTCGAGGAAGTGGGACCGCTTGTCCGCCTTGTTCGGCAGCCGCCGCACGAGGCCCCGCCGGATGAGCCCCTGCACCCGGCCCCGAAGCGTCGTCTTCGGGATGCCCGTCTCGGCCTCGAGTCCGCTCGGCGTGATCGGCCCGTGGATCTCGATCAGGGTCAGCATCCCGACCTGCGTGAACGGGTAGCCCGCCCGGAGGAGCTCGCGCGTGAAGATCTGGCTCGCGAGCGAGTTGGCCACGGCCAGCTCGAGGAGGAGGGGCCTCCGACGTGCGCGCGCCATCAGCTGCGGATCATAGGAGCCGCCGGGTCCCCGGACGATCCGCTAGCGCGGTCCGGCTGCGGCGCCTCGGGCCACTCGACGCCTGAGGCGCCGCAGAGACTTCACCGCCCGCTCGGCCGGCGGACCGTCGAACGCCGACCCGCCCCGCTCCACGCGGATGGCCGGGTACCGGCCCTCCAGGCGTTCGAGCTCGTCGCGAGCCTCCACGGCCGGCCCGTCCATCGTCCCGCTGACGCCGACGAGGCACGCCTCCGACTCGGACGCCAGCGCGAAGGCGTCGGCAAGCGGGGTGTCCTGGCCCAGGTACAGCACCCGCCAGCCGTCGGCCTGGAGCAGGACGGCCAGCGAGAGGAGGCCGAGCTCGTGTCGCTCGCCGGGGACGCAGGCGAGGACCGCGACGCCGCCCGCGCCGCTCGCGGTCGAGTCCACCAGTGTCCGTAGCTTTGTGGCGAGGAGCTGGGCGACGAAGTGCTCGTCGGCGACCGAGATCTCTCCCTGCTCCCAGAGGTCGCCGGTCCGCTCGAGGGCCGGCACCGCGACCTCGAGGATCGCCGTCTCGGGATCGAGGACGGCGAAGGCCTGGTGCACGAGCGCCTCCACCCGGGACGCGCTCCGCGCCGCGAGCGCCTCGACGACGGCGTCGACGAGGTCAGCGGCGCCGTCGACCGGCTCGTGGATCCGCTTGAGCAGCTCGACGGCCTCGCCGATCCGGAGCCCCTCGGCCAGCCGGTCGCGGAGCCACTCGATCTGTCGGAGGTCCCGCTCGCCGTACCGGCGCTGCGCGCCGTCGGTGCGCGACGGCGCCGGAACGCCGTAGCGCTCCTCCCACTTCCGGAGCGTCGCGGCCGGCACGCCCGTACGCCGTGCCACGGCCTGGATGTTCACCCTCCCAGTCTAGGAAGCGCGAACGAGCACGAGATTGAAGACGGCCCCGGTCGTGCCGCTCCGCGGGTAGTGCTGCGTCACGAGGGTGCGGAATCCGCGCGCGCCGACGCGGACGTGGACGTGCGGCGGGCGGCCCTCGTATGCGGGCGGCCGGTTGCTCGTGAAGCGGTAGCGCCCGTCGCGCGCGGGGAAGAGCGTCGCACGGTGGGCGTCGTCATAGCGGCCGTGCGGATTCGCAAGCCACAGCTCGACGCGCGCCCGCGGGACGGCCCGGCAGCTCGTCGTCAGGACTCGCCCGCGGAGGACGTAGCCGGCTCCGACGCGCGAGCGAACCGGCGCGCCGGGCTCGTAGAACGGCCCCAGCGCGTCGGCGCGGGTCGGCGCGCACCGCTGGGCGGCGCGCGAGCCGGTCGGGCCGGCGAAGGCGAGCAGCGCGAACGCGAGGGCGGCGACGCGGAACATGTCAGGAGGCTAGCTCTCGAAGAGCGTGAGCTCGGGCTCGCGCAGCCCACGCAGGACGTCGAGGTCGACCTCGACGCAGCGGATGCCGCGCGCCGTCGCGAGCGCGGTTGCCTGCGGCTTCAGCTTCTGCGCCGCCAGGATGCCGCGGCACGAAGCCTTCGCGGCATCGACCCGGATGCACTCGAGGTAGCGCGAGAGCTGCTCCACCGCCTCGATCGTCCCGATCCGCTTGATCTCGACCGCGACCCAGCCGTCCTCGGCGTCGCGGCACATGAGGTCGACGGGGCCGACCTCCGTCGCCCACTCGCGCCGGACCAGACGCAGCTCCTCGCCGAGGCGCTCGGGAGACGCGGCGAGCGCCTCCTGGAGATCGCGCTCGACGCCGTCCTTCTCGAGCGCCGCGGCCTCCCCCATCTCGTGCTCGACGTCGCTGAGAACCTCCACAAGGCGGATCTCGAGCCGATCCTCCGTCCGCCCGGCCCGCTTGCGCACGACCAGGCGCTCGCCGTCCTCCTCGATCACGGTGGGCGGCGTCATCCAGTTCAAGGGCTTGTAGCCGCCGGCGTCCGCGTGGACGAGCACCGAGCCGTCCTCCTTCAGGATCAACAGCCGGGTCGACTCGGGGAGGAACGCGGCCAGGCGGCCGGTGTAGGAGACCTCGCAGCGGGCGACGATCAGGCGCACCGGGCGACCGTACCGTCCTCTCCGGACATGTCCGCGGAGGCCGATGGATATCGCCCTTCGATACGCTTCTCACCGATGGGCGACTTCGGCCTCTACCTCGCGTTCATGATCCCGCCGCTCGTGCTCGGCCTCGCCATCCAGGCGTGGCTGAAGCGGACCTTCGCCCGGTACTCGCAGGTCCAGATCGGCAGCGGCCTCGCCGGCGCGCAGGTGGCGCGGCGCATCCTGGAGCAGAACGGCCTCGCCGAGGTGCCCGTGGAGGTGTCGCCGGGCGGGCCGCTGTCGGACCACTACGACCCACGCAAGAAGGCGCTCTTCCTCTCAGAGCCGGTGTTCAACCCGCCGAGCGTCGCCGCCGCGGCCGTCGCGGCCCACGAGACGGGCCATGCGCTCCAGGACTCGCGCGGCTACGTCCCGCTCAGGATCCGCTCGGCGATGTACCCCGCCGTCGCATTCGCGTCGACCGCCTGGATCTGGCTCCTGATCATCGGAGCCGTCCTGAACGCGCTGAACCTCGTGGCCCTGGCGCTCCTGCTCTACGCGGTCGCGGTCGCCTTCCACATCGTGACCCTGCCCGTCGAATTCAACGCGTCCCGTCGCGCGTCCGCGCAGTTACGCGAGCTCGGGATCGTGGGCGCCGGCGAGCAGGAGGGCGTGAACAAGGTGCTCACGGCCGCCGCGCTCACCTACGTCGCCGGCGCACTCGCAGCGCTGTCGATGCTCCTCTACTACGCGCTGGTCTTCTTCGGCCGGGACTAGGCCTCGCCCCTCGCCTGTTCCGGGCCGTACACGACGAGGGCCCAGATGATCACGATGTTGAGGGCGATGATCAGCACGGCCCAGACCGGGTAGTACGGGATGAAGAAGAAGTTCGCGACCGCGCTGAGAACCGCGAGGAAGACGCCGACGCTGCGCGCCCACACCGCTCCGGTGTAGATCGAGATTCCTGCGAAGGCGATGATCGCGCCGAGGATCAGGTGGATCCAGCCCCAGGCCGTGACGTCGATCTCGTACGTGTAGTTCGGCCCGACGACGAAGAACTGGTCGTCGAAGATGGCCGCGAGGCCGGCGAGGCCCTGGAAGATCCCGACCAGCAGCATGATCGCTCCGGCGAAGGCGGCGAAGCCGTACGCCCAGCCGCTGACCGCATGGTCAGTCCGATCCATGGTTGCCATGGGGTGCTCCTTTCCGTTCGGGGGTCGGAAACTCATTCGCCGTCTGCCTGCGAAGTACCTCCACGCCTAGGGCGAGGACGACCGCGGAGACGAGGACGAGCTGCCAACGCTGCGTCTGGATCGTCGGGCCCCACCAGACGAGCAGCCCGAGCAGGACGGCGGCGCCGCCGAAGGCGATCTCCGGCCGGGCGATGTGCGGCGCGAGCCACCGCCGAGTGTCGGTCGCGCTCGTGGACGTCCCGGCGATCCAGACGGCCACGAGCAGGATCACGCCGATCCCGAGGAGGGTGAGCCCGCCGTCGCGGAGCTGCGCGGTCAGGATGTCCCAGGCGTCGCCCGCCGCGCGCTGAACCGATTCCGTGGTCGCGAGCTCGTCCACGACCATCGAGCCGGCGATCCGGCGGATCACGAGCACGAGCAGGCCAGCGACGATCGAGGAGATCCCGATCATCCGGAGCGCCGACCGGCGCATCCCGTCCGCGAGCCAGACCGCGATCGCCCACAGCGCGATCGGCACGATCCAGAGCCACATGCCGAGGACCTTGAGGATCTGCGTGAGGTCTTGCGCCGTCTCCAGGCGGTCGGCCTCCATGATCGTGATCCGGCCGGCGTCGGGATTCGCGAAGACACGCTCGCTGACCCGGCCGACGACGGCGACGCGGTCGCCGAGCTGGATCAGGAGCGGCTGCAGGTCGAGGACGAGGCGGCCGTCCTCGGTGCTGACCGGCCCCGTCTCGTCCTCAAGGATCCGGATCAGGTTTCTGTGGCTCTCCGTGATCGTCCGGACCCAGAGCTGCTGCGGCCGCGGCCGCTCGAGCAGCTCACCGGCGAGGCGATCTGCGCCGAGGCGGACGACGCCGGCGAGCGGTCCGGCGAGCGCCTGCTGGTCGGGCGGAAGCCGCTCCTGCAGCGCCGCCTCCACGTCGACGTTGGCGAAGAACTGCTCGACGAGCGTCGCGCTGATCTGATTCCGGATCTCCGGATCGGCGATCATGTCGCCCGCCGTCGCCTCGACGCTGTCGGTGTCGAGGGCCTGGAACCGGATGTAGCCGGCGACGAGGCTCAGGATTGCGAACAGCGCGCCGAGCAGAATCAGGATCCGGACGACCAGCGTGCGTCCCATACGTAAGGTCCTATCCCGAGGGGCAGACCCGGTCATCGTCCCATCTGGGCTATTGGTCGTTCGCTACATCGGGCACGCAACCGTCCTCTTGGAGCTGGACGGCGTCCGGGTCCTCACGGACCCGCTGTTGCGCAAGCGGGTGGCCCATCTCCGCCGCGCGGTGCCGCTCGCGGAGCCACCGTCGCGACCGGACGTCGTCCTCGTCTCGCACGGCCATCGCGACCACTTGGATCTCCCGTCGCTCCGTCTGCTCCGCGGCAGCCGCGTGGTCGCGCCGCGCGGGCTCGCGTCGGCACTACGGGAGTTCAACGTCGAGGAGGTCGACGAGGAGGACGAAATCCGGGTCGGGCCGCTCACGATCCGCGCGACGCACGCCGAGCACGACGGCGGCCGCCCGCCGTTCGGGACGGGCACCGCGATCGCCTTCGCGATCCTCGGATCGAAGCGGGTGTTCTTCGCCGCGGACACCGAGCTCTTCGATGCAATGGACGGCCTGGTCGAAGGCCTCGACGTCGCGCTGGTGCCGATCTGGGGCTGGGGCCCCTCGCTCGGCCGCGGCAAACATCTCGACCCCGAGACGGCCGCCGAGGCGGTCCGGCGGCTGGCTCCGAGGATCGCCGTGCCGATCCACTGGGGCACCTACCGACCCTTCCATCGTGGCGCGGCCGCTCGCTTCCTCAGCGCGCCCGCGGAGGCGTTCGCGCGGGCAGCGGCGGAGGCAGCACCCGAGGTCCACGTGCGGATCCTTCAGCCGGGCGAGGCGCTCGTCGTCGACTAGAGGGTTGGCGGGAAAGCGCTCGTCGCCGGGGCGTGGCCTGGCGGCTCAGCCGTTTTCCGCCCAAACCCTCCTAGTGGCCCACGGCGGCCTTGAGGCCGATGATCGCCAGGCCAAGGGCGACGTTGACCATCACGCTGACCGCGGTCGCGAGCGGGGTCAGGCGCTCCACACCGGCGTAGCGGAAGCCCTGCACGACGAGCGTCGCGAGTCCGAACAGGACGGCGATCCAGCCCGCCGTCGAATCCTTGAGGACGCCGAGCGCGCCGAGCAGGAGCGCCACCACGGGCCCGACGGCCGCGAGCGGGATCGCGAACTCCCTTCGGGCGATGCTCCCGATCTCCGCGACGTCGAGGCGCCGATTGAGCACGATCGTCTCCGCGAGCGCGTCCGAGTAGACGTGCGCGATCCAAAAGACGAGGACCGTCGTCGCCACGACGGCTGCGAGTTCGCCAGCGCTCGTGTTCCCGTGCGAGCCGGCTGCGATCGCGGCCATGACGACGATCGTGCCGTAGACCGTGCCGGCGATCCGGTCCGGCGTGCCGAAGATCAGGTGCCTGGTACGAGTCATCGCCCGCGTTCGATGCGCTCGAGCCGTTCCTCGATCCGCGCCAGGGCAGCGCCCTGCTCGGCCTCGAGCCGCTCCATCCGCTCCTGGTACGGCTGGCTTCGCTTCGAGATCAACGCGGAGACGATCACGCTCGTCAGCGTCGGGATGAACGCGAGAGCGGCGAGGATCAGCATCGAGCCGACGAGCCGGCCGGGCACGGTCTCGGGCACCACGTCGCCGTAGCCGACCGTCGCGATGGTCACGATCGCCCACCAGTAGGCGAGCCCGATGCTGGTGAACGTCTTCGGCTCCACGATCCTGGCGAGCGCCCCGGCGACCACCACGAGGACCATCGCGACGGCGACGACCGTTCCGACGGCGCGCCACAGCGACAGGCGCTCGTACCAACGCTCGACGCGAGCCTGCATCCGCGAACCCATGGCTGGGAGTTCGCGACGATCACGCTCGACCCCTGCCGCCGGGCGTCGTAGACTCGCCCCGTGCTGCTCAACCCGATGAGCCCGAAAATCGAGTTCGGCCGCTCCGAGGCCCAGCTGCTGGCATCGACGTGGTGGATCTTCCTGGTCGCGGGGATCGTCTCGCTCGTCTTCGGCGCGATCATCCTCAGCGTCGACTGGGGCGTCGAGAGCCTGGCGGCGTTCATCGGGACGCTCTTCATCATCCAGGGGGTCGCGTGGCTCATCACGCGGCCGCTCGACGGCGGCGACCGGACGACGAACGTCGTAGCGGGCCTGCTCGGCGCCGCGGCGGGGATCGCGCTGCTCGTCTGGCCCGACGCCGGGCTCTACACGCTCGCCGCCTTCGTCGGCATCTGGATCGTCTTGAGCGGCGCCGTGCACGTGGTGGGCGCGATCGTCAACCGGCATGCGCCGCACTGGTGGATCGTGCTCGTCCTCGGGCTGATCGAGATCCCGATCGGGATGTGGGCGCTGCGCCGGCCCGGGCTGACGCTCGCCGTGATCATCACGCTGACGGGCGTCTGGGCGATCGTGACCGGCGTCTGGCAGTGCCTGATCGCGTTCGAGCTGCGGAACCTCCCCAGGCGCCTGCGCCCGGCGTAGATCAGTCCAGCGACGAGATCAGGACGGCGGTCGCGAACCCGAACGTCGTCAGGAGGCCGGCCGCCTTGCCGCCCTTCTCGAAGGCCTCCGGCATCATCGTGTCGGCCAGCATGGTGAGGATCGCGCCGGCCGCGAACGAGAGCACGAACGCGATCGCGTCCGGTGAGGCGTCACCCATGAGGCCGTTCCCGACGGCCGCAGACAGGCCGGCCACCGCCGTTACGGATGCCCAGAGGCCGTAGATCCGGCCCCGCGCCCAGCCCGCCTTCGCCAGGCCGGACGTGGCCGCCGCGGCTTCCGGCACATTCGAGATGAACACGGCCGCGATGAAGGCCGCACTGACACCCTCCCCCGAGAGGAGGTCGATCCCGACTACGAACGACTCGGGAATGCCGTCGAGCACGATGCCGAGGACGATCGCGAGCGCGACGCCGGCCGCCTGCCCCCCGACCATGCTCTTCCGGCCCTCCCCGCCCATCCGGTCGATGAGGACGTCGCCGACGTAGAACGTCACGGAGCCGGCGAAGAGGCCGACTGCGGCCGAGCGCCGGTCCTCCGCGAGCCCCTGGGCCTCGAGGAACAGCTCGTAGGCGACCGCGCTGATCAGCACCCCGGCCCCGAAGGCGATAACGAGGCCGAGGACCCGCTCGGGAATGTCGAACCACAGCGCGAGGACGGCGCCGACGAGCAGCGACGAGCTCGCCAGCGCCCCCCAGAGGAACGCCTCGATCAGTAGCGGTCGCCCGCCGTCAACCAGGCCACGAAGGCCAAGGGGATCGACAGCGCGCCGACCAGGATCCCGATCAGCACGATGTCCATGGCGATCAGGACGATCGCCGCGAGGAAGCCCGCGACGACGATCCCGGCCGCGATCAGCAGTGGGTGCCCGCGTTCGACGGTGTTCACGTCACTCCTTTCGTGGGAGGCCGGCCCGGCCTCGTCAGGTCACCCGGATCGCACCCGGCCGGGTGAGCGACCAGATCACCCACACGGCGAGCCCGATCATCAGCAGCGACCAGAACGGGTAGTAGGGGATGAAGAAGAAGTTGGCGACGGCGCTCACGACCGCGACGACGACCGCGGTCACCGCCGCCCAGGTGCGCCCCGCGAAGAGATAGGCGCCCGACAGCACGAGCACGACCCCGATGAGCAGGTGGATCCAGCCCCAGGCGGTCGTGTCGATGTCGAAGGTGTAGTTCTTGGTGACGACGTAGAACTCGTCGTCGATGATCGCCACGAGACCGGCGATGATCTGGAAGCACCCGATCAGGATCATCATCACGCCGGCGAACGTGATCCCGCCGAGGGCCCAGCCGGAGACCTCTGGGGCGTCCGACCGCGGGTTGTACTCGCTCATCTCTTGGCTCCTTTCGTCGCCGGAAACGGATCTGCTCACCGCGACCCTACGAGAGCTGGATCGCCGCTTCATCGTCCCGACGGGATGAACGGCGCCCGGGGCGGCAGCGATGATCTGCGCGTGGACGACGCAGCCAGAGCCGCGCCTGCCCCGCGCCGGTCCCGGCGCGGGTTGCTCGTCGCTGCGGTCGGCGTCGCCTTTGTCCTCGCGACCTTCCTCTTCTTCCTGCCGAAGATCGCGGACTACCGCGACGTCTGGGGCGTCCTGAAGACCATGTCCTGGCCGTGGGCCTGTGCGCTCGCCGGCGCCACCGTCCTCAACCTCCTGACCTTCGCCCCGCCGTGGATGGTCGGCCTGCCGGGGCTGTCCTTCCGTCGCGCGCTGGCCCTGACGCAGATGTCGACGGCGCTCGCGATCGTCGTGCCGGGCGGCGCCGCCGTGGGAATCGCGGGCGCCTACGGCATCCTTCGGCGCTGGGGCTTCCCGCGTCGCGCGATCGGGCGGGCCGTCACGCTCGTGAGCCTCTGGAACCAGTTCGCGAACCTGTCCTATCCCGTGTTCGCCGTCTTCCTCCTGGCGACGCAAGGCGGTGACACGCCGTTCCTCGCGACCGCCGCGTTCGTCGGGGCGGCCGTCCTCGGGGTCGCGGTCGCGGCGCTTGCCGCGATCCTTGCCAGCGACCGGACCGCGACCGACATCGGCGAGCTCACCGCCCGGCTCGCGAGCTGGGGACGCGGGAAGTTCGGCCGGGCCCCAGTCGCGTGGGGCGGGCCGAGCTTCGAGCGCTTCCGCTCGGAGGCCGTCGACCTGCTGCGCCGCCGCTGGCACGTCCTGACGGTCGCGACCTACGTCGGGACGCTGACCGTCTTCCTCGTCCTCCTCGTCGCGCTGCGCGCGCTCGGCGTCCCCGTCTCGGAGGTAACCGTCGTCGAGGCCTTCGCGGCCTGGTCGCTCGCGCGCCTTCTCGGAACGATCCCGATCACGCCTGGCGGGGTGGGCGTCGTCGAGCTGAGCCTGACCGGGGCGCTCGTGGGCTTCGGAGGGAACAACGCCGGGGTCGTCGCGGCCGTCCTCGTGTACCGCTTCCTGACCATGGTCCCGACGATCGTGCTCGGTCTGGCCGCCACGTCGATCTTGAACCGGGAGGCGCGGCGTGGAACGGTGTCCGCGTGAGCGACACGCTCCTCCTGGCAGCCGGAGTCGCCCTCAGCCCACTTCCCATCGTCGTCCTGACGCTGATCCTCAGCGGCACGGAGGCTCGGGCGCTGGGCTCGTCATTCGCGCTCGGCTGGGCTGCAGGCGTCACCGCCTCGACGGTGCTCTTACTCGCACTCGTCGGCGCCGTGGACGCGGACGACCGCACGCCTCTCTGGATCGCGGTCGCGCAGCTCGTCGTCGGCCTGCTCGTCCTTGCGCTGGCACTGCACATCTGGCGCGACCGCCGCCGTGAGCGCGGCGTGGAGACGCCGCGGTGGCTCGGCGCGCTCGACGCACTCACGCGCTCACGGTCGGCCGGCCTCGGGCTCGTACTCGCGGCGGCGAATCCGAAGAACCTGGCGCTCGTACTCGCGGCTGCGATCGCGATCGCCGAGACGAACGCGGGCTCGGCAGCGACCGCCGCCGCCACCGCGACGTTCGTCCTCGTCGCGACGGCGGGCGTGGCGGTGCCGCTGGCGCTGACGGTGGCCGTGCCCGACCGCTCGACCGCGGCCTTGGCGAGCGTCCGGGGCTGGCTGCTCCGCTACGACGCCGCTGTGCTGACGATCCTCGGAACGGTGATCGGCGCGAAGCTCGTCTACGAGGGCCTCACGGCGCTCTAGGAGCCGCGATTCACCCGAATCGCATGATGCCCGCCGGGGCCGGCGGAGCGACGCTTGAGGCCCAAATGGAAGGAGGAATCTCGATGAGTGTGTTCGCTGCCGATTACCCCTTCTTCGACGTCCTCTGGACGATGCTCATCTTCTTCGCGTGGGTGATGTGGTTCTGGCTCCTGATCGTGATCATCAGCGATCTCTTCCGCCGGCACGACATCGGCGGCGGGAAGAAGACCGTCTGGCTCGTCTTCCTGCTGTTCCTCCCGTTCCTAGGGGCGTTCGCCTACGTGATCGCGAACAGCAAGAGCATGGCCGAGCGGAACGAGGCGCGTGCACAGGCGCAGAAGGCGGAGTTCGACCAGTACGTCCGTACCGTCGCCGACACGAGCGGGGCCGCAGCCGAGATCGACAGGGCGAAGCAGCTCCTGGACTCCGGGGCGATCACGCAGGCGGAGTACGACGCGCTGAAGGCCAGGGCGCTCGGGTAAGGGCGCCGAGGCCGGAGAGGAGAGAGACATGACCGATCTTGGACCGGTCGACTACATGATCGTGGCGTTCCCCGGCAACGAGTTCACGGGCGAGATCGCACCAGCGCTCGCCGATCTCGTCGAGAACGGCACGATCAGGATCATCGACCTCGCGTTCGTGACGAAGAACGCGGAGGGCGACATCGGGGCGTTCGAGCTGACCGACATGGACCCGAAGGTCCGTGAAGGGTTCGAGAAGCTCGGCGTCGAGGTCAACGGGCTCTTCAACGAGGACGACCTCAAGGCCGCCGCGGAGGAGCTCGACCCGAACTCGTCCGCCGCACTGCTCGTCTGGGAGAACCTCTGGGCGCGCGACGTGGCCCAGGCGATGCGCGACGCGGGCGGCGTGCTGCTCGACTTCGAGCGGCTCCCGCACGAGGTCGTCCAGGCAGCCCGCGACGCCGCGCTGGCGGCCGTCTGAGAGGAGGAGGACGAGATGCCCCTAGTACGCAGAGGCCCAGGCCTGGTCGGCGCCGCGGCTCGCACCGCCGTCGTGGCGGGCACCGCGACCGCCGTCTCCGGACGAGTCCGGAGGCGCCAGGAGGAGCGCTACGCGGCCCAGGACGTGCAGGCCTACGAGGCGCAGGCCTACGAGCCTGCTCCTGCAGCAGCTGCCGCCCCCGCCGCCGACGAGGGCGGTTACGCGGCCGAGATCGAGAAGCTCGCCCACCTGAGGAACGAAGGGATCCTCACGGAGGACGAGTTCCAGGCGAAGAAGAAGCAGCTGCTCGGGATCTAGTCTCGAGCTGCGGCGAGCGGGACGGGCCCTGGCCCGTCCCGCGGCGTCAACCGGCGGTGACCAGAGACTCCGACCGGCCGGCGGCCGCACCGCTCTCGAGCTGCCGGCGCCACCCGCGCAGCAGGGCGTGGACGGTCTCGGCGCCCACGATCGGCCCGTCCGGGCGCTCCAGCCCCACCGGGTGGAGGATGAACGGCTGGGTCTGCGGGCCCCCAAGCCCTCCGTGGAACGAGATGAGCTCCTCGAACGCGCACCCCTCGTCGAGCTCGGGGTCGTAGAAGCTCCCGACCATCAGGTCGGCGACGTTCGAGAACCCGTCCGTGCGGAGGAGGTGTCGCGACGCCGTCGGCGAGAAGCCGTCCAGCGGGTCCTCCCCCTCCACCCTCCCCTCCGCGAGGTAGAGGATCCCTCGCCCGCCGAGCGCCACCGCGCCGTGCGTGCTCGAGCGCGCGAGGACCCACCCCACGTGCGGGTGCTCCCGCAGGGCCTCGATCAGCCGGGGGTGCCGCTCCTCGATCTCCTCGAGCGTCAGTCTCCGGGGCTCCTCCATCAGGTAGACGAGCCCGAGGTTGCCGGACCCGAGAACGACGACCTCCTGGCCGGAGACGTCCTTCTTCGAGGGCTTCTTGCCCTCGGTGCCCGTGGCCTCGCCGATCGCGTGGCCGACCATCGCGTCCTGCTCGTCGCCGCCCGCGATCTCGCGGACCCGGCCGCGGTCGATGGAACGCGCGACGAGCTCGTCGAGCCCGTAGCCGTTCCGCTGCTTGAACGTGGCGCCCTGCGTCTGCCCGTGATCGGACAGGACGACGATCTCGTACGGCCGCGGCGCGTAGCGCCGGGCCCGGTCGATGCGGCCGAACTGCTGGTCGAGCTTCCTCAGCGCCTCGAGCGTGTCCGCCCGCTCGAGCCCGGAGTGGTGCGCGACCTCGTCGTAGCTCGAGAAGGTCGCGTAGACGGCGGGCCGCCCCCGCATCATGTCCGTGAGGACCCCGTAGACGATCAGGTCGCGGACGACGACGCACATGGCCGCACGCATGAACGGGTAGAGCCCGCCGCGGTGCCCGCGGGGCCTGACGTCCCTTCTCCGCGCGCGGAGCGCGGCCACCCACTCCAGCACGACCTCCCAGGCGAAGAGGACGAGCGCGCGGGTCACGTTGAAGCCGTTCGCGAAGAAGGCTCGGTAACCGGGGTTCGCCCGCTTCTCCGCCTCGATCCGGCTGACCGTGAGGATCACCTCCTCGGCCTCACCGGAGAGCAGGTTGCCGCGGCTCGAGCCGCCGGGGGCGAGCAGGCCGTTGCCGTTCGCCCGCTCGCGCTCGATCCGGGCGCAGTCGTCCGGCGCCGAGCAGGTCATGAGCGTGCCGGTCTCCTTCTCGACCCAGCGGAAAGCGGGGATGTTCTCGTTCGATCCGAGGAGGATTCCTGCCTGGCTGGCGCCCGTTTGCGACGAGAGGTCGGGCTCCCACTCCGTGAGCCGATGGGTGTCCTCGGCGACCCAGCGCGCCATCGTCGGCGCGTTCCCGTCTCGCATCGCCCGCCGCAGGACGGGCAGGGCGAGGCCGTCGATCTCGAGGAAGACGATTCCGGGGGTGTCGGTGCGCTCGTCTCCGCCCTGGCGCCGGGCGATCCGCTGCACCACGCGGAGCGAGTACGTGTCCTCGTCGTTCGTCCCGAAGATCACTTCGAGGACGACGCTCGTCGCGGCGACGACGAGCGCGGCGAGGAGCGCCCACCAGAAGCTGTCGACGGTGTACGAGTCGATGACGTCGCTCGCGAGCTCCAGGACGAGCGCGTTCAGGATCAGCACGAGGATGAACCCGAGCGCGACGGTGAACGGCAGCCGGAGCGCCGCGACGATCGGCGGCAGAAGTGCGTTGAGGACGGCCACGCATGCCGCCATCACGAACGCGCCGGCGTAGTCGGAGACGTCGACGCCGGGGAGGATCAGCGCGGCGAACCAGAGCGACAGCGCGGTGAAGAACCACGCGATCAGCACGCGGCCGGGCTTGAGGCGGGGCACGTCCGGCCGCCAGGTCACGGCCGCGCCGTACTCAGCCACCGGCGTCGGCCTCTCCGGCCGCCTTCTTCGCGGCGCGCTGCTCCTTCTGCTCGGCGACCTTGACCTTCGCGTCGTCGTACGACCGCCGGACGAGGAGCTTGCCGCCCGTCCAGCCGAACGCCCAGACGACCAGCACGACCGCGAACGCGATGTTCCAGACCGTGATCGCGAGCTGCTGGCCGAGCGAGTACGCGGTCGCCGTCGCCGGGTCGACGACGTCCTCGAGCGCGATCGCGTTCACGGCCTGGTTGATTCCGACGCCGCCCGGCGTGGCCGACACAGTGTTCGCGAGTGAGTTGCCGCCGATCACAGACATGATCGTGTGGAACGTGACCGGAATCCCGTAGCCGGCGAGGAAGATCGCGGTGACGCCGAGCTTCGCGAGCCAGGCGCCGAACGACGGAAGCAGCACCTTGAGCGCGTAGTCGCGCGGCCGCGACAGGATCACGCCGCCGTGCTTCGCCTTCACCCACAGGCCGTTCAGCTTTCGCCAGAAGATGCGGATCAGGATGAACAGGAGCAGCGCTCCTCCGAGGAGCAGCGAGACGAGTAGGAACGGGTGGTCGTGGGGGAGGTTCAGCTGCAGCTCGAACGAGCCCGGCACGGAGAGGAAGAGGTAGAGGTAGACGGCGGTGCCGGCGACGGTGAAGAAGATCTTCTGGACGACCATGCCGCCCAGCACGCCGGGGAAGTTCGACCCCGGGATCATCGCCACGAACATCAGCAGCATGACGAAGGTCCCGATGTTGGCCGGGAGGAAGCCGTTGAGGGCGATCCCCGCGGCGTACGCGGCGAGGACCTGGAGATAGGACGGCGGCGCCTGCGGGAAGCCGGCCCGCAGGATGAAGTACCAGCCGAGGGCCGTCAGGGTCGTCTGGACCGTCTGCACCGCCCACCCCGCGACCAGGTATCCGAGGGAGATCTCGGTCAGCGCGTCGCGGACGCTGCTGATCCAGCCGCGGACGTCCACGCCCAGGAGGTGGAGGACGAGGACGACGACCGCCACGCCGAGCAGCCAGCCGCCCACCTTGAGGAGCCGGCGGCGGCGCGAGGGATCGTGGAACGGGAGAACGGGCGAGCGCTTCGCGGCAGGCTGCTCTTCGACGATGCCCACACTCGCGGTCATCGGTGAACAGCTTCGCGCAAGACGGCCCGCTCGGCATCATCCGAACGGTGTGAAGCGGGGCCTAGTCGGAGCGGATCTGCTCCACCTGGTCTCGGAGGTCCTTGCACTCCTCCGCGTTCTCGAACGCGTCCTGCAGCTCGCCGGCCGGATCGAGCTCCCGCAGGTTCTGGAAGGTCGAGTCGACGGCGTCGGCCGCGCTCGAGACGGCGGTCAGCACCGAGGCCGCGACCGCAGCCGGCCCGCCGCCGGAGTCGACGGCCTTCTGGACGGCGTCGACCTGCGTGCGGAGCTCGGTCGCGAGCCGGTCGAGCTCCGCCTTCGCGGCCCGGCCGTCCTCCGTCTCCGGCGGGCCGAGCGCGTCCAGGTCCTCGACCAGCGTGTCGGTGGCGTCTCCGACGTCCTGCACCGCCGACTCGATGTCCTCGCGGTCGGTGGCGAGCCCCGCGTCGGTCAGCGACGTCGTCGTCTGCTGGACGTCGGTGACCCAGGTGCTGAGGTTCGAGCAGACGTCGTTCGCGTACTCCTCCGAGGCTCCGCCGCCGTCGTCGCCGCCGCAGGCTGCGAGCAGAAGGACCGCGAGGAGCGCGAGGGCGAGCGCAGGACGGGCCACTCTCTAGCCGCCGTTCTCCACGAGCTCGAGTGCCTCGCCCACGTCGTAGCCGAGCGCGAGGCCGAGGTTCGGCGCCGCTGTCACCACGCGGGCGACGCCGACCGTCTGGAGGACGGCGATCAGCGTCCCGACGATCTCTTCGTGCGAGGCGCCGGCGCGCAGTGCGGCGTTCACGGACTCCATGTAGGCGGCCGGCGCCGCGTTGAGCGCGATCAGGGCGCCGATGCGGACGAGCGCCTGTGTCCGGCAATCCAGGTCGGCGAGGGCCGGGTTGATGCGGTCGGTCTGGAGCAGCCCTTCGATGTACCGCTCGTCACGGACCGCGAGCTTGCGAAGCGTGACCTGGTAATCCTCCATCGAAGGCACCGCCTATTTCACGCTCCCGACGAGTCCGGCGCATCACCCCGCCGGGGTGAAGATGCGCCCCGCCGCGCTGGGCGCGTCGACCAGGCCCAGCTCGAGCGCGCGCTCGATCGCCTCGCTCCGGCTCGAGGCGCCGAGCTTCCGGTAGACCGCGATCGCCTGCGTCTTGACCGTGTTGCGCGACACGTAGAGGCGCTCGGCGATTTCCCGGAACGAGAGGTGGGTCGTGAGGAGCGGCAGCAGCCGCAGCTCGGCGGCGGTCAGGCTGGACGCCCAGCCGTCGTCGACGCTCGCCGCCCTGGCGAGCCGGTCGCCGAGCTCTCGGGCCTCCGCGCGGAGCGTCCCGAGCTCGGGCCGCGTGTGCAGGACGTCGGACGCCTCGCGGAAGAGCGTTCGCGCTCCCTCGATGTCGCCGAGGGAGAGGTGCGACCGGCTGAGCTCGAGGCTGACCTGCACGGCGAACCACGGAAGGGCCTGCGTGAGCTGCGGACGAAGCCTGGTTGCCCGGACGACGAGGTCGCGTGCGCTCGCCGACTGGCGCCGGGTGAGCGCGAACCTGGCCGACGCGGCGAGGTAGATCGCCGACGCGACGTACTCGTCGATCGGCTGGTGGTCGAGCAGAGAGCGCGCCGCGGCGAGCTGGGCCTCGGCCGTTTCGCCGTCCTCGGCGTCGATCGCCAGGATTGCGAGCTCCGAGCGCGCGATCACGCCGGCGTAGATGGCGCCAGTTCCGGCCGACTCCTCCGCCGCCTCCTCGAGAACCCGCCGGGCGCTCTCGGTCTCCCCCTCGAAGAGCAGCGAGATCCCCAGGATCGCCACGCCGATTGGATGCCAGAAGCTGGACGCGGGGAGCTCGTCGAGCGCGAGCCGCGCGTCCGCGCCCATCTCCTCGATCCCGTGGCGGCAAAGCAGCGCACGCACGAGCGCCGCCCACGGCGCCGCCGACGGCGATCCGTCGAGCATCGGCCCGTCGTGCTCCGTGTGCTCGAGCGCCCAGCTGTAGCGCTCCGCCTCGTCGGGGCGTCCCCGCAGCGCGCTGATGAAGGCCGCGAAGCCGGCGATCTCGGGATGGGCGGCCAGGAGCTCGGGATCGTCGAACCGCCCGAACCAGCGCTCGACGGTGCCGACGCGGCCGCTGCGGTAGTAGCTGAGCGCGTACGCGCCGACGAGGCGCGCGACCTCGTCCAGCTCCCCGGCCGCGGCTGCGTGCTCGATCGCAGCGTCCGCGAGGCCGCGCCGCTCGCACCAGGAGGCGGCCCGTCTGTGGAGCGTCGGAACGAGCTCCGGCTCGAGCCGGTGGAGCTCGGCCCTGAGCATGTCCCGGAAGAGGTGGTGGTAGCGGTACCACTCGCGGTGGTGGTCGAGCGGGACGACGAAGGCGTTTCGGCGCTCCAGCGACTCGAGGCGCCGCGCGGAGTCGTTCCGCTCGAGCAGCTCGTCGCAGCTCGAGGCCGACATACGGTCGAGGATCGACGTGCGCGTCAGGAACTGGACCTCGGACCGTTTGAGCTTGGACAAGTGCTCGGACCGGAGGTAGTCGGTCACGAAGCGGTCGTCGCCGGCAAACGACGAGAGCGCGTCGGCGCCCGCTTCCTGCGCGAAGAGCGCCGCGAGCAGGATCGCGACGGGCCACCCTTCCGTCCGCGCGTTCAGCGAGGCCGCATGTGCGTCCGTCACGCGGACGCCCGATGCGGCGAGCAGCTCCGTCGCCTCCGCGTCGCTCAGCGCGAGCTCCGCAGAGCCGATCGTGAGCAGCCGGCCCTTTCCGCGCAGGCGCGCCAGCGGCAGGCCGTCCTCCGAGCGGCCGGAGAGGACGAGCTGCGAGCCGTGCGGGAGGTGGGCGGCGATCGGCTCGAGCGCGTCGAGGCAGTCCCGGTCCTGCAGCTCGTGGACGTCGTCGAGGACGAGGACGATCGGCTTGCGCATCTCGCCGAGCGCCGCGCCCAGCCGCGGAAGCCCGATCGTCCACATCGAGCTGGCGCCGGACGCCGCCGCGCGGAAGACGCGCGCGTCGACCGCCTGGATGGCGTCGGCGGCCGCGGCGACGTAGGTCAGGAAGACGGCGGGGTCGTTGTCGCGGTCGTCCAGCGAGACCCAGGCGAACGGCCGCGTGTCCTCCGCCGCCCACTGGGCGAGGAGCGTCGTCTTCCCGTAGCCGGCGGGCGCGCTCAGGCTGACGACGTGCTGCGCCGCGCGCGCGGCGAGACGGCTCAGGAGCGCGTCTCGGCGGACGACTCCAGGCCGGAGCGCGGGGATCGCGAGCTTCGACTGCAGGAGCTCGAACCCCGTTGCGCGGGAGACGCGCTTCTCCAGCACGCTCATGCCGGCAGCGTCGCCTCTTCCCGGGCGCCGGGCATCCGGGTCGCCGGGCACGCCGCGTACGGCGTATTACGGATCGCCCGGCCGCGGGGCCGGGCGTCCGCAGCTCGGTTGCGCGCTTCTGTCATCGGGCCTCCGTGCCGGGGAAAGCTGCGCAGACAGCGTACGCTGCCGGCCCGGAGTCGCACAACGCTAGAGGCGGCGGAAGGTGTCCCGCGTGCCGATCACGATCCGGGGCCGCTTCGCCGGATCGAGCCAGCGCAGGGTCTCGACGAGCTGCGCGACGGGCAGGCTGACGCAGCCGTTCGTGGAGTTCCCGGTCTTGGCGTGGAGGAAGATCCCCGAGCCGCGGCCGGGAACGACCGGGCGCGTGTTGTACTCGATCACGGCGAAATGGCGGTACGCCGCGCGCTCCTGCCAGAGGCCGGGCGTCGTCGTCCGGAACGGCGGAAGGGTGCCGCACGGCACGTGCTGGAACGTGTTGTACGTCGGCGAGCGCGGGTCCTCGTTCCACCAGTCGCCGCAACGGAGCCGCCGGTACCGGTAGCGGACGCCGGGGTTCGGCCCGTTGCCGTACATCGTCCGCCCGAGCGAGTAGACGCCGGTCGGCGTCGTGCCGTCGCCCTCGCGGCGGCGGTCGGCCATGCCTCTCCAGCCGACGCGCGCCGTCCAGGGCCCGGCGTACGGGCGCCAGCAGTCATCCCGGTCGCGCTGCCAGAGGCGGACGGTCGCGCTCGTCGTCCGGTACGCCCTCGCCTCGACGACGACGAGCTGGCGGGCGGGCCCGACGCTCCGCAGTCGGCTCGCGGTGTTCGGCGTGCAGGAGGCGGCGCTGCCGGCCGTGGGGCCGGAGAGCGCGAGGGCGGCGCCGGCGGCGGCGAGGACGACGGCGAGCGATCGCACGGCCGCTGAGACTACCCTCGCGCCATGGCGAAGCCTGCGCTCGTCGCCCTGCTCCTGCTCGTGCCCGCCGCAGGCGCGGCCTCGCCCCCGCCGTTCAGCGCGACCCTCTCCCGCGTGACCGCGGCCGACCTACCGTATTCGTGGCGCCCGGGCTGCCCGGTCGGGCCGGCCCGGCTGCGGGCGATCAGGCTGCGGCATTGGGACTTCGCGGGCCGCTCGCGCGTCGGCGTGCTCGTCGTCGAGGCGGGGAGCGCGCGGAACGTCATCGCGGTTTTCCGCCGGCTCTACGCCGCCCGGTTCCCGATCCGCCGGATGCTCGGCGTCGAGCGCTACCGGGGAGACGACGACGCGTCGATGCGGGCGGACAACACGTCCGGCTTCAACTGCCGCTACGTCGAGGGCACGCGGCGCTGGTCGGAGCACGCATACGGCCGCGCGGTCGACGTCAACACCGTCGAGAACCCCTATGTCCACGGCGGCCTCGTGGAGCCGCCGGCCGGCCGCGCCTTCCTCGACCGGTCGCGGCGCCGGCCCGGGATGGCCGTCGAGTCCGGCGTGCTCGTGCGAGCCTTCGACGCGGCCGGCTGGCACTGGGGCGGCCGCTGGCGGTCCGCGAAGGACTACCAGCACTTCTCCACGTCGGGCCGCTAGGCGTGGACGCCCGAGAGGCGGCCGCCGCCGTCGGCGTCTTCGCGCTCGTCTCGGCCCTCGGCTTCGACGAAGGCGGCTACGCCGCCACGGCGTGGGGATGGAGCGCGGTCATCCTCCTCGCCGTCGTGGCCGTGGAGGTCGCCCGCGGGGCCCGGCGGCCCGGGCGGGCCGCGCTCGTCGTGCTCGGCGGCCTGGCGGGATTCGCGCTCTGGACGGCGCTGTCGATCGCCTGGACGAGCCACGTGTCCGCGTCCGTTCTCGAGGTCCAGCGCGCGGTCCTCTACCTCGCCGCTGCTGCCGCCTTCGTCCTCGTCGCGTCGGCGGTGGCGCTGCTGGCCGGGACGCTGGGCGCCGCCACGCTCCTGTGCGGCTACGGCTTGACGCGCTGGCTCCTCGGGGACCCGGAGGTGCCCCTCTCGGCCGATCCACGCGCCGGCGAGCGGCTCTCCGAGCCGCTCGGCTACGCGAACGGCGTCGCGCTGCTCGCCGCGATCGGCCTGCTGATCGCGGTCGGCGTCGCGGCCCGCGCCTCCCGCATCGCTGTCGCGGCCGTCGCGGCCGCGACGACCCCGCTCTTCGCGGCCACGCTCTACTTCACGTTCGGGCGCGGCGCCTGGGTCGCGCTCGCGGTCGGCCTCGCCGTGGCCGTCGCGCTGGGGCCGAGGCGGCTGCAGCTGGCCGCCGTCGCCGCCGGGCTCGCCGTCCCGACCGGCGCCGCCGTCGTCGCGGCGCATCTCCTCTCGGCGGACGCCTTCCTCGCGGCCGTGATCGGCGTCCTTTGCGGCGCGGCCGCCGGCGTCTGCTACGCGCTGCGCACCTCGGCGGTCGAGATCCCCGCCTGGGGACGGACCGCGTTCGCGATTTGCCTCGTCGCCGTCCCCTTCCTCGCCGCCGCGGCGGTGCTCGTCCGTGTCGGCGGGCCCGACGGCGCGTACGACGCGTTCACGGCGGCGCCGACCCCCGTGCACGGCGAGGGCAGCGAGCGCCTCTTCAGCGCGTCCGGCAGCAGCCGCGCCGACTACTGGCGCGTCGCCTGGGAGACGTACGAGGACGAGCCGCTGCTCGGCGACGGCGCCGGCACCTTCGCGCGCACCTGGCTCGCCGATCGTCCGATCCCGCAGCCGGCGAAGGACGCGCACAGCCTCTATCTCGAGACGCTGTCCGAGCTCGGCCCGATCGGGCTCGCCCTGCTCGCGCTCGCCCTCGCGGCGCCGTTCGCCGGCTGCCGCGACCCCGTCGCGCTCGCCCCGTACACCGCGTTCCTCGCGCACGCGGCGCAGGACTGGGTCTGGGAGCTTCCGGCAGTGACCGTCGCCGCCCTCGCGTGCGGCGCGGCGATGGTCGCCTCGCGGGCTGGTCCCCGTCTCCCGCGGACGCTTGCGGTGGTCCCGGCCGTTCTCTGCATCGCCGTCGCCCTGGCGTTCGCCGGCAACCGCGCGCTCGCGGAGGCGGTCGCGGCCGCCGACCGGAGCGACTACGCGGAGGCGGTGGATCACGCGAGGACGGCGAGAACGCTCCAGCCGTGGTCCGCAGAGCCCTGGCGGCTGCTCGGCGAGGCGCAGCTCGCCGCCGGGTCGGTCCAGGAGGCGCGGCGCAGCTTCACGCGCGGCCTCGACCGCGACAGCGGTGACTGGGAGCTGTGGCTCGACCTGGGTCTCGCGCACGACGGCCCGAGGCAGCGGCTCGCCTGGAGCCGCGCACAATCCCTCAATCCGTTGAGCCCGGAGCTTCAAGAACTCGGGTTCGCCGACCGAAACAGCGGCTAGGGTGCCGAAGGCCCCCGGCCGCATGCTGCGGCACGCCGCAAACGACCAGGAGGTTCCGAGGACGATGAGGAGACTTACCAGACGAGGCGTCGCGCTCGGCGCCGCCGTCGGCACGGTCGCAACCTTCGCCGTCGTGGGCATGGGATCGGTCGGCGCCGCGATCTCCCCCGCGAGCGGGCCCGCGTCCGCGTCGCAGTACGAGCGCAAGGTGACGATCTGCCACCGCACCGGCTCGGCGAGGAATCCGTTCCGCACGATTCGCGTGTCGCGGAACGCAGTGCCCGCGCATCTCCGCCACGGAGACGCGCTCGGCCCCTGCTCGACCGCCACGTTCACGATGTGCCACACGACGCGGCACGGCGGGAAGGCCACCGTCAAGGTGCGGGGCGCCCGCCGGGTTCAGCGCGCGATGCGGCGCGGCGACAAGCTCGGGAAGTGCAAGGCGAAGACGAAGCCCCAGCGCGGCCGGCAGAAGGGCGAGAACCAGGGCCGGCGGAAGGGCCCGAAGAAGTAACGGGAGGAGCCCCGCCACGCGGGGCTCTTTCGTTCAGACGTCGCGTACGGCGATCGTGACGCGGCTCATGGCGCAGAGGCGTCCGTCGTCGTCGGACATCTCGACGTCCCAGATCCACGTCGTCCGCCCGCGGTGTCGGCGGCGTGCGACCGCGTGGATCGTCCCACTCCGGATCGGGCGCAGGAAGCTCGAGTTGTTGGACAGCCCGAGGCCGATCTTGCCCTCGTCGTTCACACCGACGTTCGTCCCCAGGGAGGCGAGCGCCTCGGCGATCGAGGCGTGGACGCCGCCGTGTACGAGGCCCACCGGCTGGAGCAAGTGGTCGCGCACGGGGAGCCGCGCGGTGACCGTCTCGTCGGTCGCCCCGGCGATCTCAAGGCCGTAGTGGTTGTCGAACGGAGAGAGTTCCGCGTAGTTCACTGGCCGGAAGTGTGAAGCTTCCGGTCGGATGAACGTCGGAGTAGGGCTACCAACGACGGTGCCGGGCGCGACCGGGGAGCTGCTCCTCGACTGGGCGAGGCGCGCCGACGCCGGGCCGTTCTCGTCGCTCGGCGTCCTCGACCGCGTCGCCTACGAAAGCTTCGACCCGTTCGCCGCCCTGGCCGCTGCCGCCGGCGTGACGTCGCGCGCCCGGCTGGCGACGATGGTCGCCGTCGGGCCGCTGCGCCCCACGGGTCTCCTCGCGAAGGAGGCCGCGTCGCTCCACGCGCTTTCCAGGGGCCGGCTCACGCTGGGGCTCGCCGTCGGCGCCCGGACCGAGGACTACGAGGCCGCGCGCGTCGAGCCCCGGGGCCGGGGCCGCAAGCTGGCGGAGCAGCTCGCGTACATTCGCGGCGAAGTGGACGGCGACCGGGTCGGGCCCTCGCGGGACGGGATCGAGCTCCTCGTCGGCGGGTTGAGCGGACGGGCGTTCTCGCGCATGGCGCGCTACGCGGACGGCTACGCCCACGGGGGCGGTCCCCCGCGTGCGTTCGCGTCGGCCGCCGCGCGGGCCGAAGCCGCGTGGCGGGATCTCGGCCGTCCGGGCCGGCCCCGCCTCTGGGGCCAGGGCTACTTCTGCCTCGGCGACGCAGAGGAGCGCGGCAACGCGTACCTCCGCGACTACTACGCCTTCACGGGGCCGTTCGCCGAGCGCGTCGCCGCCGGGAACCTGACGACCGCAAGGGCGCTGAAGGACTTCATCCGCGGCTACGAGGAGGCCGGGTGCGACGAGCTCGTCCTCTTCCCCACCGTGGCGGACGCGGAGGAGCTCGACCGGCTCGCGGAGGCGCTCGCGTGAGGGTGGAGATCGTCGGCGGCGGGCCGGCCGGCCTCTATCTGGCGATCCTTCTTCGCAGGGCGGATCCGTCCGTGGAGGTCCGGGTGGCGGAGCGCAACGCGCCGGATGCGACCTTCGGCTGGGGCGTCGTCTTCAGCGAGGAGACGCTCGGCTCCCTCCGCGACGCCGATCCCGAGACGCACCTCGAGATCACGGATACGTTCGCGCGCTGGGACCGGGTCGACATCCGCTACCACGACCGCGAGCTGCGCTCCCGCGGCCACTCGTTCTCGGCGATCGCCCGCAAGCGGCTGCTCGAGATCCTGCAGCGGCGGGCGCTGGCGCTCGACGTTTCGCTCGAGTTCGGCGTCGAGGTCGGAGAGCTCCCGGACGCCGACCTCGTGGTCGGCGCGGACGGCGCCAACTCGCTCGTCCGGAGGCTCGTCGATTTCGGGACGTCCGTGCAGCCGGAGGGGTCGAAGTACGTCTGGTTCGGGACCGACAACGTCTTCGACGCCTTCACGTTCGTCTTCAAGGAGACGGAGCACGGGCTCTACAACGTCCACGCGTACCCGTACGACGAGCACATGTCCACGTTCATCGTCGAGTGCCCCCTCCAGACGTGGCTCGCGGCGGGGCACGAGGGCATGTCCGAGCAGGAGAATCTGGCGTACTGCGAGCAGCTGTTCGCCCGCGAGCTCCGGGGTCGCGAGCTCTTCTCGAACCGCTCCGTCTGGCTGGACTTCCCGAAGGTGACGAACGGCGTCTGGCACGACGGACGGGTCGTCCTCCTCGGCGACGCCGCGCACACCGCGCATTTCTCGATCGGCTCCGGTACGAAGCTCGCGATGGAGGATTCGATCGCGCTCGCGAACGCGCTTGCACGGCGAAGCTGGGACGTCGATGCCGCGCTCGTCGACTACGAGCTCGAGCGCGGGCCGGCCGTCGAGCGGACGCAGGAGGCGGCGAGCGAGAGCGCGGCCTACTTCCGGCGCGTAGCGAGCTACACACACCTCGAGCCGATCCAGTTCGCGTTCAACCTCCTGACCCGAAGCGGCCGCATCACCCACGCGAGTCTCGGGATCCGCGACCCGCAGTTCACCCGGGCGCTCGACGGCTGGCTCGGGGGCCGCGACGTCTCGCCGCCTCCGGCGTTCTCGCCGTTCGAGCTCCGCGGAAAGACATTCCCGAATCGCTTCGGGCTGGCCCCGAGCGGGCCGGTCGCCGTCTCGCCCGAGGGCCGCATCTCGCCCGAGACCCCGACGATCGCCGAGTGGACACGGCCGGACGGGCCGGTGCTCCTCCAGCTGGGACATGCCGGGCGAAGAGGGGCCTCTCGAGCGCCGTCGGCCGGTCGGGACTTGCCGCTCGCGGACGGGTGGCCGATCGTCGCGCCGGCGCCGGTCGCGTACGGCCCCTTCGGCCCGACGCCGGGCGAGCCCGACGAGGACGCGATCCGCGAGCGCTTCGTGGCCGCGGCCGGCCGGGCCGCCGAGCTCGACGTCGATGTCCTCGAGCTCGACATGGCGCACGGCTACCTCCTCGGGAGCTACCTCTCGCCGCTGACGAAGCCCGACGACGACCGCCTACGCTTCCCGCTCTCGGTGCTCGAGGCCGTCCGAGCCGCGTGGCCGGGACCGCTCGCCGTGCGGCTCTCGGTCACTGACTGGCATCCACGCGGGAACTCCGTCGATGCCGGGATCGAGATCGCGCGTGCGATGAAGGAGCACGGCGCCGACCTCGTCCACGTCGAGGCCGGCCAGACGGTGCACGACGACCGGCCGCAGTACCGCCGCGGCTTCCTCACGGCGCTCAGCGACCGTGTCCGGAACCAGGCGCGCGTCCCCACCCTCGTGGGCGGCTACCTGACGACGATCGACGAGGTGAACACCATCGTCGGCGCCGGACGTGCCGACCTCTGCCTGCTCGACCTGCTTCCGGCACAGATCGAGCGCCCTCTCGTTCCAAGTAACACTGTGTTACTAGCCGAGGTGCGGCCCTGAACTTCGCGGACCTGGCCTACCCGGATCTGGAGGGGCGCGCCGGCGCGGTGCACCTCCTCCCGCTCGGAGCAACCGAGCCGCACGGGCCCCACGCGCCGCTCGCGACCGACACGTTGATCTCGGTCGGGATCTGCCGCCGGGCGGCCGAGCGGCTGAGGGGCGAGGTCGACGTCCTCGTGCTGCCCCCGCTGCCCTACGGCGTCACCCGCTACGGCGCCGCCTTCCCCGGCGCGGTGGGGATCTCGGAAGCGACGCTCGCAGCCGCCGTCCGAGAGATCACGGAGCAGCTCGACCGCGTGGTGCTCGTCAACAGCCACCTCGAGCCGGAGCAGGTCCAGACGCTGCGCGACACGGGCCTGCCGCTCCTCGACCTGACCCGGAGGAAGAACGCCGAGCGGCTCACCGAGGAGTTCCGGCTCGGCTCCTGCCACGCAGGCCGGTACGAGACGTCGCTCATGCTCGCAGACCGTGCCGAGCTCGTCGACCGCGACCGCATGGCCGCGCTCGAGGCGAAGATCGTGGACATGCCGGGCGCGATCGCCGAGGGACGCAACGACTTCCTCGCGATGGGGATGGACGAGGCGTACTGTGGCTCGCCGGCCGAGGCCACGGCCGAGGAGGGCGAGGACACGTTCGACACGCTCGCGGAGATGCTCGCCGAGCTGGTGCGCGAGGTCGCGCGACGGTGATCACGCACGCCGACCTCCCGCGAGAGCTGAACCTCGCGACGTACTTCGTCGACCGGAACGTCCAGGAGGGGCGCGGCGAGCGGACGGCGCTCGTGGGGCCGGGCGGCACTACGAGCTATACCCGGCTCGCCGAGCTCGTGAACCGCAGCGGGAACCTCCTGCTCGACCTCGGTGTCCGGCCGGAGGAGCGCGTGCTGCTCGTCCTCGGCGACTCGGTCGAGTTCGTGGCGCTCTGGTACGGCGCGCAGAAGATCGGCGCGGTCACGGCCGAGGCGTACACGTTCCTCCAGCCGAAGGACTACGCGTACTTCCTGGACTACACACGGACAGGCGTCGTCGTCGTCGACGAGACGACCGTGGCCCCGATCCGCGAGGCCGCCGCCTCGAGCCGCTGGCTCCGGGAGATCCTCGTCGTCGACGACTCGTACGCGGACCGCCTCGCGGCCGCCTCGCCGGAGCTCGAGCCGGCGCCGACCACGAAGGACGACCTCGCACTCTGGAAGTTCACCACCGGCTCCACCGGGCAGCCGAAGGCCGCGGTCCACCCCGTCCACAGCCCGGTCCTCAGCTTCGAGTGGTACGCGCGGGGCGTCCTCGACCTGCGGCCGGACGACCTCGTCCTCCCCGTCCCGAAGCTCTTCTTCGGCTACGCGCGCGACCTCGCCGCGCTCTACCCGTTCGGCGTCGGCGCCGCCGGGATCGTCTTCCCCGAGCGCTCGACGCCGGAGCGGATTTTCGAGCTGATCGCCCGACACGAGCCGACGATTCTTGTGAATGTCCCGACGATGATGGCGCAGATGGTGGCCCACCCGGACGCCGCCGACCAGGACCTGTCGTGCCTCCGCCTCTGCACCTCCGCCGGCGAGGCGCTCCCGAGGGACCTCCACGACCGCTGGGTGGATACCTTCGGCGTCGAGGTGCTCGACGGGATCGGCTCGTCCGAGGCGTACCACATCTACATCTCGAACCGACCCGGCCGCGCGAAGCCGGGCAGCACCGGGGAGCTCGTGCCGGGCTACGAGGCGCACATCGCCGAGAACGGCGAGCTCTGGATCGAGGGCGACACGGCGGCGCTCCTCTACTGGGGCGAGCACGAGAAGACGAAGGACACCTTCCACGGCGACCGCGTCAGGACCGGCGACCTGTTCGAGCGGGACGAGGACGGCTACTTCTGGTACCGGGGCCGCGCCGACGACCTGATCAAGGTCGGCGGGATCTGGGTCGCGCCGGCCGAGATCGAGCACTGCCTTGTCGGCCACCCTGCGGTCGTCGAATGCGCCGTCGTGGGCGCCCAGGAGAACGGGCTCACGCTCACGCGCGCGTACGTGGTCGCCCGCGAGCCACTCGCCGAGGAGGAGCTGCGCGACTTCGCCCGCGAGCGTCTCGCCGGCCACAAGGTCCCGCGCGAGATCCGCTTCGTCGACGACCTCCCTCACACCCCCTCGGGCAAGCTCGACCGGAAGGCGCTTCGGTGAGCCGGCTCGTGGTCGTCACCGGGGGGACGAAGGGGATCGGGAAGGCCGTCGCCGAGCGCTTCACCGCGGCCGGCGACCGGGTGGAGGCGGTAGGCCGCGACCTCCTCGACGTGACGGACGAGGAGATGGTCGGGACGTTCTTCGCGGAGGTGGGGCCTGTGGACGTCCTCGTCAACAACGCCGGCGTCGCGTGGAGCACGCCGCTCGGGCGGACGACGCTCGACGACTGGAACCAGCACCTGGGGGTGAACGCGACCGGCGCGTTCCTCTGCACCCGGGCGGTCGTCGGCGGGATGCTCGAGCGCGGAAGCGGCCGGATCGTCACCGTCGCGTCCACGGCCGGCGTCGCCGGGGGCCGCTACACCGCCGCCTACGCCGCCTCGAAGCACGCCGCAATCGGGCTGATGCGCTCGACGGCGGCCGAGGTCGCCGGGACGGGCGTCACGGCGAACGCCGTCTGCCCGACCTGGGTGGGAACCGACATGACCCGGCGCACGGTCGCGAACATCGTGGAGAAGACCGGCCGCTCGGCCGAGGAGGCCGAGGCGTCCCTCGTGGTGATGTCGCCGCTCGGCCGTCTGCTCGCGCCCGAGGAGGTCGCGCACGCCGTCGAGTTCCTCGCGTCGCCCGAGGCAGGCGCCATCAACGGCCAGACACTCGTGCTCGACGGAGGAGGAATCCAGTCGTGAGCCCCTTCCGCGCCTCCGCGGCGTTCACCGAGGAGTGGGAGCACTTCGACCTCGCCGTCGAGGACGGCGTGGCGACCGTCACGTTCTCGCGTCCGGACAGGCTCAACGCCCTGACCTTCGACGTCTACGCCGACCTCCGCGACCTCGTCGGCGAGCTGCCGCACCTCGGCGACGTCCGCGTGCTGATCCTCACCGGGGAGGGACGCGGGTTCTGCTCGGGCGGCGACGTGGAGGAGATCATCGGCGAGCTCCAGCGGATGCCGGCCGGGCAGCTCCTCGACTTCACCCGGATGAGCGGGGCGGTCGTGAAGGCGATGCGCGACTGCCCACTCCCGATCGTCGCCGCGGTGAACGGGGTCGCGGCGGGCGCGGGCGCCGTGCTCGCGCTCGCGGCCGACATCCGCCTCGTCGCCACCTCGGCGAAGTTCTCGTTCCTCTTCACGAAGGTCGGCCTCGCAGGAGCGGACATGGGTGCCGCCTACCTCCTGCCGCGGATCGTCGGGCTCGGGCGCGCGACGGAGCTGCTCCTGCTCGGCGGCGAGGTCGATCCGGCCCGCGCCGCGGCGATCGGACTGGCGACCCGCGTCGTGCCCGACGGCGAGCTGCGCCCGGCCGCACACGAGCTCGCGCGGCAGCTGGCCGACGGCCCCGCGCTCGCCTACGCGACGACGAAGATCCTGCTCACCCGCGAGCTGGACCTCGACCTCGGCGGCGCGATCGAGATGGAGGCGCTCGCCCAGGCCCTCCTGATGAAGAGCGAGGACTTCGGCGAGTTCTACGCCGCCTGGTCGGAGGGAAGGAGCCCGGCGTGGAGCGGCCGGTGAACGAGCACTCGATCGTGAACCCGCCCGAGCTCGGCGAGCCGGTCGGCTTCGCGCATGCGGTCGTGGCCGCGCCGGGCCGCACGGTCTGGCTCGGCGGGCAGATCGGCGCCGGCGAGACGGTCGCGGAGCAGTTCGACTCCGCGGCCGCGAACCTCCTGGCTGCGCTGAGCGCCGCGGGCGGCGAGCCCGACCACCTCGTCTCCCTCGTCGTCTACACCACGGACGTCGGCGCCTACCGGGCCTCGACGCGTGAGCTCGGGGAGGTCTGGCGCCGGCACTTCGGCCGGCGGTATCCCGCCATGGCGCTGCTCGGCGTGTCGGCGCTCTTCGAGCCGGACGCGCTGGTGGAGCTGATGGGCACCGCCGTCATCCCGGATGCCTGACCTCGTCGACCGGGCCCGCCGGCTCGGGCACGAGCGCTTCGCCTCGGTCGCCGCCGAGGGAGCGCCGGGCCGCCTCAACCGGCCGCTCGTCAAGGCGCTCGGCGACGAGGGGCTGCTCGAGCTCGTGTTCGCCGGCTCGGCGGTCGAGCTGTGCAAGCTCCGGGAGGGCCTGGCGCACGGCTGCACCGAGGCCGAGACGGCGCTCGCGCTCCAGGGGCTCGGCGGCTTTCCGATCCTGCGCTCGGCCCGGCCGGCGGTCCGCGACGAGTGGATCCCGCGCCTCGCCGCCGGCGACGCGGTCGCCGCGTTCGCGCTCAGCGAGCCCGAGGCCGGCTCCGACGCGGCGGCGCTCCGGCTGCGAGCCGAGCCCGACGGCGACGGCTTCCGCCTCACCGGCACGAAGCTCTGGATCTCGAACGCGCCCGAGGCGGACGTGTACTCCGTCTTCGCCCGCACGTCGGACGAGGGCGCGCGCGGGATCACGGGCTTCGCGGTGCCGCGCGACAGCGACGGCCTCTCCGGCGAGCACCTCGACCTCCTGGCGCCGCATCCGATCGGACGGTTGGACTTCGACGGGGTCCGCGTCGAGGCCGACCAGGTGCTCGGCGAGGTCGGCGGCGGCTTCGGCGTCGCGATGGAGACGCTCGACCTCTTCCGGCCGAGCGTCGGCGCCTTCGGCGTCGGGATGGCGCAGGCCGCCCTCGACGCGGCGGTCTCGTACACGGCCGGGCGAGAGGCGTTCGGCAAGCCGCTCGCCCGCTTCCAGGCCGTCGGCCACCAGCTCGCGGAGGTGGCGACGCGGATCCAGGCCGCGCGCCTGCTCGTCCGGGACGCGGCCGAGATGTACGACGCCGGCATCCGTCCCGTCCGCAAGGCCTCGGCGATGGCGAAGCTCTTCGCCACGGAGACGGCGCAGCGCGCGGTCGACGTCGCGATCCAGGTGCACGGCGCGCGCGCCCTCGAGCAGGGACACCTGCTCGAGCATCTCTACCGGGAGGTCCGCGCGCCGCGGATCTACGAGGGCGCGTCCGAGGTGCAGCGGGAGATCATCGCCCGGGAGCTGTACAAAGAAGCCGGATGAGCCAGGAGCGCTCCCTCAACTACACGTCGTACCTCGCCCTCGAGGAGATTCTCGGCGCCCAACGGCCGAAGTCCGACGAGCACGACGAGATCCTCTTCATCGTCGTCCACCAGGTCTACGAGCTCTGGTTCAAGCAGCTGATCCACGAGCTCGGCTACCTGCAGCGGATGCTGGAGGCGGGGAACGAGGCGCGCGCGTTCGCGACCTTCAAGCGCGTCCTGACGATCCTGAAGCTCGTCGTCGCGCAGCTCGACGTGATCGAGACGATGACACCGGTCCAGTTCCTCGCCTTCCGCGACCGCCTGGAGTCGGCGTCCGGGTTCCAGTCCGGGCAGTTCCGCGAGCTGGAGGCGATCCTCGGGCGCCGCGACGCCGGCGTGCTGGAGGCGTACCACGAGGGGAGCGTCGACTACGGACGGGTCCAGGCGGCGATGGCACGGCCCTCGCTCTACGACTCGTTCCTCCGCTACCTGGCCGACCGCGGCTACCCGGTTCCGGACGAGTCCTTGGAGCGGGACGTCACGCAGCCGGTGGAGGAGTCCGAGGGCGTCCGCGCCGCCGTGCTCGCCGCCTACCGGGAGGACGGCGCGGCCGCGCAGGTCGCCGAGCGCCTCGTCGACTTCGACGAGGGCTTCATGGAGTGGCGGTACCACCACGTGAAGATGGTCGAGCGGACGATCGGCGGACGGCAGGGCACCGGCGGCTCCGCCGGTGCGGCCTACCTGCGCACGACGCTGCACAAGCCGTTCTTCCCGGATCTCTGGACGGTTCGCTCCGAGCTTTGATTTCGGCCGAAGCGCTCGCGCCGCACTACTCGGCGTTCCGCGTCTCCGAGCGCCTGCTCCTGACGGGGCACTCGCACCAGGCCTGGCCGGACGTCGCCCGGGAGGGCGTGCTCGAGGCCTGGGAGGACGCCGCCCTCCACGTCGACGAGAAGTGGGGCCGGGCACTCGCGAAGGCGGAGCGGGCGCGCGAGGGCTTCCGCGTCTGGCTCGACGAGCCGGACGCCGAGATCGCGCTCGACCAGAACACGTTCGGCCTCGTCCTCCGCTTCCTGTCCGCGCTCGACCTGCAGCGGCGCCCGCGTCTCGTGACGACGAGCGGCGAGTTCCACACGCTGCGCCGGTTGATGGCGCGGCTCGCCGAGGAGGAGCTGCTCGACGTCGTGATCGTGGACGCGCGTCCGGCGGAGACGCTGGCCGAGCGGCTTGCACGGGAGACGACGGACAGGACCGCCGCGGTGCTGGTCTCGGCCGTGCTCTTCGAGGACTCGCGCATAGTCCCGGGCCTCGGCGAGCTGGCGGCGACCTGCGAGGCGCGCGGCGCGGAGCTCCTCGTCGACGTCTACCACGCGTTCGGCGTCATGCGCGTCCCGCTCCCCCGGTCGGTCTGGGTCGTCGGCGGGGGCTACAAGTACCTGCAGCTCGGCGAGGGCAACTGCTTCCTGCGCCTGCCGCCGCGGGCCGACGAGCTGCGGCCGCGCTTCACGGGCTGGTACGCGGAATTCGCCGAGCTCGCGGCCGAGAAGACCCCCGGAGCAGTCGAGTACCCGACGGGCGGCATGCGCTTCGCGGGCGCGACGTACGACCCGACGAGCCACTACCGGGCCGCGCGCGTCTTCGACTTCTTCGACGAGCAGGGTCTGACCCCGAGCGCACTGCGCGAGAACTACCTCCGCCAGACAACGCTGCTGGCCGAGGGGCTGGGCATCGAAGGCCCGCCGGAGGACTACGGCGGCTTCCTCGCCCTCGAAGTCCCGGACGCCGAGGACGTGAGCCGCCGGCTCGCAGCTAAGGGTGTTCTGACCGACTCCCGCGGCAGCTACCTCCGCCTCGGCCCGGCGCCATACCTATCGGACGCTCAGCTGAGGACCGCGCTCGCTCTGTTGCGCCACAAGACCTGACCCCTCCAGCTTGCAACCACTGTCCCCGCTGGGCGAAGGTCCGGTTGGGCCCTATCTAGCTTGGTGAGTTGATGGACGCCAGGGCTGCCGGAAGTGGAAGTGCTGAGCGCCCCGCCGCCAAGAGTATTAGAGCCGCGACTTCGTACGTTCTTGACATAGATCGATCTGACACGCAGTCGTGTCTGAGACCATCATCGCTCGTCTAACCGCCCGCCTATTTCACTCAATCCGCCTACGTGCCACCGCGATTGTCTCGATGATGGCGATCACAGCGACGCCGGTGATATAGACCAAAAGGACAGGACCCAAGGACTCCGACTCAAGGGCTGTAGCGAGCGTGATCGCCGCGACAGCGGCGGACTCGAGAACCACTCGTGATAGCGGCGGATATCTGCTACTCACCTTGGAAGCGCGATGAGGATCGGTTTCTTTCAGCCCACGCCTCCGATACCAAGGCACACGTCGGAGTTGTACGCCTAAGTAGCAACTTAGAATTGACGCCCCGAGCGCCAACAGTGCGTAGCTAGTGGGTAAAAGTCCTGTAGCCAAACTCACGACGAAGATCGCAAACATCGCGATCGCGATCGTCAATGCAAGCAGCTGATAGAAGGTAACTCTGGAATACCTCTTCATTACTGTCGGTAAAGAGAGAATGTCAAGGAAGGACTAGTCATACTCGAAATGACTAACCATGTTTGAACACTTACCCCCTCTTCTTACCTCCCTGCCGGTAACTATCTATGGGTTTCCTTCGTACAGTCACTTCCACCTTCACTTTGCCGTCGGCGTCCTTGATCATCTTGTAGCCAATCGCAATACTCGCTCCGCCGACCGCGATGCCAGTGGCCGCGATCTTGGCGCAAATCGCGGGCGCTACCGCTGCGGTCAGTCCGCCCAAGGCGGCGATTTCAGCAACGCACCCGGGCGTGTGCGCCACGATCGAGGCCCCTAGAACAGCTCCTCCTACTAGCACAGCACCACCAACGGCTTTCCGAGCCCATCGCTTGCATCGTTTGCAGGAGATTGCGAATGAAAATTCTCCACTCAGGTCGTAATGGTTCAATGGGTCTTGTCCTGCGTAGTCGTAGGCGTTGAGGCCGCCGCCTTCGACCGGATCGACGGATAGGAAACGGCCAAGTGCCGGGTCGTACGTGCGAACTCCCATTTCGATGAGCGCCGTCGTCGTGTCGAGCTTCTTGTCCCAGCGGGCCGTGAAACGCTCAAGCGTTTGGTTCTGCGAAACGACCTCGAGCGGTGTACCGAACGGGTCGTAGGTGTGAGTACTCAAGCGGACGCCGACCTGATCCGCGGTGGCGGCAAGGTCACCGTGGCCGTTGTAGTAAAGGTGTGTCGCGGTGCTCGACGTACTGGGCGGCCCTGCGTAATGAGCTAGATCCCCAGACGGCCCGGCGACGGCACTCAGCTGAATGCTCGGCGAGCCATCCGTCTCAAAGAGGCCAGTGTGTAGGTAGCGTGTCGTTGTGCCAGCTTCTACCCGTTGGCGCCGAAAACCGAGCGCGTCAAAGCCGTAAGCGACGGTCGTTCCAGAGAACACACCGGCAACCATCCGGCCTCGCCCGTCCCATTCGATCGTATCGGAGCCACGTTGAGTCATCTGGCCATCGCTGTCATATCGGAATACCCGGCTCCCTCCGTTCTCGGTCGCCGAAGTCAACTGATCAATCCCCCGACTGAACTCGTTTGAGGGATCGTGCAGATACGCCGCCACGGCTTGGCCGTTCTCGGTGATCTCAGTCCGGTTGGAGTCGCTGTCGAGGAAGTAGCGACGAACCGTCCCACTCGGGAGATTGATCTGGCTGAGTCGGCCGAGGGCGTCGTATTCGTAGCTGGTCGTCTCTGTCGCGAGGCCGCCTCCGCTGCGTATCTCTTGCGTCTTGCGGCCTTCGAGTTCGTACGTGTAAGCGAAGTCGACGAGCGGGCTTCCTTGCGAGTCGGCCGGGACTGTGGCCGGTAGCGGTGTGGGCAGCGTGCCGTGGCGGTTGTAGAGGCCGGTGAGCCAGCCTGCGTTGTTGTACTCGTGCCAGGCGAAGGTGCCGTTTGGGTATTGGGTTGTGCGTAGGTCGTCGTGGCTGTCGTAGGTGAAGCTGTAGGCGCGCCCGGCCGGGTCGGTGAGGCCGGTCATGCGGTCGGCGTCGTCGTAGACGTAGTCGGTGATGTAGTTCGTGCTCGAGGCGAGCGGCCCGACAGCTGCTCGTCGGCGGGTGACGTTGCCGTGCTGGTCGTAGAGGAAGGTCGCCTCCGCGCCGAAGGAGTCGATCGAGCGCTTCACCCTTCCAGCTTCGTCGTACTCGCTCATGACGGTGCCGGTCTCGTTGGTCGCGGTGCGAAGGGCGCCGGCAGGGTCGTAGGTATACGTGGTCACCTGGACATCGCCGGGGGCGATCTCGCTCGTCGTGCGGCCTTCGTTGTCGTAGCTGCGGCAGATCGTGCCCACGCCCTTGGTTGTGGCGATCGGTCTCCCCGCTAGGTCGTAGACGTAGGTCGTCGTCGCGATCCCGCGCGGCGTCACGTCCTTGAGCAGCTCGCCCTGGTTGACTGGGCTGCCGCCGCCGCAGGCGGCCGGACGGGCGGCTGTGTCGGTCGGCCCGTAGTAGGTCCAAGTGGTCGCGTAGGTCGGATCCGGCGAGCCCTGGAGGTTTTCGTTCGCATCGATCGTCCGGCCGGCATTTCCCTTCGGCATCACCTTCTGGGTCACGCGGCCGTAGGCGTCGTGGCTGACGCTGGTGATCACGTTCGTGCCGTCGGCGAGGCGGACGAGGTTGTAGTCGGAGCGCATCGAGGCCGGGTCGGCGTAGTGGCTGAAGGCGACCTTGCCGAGCGGTGAGACGGTCGAGGTCTGGTTGAACCACCCCGGCCTAAGCGCGCTTGCGGGGATCGTCTGTGAGGGGATTGCCGGCATGCAGCCGGTGCACGACCAGCGCAGCTGCACCTGGGCCGGCCCGGTCGCGTCGAAGTACTCGAGCACGAGTTTGTGCGTCCCGGCGGTCAAGGCGACCGGCCGCGAGCTGACCACGGTCGCCGGCTGTTCGACCATGTTCTCGATCAGCTGCACCTTGTCGACGGTCAGCCGGGTGCCGTCGTCGGCGTTCGTCGAGAAGGTGTACGTGCCCGTGGACGGAACGAGCAGGTTGCCGGTCCAGCGGACGGAGAAGTTGTCAGTCGCCGTAATCCCGGTCGGGCCGCCGCTTCCCCAGTCGAAGTCGACGGCCGGGTCCGTGCGCCGGACCTTGGCGCGGCCTGCCAGGCTGATGTTCTCGTACAGGGAAGCCTGCAGCCCTTGGAGCGCAGTGCCCGGTGTCGAGGCGGTGCCGATCTGTTGCTCGTCGTACCGGTTGGTCGTCACCGGCCGCCCAAGCGGGCCCGCTCCATCGGGGTCGGGCCCAGTCGTGGACAGAAGGACATCGTTGTCGATGTCCCAGCTGTAGTCGGTTGGGTTGCCCTCCTCGTCCTCGGTCCAAAGCAGGTTCCCGTGAGCGTCGTAGCCGGCCATCGTGATCTTGCCGAGGATGTCGATGGTCTGGATCTCGCGCCCGGCGCCGTCGTAGTGGCTGGTGATCAGCTTCGGGTTCTGGGCGCCCTGCTGGCGCGGCGGCTGCACGGTCGTGTAGCCGGCCGCGGCGCGCACGGTTCCGGCCGCAAGCAAGCCGTGGGTGGCCCTCGTCGCGGACATGCCGGCGCCGCCGATGTAGTACTCGAACCAGGTGGTCGCGCTCTGGCTTCCGCCGTCGGCGAGCGTGATGTAACCGTCGCTGATCCACATCACCTTGCGGTTGGATGTCCCGCAGCAGTAGGCGATCGTGATGACGTGATCGGGGTTGTAGCCGGGGCTCGCTGACGACGGATCGAGGTCGTTCGCGTTTCGAACCTTGTAGACCTGCCCGACGACGTCGTACTCGACCGCGGCTACATCGCGTGTGCCGTTGTTCACCTTCGTGAGCCAGCCGGCGGTGCCGCCGCTCGCCGCACCGATGTAGCGCCAGGTCACCGAGTCGGGACCCTCGATGCAGAGAATTGCGTTCGGACACTCCGCTGCGGTCCACTTGAAGACGAGTTGGCGACCGGCGCCGTCGGTGATGCTCCTGACCTTCGTCCCCTCGAAGGCGTAGGTCAGCTTGCCCTTGCCCGGCCCTGCGTCGACGAACTCGACCGAGTCGAGCTTGGCGACACCCATCGTGTCCGCAAGCTTGAAGGTGTAGATGACGCCGTCACCTTCCGCGAGCGTCCACGTCCCGTTCGCGTTCTTCGAAAGCAGCGAGCCGTCGCCCGGCTCGGCGATATAGGTGTTCGTCTGCCCAACCCGGCCGTAGAAGGCGGAATCGCCGTCGGCGAACTGCACCTCGGCCGCTTCCATCTTCTCCTCCTCGCCGAGCAAAGACAGATCGACCAGGGACTTCGGCGCCGCACTGAGATCCGGGCCCGCGTTGAGCGTCCATCCAGGACCGAGGCCGACGTGGTCTTTGGTGTCCAGCGAGTTGTAAGTCACCGAGGCGCCCATCGAACCGACCGCGGTCGGATAGCTCGGCCCCGGCAGCGAGAGCACGAGGTTGCCCGTCGCCTTGTTCACCGCCAGCGGCCCCTTCGACCACATCGGCCACTCCTCGCGCGTCCCGAACAGCTTCTCCTTGGTCGTAAAGCTGTTTGCGGTGCTCCAGGCGGTGCCCGTCGTCTTCCAGCGCCAGTAGTACGTCGTGTCGTTTCCGAGCCGCACCGAGGGACGGAAGGTGGTGGTCGTCGGCATCGCGCCAGACGCGTCAACGATGTTCGTAAACCCCGAATCCGTCGCGATCTCGTAGAAGTAGTCGGTGTTCGGGTTCGCCGCGGGATCGACGCGAAGCACCGGGTACGTGGTTCGCACGGTGGACCCGTTGGAGGGAGATCGCCCGGCGATCGTCAGCTCGAGCTTCACCGCGCCCGTAAACGCATCGACCGGATCGATGAACACCGAGTGCGTTCCCGAGCCGATCAACGTACGTACAAGGCTCCCGCCGACGGTTCCGAAGAACTGGCTCGTCCCCAAGGTCGAGCCGCCCGGGCCCTCGATCGACGCTCGCGCAGAGCAACAACCCGAACCCGCGATCGAGACCTCGCTCATCGTGAGCCGCACCGATTGCCCCGCGACCCCCTCGAAGGTCAAACGCGCGTTCTGACCTGGCGTGAGCAGCGACACCCCCGTCTTCCCGCCGTTGATCGCCATCGGGCCCGAGACATCAGCGGGAACGTCGTAGGCCGTCACGGTCACGCTGCCCGTACTCGTGCTCTGCGGGTCGATGTAGATCGTGTACGTCCCCGAGCTCGGCAGGCTGACCGCGTCGAGGAAGCCGCCGACCGTGCCGAAGAACTGCGGCGCCACGAGGTTCGTCCCGTCCGGCTTCCGAATCGAGGCCTTCGCCGAGCAGCACCCCGAGGTGCCAATCGATACCGCCGTCAAGCTCACCGCAACACGTTGGTTCTGCGATCCGGCGAAGGTCAGGGCCGCATTGTCGCCCGCCGTCGAGATTGTCACCGTCACCGGCCCGCCACCGGGCGTGATCGTTCCTGTGATGTCCGCCGCCAAGCCCGAACGTGCGGGGCCGACGAGCACTGCGATCAGGACAGCAAGGAGAAGAGCCGCCACGATGCGGCCTTCCCGGGTCTCTCGAACTGAGCGTGCGGCCAGGCGCATCGAAGCCTCCAGAAGGTCGAGATGAGCTTCTGAGGCCGGCCGCCGACCCCGGCCGAGAACTAACTACGTCGAGGGGTTTCGGTCAAGAGAGATGACATGAGTCCCGGACCTGAAAAGACCGCAGTTTCCGCAGAGCCCGATTCGCCAGTGGTCAGGACGGCGCGCACTCAGCAGCGGCTCAAGATGGCGGGATTCGGTAGACGTGAACCGCCCACCGCTCGAAGGAGTCCGCGAGCACTCCCCCGGTGAGCGGGACCGAGCGACCTTCGGTGTAGACGGCCGCGCCCGCGGCGCCGGCCGGCAGGCCGGCGATCGTCGCCTCGATCGGATCGTCGCCGCTGTCCCGCGCCGCGATCACCCACAGCTCGCCGTTCCGGCCGCGGCGTGAGATCGCCCGTACCGAGCGGTCCGA
>DASSUI010000001.1:0-14312 GCA_035707105.1 Gaiellaceae bacterium | reverse complement strand
CCCTCGGGGGGCGGGCGCATGCGGGTAGTTCAGGAGCATCGCGCTCGTCGCGTACGCGATCGTCCAGGACGGCACGTAGTACCAGAGGGCCGGATCGACGTAGTCGATGTCGACCGTCAGGCTGTGCTTGAGCGTCCCGCCTGTCCGGGCGTCGCCGCCGGTCGCCGACTTCCCGCTGGCATCCACGCCTGGGCCGGCGACGGCCGATGCCGCCAGGAGCGTCGTCCCGACGAGGACCATTGCGATCGTGGGGATCAGTCGTCTAGACACTGAGACTCCTTTCGCGTCGTCTGCGCTTCGGCCGCTTCATGTCGCGCTCGATCTGCTCGACGAGCGCTGCTGCGCGTAGGCCGAAGAGAGGTCGCTCGAGGTAGGTATGGAGCCGAACGACGTCTTCTGCTGCCGCCCGGGCGTCCACCAGCTCACCGGCCGCGCGAAGCGCGACGGCGAGCGCGTACTTCGCCCTTGCCTGATCTGCGAGCGAGTCGGTCTCCTCGGCGACGGCGACGGCCGTCTCGGCCGCGGCCTTCGCTTCGTCGTTCTCGCCGAGGGCGGCGTGGGCGCGTGCCCGGACGGCGTTGGCGGCGATCAGCGTGCCGCGGTCGTGCGGGCCCCCGTGCTCCTCGGCCTCGTCGGCGAGCTCGAGCGCCTCCCGGTGGCGCCCTTGCTCAATGCGAATCTCGCCAAGGATCGTCTCGGCACCGCTGCGGAACCCTCGTTCCGTGAGCCCCTCCAGCTCGGCGATTCCCCCGAGCGCCCGTCGCTCCGCTTCGGCGACATCGCCGCCGTGCATTTCCTCCCATCCGAAGAACGCGTTGAAGATCGCCGTGTGCAGCGGATAGCTGCGGCGTATCCGGTCGAGCACGTCCTCGGCTCTCGCACGGGCCTCATCGCGACGGCCGGCCTCATAGGCGGCCACCGCGCGGAGGAAGCCGACCGCCCGCTCGACGATCGGTTCGCCCGGGAACCGCGTCGCAAGCCGCTCCGCCTCGTCGACGACCGTCGACCACGGAAGGCGGAACGGGAGCATGAGCAACCGAGCGCTGAGGACGTAGGCCGCGGACGCAGCGTCGCCGACGCGCTCGGCATGCTCGGCCGCCCGCTCCCACGCCTCCGTCGCGGCGTTCAGCCTGAGCTCGATCCACTCCGCCTCGCCGAGAGTCGCCCAGGCGAGGGCGAGGTAGCGAGACTCTTCCCGCTGCTCGAAGAGCGGGATCGCCGTAGCCGTTTCCCGGCGGACCGCCGGAGGAATTCCTTCGGGCTCGAACTGCAGTTGCGCGTGCAGAACCGCGAGGCGGATTGCGGCAGCCAAGACGGGGTCGGTCGCGTCGCGCGCAGCCTCCCCGAGCAGCCGCTGTGCGCCCGCGAGGTCACCGAGCGGCGCGAGCACGAGAACGAGTCGGAGCTTCAGCTCGGGCACGCGCGTGTCGTGCTCGTCCAGGAGCGGCAACGCGCGGCGCCACAGGTCGGCGGCGGCGCGCAGGTCCGTCCGTGCGCGCGCGCGTTCGCCGGCGTCGACGAGCGCCACGGCAGCCCGTTCTTGGAGCGCAGGGTCGGACACGCCGAGCTCGCCCTTGGCGAGCGTGGCCTGTTCGAGGTGGTAGGCGCGGATCTCGTCGAGCTCGGGGCGCTCCGCGATGCTCTGCTCGAGCCAGCCCGCAAACCGTTCGTGCAGGCTCGCCCGATCGCTCTTCGGGAGCGTGCCGTAGGCGGTGTCGCGGATGAGCTGATGGCGGAAGCGGAACACCTCCTCGACCCCTGTCGGGCGGATGAGAAGCTTGCGGGTGAGGCGTTCGAGCCGGGCAGGGAGCTCGGCGCGCAGCTCGTCTGGTGAGAGCGCCTCCAGCGCTCTGCTGTGAAACTCGGTGCCGGCGAGCGACGCGCGGGCGAGCAGCACACGCTCCGGCTCGGGGAGCAGATCGAGCCGCGCCTGCAGCAGTGCGTGGATCCGGGGAGGCAGGTCTCCGTCGACGCCTCTCTCGGCGACGAAGGCGCTCAGCTCCTCGAGGAAGAGCGGGTTTCCGGCCGCCCGCTCGAGTACCCGCTCTCGCGCGGCCGGTTCGATCGCGGGCTCCAAGTGGCTGACCAGTGAAAGGGAATCGCCGTGCGTCAGCGGCTCGAGCAGCAGGCTGCTCTCCGGCCGAGACCAGTCCGGGTGCTGTTCGAGCAACTCCGGGCGGGCAAGGACGAGCAGCAGGATCGACGCGTTTCGGGAGAGATCGCCGACCAATTCGAGCAGGTCGAGCAGGGCCCGCTCGGCCCAGTGCAGATCTTCGACCACAACCAGCAGCGGCCGTTCCTGCGCCGCGCGTTCGAGCGCCTGCTGGACATGCCACGCGAGCTGCTGCGGCGAGCTCGCACCGCCCGCGACCAGCTGCTCGAGCGCGGGCGCCGCCGGCTTGCCAAGCGGTCGCAGCGCCTCGATCAAGGGCCAGTAGGTGAGCGCCTGCCCGTAGGAAAGGCAGCGTCCCCGCGTGATCGTCGCGCGCTCCGCCAGCTGTGTCGTCAGTTCGCGCGCCAAGCGGGTCTTGCCGATGCCCGCCTCGCCCAACAGCAAGAAGAGCCGCGCGGCGCGCGTCTCGACCACGTCGTCGAACGCCGCGTGGAGCGTCCGGAGTTCGGTGGTCCGACCGGCGAACGGCGGCTCCTCGCGGGGCAGCAGGGGCGCCTGCCCGCCATCCGCGAGCGCGACTATCACGGACGCGGGGGTGTCCGGCTTGGGCTCGGCGATCACCCGGTGACCGAGGAGAGCGAGCGTCGCCGACCCGACCAGCACCTCGCCCGACTCCGCGCCGTCGAGGAGGCGCTTCGCGACGGTGACCACGGCGCCGGAGACGAACCCGTGCCCCGTCTCGTCGACCCCGGCCAGAACCTCGCCGCTCTCGATCGCGACGCGCAGGTTCATGCGCTGCCCCGCAGCGTCGACCCTGCCGATTTCCGCCGCCTGGATCTCGAGTGCCGCGCGGGCAGCGCGCAATGCGTCGTCTTCGTGCGCCAGCGGGATTCCGAAGACGGCCATCACCTCGTCGCTCGCGCGCTGCTCGACCGTCGCCCCGTGACGATCCAGGGCGGCGCGTATCGCCTTCAGCGCCCGCACGCTCGTCTCCCGCAGGAGCTCGGGGTCGAGCGTTTCGGGGTAGCTCATGTCTGCGAACAGGACAGTCACGAGCTTCCGCCGCTCCTCGAGCGGCCCAGGCTCCTCGCGCGCCGGCACCGCGGGTGGTTGGAGCGACTCGTCCTGGCGAAGGATCGCCTGCTCGAGGTCACGAAGCATCGACCCCGGCTCGATCCCCAGCTCGTCGAGAAGGGTGCGCCGCGTCCGCTGGTAGACCTCGAGCGCCTCGACCTGACGGCCGCCCCGATAGAGCGCCAGCATCAGCTGTGCCCGAAATCGCTCGCGAAACGGCTCTTCGGCGACCAGCGTCTCCAGCCGCTCGATCAGCTCGGGGCCGCCGCCGAGCGCCAGCTCGGCGGCGGCGAGGTCTTCGAGCGCCGTTAAGCGCAGTTCTTCCAGCCGAACTGCCTCGTGCGAGGCGAACGGCTCATAGGCAAGATCGGCCAGCGGGGGTCCTCGCCAGAGCGCGAGCGCCTCGCGCAGCCTCTCGACCCGCTTCGACCCATCCGTTCGCCGAGCCTCGCCCGCGAGGCGCTCGAAGCGGGCCACGTCGATCTGCTCGTCGGCGACGGCGAGCTCGTAGCCGCCGTCCCGCGAGGCGAGGATCTCCGGGCCGAGCACGCGCCGGAGCTGGGCGACGTAGTTCTGGAGCGCGGCCCGTGCGGTCTTGGGCACGTCGGCGCCCCAGAGCGCATCCACCAGCACGTCGCTCGAAATCCATTCGCCTCGATGGAGAAGCAGGAATGCGAGAAGCGCGCGCTGCTTGCGCCCGTGGAGTCGAACCGGGCCTTCCTCGTCGTAGACCTCAAGCCGACCGAGAATGTGGAAGTCCATAGACCCCCTTCGCTCGGGCTAAGTGCTCAAGAACACATTCGACGGTAGGACGCCGAATCGCGGCTGCCATCGGGGAATCCCCGGATCACCAGTAGTCGGCGACTACGGCCCGAAGCGGCACGGTCGATAGCGAGCAGCCGGGCGCCGTTAGGGCGCCGTTAGTCGCTCCTGCGACTCTATGGGGGAGCTACTCGAGGGAAGGAGGAGCCGTGCTCGAGAGTTCGCCCACGATTCACGAAGAGCTCGGAAGGCTGCGCCACGCAGATCGCCTCGACGAGGCCCACGAGCTGCTCGTTGCCGGGTCAGCTGCCCCGGTCAGACAGCGGCATGCTGGAGCCACGTTGCGCCGCGTCCGCGACGCCGTCGCCGCCGCAATGCACGCATCGTCGCGTCCGCCGAGGACTCCCGTCACCCACCACTGACCCCCTGCGCGGCCGCGAAGCGAGCAGAATCCTCACATGGAGGGTGACCCGCCCAGGCCGAACCCGGGCGCAGAGCTGACCATCCCCGGCACGGCGAAGGCGATCTCTCGAGCGGGTCCCTTCGTGCGGCAGGCGGCGGAGACCGCCGGAGTGTCTCCAGAGCGGATCGAGGCCATCGTGTGGTCGAGAGGGTGTGCGCAGCCGTGGTCGAGCGCGCCTACGAACCCGACGAGCTCGGCAGCATCACGCTTCGCACCGAGGTCACTCCCGCCAAGTGGGTGTTGGCCATCAGAGAGCACGGACTGCCGCTCGACGCGTCAGTAGGAGACCGGGCCGACGGAGCCGGAGGTGTCGAGTCGCGCCTGGCGCGACATCCACGAGCTCGTGGACGAAGTTCATTGGAAGAGCCTCGGGAAGGACGGGACCGAGCTGGTGCTCGCCGTGGAGCGGCCGCAACCCGACGTGACGGACCACTTGCCCGAGTCCGACCTCTCTCGGGAGAAGACCGACGGGCCACGGGCTCCGGAGCAGGAGTACAGCATCCGCCGCATGCGACCGGACGAGGCCATCTACGTCGCGCAGTGCGTGTACCGCGCGTATGGATACAGCTATCCCAACGGTGACCTCTATTGCCCCGAGCGAATCGCGCAGCTCAATCGGACGGGCGAGCTCGTCTCCGCTGTCGCGGTCGACGAGGAAGGAGAGGTCGTGGGGCATCTCGCCCTGGAGCGACCGGGGCTGGGACCTCTCGCGGAGAGTGGCCAGGCGGTGGTAATGCCCGCGCACCGGCCGGACCCAGCCCGAGCATCGAGCTGCCCGAACGAGCCGGCTGCGTGATCTCTTCGGAGTCCGAGTTCGCGCGGACCGGCGCCGCAGGCCCGGGGGAGGGCCCCCGGGCCCGGTAAGACTGCTGCTTCCTGCCCGCGGTCTTCAGGTGCGAGCAGCTTCCGGGATGCCTGGAGGTGCCAGGCTCTGTTTCGTGCCGTCGGGGCCGGCGACGACGTAGGCGATCATCGCGACGACGCCGAAGCCGAGCAGCCCGAGGGCAAGCAGCGACGCGAACCACATCTTGTCTTCGAGCTGCCACGTGTTGAGAAGGGCGCCGATCCAGGACACCACAGCTGCGACGGTGCCGACCAGGATCGCCAGCGATCCGGCGATGACGAGCCCGAGCGCGGTCCACGCGCCGGACCCACCGTTCACGTCGATGTAATCGCTGCCGCCGAGGTCGATCGCATCGCTCGCCAAGGCCGCCCACAGCGCAGCGACGCCGAGGACGAGCCCCGCGCCGACTGCGACGAGCGCACCGACGAACAGCCGCGTGACGTTCTTCTTCGACATCCAAATCATCTCGATCGACATTGCGTCCTCCTTCCGCTCCACTGCTCACCGCCGGCGCCTACGCGGGCACGGCCTCCGCGAGGAGCCCGAGCTGCACCAGGACGGCGAGGTTGTCGTAGTAGAGGGTGTTGACGATTAGCTTCCCCTCGTCGTTCACCTGGCAGTACTCCATGCCCCTGACCTCGATCCACTTGCCGGTGGGAGCGAGTTCGCGGCCGTCCGGCAGCAGCAGCGAACCGGTGTGCGTCCCGGCGAAGGTCCACTCGTCGCAGAACGCGTCGTCCTGCTCGACGAAGCTGCGCACCACGTGGTTGACGTCCGGGAACGCGATCAGCTCCTGGGCGAGGCGGTCGCGGATCGCGTCCCGGCCCACGAAGGTGCCGTCCGGCATGTTCTGCACGGCTTCTTCGGCATACAGGTCCATGACCGCGTCGAGATCGCCGGCGTTGTACCGCTCGACGTAACGATCCAGGAGTTTCCTGTTGGCGCTCATCTCTTCTCCTCTCTCACTCAGACCTGCTTGGGCACCTTTCCGGCGTACACGAAGCGCATGATTTTGTGGCCGAAATCGGCGGTGGGCTCGAACATGAGCGGGCAGCCTCCGTCGATGACGGTGATGCCGTGCTCGCGGCCGTAATCGGCGGCGGCCGGGGAGACGCTGCCTGCGCCGGGGCCGCGATGCATCCAGACGTGCTTGATGCCGAGCTCGGCGCATTCGTGCATCGTGTCCTCGGCGATCTCGGGCCGCGTTCCGATCACCACCGCCTCAACCCCGCCGGGGATCGATCTCAGATCGGGGTAGGACTGATCCCCTTCGACCTCCTGGGCGTTCGGATTGACCGCGAAGACGTCATAGCCACGCTCGCGAAGCCGCCGGTACACGTTGTTGCTCCCGTGCGTCTTGGGCGTTCGGGACACCCCTGTGACCGCCACCCGCTTCTTGGTCAAGAACTCGGCTGCCGCTTCCTTAATGGGCTGCATGACTTCTCCCTCCTTTCTGCCTCACGTCGTCGCGCCCCGGCTCACGCGGCGGGCGCCGCGAGCCCCAGCAAGGGCCGGCCGCGGCACCGCCGCGGCAGCACTCCGGCGGGCGCGACGCTGGGGTGCGAGCGAGCGGGACATGGCCTCAGCGGAGGACGAGTGCGAAGACGAGCGCTCCGAAGAACAGTGTCTGGGAGCTGTGCACTGCGATTCCGATCCACGCACTCTGGTAGCGCCTCGACGGGTAGACGTACGCGAGCGTGTCCACGAGCAGCGTCCCCGGCATCAGCCAGGGCTCGTGCACGTGGTACAGGCCGAACAGCGCGGCGTTGGCGACCCAGTCGCCGCGGCCGAAGGCGCCCTTCATCCGCGGCAGGAGCAGGCCGCGGAAGAGAAGCTCCTCGCCCAGCACTGTGTTAAAGAGAAACAGCGTGAGGATGACGCCGAGCCAGGCCCAGTTCCCGTGCATGAAGGTCTGGCCTGCGTCCGAGCCGATCCAGGTTGCGAAGTCGCGGTTCTCCGGGATGGAGAACGTCGGGACGAATCCGCCCACCGCGAACAGCAAGCTCAACGGGATTACGATCAGCCACAGGCGACCGCCGACGCGGCCAGTACGGGGGCTGCGCGGTGAACGGAGCCAGAGCACGTCGCGAACCACCGTCCAGCGGAGCGTACGCTCCTCGCGCCAAACGAGGCCGGCCACGAGCACGAACTGCCAGATCAGGCCGATCGTCAGGAGCAGGAGCAGCGCCTTGAACAGGGGCACGTTCCCGTCGCCGCTGAAGCCGTCCTTGATCGCCGGCGCGACGACCCAGACGAGGATGCCCATCGGCAGGGCTGCTGCCGCCCAAACGGCGACGATCTTGCCGAGGGAGTACTGCTCTATTCCTTCGTACCTGTCAACCACTTCTTTCGGGCCCGCGAATGCACGTGGGACGGGGACGGTGATGGCGGGCGTAGACATGACTCCTCCTTCCCATTCGGTCGTAAGCGTGCGGTTGCGGCGGAACGCACCCGCGATCAGGAGGGCGCCGCCGGCCAGGAAGAGCGCGCCGGCAGCGAGCACGCCGGCGATCCACAGCAGTGCCGGGACTTTGGCCCCCAGATCCGCTCCCACGGCGATCCCCGGTCGCCCGTCGGCATTCATCACGACGACGGTCCACGATCCGTCGGTCGGATCCCACTCCACGGTCCGGGGCCCGGAGCCGGTGGAGGACACGACCCAGAAGTCCTGCGTTCCGGGCGCAGATGCGGGCGGGCTGCCAGCGACCGCCTCCGTCTTCTCCTCCCAGAACTCGGTGATGACGGTGTGGTTCACGCCCGCGAGGTAGCGATCGACGTCCGTGGAGCGGCCGATCCCGACGAACAGCGGTGGGCCGGCGCTAGTTGGCGTGACTCGTATCCGAACTGTGCCGAGCAGTCCCGGGGCGTACAGCCAGCCGATCCCCGCCGATCCCAGCTCGGTCGACACTGTCGCCAGTGCCGAGCCGGACGTGGAGAACTCGTGGACGTCGGTCGTCACGTAACCCCCGTCGCGCTGGGTGCGGTCAGCCCAGAGGGCTGTTCCCCCAGCGCCCAGTAGGGCCAGCGAGAGCAGGACGAGCAGCGCTCCGATCACGATTGCCGTGATGCGGCCGCCGGTCCATCCCGAGCGGCGAGCGCCGGCCTGCGGCCGCAACGCTGTTGATGGGGCATGGCTCTGGGTCACCGTTACCACCCCTTTCGGGCGCCTGTCTAAGCCGGGACCTGGTCGAGCACCTCGGCTTCCAGGCCCTGGAAGAAGGAGTACTTCGTGTACGTGACGGCACTCCCAAGCGCCTCGAATGCCGCGGCGAGTGCCGGCGACGGCTCGCCGTAGAGCGTCATGTCGTGGTCGTAGGCGAAATCGCGGAAGAGTTTGGCCCTGGCCTCCCCGATGTGTTGGGCATGCTCGAGCACGGCGTCGGCGTCCACATAGCCCTCCCGGACCTCGCACTGAGTTCCGTCGTCGCTGATGAACCAGTCGTAGCGCAGCGTCTTCGTGTCCTTCTCCTCTACCTGCCTCATGATCTCGGCCGCCTGCTGCTTGAAGCCGTCGAGTGCGCCCGGGCGGATCTTGATTCGCGCAGTCACCTCGAACATGGTCGTCTTGCCTCCCTTCTCTTCCGATTGCATGGGCCGAGCTTGCCGCTGCCGCGCCGCTGCGACATCGGGGCGTCACCCTGATCCAGCACCCTGATTTCTCGAACAGCCGACCCTGATCTATGTAACTGCGGCCGAGCGCGAGTCGGGCGAAGTTGGGCGGTCGCCGTCGTCGGCGTGCTCCACTACGCGTGCGAGTTCGACGCGGGTCGAGACGGCGATCTTTCGGAAGATGTTGCGCAGGTGCGTCTCGACCGTCTTCTGGCTGAGGAACAAATCCGCCGCGATCTCGGGGTTCGTCTTGCGGTCGACGACCAGCCGTGCCACCTGAAGCTCGCGTTCGGTCAGCGAGTCGATGCTCGTCCCGTCGGTCCTGCCTGGGCGCGTGCGCCGGTGGGGTCGGTGCCCGAGCTTCCCGAGTTCTCGCTCCGCGCTTTCGCGGTAGCGCAGCGCGCCGCACGCGTCGAAGGCTTCGGCTGCGCGCTGAAGCTCCGACACGGCCCGGTCGCTCTCGCCGGCGCGCGCTAGCGCGCGGCCCGCGAGCGTGCGCGAGAGCGCGCCTTCGATGGGGGCGCCGACCTCCTGAGCGGCATCGCCGGAAGCGAGTGCGCGTTCGATCGCGCGGGCAGTGTCCCCCGAGTCCAGAGCTACCGCGGCGGCAGCACGGTCGGCCCAGGCAGTAGCGAGGGGAAGCTGCAGGTCCGCTGCTGCGACCGCGGTGAGCGCGGCTGCGCGCTCGGCCTCGCCACGGCGATCGAGCGCCAGCCAACACCGCGTCAGCAAGTCGAGGCAGTACGCCCGCCAGCCGCCGGGGATGAGTGTCAACTCCTCACCGCCGGCGCGGCCGAGGAGTAGCTCGACGGCTCGGTGTGGTTGCCCGGATTCGAGCAGCACGCCGGCAAGCCTCACCGCAGCCCAGGCGGTGACGAAGCCGTCGTCGAGGTGGCGCGTGAGCTCTACCGCCTCCTCTGCGGTGACAAGCGCGAGGTCGAGATCGCCGACGGCGACTGCGACGACGGAGCGGTTGAAAAGGTTCCCGGCGAGAGCCGGCGGGGAGCCGAGCAGGCGCCCGGCCTCGATGGCGCCGTCCAGAAGTTCGGCGGCCTCGGTCAGCTTGCCGCGCACGTACCAGATCCGGGGGAGGATCGGGTACAGGCGGAACAAGGGATCCCCTCGCCCAGTCGCGCGAGCGAGGCCGGCGGCACGACTCGCGTGCGCGTCGGCCTCGGCGTAGAGGTCGAGGTAGAGCTCGGCCGCAGCGAGCCAGGACGCGGCGTCGGGGCGGCGCGAGAGCTCGTCGTCGGACAGCTCATCCACGAGCGCTGCGGCTTCCGCACGGTGGGATCGAGCTGTTTCGGTCGGTCCGGTCATGGCGGCTGCGAGCGCGGGCATGCCGAGGGCCGCTGCTAACAGGGCCGCGTCTCCCGTGACCTTCGCGGCGCTCACCGCTTGCCGGGCCCAGTCGTGCATCGCCTCGTACCTCGCGCGGTAGAACGCGTTGAGGGTCAGCTCGATCAGCAGCTCGACGGCCTCGACCGAGGCCGGGTCTGGCAGGTTGCGAAGAGCGCTCACCAAACGCCCGTGTGCCTGCTCGTATCGCCCGAGCTGACGCTCTACCGCGGCACAGGTCGTCGCGACTGTCGTGCAGAGGGCGCTCGAGTGCCGCGGGACGATTGCGACCGCCTCCAGCAGCGTTTCATGGCTGGCGGTGAAATGCCCAGCCGCCGAAAACGCCGCGGCACGGGCGAGCAAGAGCTCGACGCGGTCCTGCCCGGGCGCGGGCGCTGGGAGCAACCGGAGCGCCGCGCCGAACCAGCGGGCGGCGCTCAGGGGCGCGAGCCGAGCCGTCGACTCGCCGGCCTCACGCAGCAGGGCCACGGCTGCCGCGTCGCCGTGGCGCGCCGACCGCTCGACGTGGTGGGCGCGCGCCGGCGCTGTCGCTCCCCGCACCGCAAGGGCTTCTGCGCACCGCTCGTGGGCCCCGAGGCGCCAGCCGCTCGCGGTGGCCTCGTAGACAGCGCGCCGGACGAGCGGATGGCGGAAGCGGAAGCGTCTGGGCACGTCGGTCGTTCGGATGAGATCGACCTGCAAGAGCTCGTCGACTGCGTCCATCGCCGCGGCGTCAGATGTGGCGGCCGCAGCGGCCGCCAGTTCGGGCTCGAAGGGATCGCCCGCCACCGCTGCTCCCTCGAGCACGCGGCGTCCGCCGTCCGACAGCAACGCGAGCTCTTCGCTCAGCGAGGCGGCGACCGCGGGTGGGACCTCGAGGCCGGTCAGTGAGATCTCGGGAGCGGGCGTTGCTCCACCTGCGCGCTCGAGCGACCGGGTGAGCTGCTCGAGATAGAAGGGGTTGCCACCGCACTCCTGATAGAGGAGTGCTGCGCCGGCAGCGTCGACCCTATCGCCGAGAAAATCGCGAGCCTCATCCGGCGTTAGATCGCCGAGCTCGACCCGGTTCACGACAGCCGCACGATGCGCCCGCTCGAGCGTTGCTGCAAGACGCTCCGGCGTTTGGCGGGGGCGGAGCGCCACGGCGGTGAGCACGGCCGCCGCGGGCGGCCGGCGCAGCAGTGCGGCGAGCAGCTCGACCGAGGCGGAGTCGGCCCAGTGGAAGTCGTCGAGCACGAGTACGAGCGGTCTCCTATGCGCGAGCTGCTCGAGCAGCGCGCGCACCGCCCGATGGCTGCGATAGCGCTCGTGCTGGGGCGCCACCGCTCGACCGGCTGCGAGCGCAGACAGCGAGGGCAAGACGTGCGCGAGCTCTGCCTGTACGTCGTCGTCGAGGGTCGAGAGCTGGTCGGGGTCGAGGCTCTCGACATACTCATCCAACGCGTCGACGAAGACCGAAAACGGAAGCTCGCGCTCGAGCTCCGACGCTGATCCCAAGAGAACGAGGTGTCCGCGCAGCCCGGCACGTGAGGCGAGCTCAGAAAGCAGTCGCGTCTTGCCGATCCCCGGCTCGCCCACGAGCTCGATCGCGGCCTGCGGGCTTCGCTCAAGCTCCTCGAGCAACTGCTCGAGCAGCTCGAGTTCGGCGGCGCGCCCCACGAGGGGGTTATCGTCGTGCGCTGGTCGCGGCGCCACCGAGAACGCCATCGCGCCTCCTTCGCCCGGTTCAGCCACGTCTGCACTACGCGAGCGCATGCGTCATCGGTGAAAGCACTGTCTGCGGTCAGTATTTTCTACGGATGTCGGCCTTCGTCAGCACGACCGACGAGGCCTGCGGCAAGCGGACGATGTCCCCCTTGCTGGTGTGCATGGCGACTCAGGGTCGCCGCATGGAGGAATCAGGGTGCAGGTTCAGGGTGACGCCCCGATGTCGGCATGGCCGCTTCGAGGCAAGCTCGAACCATGTCTCGTTACCTGCTTCAGCACCGCCACGAGCCGCACGAGTGCGGCGTCGTCTTCGCCGCGTTCAGGGGACTCGAGAGTCCGCTTCGCCACCGTCCGACCCTGGCCTCGTGCCGCTCCGGCGGACACGCGATCTGGTGGACGGTCGACGCAGACACCGAGGAGGAGGCGCTCCGCCTGCTCCCCTACTACGTCGCCGAGCGCACGACCGTCAGCCGCGTCAGTGAGGTCGAGATCCCATGACCCTATGGCCGAGGCCGGTCATGGGTTCCGTGAGGTCGGACGGATGCGACCTCTATTACGAGGAGCTGGGCGAGGACATACCGATCCTTTTAATTCACCCTGCCGGGGCGACGGCCTCGACCTGGGGCTCCGCGACCGAGGAGCTCGCCCGGGTCGGACGAGTGATCACCTACGACCGCCGGGGTTACGCCCGCTCCGGCGGCGAACCGGCGCGCTCGATCTCCACGCATACGGCCGACGCCGCAGCGATTCTGGAGTCCCTGCGGGCCCAGCCCGCCGTCGTGGTCGGTACGAGCGCCGGGGCCGCGATCGCCGTCGACCTCGCGGTGCGTCGCCCGGACCTCGTGCGGTCAGTTGTCGCCCATGAGTTCCCATGGCGGTTCACTCGTCACCTTCCTTCCGTTTCCCAGCTCGCGGCGCTGGCCAGGATCGGGTCGCTCGCTCTCCGCGGCCGACAGGGTGACGCGGCCGAAACGCTGTTGCGCTCCGCCTACACCTACCGTGACGGTGGAAGCGCGTGGGATGACTTTCCCGAGGAGTGGCGGCGGGCCGGCAGGGAGAACGCCAGGCCCGCCTTGGCGGATTTCCGCAACTCGATCGGCAGCTATCCGTCGGCGACGGACCTCGCGACTGTCGAGGTCACAGTCGTGTGCAGCTACGGCGCACGGAGCCCCGACAACATGTTCCGGCTCGTTCGATCGCTCGCCGCTGCCATCCCCGCTGCGAGAACGCATCGAATCGAAGGGGCCGGCCACGCAGCCCCCTTCGACGCAACAGCCAGCTTCGTGCAGCTCATCGCCGACACCATCACCTCTGACGAGGCCGAACCCGACCACCTGCCATTGGCAGCGGGAGTAGGGTCGTGACGGGATACCACCAGGTGCCGAAGGGGGTCGAAGTGAAGTACCAGATGCGCGAGAGGATGTTCGCGATCGGCGACGACTACTGGATCGAAACCGACGGCGGGCACCCTGCGTACAAGGTGGACGGCAAGGCGCTCCGCATTCGCAACACGCTCGTTTTGGAGGCGCCCGAGGGTGGCGAGGTGTTCACGATCCAGAAGAAGCTGCTGAGCATTCGCGACACGATGGAGATCGAGCGCGACGGCAAGACGGTCGCGACGGTCAAGAAGGCGCTCGTGAGCCCGCTCCGCGACCGCTTTTCGATCGAGGTCGAGGACGGCGAGGACATGGAGGCGAAGGGCAACATCGTCGACCACGAGTACAAGATCCAGCGTGGCGGCGACGAGGTCGCCGAGGTATCCAAGCGTTGGCTCCGCATGCGCGATGTCTACGGCATCGAGATCGCCGAGGGCGAGAACGATGCGCTGATTCTCGCGGTCACGGTCTGCATCGACCAGATCTCACACAGCGAGGCCGCGTAGGACGTCGCTCGCGGAGTGGCTCATCGGGATCGGCGCAAGCCGGGTCGTTGAGGGCCCTGAACAGCGCGCAGCATCATGCTCGGCCGGTGCTTCCACGCCGCCACTCGGAGATGAGGGTCTCCTGATCGAGAAATCAGGCAGGAACCTGACGGGAGCGACGGGACTCGAACCCGCGACCTCCGGCGTGACAGGCCGGTCTTGGCGGTTGCGGGCTGAGCGGGAATCTGCGGGGATTCCCGCCGTGAGCGGCGTCTTTCGACCGTGCGTTGCGGGGATTCGCGGGGATGGACGGGAGCTTCCGGCGGCCTCCCGCGGGATGAGTGCGGGATGCAGTGTTGCCTTCTCAGCGAACGACCCGGGACTATGCAGGATGAGACCCGTTTCTAGTGCGCTTGCAGGCCACGTCAGCAACTCGAACGGCGAGGATGTCGACCTGTAGCTATCGCACCCAGAGCTGGTCGAACAGGAGCCTCGACTCGGGGTTGAACTGGTAGTTGCCCACGCGCTTGGAGACGAGGTG